>NZ_JAUSZN010000001.1:648000-1293500 GCF_030817595.1 Neobacillus niacini
TACATGGTGATGATGCAAAGTTTGACTTAGTGTTTAGTCATGATGATGGTTTATGGGATTTGAACTTTGCCTTAAATTACGTAAATGGATATACTGAAAATATTTCCATACATAAGGCCCTTCAATTAATACACCAGTTTTTAACCACTTTAGTCCATACTGTTAAACAAACAACCAGCTGAAATATGCTGGTTGTTTGTTTTTATCTGAGTTACCATAAGGGAAAGGGAGGGAGAGATTTTGAGAGTTATATCATTGTGCCCAAGTAATACGGAAATAATGGAATACTTAGGTTTGTCTCATCTTTTAGTGGGAGTGGATGATTATTCAGATTGGCCCGCGTCTATTGCCAATCTGCCAAAACTGGGACCTGATTTATCGATAAATATGGATCTTGTTGAAGAACTGAAGCCAGACCTCGTTCTTGCTTCGTTAAGTGTTCCTGGGATGGAAAAGAATGTTGAAGCGTTAGTAGAGCGCGGTATCCCTCACATCGTTTTAAATCCCCAATCATTGACGGATATTGAAGAGGATTTAATCAAAACTGCTGAGGCTCTGAATCAGCACGAACGCGGCAAGGCAGCAGCAAAGGAGTTTCGTAATAGGCTTAATGCCGTCAAACAACAGGGATTAAACACAAACAAAAAGCCTTCTCTTTATTGGGAGTGGTGGCCAAAACCAATCTTTACTCCTGGGAAAATCAATTGGCTTACCGAAATTTCTGAAGCAGCGGGTGCTATCAATGCCTTTTGTGACGTAGAATTAGCCAGCGTTCAGACAGATTGGGAGGACGTCCTGAGAAGAAAACCTGATTATATTTGCCTTGCTTGGGTAGGTGTAAGAAAGGAAAAAGTTCAGAAAAACAATGTTACCAAACGTCCAGGTTATGAAACGCTGGGGTATGTTGATGATAGCAGGATCCTTATCCTTGAAGAAGAACTATACTGCCGGCCGTCTCCAAGGCTGTTGGATGGGCTTGAAAAACTTTTTAGGTTAATTCATTAATGGAAAACGCTTGGATACTCTATATCCAAGCGTTATTTTACCTTATATCTAAGTACTGTTTTTAATTTTGTAGAATCCGACTTTCTTGGATCACTTATGTAGATTTCCCGATGTCTTTTGTCTATTCGCGTCAGGTGATTGGCAGCACAGAAATCATCCATTTTTGAAAAAGTTACATGTTCACTATCGTAGTCCCCGATGTGCATACAACCACAAATTACTTTTCCAAAGAAGTATGAACTGGATGTCGATCCACAGGTTGTTGGGTCTCGTATTACTTGGTTACGCAAAAAGGGCAGGGAACTTAAAGGGGATGTATGGGTAAAGGATGCTTTAAATGATAAAGAACAGGTATGGCTGAAAAATGTTGATAATGCTCCAGTGTTTTTTTCACAGAAGTAATGGTCTTCGATCCCCCATTATACAAAAACGGAGATTTTTAGTGCGTTTATGTGACATCACTTTTGGTGTTATTTAATATCAGGTATTTTATTGAATAAATTACCTTGTTTATTTTCTGCGATTGTTTGTAAATTTTCATTTCGATATTCCTCAATCATTTCTACTAATTCTTTACGCGTCACTGGCTGGGTATGTTCCATTAGCTCATAACCTAAACCGCCATCTGATTCAATTGTGGCGGTTTTTACATCACTAATATAAGCAATGCCTTTTTGCCGCAATTTCATTTCTAGTTGATCCGAAGTCATTCGTAGTTTTTTTAAACCCTCGACGATGATTTTACCATTTCGGATAACTATTGTTGCATTACCCGTTATATAACGATCTAGGATGTTTGACTTTAGTTGAAGGAATTGGACGAAAATTAAATAAAGTACAAAAATAGTTAATATCACTACTATTTGCCAGAATTTATTTTCTTTAATCGCATGTCCCATAGTGGTTCCGATTGCCAAGGTAATGACAACCTCGAGGCTTGACATTTGGGCAACTGATTTTTTACCAGCAATCCTAAGGAGTATGGTGCTAATAAAAAGTAAACTGATGGATTCCCATATAAATGTAATATTCATTTGCCCACCCCAAGCGCTTTTAGTTTATTTTGTATCAATTACATCCTATTTTAAACACCACCATTTCAGATAATGTATTAGTCAGTCAGCTAAAAGCATACTAATTAATATTAATTGTCCCTTTGGTCTTGCCTAAGGGGTTAGGTGGAATCACTCATGTATATGTTTTTTTATTTATTATTAGCCATTATTGGCGGGACTTGTATTGGGTTACAGGCAGGGATAAATGGTGTTTTGGGAAAAAGAATTGGGGTAATAGAGGCTTCTTTTGTTTCGTTTTTTATCGGAACGATTATTCTTTTATTACTCGTTATCTTTGCGGGTAAAGGGAACATTTTAAATGTAACCAATGTTCCGAAGTGGCAGCTGCTGGGTGGAGCGCTCGGAGTTGCATATGTATCAATTATGGTAGCTATCGTACCGAAAATTGGAGTCGCTTCAGCCATCACAGCAGTCATTCTTGGACAGTTAATTATCAGTGTTACCCTTGATCATTTTGGTATTCTCACGAATCAGCGAATACCGATTGATTGGTATCGTATTTCAGGATTGTGTTTATTACTCATCTCATTATTATTAATATTTAAAGGTAACATTAAATGGTTTTAAAATAGTATGAATTGGACCAAAAAGTGTCCCGCACAGATGGAGAATCAATGTTCATCTGAGGTGTAGTACTCTTTTTTTGCATAGGGATTTTTCCTCAATTGGTCAGTGATTATATAGGTATCTAGATTTGTTTTATGATGTGATTAATAATTGTTGTCATTATAGCTTTATAGTTTTACTTTATATTTGTAAAATGGAAGAGTATAAAAATAATAGAAAACGTATATTGTCAGTTAAAGGGAAGTGTCAGCGTAATGCTTTATATTAGAAATATCGAGAAAATTATTGAAGAAACTTTAGAGCAGCACAAATTAGATCTTAACTATGAAATTAACAATAAACTAACTGTACCCATGAGTTATAACGTTTCGACAAACACGATTAAATTTAATTACCTTCAGGTTAATGGTTATATTAATAAAATTAGAATTAAAGATACAGATGAAAATGTTGTTAAAGTTATACTTTATCATGTAATTGGATATTATTTAGATTTTAAGAAAAACAAACATGATTTGAGAACCTTAAAGTATGGTGAAGACTACGAAATCGCAAAGCTTAAGATGGAAATAGAAACGAATGCATGGGTGTATGGGAGAACATTGGTACCTGAACAATTGTTACATTCATATGATCAGGTACGTGAACTAGATAAAGACCTCGTACATGGTAAACTAACGAATATATAATGATATTTTTCTCCGTAAATAGCATTTTAAACTTATGTCGGAGAGCGAGAGGTGTATATAGTTGAGAGCAGATGCTGTTTTCGAAGGCGGTGGAGCAAGGGGAATTGCTTTTGTCGGAGCCATTCAAGCCATGGAAGAGGAAAAGGTTGAATGGCAAAGAATAGCTGGAACCTCAGCTGGAGCTGTAATCGCTGCACTTTTGGCAAGCGGCTATAAAAGCTATGAAATTAGAAAGCATTTGAGTGAACTGGATTTTTCTAAGCTTCGAGGCAGGTCACTTATGAACCGAATTCCCATTATCGGCAGTTTACTTGAACTGATGTTTAATCTCGGTATATATAAAAATGATTATTTAGAAGCCTGGATCGATTCACTTCTGTTAAAAAAAGGGATTAACACATTTGCAGATCTTCCAGATGGAAAGTTAAAGATCATTGCTTCTGATGTATCGAACGGCCAAATGCTTATTTTGCCAGATGATTTAGAGCGCTATGGAATGACCCCTACGGATTTAAGGGTTTCAACCGCCGTCATGATGAGTGCATCGATTCCATTTTTCTTCCGTCCGGTTATTTGGAAATCGAAAGATCGTAACAATTCTTACATTTTAGATGGCGGTTTGCTAAGTAACTTCCCAATTTGGATTTTTGATACGCCAAACCCTCGGTTTCCCACGTTCGGTTTCCGTTTTGTAAAAAATAAAGTTAGTATAGATCCAGTAATACCAACACCGCTGCATCTTTTTAAAAATATTTTTAGAACGATGCTGCAAGCCCATGATTTACGACATATGAACGAAGATACACTAGAGCGCACAATAAAAATTCCGACAGGCAGCATTAATGCAACTGATTTTGTTCTTAGTGAGGAAGAGATCAATTTTCTCTATAATTCTGGTTATACATCCACAAAAAAGTTTTTAAAAGGATGGGATTTTGAACAACATAAGGCCAATAGATTGCAAAGATTAAAGAATTCAAGGGAGCTAGAAAACGACATTCCATAAAATGATAAAGGGTTCCGTTTTCTGGTGCATTCTTATTAAAAGACACCGAATTGACGTATGAAAAGTCATACGTCTTTTAGCCTTCTAAGAAATATTATTAAGGTAAGCACCTGTGCAGATAAATAGGAGGAGAAATTCCGCTTAATGAGTAATTAGTATTAAAAAAAGCTTTTATAGACGGAGAGATTCCGCCTATTGATTCGAAAAATACGAAAATGGGAGATTTTTCTTTGATTAAGCGGAAAACCTAGTCAAGCCCATTATTATGTGTAAATTCATTCCTATGAAGAACAATGTTAAGCAGCTTATTTATTTTTGGTGTACTGGAAGGGGGGTACCCCCCTTCCAGTACACCAAAAATTCGCGCTTCGCGGTTACTATTTCTTTTCTTCTTGGTCCTGAATAATTCTTCTTCCTACTTCCTCTGCATAGTCCATTAAGACCGCACCAATTAATCGGAATGCGGATTGTGTATTAGGAAATATTCTAATTACCTTCTCTCTTCTACGAACTTCCTCATTGATTCTTTCTAACGAGTTTGTACTTCGAATATGCTTATGGTATTTTGGTTTCTCATTTAGATATTGAATGGCATCTTCGAAGCCTTCTTCTAATATCTCTATAGCTTTTTCTAGTTTTGGATTATCTCCAAATTGCTCAATGAACTCATTTTTATATTTTCTTGCCTCTTCAACCGACGCTACCTCAAATATTCTTTTTAAACCCATTTTCACTTCGTCCATGCCTTTTTTTGGCATATGCGTAATGATATTCTTTTTGTAATGCACCGTGCACCGTTGCCAAGAGGATCCAACAAACTCTATACCAATGGCAGACTTTAACCCCTTGTGTGCGTCTGAAATAATTAGCTTAGGTGATTGTAGTCCTCTTGACTTTAGGTGCTGGAAAAATCGTTGCCAGGCTTCAGTGCTCTCCCCATGGTCTACTCTTAAGCCTAGAATTTCACGTCTATTGTTTTGGTCAACGGCCGTTGCGATATAAACAGCTTTAGATACAACACGATTATGTTCTCTTACTTTGATATACATGGCATCTGCAAAGATATAAGGGTAGTACATCGTATTCAGAGGTCGACTTGCCCATTGATTCACTATAGGATCTAGCTTTTCTGTAAGTGTAGATACAAATGATTTAGAAACCTTTTGCCCACAGAGTTGTTCCATGATCTTTGAAACTTTTCTTGTGGAGACCCCATTTACAACCATTTCAAGCATGGCTAATACGAGGGCTTGGTCACAACGAGCATATTGTTCAAACACAGTAGTCGAAAAGTCTCCACTACGAGTACGTGGTACTCGAAGAGTAATTTTCCCAATGCTAATTAATAAATCACGATCATAGTATCCATTACGGTAGTCACGTCGTGAAATAGAACGTTCATAGGATCCGGCTTGCAAGAACTCATCACGTTCTTTATCCATAAAAGAATTCAATACCAAGACGATAGACGCTTTGATGACAGCGTCTATATTAGAGTTCATAACAGAATCTTTTAAATCATCGATATTTAGGTTAAACTGTACTTGAGTCATAATTAATTCCTCCACATTGTTTTCTTAGCCGTTAACATTGTAGCCATGAGGAATTAATTTGACTCATTTTCTTTTTACACAATTATATGGACTTAATCGAAAACCTCCGCTTATTTACCCCGAAACTAGCTCCATTTAGCATTTAACCGGAAATTCTCCGCTTATTTTACTCTTGCTGGTTAATCGATTAAGGACAAGACATCTTAACAAAAAGAGAGTGACTTTTTTATCAAAAATCTAATAGAACCTTATTTTGGTGCAAAACAACTAAGGTGTTTTTAATTCCAATACGACTGTGATTTCGGCACGTATTTTAAGAAAAGCACCTCAAAGGATCCCATTCCATAAAAAGAAAGACGTTTTTTTATTTCCACCACTGCCACCATTTCTTTTGCTGTGCAGCTGCAATCTGGTTTCTAGTTTCCTCTAACATGAAATTACTACGCTCCTCCAACAGTTGCTCGGTTCGTTCCACATACTTTAAGATTTTGTTTATCTTATCTTCTAGATATGCTTCCCGTACGGCTTTCTCCTTTAGGAGTGTGAGCAAATCCATGTTGATGCGCTCTAAATTTTCGATCCGTTCCGATATTTCATCTAAATCACCATTTTGCGTCATTATCTGGTCAGGCATAAGTTGTACTGGTTCTGCTTCCGTAACCTCGACTGTTATTTTCGCTTCAGCTATCCCTGTCAT
Source organism: Neobacillus niacini (assembly GCF_030817595.1). GTDB lineage: Bacteria > Bacillota > Bacilli > Bacillales > Cytobacillaceae > Neobacillus > Neobacillus niacini_G. The sequence goes on from NZ_JAUSZN010000001.1 coordinate 654,594, forward strand.
AATCGCTTGTGCTGAAAGTTCCAGCGTCATTCCTTCTTGGTTGATGAATTCTATGAATTTACGTAGTGTGATAATATCCTTTTCGAAATACCCCCGATGTCCTCTGCTATTACGGTGAATAGGATACCCATGTCCTTCTAATAGAGTGGCATACTTTCGTAATGTATTGCTATCAATGCCAAGTAATACTTGCACATGACTAGGGGAATAGATTTCCGTCATAACAATGCCTCCTCTATTAATATTGATTAAATTTATGATTAATTAAGAATTATGTATATAAGGTATTATACCAAGTGATAATTAAGAATTTGTCGAACCAAGGGATAGTTAACTATTTGTAATTAGACTGTTAAATAGTTGAAACATCTAATCAAAAAAGATCTATTTAATCTTATTTTTCGTGATGTATATCACATCAGATGGTGGGAAAATCCCTTAAAATAACATTAAGAAGATAACAAAGGGGGAAATGACATGTTTCTAACTTGGTTGATTTGTATTAGTTATTTTATTGGTTCTTATTATATTTGCGTTGTTATTTTTGATCGACTTAAGGAGAAAGATCAAGCTGACTTAGCTCAATTAGAATCTCAATTTAAAAACATTTCCGTAAATCCTACAAAATCTATGAAACAAGCAGTTTAATTAAAAAAAATAAAACCTTGTTAAATATGACAGCCAAAAGGCGTACTCAGGTGCCTTTTGGCTTTTAATTATGAGAATTTGTAAACGTTTTTACTATAACTAACGTATTAACTTGTAGTTGTGCTATTATTAATGTTGAAATTCGAGAGTGGAGAGGATATCCATTGAAAATTAATACATTAATTGCCAACAATATCAACAAATTAGATGCCTCCATACCAGTAGACCAATCACTAGGAATTGCGGGATTGTCTGGTTCAGGTAAAACCACATTCTGTCAAACCATCGGTGAAGAATCCAAGAAGCGTCTTGTTTCCCTGTTACCAAAGGCTGAATATCAGTATCTTTTTTCCAATATCATGGAAACAAATTTCAGTGCAATTAAAATGGAAGACATGCCGTTGGTCCTTTTTCTCGGAAAATCATCGATATCATCCAATCCACGTTCGACCATTGGAACGCATACAGGAGTCTTTAGAGAGATAAGGGAATGCTTTGCGGATAAACATCATCTTTCCCCAGAGGTTTTTTCCTTTAATAATGCATTAGGCTGGTGTCCAGATTGTAAAGGTCGCGGGACCACCAAAAATGTTGAATGTCCAAAGTGTAAAGGCAGGCGCTATAGCCAGGAAGTTGAGCAGTACAAGCTTGAATTATTTGGTCAGCCACATAGTATTTCCGATTCAAACAACTTAAGCATTGAAGCTATATATTCTCTAGCAGAAGAATTACATATCAGTGAAGGTAAGCTACATATACTTCAAAACATTATCAATATGAATATCGGTTACTTAACCTTGAACCGAATCATGGGGACCTTATCTGGGGGAGAATTAACTCGGCTTTACCTAGCAGAATTCATGGCTGCAAGTGAAAATACCGTGATTATTATCGATGAAATTTCCGTAGGTCTTGATCATCAAACACTACTGAAAATTTTAGAACAGATTCGAAAGTTAGGCTTTAAAAATCAAATTTGGCTCATCGATCATTCAGACACCGTACTCGATGCAACGGACGATCAATTGTTCTTTGGACCTGGAAGCGGGAAATATGGTGGTAAACTTGTCGACGAATCACCACGCCCAAAGCCAGTCATTTGGGAACGAAATCCTGCACCTCCAACAGAATACTATCAATTTCGGGACCTATACTGCCGTAATATACAAATGGCTGAGATTGAAATTCCTAAAAATAGACTTGTCACTTTTACAGGTGAGTCTGGCAGCGGTAAATCCACGTTGGTTAATGAGTGTATCGCTAAAGATTTTTTGAAGCGTTATCCAAAAGACAAGCTGGTGATCGTTGGGCAGGATCGAAACCAATCAATCACCAGTCGCTCTACGGTCGCTACTTTTCTTGATATAAAAAGAAAACTCACCAAATATACTGATGACATTGATGATATTTTTCAGCGTTCGATTGAAGATATTATTGAAGAACTACCAAATGAAGACATCGCACATAAACGTTTGAGTTTATTGATTAAACTTGGCCTCGGTTATTTGACGTTAGAACGAAAGACCCAAACTTTATCAACGGGTGAGTTTCAGTGTGTTCATTTAGTATCTGAGCTGTTTGCTAATACAAGGAACCCTCATACGCTGTTTATTTTTGACGAACCTTCAAAAGGGTTGTCACAAAATATCTTAAATCAATTTATTGATAGTGTTAGAGTCATTCTTCAAGACGAGTCTGTCTCCATCATCATGATTGAACACAATGCCTATATGCTTGAAAGCTCAGATTATATCGTTGATTTTGGTAAAAGACAGATTGAACCTGTCACACATTTAGATGTTCTAAGTCATGAAGATTATGTTCGTCATAATAAGCGTGAAGATAACGATACGCCCATTCAAATTTCTTCAACGCTTGGGTTGCAAAGTGGCATTCGCTATCAACAAGAAAATCAAATCGCCTATTTTAAAAATGCTGAAAACATCTATAAAGGCGGCATTTTAAAAAGCTTGTCATCTATGGCTCGTTTGATCTATGGGGAATACGAATCTGAAACAATCGCACCTGTTATCGCCATTGATCTAGAACGACATTTGTATAGTCAATATAGTTTTCTCTATGAAATTGGCGGTCTGATTAATCATATTGTGGCGTCTCATCAGACAAATAAAGATACACGAAGCTTCGATTTCTATCTGCAAGACAATCACTGTCCATGCTGCTCAGGCCGGCGTGTCATTGAAAAGTTCGATTTCGATGTGGTCGTACAAGACAAAACCGTACCATTTTGGGATGGGCTTTTATATCCCGATGTGATGGAGGTATTAAAATGGTACCAATATCCAAAATTGCAATTCCTTTTTGATGAGATCAAGAATGAACTTGGTCAAGATATTAGTAAAAGCTACAATGAGATGACAGAAGCAGAAAAGCATACCTTTTTATATGGGTATTGGGAAAAGTCATTTTACGATAAAGCAGGTAAGGCACAGAGAACATGGGAAGGCTTTAATATGATCCTGGGGCGTTATATGTTCATTTCGAAATCGATTATTAAAGAGCAAATGAAAGAATCAAAAGAAATGATCACTTGTCCGGTCTGCAAAGGAACCGTGTTAAACCACCATAAAAAACTTCATTTTGGTGATCGTGATATTCGAGAGATTATCCAAATGCCACTTGATCAGGTCATCGAAACAGTAGGCAACTTACCGGAACTTGAAAAACTAAAAAGTATTGTAGGCGGCGATATGGTACTCACAGAAGATGTATCCTTATTGCCCCGGGAAACACAGGTAAGTTTGAAGATGTTTGAACTTGAACTCACAAGCTTTGTTGGCTATGAAGTGGTGTTGCAAAATGCCTTACCATTTTGGGGCAATATAAAAGGCAATATCGAAAACATAAGCAGTAAAAATCTAGTGACTATCTGTGATTTTGACAATATTACTGAAACAAGAGAAGCGATTATTGATAAATATTTTACCAATGGAAAATACAAAAAACTAACGTATGTTTATGAAGTTTTCGCCTACAAGAAAATTGTTACCTTAATTAATAAGATAAAAGCGGCTCATCCATGTCCTTTCTGTAATGGGAAAAAGGTTATTTCAGAAGATAACCTCCATGAAGGCGTACATAAATTATCGGTACCATGTGTGAGTTGTCATGCGAGCGGCATTAACGATGAAGGGCGGAAGGAAATGGTCGAGGGCATTGAGGTACAAACATGGCTTACTGGTAAAGTAAGTGATGTTGTGTCAGGAAGCCTAGTTACTGAGGCTGTGGCAGATATCCCTATTTTTAATCGTATTCGTGAGTTGAATAAACCAGATATGATGGCAGTTTATCAAGTGCTTGAGCAGTAGTTAAACAATGCTAAGGAGAACTCATTTGCAATTGATCATTGCAAATGAGTTTTTTTAATGTTCTAGTTTACAAAGGAAAGCAGGTGTTTGTAAAATTTCAATTTATTTTAGAAAAAGATCAAACCCGATTGTAATCAACCAGCCAACAGCAAGAGTAACGGTGACATATGTACCCAGGTAAAGCAATATTTCCGCCATGTTTCCTCCTATTCTTCCTTCTTCTAAGATATAAAGCCATCATAACAGGGGACTTTTTCAAAATTTGTCGAACCAAAGGATATTAACCAATTTGTAACCAGACTGTTAACTGCCTTTAACATTAGAAATACCCTCAAAACAAACAGGACCTTACTCCCCCAAAAAGGAAAAATATGACTGCTTTTCACCTTAAAGAAGGGTGTGCTTTTTCCCATATCACCTCTCGAAATAATAGGTAACCCTTAACTAGACAATAAATTTAATGTTCCGTAGACTAAAAACTATATTATTTTTCTAGTAATTTACTTAGGGGTAAAAAGTAACTCTACTTAATCGAATAATAGAATGACTACCGAATAATAGCGAATAGTGTAATAGTAGGATTTCATGTAACGGGAGGAATAACCATGTTAGAATTTGATACAAGTATGGACCAATTAGCCACAATTAAAGTAATCGGTGTAGGCGGCGGGGGTAATAATGCCGTAAACCGAATGATTGAGGATGGAGTTGTTGGGGTAGAATTTATCGCCGTTAATACGGATGCACAAGCAATAAAGCAATCGAGTGCAGCCATTAAAATGCAAATCGGGTCCAATTTAACCAGAGGTTTAGGAGCCGGGGCTAATCCAGAAATAGGAAGAAAAGCTGTGGAAGAAAGTAAACACCACATCGAAGAAGTGTTAAAGGGTGCCGACATGGTCTTCGTTACCGCTGGAATGGGCGGTGGGACAGGAACAGGTGCAGCACCTGAAATTGCGAGAATTGCCCGGAAGCTTGGTGCATTAACGATTGGTGTTGTCACGCGTCCTTTCAAATTCGAAGGGCACAAGCGAGCTGTAAATGCAGAAAGTGGAATTAGTGCGATGAGGGAAGCTGTAGATACGTTAATTATTATTCCAAATGATCGCCTATTGGAGATTGTAGATAAAAAAACGCCGATGATTGAAGCTTTCAGGGAAGCGGATAATGTTCTTCGCCAGGGTGTTCAAGGGATTTCTGATTTAATTGCTGTGCCTGGTTTAATTAATCTTGATTTTGCTGACGTGAAAACAGTCATGTCCCATAAAGGTACTGCTCTCATGGGAATTGGCATTGCGGAAGGTAGAAATCGTGCAACGGAAGCTGCGGAAAAGGCATTAAATAGTCCGCTATTGGAAACCTCCATTAATGGTGCACATGGTGTGATCATGAATATTACTGGCGGTAACAATTTAAGTCTTTTTGAAGTACAGGAAGCAGCCGAAATCGTTGCCTCTGCTTCGAATGAAGAATTGAATATGATTTTTGGATCGGTTATTAATGAAAATTTGACTGATGAGATAATTGTAACGGTCATTGCTACAGGTTTCACTGAGAAAGAGGAAACTGAGGTACATAAGCCTTCCCAGCCAGTCATTGAGGAAACGCGACATTCCTACAGGAGGGAGCAACGTATACAATATCAAGAACCCGAGCCCATTATCCATTTCGAAGAAGTTATAGAATATGATGAACACCGAGAAGAATCAGAGGAATCTGAGGATATTCCAGCGTTCTTGCGTAATCGAAGAAAACGAAATCGTTCCTTTTAAGACTACTTATTACGAGCTGTAATTCGAATCGTACGGTAGATTGTTAGGGAAGGATTAGGTACATTCATTGTTCAAAAGGAATAGGATAACGGGATAATTCTTTGAAAGGAATGTGCAAAATGAACTATGTTCCTTATATGTATCCCTATCCTTATCAAAATCCTTATTATGTAAACGTTCCAATAGATCACTATGGAAGACAGACTATGAATTGGGATTATACTGATGAGTTTGTATATTCAAATCCAAATCCATATCGACATTGGCACCCTGTTATAGATGTAAGAACCATTCAATTGAAGGATTATGGAAAAGAGCCATATGTGGTTAATATCAACGAGGCTTCTAAGCAAAATAGTACATTTCGTACTGCATTATGGACCGGAAATCATCTGCAAGTTACTTTAATGAGTATCGGCGTTGGGGAAGATATTGGTTTAGAGGTGCATCCCGATATTGATCAATTCTTACGGATTGAGGACGGTGATGGAATCGTCCAAATGGGCAATTCCAAAGATAATTTATCTTTTCAAGCGCAAGTTTCTGATGATTTTGCCATCATGGTACCTGCTGGTAAATGGCACAATGTAACCAATACAGGGAATAAACCACTTAAACTTTATTCCATTTACGCACCGCCTCAGCATCCTTTTGGAACTGTTCATAAAACAAAAGCAGAGGCCATGGCTGCAGAAGAAAACCATGCATAAGCAACATAAAATAATAAGCCCTAATAAACAGCTTTTTTGTTTATTGGGGCTTTATTAAATTCAAATTGTTCCTATAGAGTAAGTTCGAATTTTTTTGGTCTTAAATGGTATAAATTGTAGGCTGGCAGATAAAAGATGAGGTAGCAGCACCCCGATATAAGTTAGAAGAACTGGATAGGGGAATGTTTAACATTAGCGTTAATCATGATACATATATTCATATTAATTCCAAAGGAGATCGATATTGATGGAGTTCTGGGAATCAAGCTTTATCGAAAAAGAAACGATGTGGGGATTTGAACCTTCTGACTCCGCAATTTTGACTAAGGACTTCTTTCTTCAAAAGGACGTTAAGGACATACTGATACCAGGTATTGGATATGGTAGAAATGCGAAGGTGTTTATCGACAATGGAATTAACGTAACAGGAATTGAGATTTCAAAAACGGCAATCGAATTGGCGAGGCAGAACTGGCTTGATTTTGATATTTTCCATGGTTCGGTAACGGATATGCCTTTTGACAATAAACTTTATGACGGCATCTTTTGCTATGCACTTCTTCATTTATTGAATGCACGTGAGAGAGAGAAATTTATTAAGGATTGCTACAATCAATTAAAACCAAATGGTTATATGATTTTTACAACTGTTTCCAAAAATGCCCCAATGTTTGGAAAGGGCAAACAATTGGATAAAGATTATTTCGAGATCATGGAAGGCGTGAAAATGTTTTTTTATGATTCTGACTCGATAAAACGAGATTTTGAAAAATATGGGCTCGTAGAGTTTTCAGAAATGGACGAACCAAATAAGAACATGGAAAATAAACCTTCCATCAACTTTATAATGGTGACATGCAAGAAGGAACTATAGAGTAATCATACAATAATAATAGTTTCCATTAAAAATAGGATTGCTGGACGACGGGCCAATTGGGGGAGATAAAATGAAGATTGTTATTGCCGGCGGTACGGGTTTTATCGGGAAAAAGTTAACAGACTTGCTTCAAGCAGAAGGGCATTCTGTTGTGATTTTAACAAGAGGTAATCGTGAATCTTCCGGGAAAGTCCAATTTGTAAAGTGGCTAGAGGAAGGCGCTCAACCAGAAAAGGAAATCAGACATGCAGATGCCTTTATTAACTTAGCTGGTGTTTCCATCAACGATGGCAGATGGAGTGAGAACCATCAGAAACAAATCTATGAAAGTCGGATGACTGCAACAGACGAGTTACTAAGAATCATCTCCTTGCTACCCGACAAACCTTCAGTTCTGGTCAGTGCAAGTGCCATCGGCATTTATCCTGCCTCAATAAAAACTGTCTATACGGAATCTTCGTCGGAAAGAGCCTATGATTTCTTAGGGAAGACAGTACATGATTGGGAAAACAAAGCGAATTTAGTACAAGGACATTCTGTTCGCGCGGTCTTTATGAGATTCGGTGTCGTGCTCGGTAAAGAGGAAGGTGCACTGCCACTCATGGCACTGCCATACCGTTTATTTGTGGGCGGAAAAGTAGGTTCGGGTGGACAATGGGTATCCTGGGTTCATGTTTTGGATGTTGTCCGCGCTATCGTATTTGCCCTTGTAAATGAAGACTTGCGAGGACCCGTCAATGTTACTTCACCATCACCAGTTCAGATGGACGATTTTGGAAAGACTATTGCCTCGGTGTTACATCGTCCACACTGGATGCCTGTTCCTTCTTTCGCTATGAAAATGGTCCTTGGGCAAAAAAGTGCACTCGTTTTGGAGGGGCAGCATGTAGTACCGCAAAGGTTAATCGACTATGGGTTTGAATTCACGTTCCCGATACTAAAACTTGCTTTAGACGATCTGCTTACATAGTTTAACTATTTTCGCATTGATTGTTGTTCAGATTGCAACCATGTTCACGAAATCCTCCTCTTAAATAGTTGTCTTTTCGTTTTTAACGAAAGACAGCTTTTTTTATTTAAAAGGTATGCTTTAGTTTTTATTATAGAATATACGAATATACGTTCTTATTTTAAGTGGTTTTATGATATACTAGAAAGGCATAGAATAGGTGTCTCAATAGTGTCGGCATGCTCCCAATGGAAAGGGGGTGCTGCTGTTTGACAATTTTTGAAACGTTCATGATTATGTTTGGTTTTACTAGTTTAGTCATTGCCATTCTGACGTTTAATCAAAAAAAATAACCCACCCATGAGTTTGGAAGCCTCGGGTGGATTATTTATACGCATACTAGCCGATCCTATTGAGAGACCGTCTATTGCAGGACCGACATGTTGCACCATGTTCGGTCTTTTTAGTTTATGATGATGTCTATCTATATTATAACGAAAAGTAGGAAAAAAGAAACATATATGATGTGTAATCTAATTAACAAATATAGATAGTAAGCGTTTACATTCTATTTAAGAAATAATACCTCTTCTTAAAAGTTCACTTACTGCATGAGAACGATTATGTGCACCAAGCTTTTTGATTGCTGACTTCACATATTGTTTTACTGTTAATTCACTTATGTCCATCGCATCAGCCATTTCCTTCATGCTTTCTCCCCAAGAAATCTTTCTCATTACCTCTAATTCTCTTTTACTTAAATTTGGTGTTTCGTCCAAGGTGTTTGTCTTTTCCATGTACTTTCCAACTATTCTCCCGTAATCAGTAAGAGAAGTAAGTGTCTGTTCATCGATTACAGCATGATTAGAAAATTCTGTGGTACATATGTAGCCGATCACCACTTTATCAAAGCAAATCGGGATTACAGCCATTGAATTTACGTTGGCGGAAAGGATATACTTGCTGCTTGTTTGTTTTAAAAATTCAATCCCTGAGCAATACTTGGCTCTTCTTTCTAAGATTGCAGAGTAAATGATAGGCAAAGTACGAATGTTGTCCCGGATATCGTTTATGTAGACAATGCCAGTGGTGTTTAACATGATAATTCCTTCACCCAAATAACCTAAAGGTGAGAAGCGGAATAAATACGAATTCCGTACAGGGTAGATTGACATGTATAATTCCAATATTTTATACAACTTCTCCTCATGACTAGCAGTTTCCTCCAGCTGTACAACTTTGTCCATCAAGGTATACTGTGAAGCCAAATTATCATCTCCTTTTGGGGGAATGGGTAGATATAAAATTGGGAATATTCAAATTATACAAAATATTTTATTATTTAGATAGTACTTACCATGCTTATACAAAAAAAGATGAATACTTTTAAAACGAAGGGAAGATGACAATGGCAAATTTAAAACCAGAATCACAACTCTATCTAGAGGCATTTAAGCAAATGCCGCCAATCGCTTCATTAGAACCACAAACAGTAAGAGATATGTTTGCGATGGCACCTCCAGTAGAGGTAGAACTAGCACCACTTGCAAAGATTGAAGATCGCCTTGTACCCGTTCAAGACGGAGAAATTAATGTGAGAATTTATACACCGGAAGGGCAGGGTCCTTTCCCGGTTTTTGTATATTACCATGGCGGCGGATGGGTAATAGGCGATATTGCTACAGCTGATGCCAGTTGCAGAATGTTGGCAAATAAAACCCAAAGGATTGTCGTCTCTGTCGATTATCGACTTGCACCTGAATATAAGTTCCCTGTACCGGTTGAAGATTCCTATGCTGCTTTACAATGGGTAAGTGAAAATGCTGCGGCTTTAAATGCAAACGCTTCCAATGTTTTCGTAGGCGGTGATAGTGCGGGCGGCAATCTCGCTGCTGCCATGACCTTAAAGTCACGAGAAGAAAACGGACCTGCCATTGCTGGTCAAGTACTTATCTATCCTGTTACGGCCTTAAGTTATGATTCCCCTTCCTATGAAGAGTTTAAAGAAGGATTTGGTTTAGACAGAGACCTTATGATTTGGTTTGGCAATTACTATATCCGTAATGACGAGGACGCTAAGAACGTACTTGTCGCACCTATTTTAGCTGAAGATTTACGTAATCTCCCGCCTGCTTTTGTCCTGACAGCAGAGTATGATGTATTAAGAGATGAAGGGGAGGCCTATGCAGAACGGCTTCGGGAAGCCGGAGTGTATGTGGAAACTTCACGTGAGGAAGGCTTAATCCATGGTTTCTTTACGAATATGGCGGTCTTCCCGGTAGATATTAAAGGGTCGATTGATAAATTTGCTACCTTTTTAGCAAAGGTAGATCAAGAGGTAAGTAGAGTCTAATTAAGATAGAAGCTGTATCTGAACCTTATATTAGGAGGGAAATGCTAATGACATCTAAACAAGAAGCGAATCAAATTGCAAGTTTTGACGCAGTTGTAATTGGTGCAGGCTTTTCAGGTATGTATATGCTTTATCGCTTACGTGAAGCTGGTTTATCGACTCGAGTATATGAGGCCGCCGATGGTGTTGGCGGTACCTGGTATTGGAATCGTTATCCTGGGGCACGCTGTGACTCGGAAAGTATCTACTATAATTATACCTTTTCAGAGGAGCTTTATCGTGAATGGACATGGTCTTCACGGTATCCCGAGCAGCCTGAGATCTTAAAATATCTTAACTTTGTTGCTGATAAATTCAATTTGAGAACCGACATTCAGTTTGAGACCCGGGTACAGGCAGCACATTATGATGAAGACAGTAAGAGATGGCAGATTTCTCTAAACGATGGTACTTGTGTTTCAGCAAAGTACTTTATTACGGGTGTGGGATGTCTTTCTGCATCAAACCTACCTAAATTTAATGGCTTAGAAAACTATAAGGGAGATTGGTACCACACAGGGCATTGGCCGCATACAAAGGTTGACTTTACAGGCAAACGGGTGGGGATTGTTGGAACTGGTTCGAGCGGCGTTCAAGCGATTCCGGTCATCGCTGCAGAGTCAGCTCATCTCACGGTCTTCCAGCGGACACCGCAATATAGTGCACCTGCGAGAAATCACCCTTATGACGCAGAATATATCAGAGAGGCAAAAGAGAACTTCCACGAAATTAAGAAGCAAATACGAGAATCTGCAGGAGGAGCACCTGCAGAAGTGCCTACGAAATCAGCGCTTGAGGTAACCCCTGAGGAACGGTTGGCGAAGTTTGAAGAGGCATGGGAGGTTGGCGGTCAAGGTATTTTTACCTCTTTCTATGACATTACCATTAATCCAGAGGCAAACGAATTGGCGGCTGAATTTATCCGTTCGAAAATTCGCTCCATTGTTACCAAACCAGACGTTGCTGATAAGCTTATGCCATCGTATTATTACGGAACAAAACGGCCGATTATCGATACTGATTACTACGAGACGTTTAACCGAGATAATGTTTCGTTAGTAGATGTAAAGAAGAATCCAATTGCTGAAATTACTGAGACGGGGATCCGTACGTCTGAAGGAGAATACGAGCTCGATGCCATTGTGTTTGCTACTGGCTTTGACGGCATGACAGGACCATTGTTAAAGATGGACATCCGCGGTAAAGATGGTGTGTCATTGAAGGAAAAATGGAATGGGGGAGAAGATACTCGAACCTACCTCGGTGTTGCCAATGCCGGTTTCCCTAATTTCTTCATGATTACCGGACCTGAAAGTCCTTCGGTTTTCAGTAATATGCCGGCTTCCATTGAGCAGCATGTGGAATGGGTCTCGGATTGTATTGAATACATGGTTGCAAATAACTTGGAAACTGTGGAAGCAAATGTGGAAGCAGAAGAAGCATGGAGCAAGCATTGCCGTGAAGTGGCGGAAGCCACACTATTCACGAAGACAGAATCCTGGTATACCGGGGCCAACATTCCTGGTAAGACTCGCAGATTCTTAATCTATTTAGGCGGCGTCGGTGCGTACCGTCAAAAATGTACAGAAATTGCTGAGAATGGGTATGAAGGATTTACGTTTGAAAGGTCCACGGCGGATATACAGGGCAGTATAAAATAAATCATTATCCCTAGACATACGTCTAGGGATTTTTGCTATCGGACCAGACATGGATAATAGATTTGGTCATGAAGGGTTCATGAAGCCAAAAATCATTAGCTATTGCGAAAAAGTGGCTTCATGAAGGGTTCATGAAGCCCAAAATCATCAATTATTTCTAAAAAGTGGTCACATGAAAGGTTTATGAAGCCCAAAAACATCATTTATTTCTAAAAAGTGGCTTCATGAAGGGTTCATGAAGCCCAAAATCATCAGTTACTTCGAAAAAGTGGCTTCATAGAAGGTTTATGAAGCCCAAAATCATCAATTATTTCTAAAAAGTGGTCTCATGAAGGGTTCATGAAGCCCAAAAACATCAGTTATTTCTAAAAAGTGGCTTCATGAAGGGTTCATGAAGCCTAAAATCATTAGCTATTGCGAAAAAATGGTCTCATGAAGGGTTCATGAAGCCCAAAAATTGTGACCATCCTTATAAATAATGTAATAAGGCTACTCAACAAGGGTTTATGGTCACTTGTATAGTAACCTTTTACCATTCAAAATCACGAACCCTTCTAGTTTATTCCGAAATTCCACCATCATAAATAAACTCAAAATATCGATTAACGCTGTTGCCTGTTGCATTAGTTGCGGTAATCCGGTAGGCACGATAGTTAGGTGAAGATTCATCAAAATGAATAGTCTTTTCAAATGAATTTGGTAACTGTTCTGTGGTCTCCTCGTCTGTAAAAATTAGACGATCGGCATCCGAGTATCCTTTGAATGTGACATCGTGTTCACCAACAGGAAGGTGTGTCACAAGCTGGGCAGGACTTTCAATGGTTAGTTTTGGGAGTGTAGTATCAGGTGCTTCCTTAAATGTAAGCCCTTTTAGGATGAAATGATAGGAAAGCAGGGAAGGGTCTTCTGGTGATTCAGCTGGATTTGATGTTATCACTAACATATAATCTCCTGCTAGCAATTCATCGCCATTTCCATACATCGCTGACCAGTTTTTATCCGTGATGATATAATCGGATCCAAGCGTATCCGGTCCCCAACTAATGTTAATGGTTCCTTTCTTAGAAGTTGAAAATAAGTAATAGTGTGTCTCCAGATCACGAAGGATTTTACCCTTATATTCAACCGTCATTTTGACTTTTTCCTTTTGTTTTTTCTCTATTTTCATCTGTGCCGCAGATACAGACTCATGTTTCGACGTTGGAGAAATCATTCTGGGTGTAAAAAACAACAGGAACACGAAAAAACTGATTAGAATGTAAATAAACCTTTTTGATTGAAACATAACAATCATCCTTTCTTGATGACAATACAAATTATTGAGTTAAGACCACTGCCAGATTGTATGCTGCAATTCTTATCTTTATAAAGTAGACGATATCATATGAGTATGGTTACACTGGTTTATGAGAAGATATATTTTCAGGTGCCCATTTTTTTATAAGGTAGGAGAATTGTCTTAGGTCTTTCGTATTGCCGTTATCCTAATAAACTAATAAAATAGTTATATACAAATTTAAACAGTAATTACAATCCTTGTTAATAAAGGAGGCGTTTGCACATGTTGTGGGATAAACCAAAATGCATGGTTTGTGAGAAAGAAATTAAGGAAGATGAAATGGTTTTTGTAAAAATGAAATATCCAAAACGTAAAGGTTTTACAGAAATCAAAGCCTATTTAAGAAACGAAGGGAAATTTGTTTGCCAAGACTGCATTGCACTTAAAAAATAGGAAGAGTAAGTATATCCAGGAAAATATTATCTATGAGGTGTTATCAATGTTAAAAAACAAAATGACTGAGCTTTTAAAAATCGAGTATCCAATCATTCAAGCTCCGATGGCGGGAGGAATAACGACTTCGAACTTAGTAGCTGAGGTTTCGAATGCTGGAGGTCTTGGAATGATTGGCGCTGGCTATATGACTCCAAATCAGATCCGAGAACAAATCAGAGAATTAAAGCAGCTAACATCCAAGTCTTTTGGTATAAATTTATTTGTCCCTAACGAATTTGCTTATACAGAAAATGAAATAAATTCAGCTAATGAGCTTTTACAGCCTATTCGAAATCAATTACATATAAACGAAGAAAATTCCATAGAAATTCCAACATCTGGGCATGTATTTGAATCATTTACTGAACAGATTAAGGTTGTCATTGAAGAAAGCGTTCCAGTTTGTTCCTTTACATTTGGTATTCCTTCTGAGGTAGTTATTTCGGAATTAAAACAAAATAATATTTTTGTGATTGGAACAGCTACAACAGTGGAAGAAGCCATTGAAGTTGAAAAGTCAGGAATGGATATGGTTGTGGTGCAAGGCAGTGAAGCGGGGGGACACCGCGGTAACTTTATTAGATCAACTCAAGATAGTTTAATAGGTTTAATGTCACTCATTCCACAAGTTGTCGATCATGTCAGCATTCCGGTTATAGCTGCTGGTGGAATTATGGACGGAAGAGGTTTAATGGCTTCTGTATGCTTGGGGGCAATGGGAGTTCAAATGGGGACTGCATTTTTAACGTGTATCGAAAGTGGAGCGCATCCGATATACAAAGAAGCTATTATGCATGCAAAAGAGGACCAGACTGTCTTAACTCGAGCTTTTTCTGGTAAATATGCAAGAGGAATAAAAAATAAATTTATTGATGAAATAGAGAAACACGAAGATTCATTACCAGATTTCCCGGTTCAAAATGTACTTACTCAGTCTATAAGAAAAGCTTCATCTTCTCAACAAAACCCAGACTACCTATCACTTTGGTCCGGTCAAAGTCCTAGATTAGCAAAAAATCAAAGTGTTAAAATGCTATTCCAAACCATATTAACCGAAGCTAAAAACATCAAAAAAAAGATATAGATTAAATTGTAACGGGTTCGGTTATTGGGGAGAAAACATTAAATAACAGACTAATTGGGGACACAATTCACATATGAATTAGTGTCCCCCTTTTTATTGTTATATCAATGTTCTAACAGATTTAACATAATAATTAGCACATCAATATGCATACAAATTAACAAAACCCCATAAATTTATTCGTTATTGTTAAAACCCGTGCTAAAACTTTTGCGAATGGAAACACCCGCACAACGATTGGTTTGGAAGGATATAATTTACTTAAGATAGTTCACTTGTAAACAAGTGAACTATTATTTTTAGAAAGTAATTGGAAAAATTTATGATATAGTTAATTTAAGGGGGAGATTTACTTGAAAAAACGAATGAACAATTTTTTTGCAACCGCTTTATTTACCTTGCTTCTATTAATGTTAGTTGGATGTAGCGAAAAAAAGGAAACGGAAGCTCAAGATGAAAATATAAAGACCATTGAAGCTGTATTGCAAAATAGTCTTATAGGTCCAAGTGATGAATTGAAACAAATATTGGATAAAGGAAGTGAAGAAAAATATGAAGCCTTGAATCAATATAATGAAAACCTATTTAAGATTATTTTGCAAATGAAACGTCCTACACGAAATTCGTTAATAGCTACGGTTCAACATTGATGATTCAATCGATTGGTGAATATTACGATTATTACAAATTTAAGATAAAAAACATTGAATACGAAAAGGTAAATGCAAAAGATAGCGTTTATAATTTCTCAATAGAAGTGCAGCTCCAAAAAGAAGGCAGTGAAAAATCAAAAATTGAAATCGTGAATGGGCAAGCGAATCTAAATGATGAACATAAAATTGAAGATATGTTAATCCGCACCAAAGATTTATCGGAATTTATGATAAAAGAAACTATAGAAAATAGAGATGTATATATTAAAGATGGAAAGGTGTTATTATTAGTTGCCCCAGACCCATCTCTTTCAGCAGGAAAACCGTATGGATACCTATTTCATTTCACGGCACCTTTTGAGACTTTTAAAGGGAAAGAATTAGCTATATATGCTTACCATAAAGATTCTGGAGAAAAAATTACAGGATTGTCCCCAGAAATAATTAAAGAGCCGTCAACTGGCTATTCTACTTTAGAACGTTTCACTGCTACCTTTTCAGTTCCAAAAAGCGGCGTGTGGCGTTATGAAGTGTTATTAGATGGTGAATTTTATGCTGATGTTGTCTTAGCGGTTAAAGAATAAACAATGTAATTTCATATTTTTAAAAGTAAAAAAAGCATCTGAGCGAATTCAGTTGCTCTTTTTATTTTTAAAAGATGTTCTAATTAAGGTACGAATTAAGTTGTTAATTTGAGTTTTCTCCCCAATAACCGAACCCGTAAATAAAAACGGAGCGATTCTTTCATGTGAAGAATCGCCTTTTTTATTAAAAAGGGGATTTAAAGCCAAAAATCCGTTACTTTCATCCTAAAACACGAACATTATTGTAGTTATTTCTAATTAATGTTCACATTTTTATTGAATACTTAATGCAACTTTGTTATATTAAGGAAGTAATATTCGTTGAATTCATTACTCGTATATACTCGGTAATATGGTCTGAGTGTTTCTACCTGGTTCCCAATAATGAACTAGACTACGAGTTAAAGTATACGGTTGCCCGGCGTATTAGTCGGTACCGTTTTTATGATTTAGCAATTTCTTCTTGCTCAATTATTTTTATACTTTGACTTTCGTCAGTCTAGAAGACAGGATTTCCTGCATTTTCTAGACTTTTTCTTTGGAAACAATTAGCGAGTAAATCACACAACTAGAGAAAGAGGAGAGGTTAATGATGAAAAAAGATTTATTTAAGAAATTTGCTTCAGTAGCAGCTATTTCCAGCATGTTCGTGATGCTCGCAGGATGTAATTCATCTTTACTAAATGAAACAGAAGTAGAAGGGGCCGAGAGACCCATTATCGTTCAAGGTCCAATGCCAATAGAGGCGGAAGAGTTTGCGAAAAAATTAGATAAAGTGAAAGTGGAAAAGTCAGGAACGTTTGTTTTTTACAAAGGAAAAATAAATAATTATCCAGTTATCGTTGCGAAAACAGGTAAGGGAATGGAAAATTCAGCTGCTGCAACAGCATTAGCTATTGAAAAATATAAACCAATCGCCATTATCAACCAAGGTACATCAGGCGGACATAATCCTGAGTTAAATGTATTTGACATTGTGTTAGGGGAAAGAACTACCAATATTGGTTCATTAAAAACAACAAATATGGATGAAGGACAAGGAATGGATCCAACTACATGGATTCCAATGGATTTAATGGCTTCGGAAGGAAGCGGATCAGATGATAGTGCTAATAAAGTCCGCTACTATGAGGGCGATCAGGAATTACTGGAGGCTGCTAATGCCGTAAAAGACACGTATACGAAGGGTAAGGTAGTCGAAGGTACCATTGGTTCAGCTGATTTTTGGAATAGTGAAGTGGATCGAATCAATTGGATCCATGAGAAATACGGTACCGATGTAGAAGAAATGGAAGGTGCCTCAGTAGCACAAATTGCAGATGCTTATGATGTGCCGTTCTTGGGTATCCGAATCTTATCGAATAATAAAACAAATGGCGGTACTTATAATCCAGGTACAGCTGCAGCAAATCAAGATTATGTTTATGAAGTCGTTAAAGAATATATTTCAATGATAAAAAATAAATAAATAATCTAAAGAAAAATCCTGCCACATTGTAAGTGGCAGGATTTAATTTGTTTTACTGGTTTATAGCAGTTTCTATCAGATCTATATTTTTCCATGCCCACACCAGTGTAAATAAATAAATAAATAAATAAATCCGATTCAGCAAGAGAGACCATGTCTTTTGTCGTTGGTTCAAAAGAGTGAGCGTCTACACAGGAGGTAAAAACAAGCATATACTTAATCTTAAAGACAAGAAATATTAAATTTTCTTGTTTTTTTATTTGGAGGGGAGTTATTCTAAGGAGTAAAAGAAGAAGAATTTACCTATATAAGCAGCGTATAATGGGTACTACATAATCATGAACAGACAGGAGGATTTATGGCGAACAAGAAGATTGTATTCACCGGTGGTGGTTCTGCTGGGCATGTAACGCCAAATATAGCCATTATTAATGAGCTTCATAACGATTGGGATATATCGTATATCGGGTCTAAAAATGGAATTGAAAAGGAATTAATTCAAAAGATAAGCATTCCTTATCATGGTATAAGCAGTGGGAAACTTAGAAGGTATATAGACATTGAAAATTTCGTGGATATATTTCGAGTAGTAAAAGGATGTTTTGAAGCAAGAAGTATTCTAAAAAAATTGAAACCTAATTTAGTATTTTCAAAAGGTGGATTTGTTTCAGTTCCTGTTATTTTAGCTGCAAAGTCATTAAGAATCCCTATATATATACATGAAAGTGATTTGACACCTGGATTAGCGAATAAAATTTCTCAAAGATTTTCAACGAAGATTTTTACTTCGTTTGAAGAAACAAAAAAATTCTTCCCAGAGTATAAAACAACTGTCATTGGGTCTCCGATTAGAAAAGAAATAATGAACGGCTCCGCAGTTAATGGACGAAAATTACTTGGATTTGATAAACATACGCCAATCTTAACGATTATGGGTGGAAGCCTAGGAGCAAAAAAAATAAATGAAGTAATCCGGGAATCGTTAGAACAACTAATGTTACATTACCAGGTTGTTCATATTTGCGGAAAAAATAACAGGGATGATCAGTTAACAAACTTTTCTAAGTATAAGCAATTCGAATATGTTTATGATGAGTTATCAGACATATTAGCTGCTACGGATATCGTTATTACTAGGGGTGGATCAAATGCCATCTTTGAATTTCTTGCCTTAAATATACCGATGCTTATTATTCCATTAGGTTTAAATCAAAGCAGGGGTGACCAAATTTTAAATGCAAGAGTGTTTCAAGATAAAGGGTATTCCCTTACCTTGGAAGAAGAAAACCTTACGAGTAAGACGCTGATGGAAATTTTGAATTCTGTCTATAAAGATAGGGAAAAATACCAGAAAAATATGAAGGAATCTTATAATCGTGACGCCTTACAAACTCTTGTAACAGAGATCAATAAAGTGAATACCACCTGATAAAATTTTGTAAGATCTGGCTGGTAAAAATGCAGCCTTTTTTTGATCAATAAACTTCAAAAATTATAAATCTAAGACTTTGGTTGTATTCAAATATCTTGTTTAAGAAGTTATTATATTGAAATGTGATGGTTTTAACCATTGTAATTGTTAAGAATTATGAAAGAAGGTTTTTGTGAATGGCTATTGATTCATTTGGCATTGCTTTTTTAGGTATACGTTTAGACTATGAACTGTTAAAAGATATAGGGATTTCAATTGGGATCTTGCTATTATTTATCCTGTTTCGAAACATATTTACGAAGTATGTATTCCAGCTAATTTTAAAATTGGCAGGTAAAACACCTACAGATCTTTTTACAAAAATCTGTTTAGGGTTTGAGCGACCATTAGGATGGGCCTTTATTATTCTAGGGTTGTATGTAGCGATGGATTATTTCCCTTTTATCGAACAACACAATGCGTTATTTTTAAAATTCTTACGTTCCATGGTCATTGTCTTAATTACATGGGGATTATTTAACTTATCCTCACCTACAACGGGAATCTTAATTAGCGTGAATGAAAAGATTAATAATAAGATAGATTTAATTCTACTTCCGTTTATTTCAAGAACCATCCGCGTAATCATGATTGCGATCAGCATCAGTATTATTGGTCAGGAATTTGATTATGACGTAAATGGCTTGGTCGCAGGACTTGGTTTAGGGGGTCTCGCTTTTGCATTAGCAGCGAAAGAAGCGGTTGGGAATCTAATTGGTGGTATCGTTATTGTCACAGAAAAACCTTTTTCGATTGGTGACTGGATTTTGACACCAAGTGTTGAGGGAACAGTTGAAGATATTAACTTCAGAAGTACCAAGATTCGAACCTTTAGCCAAGCGCTCGTTACGGTTCCAAATTCAACACTGGCAAACGAACCGATTACCAACTGGAGCCGAATGGGGAAAAGAAGAATTACTTTCCACTTAGGGTTAAACTATCAAACCTCCAAAGAACAAATTGAAAGAGTGGTAAAGCGGATTGAGCAAATGTTGAGGATTCACGAAGAAATTCATCCGGATACCATCATGGTAGCATTCGACCATTATAATGATAGCAGTCTTGATATTTTGTTATATTTCTTTACCAATACAACAGTTTGGGCAGAGCATGTTAAAATAAAACATGACATCAACCTAGCAATTATGGGGATCTTAGAGGAAGAGGGAGTAGAAGTTGCTTTTCCAAGCAGAACGATTTATGTATCTCCACAATCTAGTGAACTTTTCCAAACAATGGGATCATTTGATTAATAAATTAAGAAGAAACTCGCCAATAGTAAACTACATCCCCTCATTACACAAATGTGGACAGTTCGCTATTTTAGCGAGTTTTGCATTTATACAGCTAACACATTAATACCAACAACAAAAATCAACATACAGCCCAAATTATAATTAACAGGATAAATAGGACAACAATTAAGTGAAAACCAAAACCTACTTCATATTCATTACTCATTTGAATTACCTCCTTATTCTGGGAAGAATACATCTTATGACAATCGCCCAAGGAATGATACTAAAACCATCATAAATAATTCAGCACGAGTCATTGTCTTGAATAAACCAGTTTTTTGCTGCAGTATGAAGGAAGGCGATTTATTTTTTATAAAGGTATAAATATATTATGATTAAAATAAATACAGCCTTTTAAAACCAAGTGGAGGTGATTTTAGCAATGACTACTTCAGAAAAAAATGTTAGAACTTGCCCCGAAGGACACAAGTATTATAAAAGTAGTGATTGTCCAACCTGTCCGACTTGTGAGCAAGAACGCAAACCCAAAAGTGGTTTTCTCTCACAGCTCTCCGCACCAGCAAGACGAGCATTGGAAAACAATGGGATAACATCATTACAGGAACTATCAACCTATAGTGAAAAAGAGATTTTAAAATTACACGGAATGGGACCTGCTTCTTTACCTAAACTTAGGTCAGCATTATACGAAGAAGGCTTACAATTTAATAAATAACATCCAAGTTTTACTTGTTGACCTTACCAAAAAACTGGCAGAAGGAGAAAGTTATTCAACAAATTGGGGATGAGGTATTTCTTGAACTGGGAAAATGGAGAATATCATATACAAATTAATTCAATTAAACATTGGATAAAAATTGAGGGGAGTGAACATCAAACCACACCTTTGGTTCTTTTTCACGGCGGCCCTGGCGGAAACCATTACACCTTTGAAAGAACCATTGGACCTTCGCTCTCTGCAAAAAGAACAGTCGTTTATTATGAACAGCGCGGCTGTGGCAGAAGTGAAAAGCCTATATCAGATGAAGATTATAAAATCGAACAGCTTATATCTGATTTTAGCGAAATAAAAAAATGGCTTGATGTAGATAAGGTCGACCTTTTAGGCTACTCCTTCGGTGGAGAATTATCGCTTGAAATTGCCTATGCTCTTCCTAATGAAATCAACAAGATCGTGCTCTCTGGACCAAGTTTAATTGATTTAGAAATGGGGAAATTAATTCAAATTGCCGGCTTTATGTCAGTTGGTGATCCTCAACTATTAAAACAAATGAATGAACTGCTAAAACAAAATCTTCCTATAAGCAGTTTATATGAAAAAGTTTGGAGTTTGGTTGATACCAAAACAGTTGATCGGCTGTTATTTCAAAATCAAACTATTGCACTACAGAACAGAAAGCTTTGGGAAGAAAGTCAGCTCATCAATACAGGGTTAATGGCAAAAGTAATCATGGGCCAGCCTATGGAAACTCCGTTACTAGACCGGTTAAAACACATGAAACAGCAAGCTTTAATTATTACTGGTATTTTTGATCGAAATACAGGGGTAACCATTTCCAAGCTCATACATAATGAATTAAGAAATAGTGAATTAGTGATTTTTAAAGAAAGCGCTCATTTTCCCGACTTAGAAGAACCCAATCATTTTAGCGATACCGTTTTAAGCTTTTTACATTCTTAATATCTAAAAAGGGTAACGAATTTGATTTTCGTTACCCCTTAAATTTAAATGAAGAGTTTTATGATCATCATAACGATACCTGCTATTAATGCAGATATTGGCAGTGTAATAACCCAAGTAGTCACGATTCTTATTGCTACTCCCCAATTTACACCACGAATTCGCTTAGATGCACCAACACCTAAAATAGATGAAGAAGATACATGTGTAGTGGATACCGGCAGTCCTAAAAAGGTAGCACCTTGCAAAACAGCAAACGAAGATAAATCTGCTGCAAATCCATTGATTGGCTGAACTTTAAAGATTCTTTTCGCAACCGTTTTAATAATACGCATACCACCAATCATCGTCCCAAGTCCGATGGTTGCTGCACATGTGACCTGTACCCAGAATGGTACGTCTAATGTTGCTTGATAACCCCCTGCAACCAATGCAAATACGATAATCCCCATCGTTTTCTGCCCGTCATTTCCACCATGAGAAAATGCGGCTAAGCCTGAAGCAATGATTTGAAACCCTCGAAAACCGCGTGTTGCACGGTAAGGATTTGCGTTCCTGAACAGAATCGCTAATATTTTCATAAGAATAAATCCTACTCCAAAAGCTAAAAAGGGAGAAATGATTAGGGCTTTGATAATATCGGTAAAACCTTCCCAGTTAATTGAACTTAGACCTGACCCAAAAATAACAGCGCCGGCAACTGCACCGATTAAGGTGTGTGAGGAGGAGGAGGGAATTCCATAATACCACGTTAAAAGGTTCCAAAAAATAGCTGCAATTAGAGCAGCAATTACAATTAACATACCGTTCTCAATTTGAAAAGGGTCTGCGATTTTCCCGCCAATTGATTTTGCAACAGCTTGTGATATTAAAGCACCAAAAAAATTTAAGACTCCTGCATAAACAACTGCAAATCGTGGTGTCAAAGCCTTGGTTGAGACTGACATCGCAATCGCGTTGGCTGTATCATGAAAACCATTGATGAATTCGAAAACTACAGCAAGAATTAGGATTATAATGAAAGTAGTCATTAGAACCTCCAATAAAATATTTCAAACTGTGGTTAAGCATTTTTCATGATAATGGTTTCTAATGTATTTGCCACAGACTGACAGAAGTCGGCAATGTTTTCTAATTCTTCATAGATTTCCTTATATTGAATAATACGGATCGGGTCTTTTTCATTTACAAAAAGACTTTTAATGGATTCCCTTAAAATCCCATCACATTTGGATTCTAAATCTTTGATTTTTATTGCATGTTCTCTCATGTCCTGTAATTTCTTTGTTCCCAGCATTTCAATTGCTGTTTCAATTTCAGATGCACAATCTCTAATTGCATCCACAAACCTAAGCATATAATCATCTGCATTTACCACCGAATACATTTCAAATAGCGCGGCTGTATGCTCTAAACCATCTAAAACATCATCCATACTCATCGTAAGAGTTAAAATATCCTCACGTTCAATAAAAGTAATAAAAGCATTATGTAAATCCTTAAACACTTCATGAACCATTGAATCTCCTTTGTTTTCATATTCCTTCATTTTTTCTGAAAAAGTCTTTAGGTCGCTGACATTCTTTAATTTATAATCTGCAAAAAAGTTAGCACTTTCTTTTAAATTTGAAGCGATATTTCCTAAATAAACTGCAAATTTGTCCTTTTTCTTAGCCATGCTGTTACCTCCACATTTATCCAATTGTTGTAGAACTATTTATTTATTTTTACTATATCCTTATTGGACTATCCAATACGTATATCCACATAAACGAAAGGAAAAGGTTTCATAAAACGAAGAAGGATTCCTGTACTTTTTGTTGAAATAGTCTTAAGAAATCTAGGGGAAATCTAAAGGGAGAGTTACTTTATGAAGAATTACATTTTAGAGTTGGAAGGGAAAAAGGTAAATTACTATACGAAGGGAGACCCAGAAAAACCACTGATTGTCTGCTTGCATGGCTTAGCTGGCAGTGCAGTCTACAGTTTCACAAATCTAAGCCAACAATTATCAAAATTTTTTCATCTGCTGTTAATCGATCAGCCTGGGCATGGAAAAAGCACATCATTTCATAGGGAAGAGGACTATTTATTTTCCACCCTTGCCACATGGTATGAAAAGGTCTTTACATCTTTAATAGACCAGCCATTTTACCTAATAGGTCATTCGTGGGGCGCTGATGTTGCGCTACAGTATGCCAAATCTTTTCCTGAAAAAATCAAGGGAGTTATTCTACTTGATGGTGCTTATACTTTCCCCGAATTTCAGGAGGAAATGACATTTTCAACGGCTTACACTGGATGGGAATCTTACATGGCTAATGCTGAATATAATACCTGGGAAGATGTGCTTAATGAGTATCGTACATATACAAAACGATGGAATCAATCGATAGAACGTTCGGTAAATTCAATTTTTGCCAAGAAGAACCAAAGGTATGAATAAATCGCTTCAAAATTCACTGTTTTATCGATTATAAAGGCCTTTTTTGAAGAGCCGTTTTCTACTGCCTATCCAAATATCCAGTCACCATTATTATTACTACATGCTACTGAACCTGAAGAATTACATGCTGCAAGGGAAAAAGGGATTGCTCAATTAAGGAAGGATATAAAAAACGTTACGATCATTCCTTTTGAGGAGGCGGGTCACATGATCCAATGGGATCAACCGGAGAAAGTATGTGCTGAAATCGTTAGGTGGATCAATAATAATGAAGAAAATTTTTTAAATCTGTCAAAATAACCCCCAAAGCAATGGCTAAGGGGGTGGATCAAATGATTAGTCTTCTATAGGTTTATTAGGGCCGTCTAAGTTCAATTGATAAAAAGCTAGATCCAACCATGTATTGAATTTATAGCCTGCATTTTTAATTGTCCCTGCATGGACGAAACCAAATTTCTCATGCATGGCAATGCTTTTATCATTTGCTGCATCGATACCGCCAATTAATGTTTTATATTCTCGTTCATTCGCGATTGAGATGATCTCTTTTAATAAAGAAGATGCGATCCCTTTCCTTTGATAATTACTGTCTACATAAATAGAATGTTCGATTGAATATTTGTAAGCCGGCCATGGTCTAAAAGGACCAAAAGTAGCAAACCCAACTACCTTATTATCTAACTCATATACAACCACTGGATAACCTTCATCCATTTTTTGTTTAAACCATATTTCTCGGCTTTCAAGTGTTTGAGCTTTATACGTATATACAGCAGTAGTATGGAGGACAGCATCATTATAAATATCTAGAATGTTTTGTAAGTCCTTTTCTTGTGCAGATCTTATCACGTTCGACACCCCTAAAAATACAATATGGCGTTTATTATATCAGTGAAAGACTAATATGAAAATAACTTAATACAAAACTTTGGTTGGGTGTCATAGAATATTCATTATTTTAAGTCATATTGTCATTACAACTTTTCCTTGTGCATGACCCTGTTAAACTTAAATTCACACATTTAGATGCAATTAGTTGATATAAAAATAGAAAAAGTAGTTATTTAGATGAACATTGGTAAAATTACACTTATATGGATTTATTAGGAGGTAGTCAAAAGTAATGAACAAGAAGATATCACTCATCCATTCTAACCATTTAGCTCAAGTGGATTATGCCTATGCTAGTCGAGTTCCAGCGGGAATGGATTTATTATTTTTAGCAGGAGCCTGCCCACTAACAAAAGAGGGAATTGTACCTGAATCTAGTGATTATGAGCTACAGGCTAACCTTTGTGTGGAGAATTTGAAAGAAGCATTAAAAGAATGTGGTGCTACTTTAGAAGACATCGTTTATACAAGAATTCTCGTTGCTAGTCAAAACCAAGCAGACTTGGTCACAACATGGGAAACAATCAGAAAAGAATTCGGTGATCATGATGTCCCAAGCACGTTATCAGGGGTAACAGTATTAGGATATAAAAATCAATTGGTGGAAATCGAGGCAGTAGCTGCAGTTGATAACCATACAAAGTAATAATGAGGGGACTTAATTTTTTGAGTCCTATTTTTTATACGTGATATTCTAATATTTTCTAATTATTCTCTATTATTTTCCTATTCCGCCAATTTTGTAAGCGCTTTTATGTGAATAAATTCACATGTATAATAAGGGTATAAGAAATCCATTAACCGTAACTGGAGGAAATCAAGATGTTTACAGAACTTTTTCTTGAATTCAAAAATTGGTGGTTTGGCGAGTCAATGTATAATGAAGAGATAGAAGAGTTTGAACGGATTGAATCCAAGCATACAAGAGTTCATCATGATGAAGATGTTTTTGAAATCATTCGAGTACATTAAACTAAAGTAAATTACGTTCCAAAGAAGACATCTAGTTTAGAAGTCTTCTTTTTTTACATTCTAAGATTGAATAGTTCATAAACTGTTTGATTTTAGAATGATTGAATTCCCTATTCCCATGCTATTCTTAATTCACAAAGTACTATATTTAACGGAGGGGTTCAAAATGAGCTGTGGTTGTTCATCACATATTAGAGATGGAAAAGACATCGTTCATCATGTAAAAAGTAAAGGGAAAGAAAACTTTGCACCTGCAGTGGCGCACGAGATTACCTGTGAGTGTGGAGAAACCTTTACGTTAGAAACTGTAGTTATGAATTGCCCCAAATGTGAAATGACTTATGCTGTAACACCTTGTGGGTCAAACGATATCAATAACATCAAGCTTGCTGGTATAAAATACGCTTAGAAAATAATATTGTCTATCAAACTGGCGGACTCTTTCCTTAGAGTCCGCCATTATTATTAATAAAGATCATAGAGATCAAAGAATTTAAATATTTCCAAAATTAGTGGAATAGATTATAGTAAAAAGTAATTGTTTATTTTTTTACATAAAAAATGAATGCTCATTCAAACATTATGAAGGTAGTAGGTGGCAATATATGAATCACGTCAATAGAGTTAAGTCAGAAATATCAAAGGTAATGGTGGGAATGGATAGGGAGGTTGAACTTCTTACTATCTCTCTCTTATTTAACGGACATATATTGCTAGAAAGTGTGCCAGGCACCGGTAAAACGATGCTCGCTAAATCATTTGCGAGCAGTATTAATGGCGTCTTCTCAAGGATTCAATTTACCCCAGACGTCCTGCCAAGCGATGTAACCGGGATTCAATTTTTCAATCCAAAGATACAGGAGTTTGAACTTCGTACCGGACCAATCGTGGCAAATATTGTTCTTGCGGATGAAATTAACCGCGCTACACCAAGGACTCAATCTAGTTTACTTGAAGTAATGGAGGAGCGGCAAGTTACGATTGATGGAATTACGGTCAAAGTAGATGACCCTTTTATGGTCATTGCCACCCAAAATCCAGTTGAAGCTCAACAAGGAACATTCTCACTTCCTGTCGCACAAATGGACCGTTTCTTTATGAAATTGACGATGGACTATCCAAGCCTTGAAAGTGAAAAGGAAATTTTAAAGCAAGCACGAGGCCTTGGGAGCAGCCAGAAAACAAATGCTGTTTTAAGTCATGAAGAAATTCAGAAGTTGAAGGAAAAGGTACAGAATATCAAAATCAATGATACAGTTGAATCCTATTTACTTCAAATCGTAAGACAGACCAGACAGCATCCTGAAATTGATCTAGGTGTAAGTCCACGTGGGGCATTGGCGTTAATGAAGGCTTCACAAGGCCAGGCCTTTTTAGAAAATAGAGAATATGTGATTCCTGAAGATATAAAAATGATGGTTCCTTATGTGTTAGGTCATCGAATCATTTTATCGACCGAAGCCTCTTTTACAAAGTCTCCCGAACGTGTATTAAAGGAAGTATTGGAAGCGGTCCCAGTACCCGTAGAGATGGGCGCTTAATCATGATGGAATGGAGTAAGTATAGTGTTGAGAACAACTATCTGCCTATAACAGGAGCGTTTGCATTCTTTTTATGCATTGCTTCTTTTTTCTTCCAATCCTGGCTGGCCTTTTTTGTTGGCGTCTTTATTATCTTGCTTATTTACTTTAATCATTTGTATATGAGGAAAGTTGGAGAGGGTTTACTTTTTAATAATAACAAGGTAAGAGGGAAGTATTTTCCGAGTGAGGAAGGTGCTTGGGTACTGGAATTTCATAATACCGGTGTGCCTATCATGAAGGCGAAGCTTAGTATTACCTTTCATGAAGCTGTTAGACCACACGATCAACGTGCAATTAAGAAATCATCTATCTATGAGGTTACAGTCCCATTTTCAATCAGCAATCGTCAAAAAACAAGTGTGACCATTCCATTTACAGCTGAAAAAAGAGGCGTTTCAAGGATTCGAAAAATAGAATTAATGATCCCACACTTCTTTGGTTTTGGTGAAACGATATTAGAGAAGGAGTTTCATTCCATACAAGAAGCGCTTGTTTATCCGACTACATTGGTCGTACACAATAAACATACACTACTTACCACCAAGCAAGGAGAATCTCCTGTTTCTCATTCTCTTTTTGAGGATACGCTTTCTCCAGCGGGAACACGAGAATACCATTTTTCAGACAGTTTTAATAGAATACATTGGAAGGCAAGCGCACGAAAGCAATCATTACAAACGAAGATCTATGATAAAGTGACCGAGAACGGTTGGAATGTAGCAATTAATATTGGTGATGACCGCTTTGTTACTGATCACCTTGAAGAAATTTTGAGTGGGACAGCCGATCTGGCGTATTTTTTTCTAAAACAGAATATCCCCTTTTCCGTATGTATTAATATCCGTCATGTGGGGATAACACCTTTTTATTATATAATGCCTGGGACTGGCAGAGAGCATTTACAAAAAGTTTTGGAAGCGATCGCACATATTGATGTGCAGACATCAGTTTATCCTTTTGAAAAAATGCTGGCCTATTATGACAGTCATTTAGAACCGCAGCCGTTTTTCCTGCTTGCTGGGCAATACATACCAGAAAAAGGGGATTTACTGAAAAAAATTGCAGATAAAGGTACAAATGTTTACGAACTCATGGCCAATGAACAAACTGCTTCGATAGTTAAGAAGTCATTCTCGCAAAAAAAGGAGATGTCTTCATGAAAAACAATGTTTGGTATTTGGCTTATTATAAAACGATTGAGATTTTGATTGGAAGTCTTGTCTTCGCTTTTTACTATTTATTTCAAGGACAGGAGATCCCATTTCTATATTATCTAGCCGTCTCCATCCCATCTACCTATCTCTTTATTTTCCTGATTCATACTTACCAGGAGAAGAGTAGATTGTTATTTTTTATTATTGTCTTCCCTTTAGTTGTGGTGGGCGGGTTATGGTTGAACTTTTCAATCGTGTTTATTTTAGTATTGTCGATGTTGATTTACTGGAGAACTACCATAATGAATAGTGATAGGGAAAGTGTGCAAACGGGCTTATGGTTGTTTTTGAACGTCTTCTTGGGCTTTATTTTACTCATTATCGCTAATATGCAAGACTATCCTTATCAAAACCCATTGATGATCATCATCATTTTAAATCTTACTTTTATTGTAGTAGGTGGATTTTTGATGAACTGGTTATCAGTAGTTGAGAACAAACAAGTAAAAAGACTCCTGCTTAGAAATTTTCTTTCGATCATGGGTATAATGATGGCCATAAGTTTGCTTGCTGTTACCTTTAGGGATGTCCTTAAATGGTTGGTTGGATCAATCCTAAACTTAGTCGTTTTTGCAGCATCCTTCTTAATGTCTCCAATATTTAATTGGGTTGAGAATTATGAACTGACAGGAGAAGTGAATCCGTTTGCTCAAATTCAAAATGCACAGTCTAAAGTGGAGGTTGAGAGTACTAGTTTGATTCATGATCAATCAGCACTGGCTTCAAAAGTGGATTTAAATTTTACGTATTTGTACATTGCAGTATTGATGATCCTTTGTATTCTAGTATTTATTTTCCTTTATAAGAAATTCCAAGGAAGTACTGAAGTTTTGGATTCTACCGAAAATGGATTTTATAGTTCAGCTTTTGATGAAGGCGAAAAGGGGACCCGTTCTTCCAAAAATAAAAGGTATGGGGAACTGCCTTCCTATCGTGTGCGTAAGGAAATCTTTCGACTGGAGAAAATGGCGGAAAAGCTCCAACTTGGAAGATATTCATCTGAAACGATAGGGGAATGGTTTAGTAGAGTAGGAGTAAAAGAGGACGAGTTCATCCAATCAGTCTATGAAAGGGT
The DNA here is from genome assembly GCF_030817595.1 of Neobacillus niacini. GTDB lineage: Bacteria > Bacillota > Bacilli > Bacillales > Cytobacillaceae > Neobacillus > Neobacillus niacini_G. The sequence goes on from NZ_JAUSZN010000001.1 coordinate 685,087, forward strand.
ACGATATGGAAATCAGATTGAATCGGATGAGGAATATCGATTATTTTTAAAAAGGTACAAAGAAAGCAGAGCTAAAACAGATTCATAAATTGCTATTAGAAGAGGGTAAAATTGAATCGAGATCACGTGTGAAAAACATTATTAAGGGATTTACATCTAGAACAGAAGAACATTGAATTAATTGTTCTTCTGTTTTTTTATGATCATCACTTGATCCAAGCTAGAGGCAATGACAATTCCTAGTGTATAACGAATTAAATCTATAGTAAGGAATCCTTTACCAAGTATCAACGCTCCCAGCAGAGTTCCGCGAATTTGATTAATCCAATCTTCCTGATATAGCTGACTGAATTCGATACCGAAACTGAACAAAAAACTGAGAAATATCGATGTTACTATGCATTTTTTTAAAAATAAAAAGCGGAATCCAAAATAGACCATCATTGCCCATAGGACATCACCAGCATTCTCTGCTAAATAGGAGAATAATAGATGACTGTATTTTCTAGAAGCCAGTCCAAGTAGAATTGTGATTATAAAAGCAATAAAATAAGTTCGTCTCAATGGATTATTATGAGAATCATTTATAGAAATCATTGGCAGCACCTTTATTCCAAAGTATAATCTTCATTATATTAACACTTTATTTGAGTATACAAGAGATATCTACACACTTTATGAATATATCTACACAAACTCATTTGATATCTACACACTTTTTGAATATTTCTACACAAGTTCATTCGATATCTACACAGTTTTAAATATATCTACAAATTTTTCCGATAGAGGTGTTTAATGTGCTAAAAATTGAAGAAATTAAATCGATTGAGTCCCATATAGTTCTGCTATCTGAACTATTGGTTAAAGTGGTGGATGACGGTGCGTCCATTGGTTTTTTACCACCTATGAAGCTATCAGATGCGAGACAATATTGGCAAACTGTAATAAATCCAGATGTCATTTTATTTATTGCGAAAATAAATAATGAAATCGTTGGAACCATCCAAGTTCATTTGTGTACTAAGCAGAACGGTCTTCATCGAGCTGAAATTGCAAAGCTAATGACAGGCCCCAATGCTAGACGCAAAGGGGTAGCCCGTGCATTAATGAAAGTTGCGGAGGAGCGAGCGGTAAGTGAGGGAAGAACGTTACTTGTCCTAGATACAAGAGACGGCGATCCCTCCAATCATCTCTATCAATCAATTGGATTTATTCCTGCTGGCAAAATTCCGAACTTTGCCCTATCGGGTGAAGGAGAACTAGATACCACTGTTATTTATTATAAAAATTTATAAATAAACTAATAAATACTCCAAATTTCACTAATATCCTGTGAGTTTAATCGTGACATTTGAAGAAAATAGTTGAAGATTATAGAAAGTAGCTTAAACGCTGAAAGCGGGATTGTTCATGAGAGTGATAGGTATTGATTTATCAGGGCCAAGTAATCATAAAGATACAGTTTTATCGTTATTTGAAAAACATGATAGTGAATTGAAATTTCTTAAACTAATGAAAGATGTAAGTGATTTTCAGATATTAGAAGAAATTGAGACTCAAAGTAAGATCGATGAAGTGATCATTGGAATCGATGCCCCCTTGTCATATGAGGATGGTGGAGGGGATAGACAAGGCGATAAGCTTCTAAGACAATTTATTATTTCGTTGGGAATGAAATCTGGATCCATCATGCCACCGACTTTTAATCGAATGGTCTATCTTACTTTGAGAGGGATTAAACTTACAAGAGAAATTGCAAATATAAAAACTATCAACCCAATCTCGATCGTCGAAGTTCATCCAGGCGCTGTAATCGGTTCAAGACTTCTTCATGAAGATAAACAATATGTATTGAACTACAAACAAGATTTATCTGCGAGAACTTTTATACGAAACTGGCTTGGAGAGCAACATTTAAAAGAACTGCCTGCATTTATAGATAAAGAAAGTCATACAATTGATGCATGTGCAGCTGCCTTAGGAGCTTGGCATTGGAAGGATCCATTGTTTGCGCCAAAATGGCTGCTTCCTGCAAATCCTCCTCTTCATCCATATGACTATTGTTGTTAATTAGAGTAAATTAAGGAGGAAATTAAGGTGAGGTATTATATTGTTGATGTGTTTGCCGAAAACAAATATGAGGGAAATCAATTGGCTGTTTTTATTCCAGAGGGGAAAATGGAACAAACCGAAATGCAAAACATTGCCAGAGAAATGAACTTTTCTGAAACAACCTTTATTATGTCGGGCATACAGGATAATGGAGGATATGATGTTAAGATTTTTTCTCCCGATTCTGAATTACCTTTTGCCGGACATCCGACCCTTGGAACAGCCTTTATCATTAAAAACTTTTTCGACCGTTCAGAAAGCAGTAAAATTAAATTAAATTTAATGGTTGGGCAGGTTCCTGTTGTTTTTGAAGATCAATACGCCTGGATGACCCAAAACCAACCTGAATTCGGCGCTAATCTTGAGATTGAAAGAATTGTAGACGCACTTCAAATTAATCGTGAAGACATTAATACTGATTATCCAATTGAAGTGGTTTCAACAGGATTGCCTAGTGTTATTGTCCATTTGAATTCATTGGATGCCGTAAGTCGTTGTAAAATAAATCATATTGCTTTTGAGAAACTTTTAAAGGATATTGGAGAAGTGAATTTACTTGTTTTTACAACGGAAACTGCAAGCCCTGAAAACGACCTTAACGTAAGATTATTTATGTGTAATTCAGGGTTTTTAGAGGACCCGGCAACAGGCAGTGCAAATGGGAATTTAGCAGGTTATCTGATAAAACATGACTTTTTCCATTCAAATGAAATCAGCTATCGTGTCGAGCAAGGGGCTTTTATTGGCAGACCATCGCTACTAAAAATAAATGCCAAAAAGACCGATGACCACTATCTCATTCAAGTTGGCGGGCGCGTTATTGTCATTTCAGAAGGTAAGTGGTATTAACAAACAATCGAAGGGATCTATACTATGCAAACATTGCCACAAACACAACCGGTAAAGAAATACATACCACTTTCATTTTTTGTTATTTTTCTAGGATACCTAGTTTTTGGGTTATCTGAGAATATCAAGGGACCTGCGATTCCTCAAATGCAAATCGATTATGGAATTGATGAATTGCAGGTTGGGTTTCTATTAGCGATTAACTCAATTGGGTTTTTAATCGCTTGCAGCTTTACTGGTGCTTTTTCATCTAAAGCCGGCATTAAGCTTACGAGTCTGCTAGCGTTTGGAATGATGGCATTATCAGGTGTATTCATTTATTTTTCTAGTAATTTTGCCGTTTTTTCGGTTTCCTATTTCATTATGTATTTAGGAAATGGGATGTTAGAAATAGCCCTGGCGATTTTGGCTGCAAGAATCTTTACAAAAAATACTGGTTTTATGATGAACCTGTCTCATTTCTTTTATGGACTTAGTTCTACGGCTGCTCCTTTGATGGCGGCCGGCTTAATGGGCGTGACATTTTTTGGGGGACGTGAGCTAGGCTGGCAGGGAATGTATTTATTGATGCTTTCATTATGTATCATCCCCATGATCCCAGCATTTTTCAGTACACTTCCAGTGGATAAAACAACGTCTCACGAACGCCTGCCTATTAAGATGTTCTTAAAGGATCGGGTAGCATGGTTCATTATTATCATTCTTTCATTTGGAGTAATCCTGGAACTTTCAATTGCCGGCTGGCTTGTTAACTTTCTAGAGAGGTCTTTTCTATGGAGTTCAACGGCAGCCTCTGGTATGTTATCGATCTTTTTCCTCTGTTTTATGATAGGAAGGTTACTTTTAGGATTTGTAACCGATAAAATAGGTTTTATGATCTCAATCATTGTTTTTTCAGGTCTAGCTGGAATTACAACGATATTGGCCACATTATTTGGACCATCAGGGGTATGGTTATATGCGGCAGCTGGTTTCGGTATTGCTCCCGTCTATCCGACAGTAATGGCATTGATTGCCAAAAGATATCCTACTGGACTTGACGCTGCCATTACCGTTACTGTAACCGTAATGGGAATTGTGGTGGTTATCAGCAATTTATTCCTAGGAGCACTGATTGAGTTTTTTAAAAGATGGTTTACGAGTCTTCTTGGAGCTGAAATGGGTCTCATGAGAGGATTTCAGGCCGGATTTATTTTTATTGGCGTCTGTGGGGTTTTATGTTCTGTTTTTAGTATTATTTTGTATCGGTATTTAAAGATGCGGAATGAAGTGATGTAAACGAGGTGACCATCGGGGTTGCCTCTTTTAATTGCAGAGGAGTGTATAAAGATGGATAAACAATTTAAGGAATTGATCCATTCAGAAGAGGAATTGCGTACATTAATTGGTTTTCCAAGTGAATTAGTGGAAAGAAAAATGATTACATACCTAGATCACAATTGTGAAGAATACATTTCCAAATCCCCATTTTTAGTGATTTCGAGCTCCGATCACTCGGGGAATTGCGATGTTTCACCAAGAGGGGATATGGCTGGTTTTGTAAAAGTAGAAAAGGATTTTAGTTGTAATAAATCTCGTACAATTGAAGCATGTGAGCCAACTGTCTTTTTGCTTCAAAAGCCCAAATTTATCCTTAAAAGATAAATCCAACCATAGTAGCGAGTAGTAATTCTATAAATAACATTCTATAAAATACTGAGAATACTGGAGAAAAAGTGAGTTTTCACTTTGTTTATTGAGGGAGTTTAGTTTAACTAGGAGTTTGTGTTTTTATAGAGTAATGCGTTCGTTATTGAATATTTGTGAAAAAAACCTACCTAAATATGAATATTATAAAGTATTTCAAAAAAATTCCAATTAATACATTAACATTTTGTTGAATTTATTATATAACATCTATAGAATTTTATAGGTGCTTTTTAATGTGATTTTCATATTTTTATATTTTATCCTTGAAAAAAGACTAAAATAGAGAGGTCGTTGAATATGAAGAGCCAATTATTCTTGCAAATGAATACGATCTTTATAAGTATATTAATTGAGGCATTGCCTTTTATCTTGTTAGGGGTATTAATATCAGGGATTATCCAGATTTTTGTAACGGAAGAAATGATGGCTCGGATTATTCCGAAAAACAAAATACTTGCCGTTTTTTCTGCTGCTTTCATAGGTGCTATTTTTCCTGCTTGTGAGTGTGGAATTGTTCCAATTACGCGACGTTTAATGGCAAAAGGTGTTCCACTTTATGCAGCAATCCCTTTTATGCTTACTGGTCCAGTGATAAATCCTATCGTGTTGTTTTCCACTTATATTGCATTTGGGAACAATTGGGATATGGTCTTGTATCGTGGAGGGATCGCCCTACTGATTGCTCTCATTGTGGGTGGGTTACTTTCCATTCAATTTAAGGATTCTCAGTTAAAGAATGATGTAGCTGACCATGTTCATCGGAAATCATTTAAAGGAAAATTTATTGGCATGCTAAAGCACTCAATTGATGAGCTGTTTTCAGTTGGGAAATTCTTAATCCTTGGTGCGTTTGTTGCGGCATTCATTCAAACCACGGTAAAAACAGCTACCTTGCTCGACATTGGACAAGGTCCGTTATCTTCTAACCTGGTTATGATGGGTCTCGCTTATGTTCTTTCGTTATGCTCAGAGGCGGATGCCTTTGTAGCAGCATCATTTAGAAGTACATTCTCAACAGGTTCCCTTGTTGCCTTTCTTGTTTTTGGACCGATGCTGGATATTAAGAATACGTTAATGCTCTTAGGAACATTCAAAGCGAATTTTGTTGTGTATTTGATGGGCTATATAACCATCTTGGTCGCCATAATAACGTTATTTATTAAGTAGGGAGGTGGTGGTGCTGATATGTTAAGAACACTCATATTAATTGGATTAACGTATTTATTTATGCATTTGCACGCCTCAGGTGATATCTCCAAGTATATCAATATGAAATATTCATATCTCTCTTATTCTGCCATTTATATTCTGGCCATTTTTACTTTTATTAGTATTTATTTTTATATAAAAGAAGATCAACATGATCATGATCAATGTGGAGATGATTGTGGGCATTCACATGAAGAAAATACTTGGTGGAAAAGAGCAATAACCAATGGAGTATTTATTATTCCGATTTTGACAGGTCTGTTTCTGCCTGTCGCAACGCTTGATTCGAATATTGTTGAGAAAAAAGGCTTTTATTTTCCTGTTTATGAAGACAGCGATTCAACAAGTAAGCAGCAATTTTTACAACCCGATACAAGTGTTTATTATGGACAAGATGACTACGATGATTTAATGGCTAAATCGTTAAAGAAATTATTGAAAAAAGATACGCTTGAACTTAATGAAAGCAACTATTTAACCGATTTAGAATCCATCTATAATTATCCTGGACAATTTATTGGCAAAGAAGTGAAAATAACAGGATTCTCCTATAGCACAGATGAATTAGCTGCGAACCAAAAATTTCTATTTCGATTTGGAATTATTCACTGTGTTGCAGATTCGGGCGTGTTTGGAATGTTAGTGGAGCTTCCTGAGGATATTAACCCTAAAAATGATGAGTGGCTTACGGTAAGTGGAAAACTCGAAACCATCTACTATCAGCCCTTTAAGAAAACCATCCCGTATCTCAAAGTGACTTCATGGGAGACGATTAGTCCACCAGAGGATCCTTATGTGTATCGTCAATATTAACAGCCTTAGTTCAAAGAACTAAGGCTATTTTTCTAAAGAATTTTCACACTTATCGGATAGAGATAAGGTTCCTTTGGTTCATTGATTTTTTTCCATGTGGTAATTTTTATGATAGGAAGCTCTGTGCCATTAAAGTTCGTGGTACCCAAAACACCTTTCACTTCAATCCAAGTATTTTCTTTAAGTGATGAGGCCTCCGGTAACTCTGATATGAATCCAATAATGCTGGCATCTGCAACGCAATGGGTTATCAAAAATCTTGATAGCACAAGTTGGTCTTGTTCAAGACCTTCTTCTTTATAAACAAATCCTTTTAACTCGATTTCTCGCCCTTTAAATTTCTCGATGTCCGTTTGAATTTCGTCATAGTAAGTAGAAAAAATATCATCATTCATCTTAATAGTCGAGCTTTGTAAAAGATGTTGTATTAATTGATTATATTCATCTTTTGTATAAACTAATTCTTCGAGACGTGAAAGGTCAACAAGATCTCCATTAATAACAGGGTCTTCCTGTTGACTAATGTTATGTGCAGGCTTTTCATCTATTTCCTTCTCTGACTTCTGATTGGTTAATACAGCCAAACCACCTTTTTTATCAGCGATTGAGGCGTCGAGCACCTTCGCAGGGAGCAGGAACCCAGTGACTAACGGAAAAACAATAATAACATAAGCGATTAATTTTTTTGTATTAAAAGGAGAGAATCCATGGTCGTGACTACAATTATGGTCGTGAGAATCGTGATGACAGTGGTGATGCTGGCTGTTTTCCTTAACAGTCCATATCCTTGTGGTTTGGATCATAAACAATATTAAAAATAATACAGAAGCAGACTGGCTTAAGCCCTCATATTTTGGATTAATAAACTTTGTCATTTCGCTAGTAAAATGAAGCTTAAAAAGCAGGACAGAAAAAGCTAATAAAATAAACGCTCTGACAGCCTGCTGAAAATGAAAACTCACGACTTTCCCCCCTTTAAATGAAGCTTTGCACCGACATGATAGTAATAAAGATGACCGAAATGATTAAAGCTAACACACCGATAACAAACTTCAATCGGAATACGCTCAGCATCATTAGGGTGTTTTTTAAATCCATCATTGGACCAAAGATTAAGAACCCTAAAATGGCTGGAGTTGGAAAAATACTGCTGAAGGAAGCACCGATAAAGGCATCTGCTTCAGAACAAAGTGATAAAACGTAAGCTAATCCCATCATGACAGATAGGGAGGATACCGTTCCGCTGCCAGCTTCCAAGAGAGATTTTGCCGGGAGATAGGTTTGTACAAATGCAGCTAAAAAAGCTCCCATGACCAGGTATTTACCCATATCAAAAAACTCATCAATGGAATGGGTTAACATCGACCAAAATCTTGTTGAAAGAGATTCTTTTTTTGAGGGTGTTGGTGAAGAACTTGTATGGATAGGAGACTTTAATTGATTTCCCTTAAAAATAACGCTGACAAACAATGCAACCAGTATAGCGACAAAAAAACCTAACCCCATTCTTAATCCCGCAATCTTAAAATCGTTCCCAAATGCCATATAAGTAGATGCAATCACAATTGGATTAATTAGCGGACCTGTCAACATAAATCCAATTGAAGCATGAATTGGTACGCCTTTCCCGACAAGACGACGGACGATGGGAACTATACCACATTCACATGCAGGAAAGAGGGCACCAATTATACAACTCATGATTATAGCTAAAACCTTATTTTTGGGAATCCAGCGTTGAATATGTTCTTCGGTGACAAATATTTGAATCACACCCGCGATGAGGACCCCTATTAGAACAAATGGCAGTGCCTCTATTAAAATACTTAGAAATATCGTGTTTAGATTTAATAGAGACGGAGGTAAATCGAATGAAAGTTTAAAGCTGGTACTAAATGAAAGCAGTAAAAGTGCTAAAACAATGATCATAATACCCGTAAGTTCTATGATATTATTGCGAACAATGCGATACATAAATACCTCCAGTTTCTATTAATTAGTTTGTACATTTAATAGAGTATGAATAAAAAATTATATATATACCTCTCGCTAGTTCTATGTAAGAGAATCCCTGCCGCAATATAAGGCAGGGATAGATAAGTCACATGTTGTTGTTAGTCATTTAAAACTGTCTTGATGGTTTCTAAATTTTTACGCATGATGCTGAAGTAATCATCGTTTTGTTTAATGTTCTCTTCTGTTACAGCCTCTAAATTATGGAGAGTGAGAGCCTTTGCCCCTATTTCTTCTTGGATGATTTTTGCTATTTTGGGTGAAACATTCTGTTCGAAAATCACATAATGAATGTTATGTTCTGTAGACTCTTCAATGATTGCTTGCAGTTCTTTCTGAGTTGGTTCTTGTGTGGGTGATAAACCTGATATGGCAATTGTTTCAATGCCATATCGCTTTTCCCAATATCCATAAGCAGCATGCGAAACTAATAAATTCTTCGTTTTTGAACTCTCGATGGTCGTTTTAAATTCCTTATCCAGTTTTTCGAGCTCGCTTTTTAGCTGTTTAAAATTGGTTTCGAACTCTGCTGCATGTTCTGGCATTAATTTACTCAAAGAGTTTTTAATGTTATTTGCTAAAGCGATAGAGAGGACAGGATCTAACCATACGTGGGGATCTACGTCACCATGGTTATGTTCTTCGCCTTCATGATTTTCCGATTCTGTGTGTTCACCTTCATTTTCATCAGAATGTCCTTCTTCATCATCATGATGATTATCATCAGTGGATTCAATAAGATCGATTCCATCTGCGGCTTTTAAAACTTGTACATCCTCTTTTTCCAAAGCTTCTGTTGCTTTTTCAGCAAATCCTTCAATCCCCACACCTGTATAGATAAATAAATCTGAGTCTGCTAGGTTAATCATGTCTTTTGTAGAAGGCTCGTAGGAATGGGCATCTACATTGGGAGGATAAATACTTTGGACTTCGACGTAACTTCCGCCAATTTTTTTAGTGAAATCTTCAAGCGGATAAATGGTGGTATAGACTATTAGAGAGTTTCTTTCTTTATTTTCTCCAGTTTTTACAACTTCTTTTGATCCACAACCTGTTAACAAAAGGCTTAAAGCTAGAACTGAGGTAGACATAAGTGTAGATATTTTCATAGAATTACTCCTTTGATATATTAAGATTTTTATACAATGTAATAAAACGAAATCGTTACGTTTTACATTCTAAAATATATCTATGCGTTTGTAAATGACTTTAGGAATCATTTCGATTTATTTTTTTTATGGCAAGAAGTTATCGTTCTACCGCTTGACATTAAAATGAAATTGGGATAAAGTGCAAATCGTAATCATTTTGATTTGAAAACGAAAAATTAGGAGGAAAGTAAGATGCGTGTAAAAATTATTTTGCAATGTACAGAAACTGGCGACAGAAATTATATTACAACAAAGAACAAACGGAATGATCCGGAAAGACTCGAACTAAAGAAATATTCTCCTCGGTTGAAACGCTATACGATACACAGAGAAACAAAGTAAGAAAATGCATAGTTATATATGTCCTTTAAAACCTGAGTAATTTCAAGTTAATTAAAATATGTATAAAGTATTCGTAATGGTTATTATTTGTGGATAACGGAAGGGAGAATTATCATGAAAGACACAAGAATTCCGGTAACTGTTTTAAGCGGCTATTTAGGAGCAGGGAAGACCACTTTACTAAACCATATTCTTCAGAACCGAGATGGATTAAGAGTTGCAGTTATTGTTAATGACATGAGTGAAATTAATGTGGATGCAGAATTGGTAAAACAGGGAGGGGGGTTAAACAGAACGGAAGAAAAGCTTGTGGAACTATCAAATGGATGTATTTGCTGTACATTAAGAGAAGACCTTTTAAAAGAAGTGGAACGACTGGTCGAGATTGGAAATATAGATTATATTGTGATTGAATCAACAGGTATAAGTGAACCAGTACCTGTTGCACAAACTTTTTCTTACATAGATGAAGAGTTGGGGATTGATCTTACAAAGCTTTGTAAACTCGATACAATGGTTACAGTTGTTAATGCAAACAGGTTTTGGCATGACTTTGCCTCAGGAGATCTCCTTCTGGAAAGAAACCAGGCTGTAGGTGAAGAGGATGAAAGAACGGTTGCGGACTTACTAATAGACCAAATTGAGTTTTGTGATGTCTTGATCCTTAATAAATGCGATTTGCTTGAAGAGGAACAATTAATTCAGTTGGAGGTTTTTTTAAGAAAGTTACAGCCTACAGCGAAATTTCATCGTTCAATTAAGGGGAAGGTTCGCCCACCAGAGATTTTAAATACAGGTTTGTTTAATTTTGAAGCCGCAAGCGAATCTGCCGGCTGGATTAAAGAATTGGAAGCGCCTGAGCATACTCCGGAAACGGAAGAGTATGGAATCAGCTCCTTCGTTTATAGAAGTTCGGTCCCATTTCATTCTGAAAGGTTCAATCGCTGGGTGGAAAAAATACCAGAAGAAATTGTGAGGGCAAAAGGAATCGTATGGTGCGCAACAAGGAATGACATAGCTATATTATTTTCGCAAGCAGGTCCTTCGGTGCAATTAGATCCGGTAGCTTATTGGATCGCATCCTTGTCCCTAGAGCAGCAAGCCCAATATTTTGAAGAAGACCCGACAGTAAAAGAAGACTGGGATGAAAAGTTTGGAGACCGGAAAAATGAAATGGTTGTGATCGGAATCCACATGGATAAAGAAGTTGTGAAATCTTCTTTAGATCGCTGCTTATTGACAGAAGAAGAGATGATTCAAGATTGGAATAAAATGGGTGACCCGTTCGTATGGAATATTACTACAGCAGTTAAATAAAATGAACGAGCCTACAATATATGGATGTAGGCTCATTCATTTTATTTTGAAGAACCCCCTTTCCATTTTATTATGGATAAATAAATGCCTGCATCTAGCGTTTGTATTTTAATTTAATCATACTTAGGGAGGGATTGATTTGAATAAAGTAAAATTAAGAAAAAGTGGAGAATTATACATTCCTAAAACTCTTACTAAAATATTAAATATTGAAGTAGGTGACATGATCAAAATATTTATAGATGGTAAAAAAATTGTATTAACAAGTAAAGTAGGGTTTGAAAAAGAAAATAAATGTACTTATAATCAAAAAGGAACAATCCATATACCGGCAGAAATTAGAAGATTAAATAATATCGACACAGATACAGTTTTTACTATTACTATCGATGAAAAGGAAAAACGGGTATGTCTTATTCCTGATTTAACAGGTTGAATGAGATTGTGAAGAATTGTACTTAAACTATAGGGTGCTAGAGTTCTCTTATTGAACTAAAGATGCAGGTTAGCTCAACAAGGACGAATGACAGAATAATTGAACTTTGATAAGAGAAAAGTAAATAAAAAAGGATTTTTTTATGATTGGACTTATTATTGCTGTTTTTCTCTTTAATATAATTGCTTTTAAAACTAACAAGCAGTTGACTAAAAATCAAATTGTTCACATTTGGGCATTTACTATCGTTTTTCAGGGGCTTTTTGATTTGTATATTGACCAAAAATACCAAGGTTATTGGTACTTTTCAAAAGATGTTGATTGGTCATCTTTACCTGCACTTACACTACTTGTACCACCTATAAATATGATGTTTTTAAATTGGTATCCATTTACATCTCCATTATTAAAACGAGTTCTTTATTATATTTATTGGTTAGTATTTATGGTGATTTATGAAGTAATAGCATTATTTCCTGAACCTTGGGGGTACTTCTATTATGGATGGTGGAAATTATGGTATTCAGTAATTTGTGATCCTATCCTACTAATTATTTTATTAAATTATTATAAGTGGATATGTAAAATAGAAAAAAATCACTAACGAGAGCGTTTCTGTTAAAAGCAGGGACGCTTTTCTAATTAAAGTAAAGGGTGCTTAAGTTAAAGATGGAGTTGCGGCAAGCAGCTCTTTTTACGTTGGTCAACTAACGAAGCGGTTTATTTTAATAAAGCGTTATATATAAATGGTTTTAGATAACTTTATTTATTGTTCAAGATTCATTTCCCCCACGTGTTGCCAAATGGGTGGCATAAAGGTTGTATTAAAATAAAAAAAATATAGAAAATATGAATATTATCTTATATAATCATTTTATAAATCATAGTATTCAGGGTGGAATTAATGGGTTTTAAAATTGTAATATATAAAGGCGAGAAGTGTTGGCTTATTTATCAATACGATTCAGGCTATTGTGAAATAAAAAAAGAGGGATTCTCTCTTAACAGAATTGAATTAGTTCATATGTCAGAGTTAATTGAAGAAAAAAGAGAAAAGCAGGATTAGGTAAACCTAGCCTGCTTTTCTTTTTTATTGAACTGAATTCACCTCTTGAACTATGGATAGCAGAAGATAAAGATAGAGATCGCTATGTGGTGGAAGAATCTTATTTTGTGAAGAATTATACTTAAAACTAAAGGGTACTTTACCTCACGAACTGGCTGCTAAATACGGCAGCCTTTTTCTTATTGAACTAAAGGGCAGGTTAGTGCAACAAGGACTTTGGGGAATGCTAAAGAAAACTTCAAATATACAAACTGAATCAAGGTGAGTTAAATGAAAAATAAAGTGAAACCAATTTTGATAACAATAATCACAATACTTGCTGTATTTATGGTTGGTAAATATGTATTGGATACATTGTTTGGAGATATGTGTGGAAATGATATTATACAAAAAGTCCCTTCTCCTAGTGGTGAGAATGTGGCTTATGTTTTCGACAGAAGTTGTGGTGCAACAACGGGATTTTCACCTCAATTATCCATTTTAGATAAAGATGACGATTTTCAAAATGAATCGGGAAATACATTTAGGTCAGATAAAGAGTTTTCTATTGAATGGCTTGGTGAAAAGAACCTAAAAGTTATTTATGATAAATCCTCTGAAACTTACGAAATGGATAAAAAAGTGAATGGGATTGAGATTGATTATGTAGGAAAATAAGAGAGATTATGTCTTTTTCAACTAAAGGGTAGCAAGAGCTTAAGATGGGATCGCTGCGGCGTTCTCTTTTTTCTTGTTGTACTAACAGAGTAGTTTAGTTAAACAAGAATAATTACATAATAATATCGGAGGTGTTGGAATGATTACAGTTAAAAATGCTGCAATTTACCTTAAAGATAAAATAGGTGAAAATGCCAATGATATAAAAAAAGTTTGGCAAGCATTTAAAGATTTTTGTAAAGAACCAGTTGAGGGCGAAGAAGAAAAAGAAATTTTATTTCAATGTGGTGTTTTCAATTTTACTGGTGAGAAACTATTTCATTTGGATTTTGTACGTCAGTTTACTGTTTATGATGAAGATGAGTATTCTCATATTGAACAACTTCACTGTGAATTCTTATTTGAACCAACGAATGAGTTAAAAAAGTTAAAGGCAACAGAATGGTCAATGGATTATGATGATAAAGATGGATTTTTCAATCATATTGAAAACATTAAGGAGTTTAAAATACCTTTGAATTTAAAGCCGAAAAAAACAGAAATATATCAAGAAGAAGTTTAAACCTTATTACACTAACGGGTGCGATTGTTCAATAAGGGGCAGTCGCTTTTCTTGTTCTGCTAACGAGCAGGTTAGTGGAACAATAAAGAAGAAAATCCATTTCGCATTTATGTCGCATTTGACCCAAAGTGTGCAGTAAACAAAAAAAATAGACCTCATAGAGGTCAAGAAGACTTATTTAGAAAATCTCTAATTTCATCAGCAGGAATACCTAAATCTAAAGCTTTCCTAATAAGTTCCACCCATTCTTTATCTACTTCTTTTTCACTAGCAATTGCAGTCATAATATCCCCCCTTAAAATATGTACCATTTTAAGGTATCTCAGCCATCATAGTTTAACACCTTAGACCTGTAGCTTTGCGTCCCAAACTTTCGGATGGTTTGCCTTTTTCTAAATATTGTCAATCATATGAAACGATTGTACTACAAATGTTCACTATATTGAACGGAATAAATTCGAAAAAGTTCGACTATAAATGGCAAATTATGTAACAATTCGAGGATAATGTGCAATAGAAGAAAAGGTGCTTGTTCAACTAACGTGTGCAAGAGTTGTAGACCAGAGCAGCCTTGACGAAGCGTGCTAACGAAGCAGTAATTTCTTGTATACCATACATTGAGGAGGTCTATTGTTTTTTTATATAGAAAACAATTTTGGGGATTGTACACACCATACTTTGTCATTTTTCATAGCTAAAAACATAGGAATTCGTTTTTTAAAGGAGCGGATTAATTTTGATTACAGTTAGCCTTTGTATGATTTTGAAAAATGAAGAAGACACTATCGCAAGATGTCTAGATTCTGTAAATAACCTTGTCGATGAAATCATCATTGTGGACACAGGTTCAACAGATAAAACGAAAGAAATTGTTTCTCAATATACTGATCAGGTCCTTGACTTCCACTGGATTGACGACTTTGCTGCAGCACGGAATTTCGCTTTTAGAAACGCCAAAATGGACTACATTTTTTGGTTGGATGCGGATGATGTTTTAATGGAAAATGACCGCATTAAATTTTTAACGTTGAAAGAGACACTTAACACTACCATTGATTCAGTCACTATGCTCTATAATCTCGCGATTGATGAAAATGGAAATGTTATTACCAGTCTTCGGCGTAATCGCCTTGTAAAAAGGGAAAATAATTTCCAATGGTTTGGGGCAGTACATGAGTACCTTGAAGTTTGGGGAAATATTCTAAACAGTGAGGTTGCTGTAACCCATTGTAGGATTCATCACGACACAGACCGTAATCTTCGTATCTATAAAAACCGTCTTAAACGGGGTGAACAATTCTCTCCCAGAGACTTGTTTTACTTTGCAAACGAACTTCTTGAGCATAAAAAGTTTGAGGAAGCTATCAAATACTATAAACAATTTTTAGAAACAAAAAATGGCTGGGTAGAAGACAACATTTCTGCCTGTGGAAGGCTTGCTGAATGTTATGATGCAATAGATAATCAAGAAATGGGAATGCATTTCTTACTAAAATCTTTTGAATACGATTCACCGCGAGCTGATTTTTGCTGCAGAATAGGTTATAGATTCCTCCATAATAATAAGCCCCTCCAGGCTCTGTTCTGGTACAAACTCGCCACACAACTCGAAAAGCCAACTGACAATTTAGGAAAGATTAACCATGCTTGCTGGACTTGGCTTCCGCATTTGCAATTATGTGTTTGTTACTCACAACTAGGGAACCATGCACTAGCCTATGAACACAACGAGATTGCTCGAAAATATTTTCCTGATCACCCTAGCATTTTGCACAACAAACGTTTTCTAGAACCTATTTTACAAAAAACATAGTATGCAAATTAGAATGCTATTTTTGGTTAGATAAAGACCCCAAATAATCGAGAAATTTAAACAAAAAAAAGACTGCTTAACATAAAGAAATGAGTTCTTAAACTTTATACTTCTCCGTTAGTAAAATTAAGAGCATTGTCATTAATTAATCAAAAAGACAATGCAAATCGTTTAATTAATAACGACCATATTTCTAATAATTCAAAGAAAAAAAGTAGGAAATAAACCTCCTTGTCCAAGCACCCCTATTTCTATTCCCATAAAATATAGTGATTTTTATGGAAAGGGGTTGAAAAAGGGTTTGGATAATCATGAAAGATGTTCAAAATGCGGGCATAGAAATTGCAAATGCAAACGTAACAAATGTAAAGATTGTAGGCATTACAGTTGCATTTGTAAAAATAAGGAATGCTCAAAATGTGGACAGAGCAATTGTCAATGCAAAAAACATAAATGTCCAGTTTGTAGACATAGAGATTGTAGATGTAAAGTAGAACAAAACGTAAAAGTAAATGTAAAAATAGCAAGCAGTGCTACAGGAGCAACGGGAGCAACCGGAGCAACCGGGGCAACCGGGGCAACCGGAGACACTGGAGCAATCGGAGCAACCGGAGACACTGGAGCAACCGGAGCAACCGGAGACACTGGTGCCACAGGAGCAACCGGGGCAACCGGAGACACTGGAGCAACTGGAGCGACAGGAGCAACTGGAGAAATTGGACCAACTGGAGCAACCGGGGCAACCGGGGACACTGGTGCCACAGGACCTACTGGAGCAACAGGGACAACCGGAGCAACCGGAGCGACTGGAGCCACAGGACCTACTGGAGCAACAGGGACAACAGGAGCAACCGGAGCAACGGGAGCGACTGGTGCCACCGGGGCAACAGGGACAACCGGAGCAACTGGAGCAACCGGAGCGACTGGAGCCACAGGACCTACTGGAACAACTGGAGCTACTGGCACAGTTTCTAGTGCATCTGGTTATGTTTATCACACTGGTGCACAAACGGTACTTGCAGGAGGAAACGTAACATTCAATTCAACCGGACCCTTAACTGGGGGGGTTGCATTTATAGCTCCTTCGACAATAACAGTAGCAAATGGAGGAGAGTATCGTGTTCTCTACGAAATTGAACCACAATTTGCAGTAGGAAACACTGAAGCAGCTTATGCCATTGTTTTAAATGGTGTAGTTCAACCTTCCACGATTTATGGTCAAGTTGGTATTCCTAACCAAAATTTCAATCTTGTGGGTTCTGCTATTCTAATAATCCCGAACGGTGCAACACTTAATTTACGAAATGTAGGAAGTACGAGTGATAATCTTCTAACAACCGCAGATGGAGTCACAATCATCAATGCATCCTTTAGTTTATTTAGACTGAGTTAAAATCAATATGTGTGCTTCGGGGGTATCTGATGTAGTAGTGACCATATTAAGGTGATGGCAGTCAAATGGACAATAATATTATTAAGCAAGAAAATTTCCTCCTATTTCAAAAACAATATAAGTTTTAGAAGGTAACCAAGTATTCTTCGAAGAATAGCATTTGGTCACATTTGCAATTTTTGTAGGAGGAGGAAATTAAGAACAACATTAGTAACAATCTATGCTCGTCAGAAATTTTTTCAAAAACAAGTAACAGTTGATTGTGATATCGTTGAACCCCATTAACTGGGTAATACCACTCCATCTTCTACTAATATTTGTCTAAACACAGTTTCATGTTTTGTAGCTATTTCCGACTTCTCTATATATTTTCTATCTATATTAAAATGGGGAACCCAAGATTTTGGTAGCCAAAAATAGGATGCTCCAGAAATACGAACATTCTCTTTTTTATTGAAAATCTTGTGTATAAAACTTAAAAATTCTAAAATTCTCTTCTAAATTTATTGAAAAGGAGGGATTTCTAGAAACTAAAACACTGTTCCTAGTGCTAGTAAATTGTGAAGGAATTCACTTAAAGTAACGGGTGCGATTCTTGAAGAATCAGGGATTACATTTTTCTTATTGAGGTAACGGTGCAGGTTAGTTGAATAAGGGGTGTGTTACAATATTAAAAGTTATTTTTTAATGAGGTGAAAGAAATGGTTAGAAGGAGAGAGAGAGCCTCCTAAAAATGATGTTGTTTTAAATATTTTAGGAGGCTATCTTAATTTAGGAGATGAATTAATTATGAAACAAAACAAGTATGATGATGAGAAATTTTTCTCTGCGTATAAAAAAATGCCACGTTCAGTAAAAGGACTTGAAGGTGCAGGAGAATGGCACGAATTAAAAGCATTAATACCAGATTTGCGAAATAAGAGTGTACTTGATTTAGGATGCGGTTTCGGTTGGCATTGCAGGTACGCTCGTGAGCAACAAGCAAGTTCAGTCATTGGTGTAGATATATCCGAAAAAATGATTCACAAAGCTCGTGAAATGACGGATGATCCTTCGATTTCATACATTAAAATGCCAATTGAAGACATCAATTTTTCAGGCTCTCAATTTGATCTTGTCCTCAGTTCATTGGCTTTTCATTATATTAAGTCCTTTGAAACAATCGGTAAAAAGGTCTATGATTGTCTGAAGCCTGGAGGTTCATTTGTTTTTTCAGTTGAACATCCGATTTTCACATCTCGAAACGAACAAGATTGGTATTATGATGATAAAGGGAGTCGTCTGCATTGGGCAATTGATAATTACCAATCAGAAGGATTGCGTGAAACAACATTCCTAACTGAAAACGTTATTAAATATCATCGTACATTTTCAACCTATATAAATGACTTAATTGAAGCTGGTTTTATTATAAGGGCAATCAAGGAACCTATTCCTTCTGAAGAAATGTTAAATAGTATTCCTGAAATGAAAGATGAACTCCGAAGACCTATGTTCTTAATAATCTCAGCAGAAAAGTAAATGGTGATAAAATCTTTAATTGTACGTTCCTACAAAAGTAGGGACGTTTTTCTAATTAAACTAACGGGTGCGTTGATCTAAGGAGGATTAACGCTTATTTTTGTTGAAGTTATTTTACTAACGAAGCAGTATTGTTGAATAAGAATTACCCAATTTAGGAAAAGATAAAAAAAAATATGGAGGTTCATCAATGGGTCAAGTCCTTTCCTGGATTGTAATTATAGTACCTTGGTTTTTACTTGTACCACTAAATTCAATTAGGATAAGAAATTTTTTATCAGTTGCGTTTTTTACTGTTTTATTGAATACAATTTATTTCCAAATGGCGGAAGTTTGGAATTGGTGGACGGTAACAAATAATTTATTTTTTCTAACAAATATTTCATCGTTTACATATGGACTACTTCCCGTCACTACAATCCTTGTATTTTATTTTTTTTATCCCAACGTTTGGTTATTTTTCGGAGCTAATCTCATTATGGATGCAATACAAGCATTTATTATTAGTCCCTTTATTTTTGAAAAATTTGGACTTTATGAGTTGAACAATATGAGTAATTTGGGGCTTTATTTTGCGATTATTAGTCATTTACCAATAATTTATCTTTATCAAAGATGGTACGATTCTGTATTCACTCATAAAAAAACCTATTAAATATTGTGTTGAACTAAAGGGTCGTTTCTTCAAGATGAAGGTCCTTTTTTTCTTATTTAACAAGAAAGTTTGTGAATTATTGTACTTAAAGTAACGGGTGCGATAGTGAAAAGGTAGCGGATTGTCCGTTGCCTTTTCACTATCTAGTTTAAAAATACTTTCTATAGAATTCTCTTCTAAGGCTGCCACTTAATTGAGCATAAATCCTAGTAGTCTCGCTTTTTTCGTGCCCAAGTAAACTTTGAATTACATCAATGGGAGCTCCGTTGTTCAATAGGTGTGTGGCATAGCTATGACGTAGTTGGTGTGGATGAATTTCTTTGTTGATTCCTGCCCTACTTGATATTCTTTTTATGATGTACCTCATCTGTCCAATACTCATTCTATGTGGGTGCCGTTCGGTAACAAAAATAGCTGGGTCTTTATCCTGGCGAAGGTCTAAGTATCGCTTGAGCCAGATTTCACACCGTATATTAAAGTAGACCTCCCTTTCCTTATCGCCTTTTCCCAGCACAATGGCAGAATGATTTGCCCAATTAAAACTATTTTTATCAAGAGAAACAATTTCACCTATTCTACATCCTGTTGAAAACATAAATTCAAATAATGCCTTTCCATTGGAGTAAAACACGATTCCCTCAAATGTTCTATTTCTCTCTCCGTTAAAAATTTTGGAATTCGTTTTCCTTGTTTAGGTCCTTTGATTTTGGCAGCTGGATTTTTGGGTATATGCCCTTCCTCGTGTGACCAACGAAATACAGATTTAATAAATCGAATACGATGAGCCAAACTTGATGGCTTTAGGTGTTCACTGGATTTTGCTAAGTATCCTTTCAGTTGATCAGTAGTCAATGTTTCAACATTCACATCTTTAAAGTATTGGATAAGTAGCTTAGATTGGATCTTATACGCTTTTAATGTTTGAGGAGAGAATCCTTCGATCCTTTTATCTGATTCATAAAGTTCCCAGGCTTTTGATAATAACATAATAATTTCCTCCAATTCGGTTGATTAAGAGGAATTATTGCCTTGTTTATTGAAATGGAAACGTACAGATATTGAACTATCGGTGCAGGTTACTTGAACAAGGAACCTATTTAATTTAGAATTTTGAAGAAGATTACTGGAATATTATACTAAACTTAATAAAACGATATAGAAGAATTTAGAGAAAACGGAATTTTTAAACAATTATTGAGAACAGCCATTGACCATCTAAGACAAGATGGATACTCTGAAGTTCGTCTAAGTGCATTTGCAGGGAATCAAGCTATTAAACTTTACGAAAAAATGGGCTTTAATATAAGAACAGTTTCAATGAGTTTGCCATTATAAGTAACAGTTTTCTTTCACTAACTGGTGCAATTTGTTTAATATCTAAAGTTATCAATATGCCGAAGATATGAAGGTTTTTATTCATTTCTTACATATCTTCGGCTTTTTTACATTCTAAAAACCTACAGCCCTAAACAGCATTTTTTAATTGTCAAAAACAATCTTTCCAGTCTTTTCATTCAAATAGCGGATGATTTCAACATAGGGAATTACTTTTTCACGGAAGGACGGACAGCGAATTCCTCCGTTTTCTCCAAATCTTCCACAGGTGCATGTTCCTCAATTGGATGAGCTTTGCATTCTAGCAGGCTATCTCCATCTCCAGCAATTTTTCATAGTCAATTCTGTACCATTTTGTTTTATCCATTTCATCCGGTTCCAATTTTCAGACAGAAGAAATCCTAGCATCACTAACGAGCGACAAATGCTTGTCTAATAAAACAGCACCTTCCACTATTACTGGAATGGTGCCGTAACTTGTTTATTCACAAAACCTCATTTGTTTATGAAACAATTCACTGCCATTTAATTATTGTTTTTAACATAATAATGAATTTTTGAAAGTCTTCAGTTGTAAGATGCTCAAGGTTCTTTAATGGTTTTCTAAATTCCTCTGTATCCAATTTTTTATGATAATTGTAGACGATTTTTCCTTTTGGTGTTAATTCAATAATCATTTCCCGATGGTTGTCCGGGTTTTTATATTTAGCTACCAATCCCTTTTTTACAAGCTTATCTATCATTTGGGAAATTGCACCTTTTGTACGATTTGTCATCGCAGCAATTTCTGAGGTATTGGTTTTAATTTGATCTCCAATTAAATTAAGTGTGTGGGCCTCCACCATATAGAGTTCATCCTCAGTGCCATATGTCCTTGGGACACTATGGTAGTCGCTCATTAATCTTGTAGTTTCATATAGTGTTTCCATCAGTTCATGAAAAACTTTCTCCCGATCCATTTTATTTCTCCTTTCCATTTACAAATCCGCCCATTTTTACTTCATTGTACCATATAAAAAAATGCATAAATAAGTCTTTTCATAGAATAATAATTTTTAAAATATTTAGAATATTGTTGACGAAATAACAGTTTAGGTGCTAAACTGTTATTAAATAATAAATGAAAGCGCTATTAATTTATTCTTTTAAAGAAGAAAATTTTTTGAATGAGGAGGTTACATGATGAAATACAATTTTGATGAAATGGTCAATCGCCGAAATACCTATTCCTTAAAATGGGATGGCGAGGAGTTAATTAAGAATGCTGGCTTAACCGAAAGATACGATCATGAGACGATTCCTTTATTTACAGCCGATATGGATTTGCCTGTGGCGGAGCCAATAATAGAGGCACTGCATAAAACGGTGGATCATCGAATTTTTGGGTACTCTGTCTTTCCAGATGAGTATTATCAATCCATTCAGCATTGGTTTACTAAGAGACATAACTGGGCAATTAAAAAGGAGGAAATTGTATTTAGTCCAGGAACCGTTCATGCCTTGAATGTAGCAGTTAAAGCCTTGACCAATCCTGGAGATGGAGTGATTATCCAACGACCGGTTTATCCTCCGTTTACTGCCGCCATCGAAGGAAATGGAAGAATCGTAAGAAATAATGCACTTAAATGTTCTGATGGATCCTACACAATTGACTTCGAAGATTTTGAAGAAAAAGCCAAGGAAGAAAACACAAAAATGTTTATCCTGTGCAACCCCCATAATCCGACAGGGAGAATCTTTACAGCAGAAGAATTGAAAAGGCTTTCCGATATTTGTGCCGAAAATAATGTCCTCATTGTTGCGGACGAAATACATGGAGACCTTGTCAGAAAGAATCAAACCTTTATTCCAATCGCAAAAATCGCGAGTCATACAAATCATATAATCACTTGTACAGCGATTAATAAAACCTTTAATGTTGCCGGCCTTCATTGCACGAATGTGATTATCTCAAATCCAGAGATCAGGGAACTTTTCAGCCAGACAATGGGCTTTAACTTGCCATCTCCGTTTACGGTTTCAGCTCTGATTGCTGCTTACAATGAAGGAGAGGAATGGTTAGAGCAACTAAACCATTATCTTGATGACACAATGGCGTTTGTGAAAGATTTCCTGGCAAAAAAAATGCCAACTGTAAAAGTAGAAATTCCTGAAGGAACTTACGTATTGTGGATGGACTTTAGAGGGTATGGTCTATCGTCTAAGGAAGTTCACGATCGTATTTATAACAATGCCAACGTCTTACTGGAAGATGGAGAGATGTTTGGAGAAGAAGGGGGAGGTTTCCAAAGAATTTGCATTCCGTCACCTAGACCACTCATTAAAGAAGCACTGGAAAGAATCGCTGTGGCGTTTCAAGATGTTGAAGCTAAAAATCTATTAAAAGCCTAAAGAGTTGAATATCCGATTGCTATAGAATCCAATAGGGTCATACAAGGGGGAAAATGGATATGGAAGAAAAGCAAATTGTAGTACATGCTCCGATAGAAGAACACAAAAATTCAACCAAAGATCTAAAAAGAGTTTTAGGCAGAGGAGATTTAATGTCCATTGCGGTTGGACAAATTATTGGAGCTGGGATTTTTGCATTGGCTGGAGTAGCTATCGGTATTACTGGTAAGTCAGTAAACATTGCGTTTATGATTGCTGCATTATTTGTTATTATTATTGCTTTTACACAGATTTTAATTAGTGGAACGGTTCGATTGAGGGGTGGATTATATACACAAGCAGCACTTCTTGTTGGAAATAGATTTGCTGGATTTTACACCATTATCTATATAGTAGCTAATCTTTCTATAGCCATGTATGCCTTATCCTTTGCTGATTATTTCTTAGCACTTGTTCCTGGATTAAATTCAAAATTAATCGCTATTACAGTTCTAACCATTTTTTATTTAGCAAATTTATTTGGTGTAAAGGAAGCAGCTAAAGTACAACATTTTTTGGTTATTACTATGGCTTTAGCGTTAACCGTATTCGTTGTATTCGGAATGCCGCAGATTAAGCCTGGCTATTTTTCAGGTTCAGATTTCATGCCAGGAGGGCTTATTGGATTGTTTTCAGCTGCTACATTGTTGACTTATGCAACATCTGGAGCTGTTTCTGTTATGAACTTTGGTGCAGAAGCGAAAAATCCAACAAAGGATATCCCATTTGTATTGATTGTTTCAACTGTCTTAGTTGCATTGTTCTATGCCCTTATGGCCACAGTTGCTGCCGGTGTAATGCCAATAACGGAAGTTGCAAATCAACCTTTAACTGTTGTAGCCTTAGAAATTTTACCTTATCCGTTATATGTATTCTTTATTGTTGGTGGTGCCATGTTTGCATTGGCAACAACCCTAAATGCAACATTAGGATGGGTAACAAAACCAGTTCTTCAAGCTAGTGTTGACGGTTGGCTGCCACAAAAATTAGGAGCCATAAATGAAAAATATAAGACTCCGCATATTTTGTTAACCATCTTTTTTGTTTTAGGTTTAGTCCCGATTATTACGGGCTGGAATATAGGCGGAATTGCAAATTTCGCCCTTATCTTAGGTAACATTTTAAACCTTTTTCTTGCAATGGCCACTGTTAGATTGCCAAAGGTGGTTCCTGATTTATGGGAAAAGTCAAAATATCGGACATCAAAAGCTACTCTATGGACAATTAGTATTTTAGCCACATTAACATCTGCTTTTCAAGTTTACTTAATAGTACCAAGTTTAAACACAACCTTAATAATTGGAAACATTATACTACTTATTCTTGCTACCTTATTTGCAGTTTGGAGATACAATTCTGGTAAAGTCCAAATGGAAATAAGTTACGAAGAAAGTTAAATATACAGTACCATATTGGAGGGAATGTAATGACACAGAATAGTTTATATCAAAAATCAAATATTCGGAGATTGCAAGAATTAGCAAAGCTTGCTCCGGATACATTTAAAGCTTTTGCAGAATTTGATAAATTAGCGCTTGCGGACGGGCTTATTCCTAGAAAAACGAAGGAACTAATTGCTGTGGCCGTTGCCCATGTAACTGGCTGCGCCTATTGTATTGACGCTCATGTTTCGGCCGCAAAAAGATTAGAAGCCTCAAAAGAAGAAATGTTTGAAGCCATTATGGTGGCCACCGCTTTAAAGGCGGGATCTGCCATGGCCCATGGGCTGAACGCTTTGCAAGCATTTGATGGGGACAATCAAGACGATTTGTATACCAAAACCAATATGGCCCGATTTATGGATTTTAATGAATTAAGTCCCGAAGCATTTTCTGCATTTAATCAATTTGATAGAGAAGCACTGAAGCCAGGACTATTAAGCAGAAAAGAGAAAGAATTAATCGCCATTGCGGTCGCCCATGTAACCGGCTGCCCATATTGCATTGAAGTCCATACAAAGAATTTAAAGAAATTAGGGGTTCCACGCGAAGAGCTGGCAGAAGCCATATTCGTAGCCACCGCCCTAAAAGCCGGCTCAGCCCTAGCACACAGCGTCAATGCACTAAATGCTTACGATTTTTAAGTTTAGAGGTTTAGCCGCGGGGACGGTTCTTGCGGCGAAATCAGAGGATAAATAGAAGAAATTGAGATGGAGGAAAGAACATCATGCAAACAATTTTCACAGAAAAGGCCCCAAAAGCGATTGGACCATATTCTCAAGCAGTTGAAGCAGGAAATTTATTATTCCTTTCTGGGCAAATTCCTGTTGACCCTAAAACAAATGAAGTAGTGGAAAATGATATAGAAGTTCAAACGAACCAAGTGATGAAGAATATAAAGGCTATTTTAGAAAGCCAACAACTTTCAGTCAATAACATAGTAAAAACAACTATTTTTCTAAAAGACATGAACCAATTTGCCGTTGTCAATGAGGAGTATGGGAAGCATTTGGGAGACCATCGCCCTGCTCGTTCTACCGTAGAGATCAGCCGTCTTCCAAAAGACGTCCTCATTGAAATTGAGGTTATTGCATTCAAATAATAACAGTGCCTGTCATGCCCTAAATAATCACAAGGAATTCGGCAAAATGTGGGTAGTGACACTTATTTAAGATTGTTTCTCAAAATGTGATTAACTATTTAATCCATAGCTTTGAAAAAGCTGGTACTAATATGCTTGTTCTAGGTTTGTTTTCACTGATGAGTTTGATAGGTTTCTTCATAGGTGGGGATATGATGATTGTCTTTGTCATACTAGGTGTGATCTTGACAAAGAAGTTGAGATTAGATCCTATAAGTGCCTTGGCAGTCACCTTTTTACTACTGTTTTTAGCCCGTTCAGTTGTCCCAACAGGCGAAGCGTTAATTGGTCAGATGTTCTCTAACGGGGTACCACTTTATTCAGGCTACGGTGGCAGGACCATTATATTTCTTATTTACTTAGTCATTTCCGCCATTTATGTTATGTTCTATACAAGAAGGGGTGTGAGAGATCCTTCCAAGCCTGCTATGAATAATGATGATTGGTTAAAGGAATTAGATGATTTCACTACTTCTGTGAAAGTAGAAAAAGTAAAATGGCAAGATGTATTGTTCTTATATTAGTGATTGTTGCCCCTAACATAATGGCAATTTTAAATACCATTTACAAATGGACAACATTGTATGGAAGCAAAGTGGTGATCACTTGCTTCCTTATAAGAGAAAAAGCTCAAGTGATATGATTAATGCTTTTTCAAAAGCGTACAAGATATAGTAATTGTTTCCATCGTGATTATTTTGATTAAGGTAGTAAAAAAACAGAGAAATAACAAAATTATCCCTTAATCGTAACGTAGAACAGTGAATAGGTAATTACAAATAGTCCCTCGCCCATTTGGGTTGGAGGCACTATTTAGTAATTTAAGATAAATAAGCCCATTTAATGTGAACTTTGTGAATAACTTCACTTAAACTAATGGGTGCGTTAGATTAAAAAAGGATCGTCAAAGAGGCGGTCAATTTTTTAACAGAATCTTAGAAATGACTACCATCGATAGAACTTTTTCTATCGGTTTTTTTATTTCTTGATAGGATTTTGTAATAACAGACGTATTAATAGGTAGGTACCGAATAACAAATGGAGGAGAGGTTGAAAATTGAGGGTTACTGACGAAAATGTTGTTCAACAAATAAAGTTAAAAAATGAAAAAACTTTACCCTACCTTATAAAGACATACGGTGGTCTGCTCAATGCGATTATTCGAAGACATCTAAACGGAAATCAACAAGATATGGAGGAATGCTTTGGAGATGTATTAGTTTCTATCTGGTTCCATATTGATTCATTTGATCCATCAAAAAATGAATTTAATCAATGGATCGCTGCTATTGCCAGATACCGTTCAATTGATTATATGCGTAAATCCGTTAAATTAAAGCAGCATATGAGTAAGTATGAGTTTGATGAAAGAATTTCTGGTCAACCAAGTTCAAAGACACTCGAAATATCCAGTTTGTTAAAGGAACTTACCGATACCGAACGCACAATCTTTGAAAAATATTATGTTGAAGGTGTTCCAAGTAAAGAAATTGCGAATGAATTTCAAGCAAAGGAATCCTGGGTGCATAATAAGCTTTCAAGGGGCAGAAAGAAATTGAAAACCATTTTATTGAAAAATGAGGTGTAATGGAGATGTCAATTTTTAAAGCATTGAATGATGTAAGGTTAGATATAAGTGAATTTGATGAACTTCCACTTTCAGAGTCTGAACAAAAACGTATTTTAAAGAATGTTCAAACCAAGATTCATCCAAGAAAACAAAAACAAAAATGGTTAGGTATAGGTGCTGCCGTTGTTGCAGCTTGCGCCCTAAGTTTAGCATTAACAATTGATAAAGGAACAATAGCAAATATGCCCTTTGTTAGTGAGCCTATTGAAAAATATATAAACGAAATTGATATTCCCGATTATTCTTCTTATAAGACGACAATTGGAGAAATGAAAGAAAATTCAATTGGAAAATTAACATTAAATGAAGTAATGATAGACCACCAAAAACTATTTTTAAGTGCTACATTTGAGCCAGCAGATGGGGTAAAGTTTGATTATCAAACTTTTATCAAACCAACGATTAAAGTGAATGGACGAGAGTACGAGGTTACAACAGGAGGTCAATCTATCGAATTGAATGAATCTATGTTTACAATTTATAATGATATTAATTTTAGTGAAGAGATTACAAGTGATGAAGTAAATATTGAAATTAGTTATGATTCAATGAGATACCATTTAGAAGATGAACAAATAATTAAACAGCCGTGGAAATTTGACGTTAAAGTGTCTCAGGCTAATTTACTAGCAGAGAAAAAAGTATATGAAATGGATCAAACCATTACTTTAAATAACGGAGAACTTGTTACTATTGAAAAGGTGGTAACTACCCCTATTTCAACAACGATCTATTACGATTTATCACAAAGCTCAAGTGAGAATATTTACTTTAATATCCAAACTGAAGATGGTAAACAAAAAGAATCCCATATGTCAGCTTTTACATCAAATAAGTCGGGTAATGTATCGGTTATACGCTTTAACGGATTAACTATAACGGATACAAAAATTTTCTTAATAGCTCGAAATTCTGAAAATAAACTATTAAGCAACCCTATTCCTATTAATTAAATTGGCGGGTACAGGAATAATTTTTGTAATATGAGGAACGTTTTTTTACAATTACTCCTAAATACGGGCTTGAGTAAATAAGGGGTCGTCATTTGACGGTCCTTAATTGCACCAGTAACATTATGGAACTAACGGGGGGCTTTAGTTGAAGAAAGCCACTGATTTTTATCAGTGGCTTTTTTGTTTGTTTAATGGAAGACCTTTACGATGAACTATTTATTCAATCACGGCGGAACTCTAGTTACTTAATTCCATTAATAATTCGTGGACAATGTGTTGTTCAAAATCCTTTGGTTTATCCAATAGTATCCCTCTTTTTGATGCAGCTGCAATTATTAGTCCTAATTCATAGTACATGTTTTTAGAAACTAATCCTTTTGAAATCATTTTCTTCACTTCATAATAAAATTGAATCAAAAAATCACTTGGTAATTTTTCATACAAAGACATTTTTGAAAACACTTACTATTCCTACTGTTCTAATAGGAATAATATCAATTAAAACTGAAATTGAAAAGAGTTTTTCGCCAGATTCATAAATTTGTTATTTTATTACAGATACGTTTGTCAATACTGCTTTAATCTTGTTGACTTAACGGGCAGGATAGTTTAACAAGAAAAAATAATAATAAGATTTAGTTAGAGGAATGTTATAAAAAACATTCAGAAGGAAGTTGATATATATGGGTAATAAAAAGACATTTGCTTTAGCGATGTTAATCGTTCCTTGGCTAACTGTTCCTTTCATGGGGAAAAAATCATTTTTTAGGTTTTTACCTGTAGCAAGTTTTGTTAATTTATTCATAAGTGTGTTAAGTGTAATTGCTAATAAGAAAAAATGGTGGGTAAATAAAAATCCTATATCTCCCGGTTTTGTAGATTTTACATATATATTAGGTCCTTATTTTGTAGCCACACTATGGGTATTTAAACTAACATACGGCAATTTTTTCAAATATTTAATTACAAATATGGTAATAGATGCTATTTGTGCTTATCCGTTTGGTCAAATATGGGAAAAGGTAGGGGTATTTAAATTTAAAAAGTTGAATCATACTATTTGGTATTTTATATGTGTGTCACTAGCAATTATTATTTATGGGTATCAGTATATAGTGGAAAAATCTATTATGAAGGTAAATAAACCCCAATCAGATTTTTAATTAGCATTTAAATTTTTCAGTTCTTCAACTAACGGGTGCAATAGTTTAAGATCATCAGCTGCTTCGGCGGCTTTTTTACTTGTTAAACTAACGAAGCAGTTTAGTTGTGCGAAATGTTTCTGACTTAAATTGGGATTGGTCACAATACTCAGGTAAAGGTCAGACAGTTCCTGTCGGAACTGAAGGATTATATCGAAGGATCAAAAGATGGGGTAACGCCCTGAAGGGTTCTCTCTTAGTCGAATAACACTGGATTTAGTAAGAATGATAGTGTTATAAGCTCGGCGAAAAGGCGTGAGAAATTACCGTACCAGTTCGGCTGACGAAAGCCTACTCGATGGAGTGGTGTAATTCATGGCGCTTGAGTTGTTTGAATATGGTGAGAATGCGAATAAACCTAAAAGTAATGGTTAAGCTGACAAACTTCTGAATGTACGGGTCTAAAACTGCGATACATAGAAATGTGTATATCACCAAATTGTGAGGTTAGATGTGGGTGAGTAAAAATAACTAATATGAAAATCCATGATACGTTGCGGGCGTATGAATGCTAACAGGCTTAAAGGAAGCACCTAAGTTCATTCTATAATAGATATAATTCAACGTTGTAAACTGGTAACGTGGAGGACTTACTTCTTATGAAACGTTGGCAAGGAAAACAATAATGATAATAGTTATTGTATAACTTGCCTTAATATCAGTGAAAGTGGTGGCATAGTACCAATGAAATGTTTAACCCACATGGAGGATAGCCACTAGACTAATATAGATTTATTCAACCAAGTAAGGCAGTTCTTTATCGATTAATAAGGTTCTTGTGAGACTAAAAGAGGTTTAACTCCGAAAGGAGTCACCAACTTATTGAAACGGAAGAAACTGAGACACAGTGAATATTATAGTATGCAAGATTGTTTTGACAAACTATATTTTCAAAGTGTCAGTGGTCATCGCTTCTATGACTTAACAGATTTAATGAGTTCTAAAGATAATATACGACTTGCCTACCGAAACATAAAAAGAAACACAGGTAGCAAAACTGCTGGAACAGATAAATTAACAATCAAAGATATTCAGCATCTAACAGTGGAAGATGTAATAGCAAGGGTTCAAACCATGTTCAAATGGTACAGACCACAATCAGTTAGGCGTGTTCTCATTCCTAAAGGATACGGTAAAACAAGACCTTTAGGTATTCCAACGATTTGGGATAGAATCTTTCAACAATGCATACTTCAAATATTAGAGCCTATTTGTGAAGCAAAATTCCATAAACATAGTTATGGATTTAGACCGAACCGCAGCACTCATCATGCCAAAGCTAGGCTGGAATTTCTTATTAATCAATCTGGACTCTACCATTGTGTCGATGTAGATATCAAAGGCTTCTTTGATAACGTGAATCATAGTAAGCTTTTAAAACAAATGTGGTCATTGGGCATAAGGGATAAATTACTTCTTTCTATTATATCTAGACTATTAAAAGCAGAGATTGAAGGAGAAGGTATTCCAACAAAAGGTACTCCGCAAGGGGGTATTCTATCACCTTTATTATCCAACATTGTCTTAAACGAATTGGACTGGTGGATTAGCGACCAGTGGGAAACGTTTGAAAGCAGATATACCTACTCCACCAATGGCAGTAAGTATCAGCATTTGAAGAAGACAGCTTTGAAAGAGTGCTTTATCGTCCGCTATGCGGACGATTTTAAAATTATGTGCAGAACAAGGTCACAGGCGATAAGAATGAATTACGCAGTGAGAGATTTCTTGAAAAATAGAATACACCTGGAAACAAGCGAAGAGAAATCAAAAATCATCAACCTAAAGAAAAACTCTTCCGAGTTTCTTGGCTTTTCAATAAAAGCTGTTAGAAAAGGAAAAACAAGATTTGGCTATGTGGCAAGGTCCGATATGTCGAAGAAGGCTAAACTAAACGCCTTCCAAAAGATTAAGGAAGCTATAAAAGTAATCAAGAAAAAGCCTAGCATTCAGGCAGTCTGGAATTTCAATACTGTCGTCATGGGAATCCAAAACTATTACTCAGTCGCTACAAACATCACTATCAATCTGAATGAGTTAAACGCTCATCTACGCAAAACGTTATATAATCAATTAAGGAACATTAGAACCGAGGCAAGTTTCCATGAGATGACTAAAACCTTACAGAAAAGATACAAGGGATATAAGACAAAACTGTTTATGATACAAAAAATGGTTTTTGTCCCCATCCATGCACAACGATGGAAAAAGACACTTGGGTTCTCGCAAGTGATATGTAACTTTACTGCCGAAGGTAGAGCAAAGATTCATAATAGCTTAAAGGCTATCGACAAAAGCATGCTTTCTTACATCATGAGAAACTACATTCCAAATCGAACTATTGAATACAATGACAACAGAATCAGTAAGTTTATTGCCCAATATGGAAAATGTGCCATATTAGTAGAAGAGTTAGGAATTAATGAATGGCATTGTCATCATATAAGTCCTTATTACCTGTCGAAAGATGATAGTTATTCAAACCTGATTATTGTTCATAAAGCAATTCATCAATTAATTCATCTTAAAGATAAAGGTAAAATTGAAACTCTTTTACAATCTTTAAAGCTTACAAGTAAACAGAAAGAAAAAGTAAATAAGTTACGATTAAAATGTCTAAATGAAATAATTTAATTTTGGAAAAACAGCACTCGTCTGCTTAATACATAGAACGAATAAATTGGATTAGTTGGAACGCCGTATGAGGTGAAAGTCTCACGTACGGTGTGAACAGGGGGAAAAGGGAGCGATAACGTCAAACCCTTACCTATCTGTATTAAGTGCAATCCTTCACAATATTAATTGAGATTCGATTAAACTGACCACGATGGAGCGCAATCATGTACAATGTTTTTGCCACTGGGATATCTATACAGCTTGCGACCCGTGGGGTCCGGTAAACTATCCTCTCGTTCCACTAGATTGCCGGATTTATCACCCAGTTTGTATTGGAAGTCACAAAGTTTGCCGTGGGCACCGAGTAGGGGTAGGTTTTATGGGTTGAGCTTCTTCAGATGTCCGGTATCGATTTGTCATCCTAGCCATCTTTTCACCTGCTTTTTGCTATTAAGTACAAAAAAATGTACTACACCAATTTTTATTGCTCTCTTCCAATAGATGAGAAATGATTTTATTCTGTATGTGTAACAAAAATATTCAACACGGTTAAGGAGCGTGGGAACTTGATTGAGCTTTCTCCAATTGATATAAGTGGGCATACCTTTTTGGCGGTTACTGTTAAACTTCCTAAAACCACTCTGTTGTCTATATCCAATAATAAGGGGTATATTATGTGCGGAGCTTTAGATGTTAAATTTTTAAATGATAAACTAGCCGATCGAAAAATAATTGCAGCACGAGCAGTTGGGGTTAAAACGATTGATCAACTCTTAAACGCGCCATTAGAATCCGTAACATATGAAGCAGAAAAATTAGGAATAAACAAAGGAATAATAGGTAAAGATGCATTGCTTAAAATGATTTAAAATTTTGATTACTGAGAGGAGGATTTTTTCTCCCCAATCTTTTTGATTTAGAGGTCGAACATCAAAATCCAAGGAATGTTCTAAAAAAAAGTTGCCTCAAACCTAGCCTAACATGGCTATGTGTGAGGCGATCTTTTTATGTTTTGGCAACTCCATAAGAACTGACTTTCAACCTTAGATTAGGTTTTTGGATATTGGGGAAATATTCGTTTTACTTACTTTTATTAGTCTACTTGCTCACCAAATTTCTTCCCGAATTCTTCCATCAAATCGATAATAGGAATGAATTCTTCCCCTTTTGAGGTTAATGAATATTCAACACGAGGAGGTACCTCTGGATAAACCTTTCGGTTAATTAAGCCATCTGTTTCTAGTTCTCGAAGTTGCTTTGTAAGAGAACCTTGTGAAATATCACCTAAAAAAGCTTTGATTTCGCTATAACGACGCTCTGTGGACTTTAAATACCAAAGAATAAGATATTTCCAACGTCCGGAAAGTATGTTTTGGGTATAGGCGATACCATATACTTCTCTTTGTTTCTTTATAGACTCTTTATCAAACCCATCCTTACATATTCTAGACACTTTTTCACCTGCTTTCTACTGCTAAGTACAAAATAATGTACTACGGCAATTTTTATTGCCCTCTTTAAAAAAATGAGAATTGGATTTATTCTAGTGTATGTTACAAAATTACTGAATACAACAAATTGATAGGCAAACGGTGTAATATATAGAATCCGGAAATTTCAGTTGATGTGAATGCATGGATCCACTTAATTCTTGGATTCATCCTTTTGTCGTCAGTTCTAGATAAATTCAGCCTTATAAAATGAGAATAGGTCTGTTAGATTAGATGGACAACTAAATTTTAACAGTGATATAGTTAGCTTGCTAAGTAAATTTCGGTAGTGGAGGCATATCTATGAACGATAATGTTGGATGCGATATTCGTGAGTCATTAGATAAAATATCATCCAAAATGCGCAGAGACTATAGTGAAAATCTAAGAGAACTTAATCTTCATGTAGGTCAGGATAGATTACTCGCTCGTTTGTGGTTAGGTGATGGAATAACACAAATACAACTATGTGACCATTTAAAATGCGAACCGCCTACGGTAACAAATATGGTTAAATCGTTGGAGCAAAGTGGATTCATATATCGAAAACGTGATGAACAAGATGCAAGGGTAATGCGAATTTATCTAACAGACAAAGGCAAAAAATTAGAGGAACCAGTTGATATTATATGGAAACAGCAGCAAGCAAAATTACTCCATTCAATCTCACCGGAAGAACTCTTAATATTAAGAGAACTAATGAAGCGCATGGAGAGAAACTTGTTTTAAGTTTTCTCTATGTTGATAGTTAGCATGCTATCTATTTGTTTAGCAACTAAATATGAATAGTTCTATATGGAAAAAAGGTAATGAAATCCACTAAATTAGTTAGCAAGCTAATATTTTCTTACTTTCAAATCTACTGTAATATACTACGGCTCGTTTGATACTTGGAGCCATTTAAATATAAGGAGAAGAGATACATGAAAAAAGGAAAAAAGATGCAACTAGCACTACAAATGGTTTCGGGATACGGAGCCGAATTCAGCGCCTGGAGAATGCCTGGCACCGACCCAGCAGCCTACACAAATATGGATAGTTATGTGGAGCGAGCTAAATTAGCTGAAAAAGGAAAATTTCAAATGATCTTTATCGCTGATACTCCTGGATTATACAATGACTTAGGTCCTCAGACTCCTATGTTCCCTATGGATCCTATGTTAGCACTAATGGCTGTAGCCAGAGAAACGAAATATATTGGGCTTGTTGCTACCCTTTCAACGACATTCAATTATCCATATAACATAGCACGCCAGTTCAAAGCACTGGATGTGATAAGTCATGGACGTGTAGGGTGGAATGCGGTCACCACATCAAATCCAGCAGCGGCAGCAAATTTTGGTGCTCAGATTGGCAGTCGCAAAGAACGATATAACATGGCTCATGAATCCATCCAAATTGTCCAAGCATTGTGGGGGAGTTGGGGACAAGACGCTTGGACGTTAGATGTAGAAGGTGGAAAATTTGCCGACATGGACAAAATTAAGCCTATAAATCTTGGTGGACAGTATTATTCATCTCGTGGTCCTTTGCCAATCCCACCTTCTGAGCAAGGTCAGCCAGTTATTTTTCAAGCAGGCGGAGGAAATGAAGGATTGGAATTGGCGGGTATGTACGCATCTGGTGTCTATGCAAATCCTTATGATATCGAATCTGCTCGTGAACATAGGCAAGCGGTTCGACAAAGTGCTGCCCGTTTTGGCAGAAATCCTGATGACATTAAGATGTATGCAGGTTTTATGTTTTCCCTAGGCTCAACTGAAGAAGAAGCTTTAGAGCGGCGAAGACAGCTTATGAGTTTTAATCCTGAAGAGATACCAGGAAGAGTAAGTTACCTTGGTTCCATGGTTGGCTTACCACTATCGGTGCACTCAGTAGATATTGATCAACCTTTATCAGCTGACATGTTGAAAAAGGCATATGCTAACCCAGTGGATCCACGTTCCCCCAGAGCTTTAAAACTGCTGAAACAAGGGCTATCCATTCGAGATGTTCTTGCCCATGGGGTCATTAACTATCATCCAGTAGTGGCAGGTACCCCCGTACAGGTTGCTGACTTCTTGGAAGAATGGTTTTTGAATGGTGCATGCGATGGCTTCTCGGTTGTTCCGGATATAGCCCATGATGGGGTTTCTGATTTTGTGGAACTAGTTGTCCCAATCTTACAGGAACGCGGTTTGTTCCACAAAGAATATGAAGGAAAAACACTGCGTGAGAATATGGGGGTCCCTTATCAATACGGAAGGCTGAATGATAACAGTAATTAAAAGAGGAGAGGTTTCAAATGAATAATACCCTTGAATTACTTTATAATCATTCGTCCATTCGTTCTTTTACAAATCAACCGGATTTTAAGGCTGCTATTCAAACTTCATCTATCAGCCTTTTGCAGGTGGTTTCTATCATTGATTAAAAGGAGTTTTATTTAATGGTTAAAAATGAACTTTATAATGATCTACAGTTATCAATACTAGATTTTGTACATGTATATGCTGGTAGTAACTATTCAAAGTTTAAAAAATTCAACAGAGACGGTTCAACTAGCTGATAGATTAGGTTATAAGAGATACTGGTTCACGGAACATCATAATACTCCTAGCCAAATCAGTACATCTCCCGATTTGTTAAGTCTACACGCAGCCTCACATACCAAAAATATTCGTGTAGGTTCAGGTGGGATTATGTTACCTAACCATAGTCCTCTGAAAGTAGCCGAAAACTTTACATTACTTGAAGCATTGTATCCTGGTAGGGTGGACCTTGGGATAGGAAGAGCGTCGGGAACAGATGGATTAACTGCATTAGCCTTACAACGTTCACAAGAGTCAATTAATGCAAATGACTTTCCAGAACAATTAAATCAATTACTTTCGTTTTTTTCACGAAATTTCCCAGCTCACCACCCTTTCAAGAAGATAATAGTTCCAGGGAATGAATCAATAGTACCTGATATGTATATGTTAGGTTCCAGTCAGGGCGGGGTGCAGTTCGCTATGGATAAAGGACTTGGTTTTGTGTTCGCGTCCCACTTAGCACCTAGATTAGCGATTCCAATGCTTCGTTTCTATCGTGAAAATTTCAATCCATCCATTTATATGAAAGAGCCAAAAAGCATGTTAGCTATTGGAGTTATTACAGCAGAAACAGAGGAAGAGGCAAAATATTTGGCAGGACCCTTGGAATTAATGTGGGCAGGAATGGCAACAGGTTCGAGTAATTTTTCATTTCCAACACTAGAAGAAGCCGGTAAGTATGTTTATAAACCACAGGAAGAGGCAGCCCGGCAATATAATAAAGATCGTTTTGTTATTGGAAGTGCAGCCAATGTTGCTGATAAGTTAAAGCGAATGGCAAATGAAGCTTTAGTAGATGAAATTATGATCGCGGATTTTTATCCTGACCAAGCAAGCCGGCTAAAGGGATATCAGTTACTGGCGGAAGAATTTAATCTTAGTTCTAAATAGCTAACCAGAATAGAATGAAAGAAGGCGAAATGAATGAAAGAGAAAAAACAACTTAAAATTGGTGGGATTATAGATGGAGTAGGCTGGAATTACATGGGGTGGCATCACCCAGATATGCCAGCTAATGCCAGTGAGAACATCGATTACTATGTGCAAAAAGCTAAAAGATTAGAAGAAGGAAAGTTTGACATGATCTTTTTAGTTGATGTTAGCCATATTGGTCCAGGGATGATTCCTCATTATCTCAGTATGTTTGAAGGTGTAAGTATTCTATCTGCCTTAAGCATGGTGACTCATTCTATTGGGCTTACTGCAACAATTGCAACTTCCTATGCGGATCCATTCACTGTTGCCCGACAGATGGCTTCTCTTGATAAAATCAGTAATGGACGGGCAGGATGGAATGCCGTTACTTCGAATCCAGGAGGATTAGCAAATTATAGTCGCACTCATCTTTCCAAGGCAGACTTGTATCCAATGAAAAAAGAATTTTTAGAAATTGTCGAAGGTCTTTGGGACTCCTATGAGGATGACGCTTTTATACGAGATAAAGAAAGTGGAGTATTCTATGATCATCGAAAAATGCATGCTCTAAATTATAGAGGAAACTATTTTTCAGTAGATGGACCTTTAAATATTAGCCGTTCCAGACAAGGAAGACCGGTAATTTTTCAAGCCGGCAGTTCTTCGGATTTCATGAATATTGCCTCAAAGCATGCCGATGGTGTATTTCTCCCGGCGGATAATTTAGATGATGCAAAAGCTTCTAGTCAAGAGTTAAAGAGGAGAGTGGAGTTGGAAGGGCGTTCGTTTGATAATTTCCTACTCATGATTTCACATAATCCAATTGTAGGGCACACAGAAAAAGAAGCTGAAGAAAAATTCCAGGAACTTCAAGCGCTGATGCCGATTTACCGTATACCAAAGCCGAAATTTTTTGGTTCGGCAGAAAAAGTAGCAGATCAAATTCAACACTGGTACGAGGCAGGGGCGATGGATCTATTGATGATAAGACAGGAGCACCCTTCAGGATTTGATGACTTTATTGATTTAGTTGTTCCAATCTTACAAGAAAGAGGAATTTTCCGTAAAGAATATGAATCCAACACTTTACGTGGGAATTTAGGTTTACCTTATCCAAAAAATAGATATTCTATCTGATTAAGAAGATTATACTTTGATTAAACAGAGGAGGGGTGTGACCAATGAAAATTGAGGACATTATCCTCACTTGTATAAAAGAACACCCAGGAATAAGCGCAAATAAGATTGTTTCTTGTTTGGATTCAAAAACAAACAATTTATTAGTAACGGAAGAAACGAATTCGCAAGCTTCTATTTTTAAACAATTAAGGAACCTGAAGAAAAAAGGGAACCTTCATAATAGAGGTGATCGCTGGTACTTTATGAATGGCAATATAGGATAATTGCCGTTTGGAAGGGAGGTACAGCGAATTGGTTAAAGTGGAAATTACTAGAAGCATTTCTGACGATAAAATCATGTCTTACCGATCTCAGGGTCATGCGAATTATGACGTGCATGGCAAGGACATTGTTTGTGCTGGTGTATCGGCTGTAACATCATTATTTATTTGTGAATAAAGCAACTATACAATTAGGACCTTTCTTTTAAAAAAGGAGAGCTTCTGTTTTTATGTTAATATCGGCGCATTATTGCTACATCGAGTGATCTTTTGCCATACAGTACAACGATACTGCGATTTAAACTAAATCAATTTTTATAACTTTGTGAAAGAATGTACTTAAAGTAAAGGGTGCATTACTTAAAGATCACGCTGCCAATCTAGGCGGACTTTTTTACTGAACTAACGAGCAGGATAGTTTAGGGGGAATTTGGAAATTAGTAAAACCCTCGGGTGGAAAAGGACTGTAAGAATGAACCGAGGGAATCGAATTAAACAGGGGCAATTTTTGAGGCAATTCTATCTAAAGCTTCTTGGACTGTTGTTGGAGGAGGACCTAATGACCAATCTGCAGGATTCGATGGTGTATATGCTAACCCAAAAGCATCATCTACTCTTACTAGAGATGTTCCAGTCCCAACTAAGGTTACACGAGATCTTATAGGTATTGAATCAACTGTCGCTCTGACTCTTGTTGCTACATCATTAACACCATTTACAATTAATCTACCTGAATTAGGGAAGGGATTAAAAATATTCTCGGTAATAGCAAAACTGTCAAATTTAAAGGATCAATAGGGATATGACCAGATTGGACATTAATGATAACATTTCCATTTATTCCTCCACCTATTAGATTCACTTGAGTATCTGTAGCAGCCTGTGAATTAATTGTAATATTCCCACTTGAGACAAATGAAGCAAACATCACCATGTTAATTCCATTTTGAGTGTAACCACCAGATAACATCGAATCACGGATATTGACCTGATTAACAGAAGTGGTTAAAGCAGTAAAGGTTGGAGTAGGGGTCATATTAACACTAACAAAGAACAGTTTGCCACTAAAACTACTAGCTGTTACAAAGTTAAAATCAAGAGGAGCACTTAATAATGTCAAATCGACAAATCCAGAACGATTATCGTTTTGAAAACCTGATTCAAACCATGATGGATCATTAATATCGAAAGGAATAGATAATCTGGTTAATAAGGTACTTGTTCCAACCAATTGGACGTTTGCCTTCAAATGGATTAATGGTTCAGTATAGTTACCAGGTCCAATACTAATAGCATACCGTTTTGTTGGAGAAGCATCAGCGATAGATGCCATTGCTGCAGTGACAGTGAAGAATGGGTTACATTCACTACCGTCTGCTGTCGAATCATTACCAGCTTTATTTACATAAACAATTTGAGTTGCTATTGGTGGAGGTTCGATACAGCACCCTTCCGCAAAATAGATATCGATAACAAATTGTAAACCAGCTGGATTATTCACACTGGATGGATTGGAAGAATAAATAGGTTGTTGCAGGTAATTGGTTGCCTCAAATGACACAACGATTTTGAACGTTCTAGAGACAGATGGTAAATTATCAGGAGTAGTAAAACTAGTAGAATACATGCGAATGTCCTGAAAATCAAAAGGAGGATTATTGATTGTTAATCCGACTGCCGGATTATTTGGTTCACCTGCTATCAACAAAAACTCACCTAACCCAGACGGTTGAGGAGCTACTTTTACAAAACTACCTCCAATTTCTTCAAAAAGTTCAATTTTTGCTTCCATAGCATTGTCAGCAAACGCATCTAAAAAAACACTAAATGATGAAGTTAAACCGGCAGGGACTATAAACTGCTCAGAAGCAATAGCAAAAGCTTCTGTTTGACCATCTGATGTAGGCTGATTCCAAATATACTCAGGGTTCGGAACAGACCCAAAAGGGGAAAAAGGTTGTGCTGTTGTATCATTATCAAATTTTTGTAAAGAAGGCCAGGTAGGAGGATTAATACGGCGGGCAACAGCATCTGGATGATCACCTGTATTATTTGCTGCATTCATCGCAGCTTGATCCCTATCAGCACCAAGAAATACATCCCCTATATTACTTACAAGCCTTTGAAAAGGAGAAATAGCCATA
This sequence comes from Neobacillus niacini, assembly GCF_030817595.1. GTDB lineage: Bacteria > Bacillota > Bacilli > Bacillales > Cytobacillaceae > Neobacillus > Neobacillus niacini_G. The sequence continues at coordinate 725,956 of NZ_JAUSZN010000001.1, forward strand.
GTATATATCATCTCTTTTCTAATGATGTCTTCTATTATATGAATGTGAGTATATTTTCGTATAGACAAGTAATCTAGTTTAAAAAAATTGTTATAACCGTAAATGTTTGTGCAGTCGATAAGATTGCGATTCATTATTGTTTTTCAGTTAACGTTAACTTCACAGCTAGAACCTTATTTGCTTCAAATCTAGTAGTCTTCCAGTCGAAGATCCCTTTTTTAATTACCTATAACATTGCTTATGTTGACAAGATCCCCCTTCTTCAACTAACGGGTAGCATTACTGGAACAACGGTAATGCTTTTTCTTATTAAAATAACTGGCAGGTTAGTTTAACAAGAATTGACACAAAAGGTCGTCAATGAAGCGATCTTCTTTTGTCAATTTTTTAGAATAAGGGATTTCTAGTTGGAATATTATGTTAAAATTAAAGAGAGCAGATCAGTTTTTATGGTATTGATGGTGAGAGTAATTGGGGAAACGAGGTGACCTCTTGAGAGTAATGAAAAAGCTACCAATTTCACATTTGCTGAAGAAGCGTAGATTTTGGGGTTATGGTGCCGCTATAGCGGTAATGCCTTATCTGTTAATCAAAATCGCCTGGACTTTCGGTCTCTACATGCCGACCGAACAAATGGGTGAACCAAGTTGGCGCACTGCAAACGCAGTAACAATGGTTCTAGCTGCAGTTGGTATCCTGTTAGCATTGGCCTTTAGCATGACATGGGGTGAGCGACTGCCCGCCTGGTTGGTTGCCTTGCCCGTCTGGGTAGGTACTGGTTTACTTATACCTATGCTGTTGCTGGCACCTGTGCTTGGTCCTGCTGCTATGATACGCGATCAGCAGGCAGGAGCTGCCAACGTTTGGGTATATGAGCAGATTTTCGTAATGGTCTCACTGGTTGGAGTCGGCATCTGCCTACCTTTCGCCTTAGCTGGATACGCTAAAGCGCGTTGGCCAGAGGCATTTGCTGATCCAATTGACATTGAATTACTCCCAGGCAACAGCCAGAAACTGCAAATTACCTTAGCTAGGCTTGTCGCGGCTGGCTGTATCCTGCTCGGATTTATTAAGCTATTCTGGGCGGTTGGTGGAACTATTGGTATCAACCCAGCTATGTTGGATAAACGCGATTTATGGTGGCATCTATTGTCGTTGAGTACCGGTGTGTGGGCCTTCGCGGGGGCGTGGGGTTTATTGGTACTGACCACCCGCCGCAGGTCGAAGAGGTTCTTCCCTCCTATGGCAGCAGCATGGATCTCTTCGGGAATGCTGTTCTCTTATAACCTCTTTAACCGCTTGTCCGCCACTCGCCCCGATGCACAACCAGCTCTAGAGTACCCGCTTGTATATGTACTAGCCACCGAGTTAGGTAGCATCTTGGGAGTGATGATGGGAATAATTATCCTGATGGTACTGCACGACCGCCAGAGAGCAATGCTGAGTTCTAGAATGAATTAATGTTCCTAATATTGAATTATATTTATAAAAAGAAAATAAATTAAATGAAAAGGCCCCCAATTTGGTGGCCTTAATACCCTTGTTCAACTATCGGGTGCAAGAGTTGAAGATCAAGCTGCCAATTTGGTGGCTTTTTTGTTATTGAACTAAAGATGCAGGTTAGTGCAATAACAATCCATCCTATTTGTTATAATGGAAATAAAATCTTAACTATTATTAGGAGATAAAATGTTTAAGAAAATTAAGGCTTGGGCGAGGAATTTAAAACGGCAGATATTCATTCTTTACTGTGCTTATAAAGATGAAAGAGTCCCTTGGTATGCTAAATTATTTACTGCTTGTGTTGTAGCTTATGCATTCAGTCCGATTGACCTAATACCTGATTTTATACCCATTCTTGGCTACTTAGACGATGTAATTCTCGTTCCATTAGGGATAATGATTGCGTTAAGGATGGTACCAAAGAGTGTAATATCTGACTGTGAAGTTAAGGCAGAAGAAATGATGAAAAACAGTAAGCCGAAGAATTGGATAGTCGGTTCAATAATAGTATTGATTTGGGGTTTAATTTTAATTTGGGCTATTATAAAAATTTATACCTTCTTCAGCTAACGGGTGCTTATGTTTCACAAACGGTCGCTGCGACGACTTTTTTTCTTGTTCAACTAACGGGCAGTTTAGTTGAAGAGTGAAAAGAAGGAATATTAAACTAAAATGTATAATTATATATTAATACGAATTATTATGCGTTATATTCGAAAGGGAGGAGTAAGAATGACCACAAAGAAATTGATACAAAAAATAGAGGAATTATCAATGAATGCTTTACCTGCGATACAAATGAATGTTTATGATGGATGGATATTACGATTTGCCGATGGATATACAAAAAGAGCAAATTCAATCAATCCTATTTATTTTTCAAATGAAGATTTAAATAACAAAATAGAGAATGCTGAACAAATGTATCGCAAAAGAAATTTAAAGATTGTTTATAAAATGACGCGACAGGTATCACCTGAAAATTTAGATAGAACACTCGATAAAAAAGGATATTTCCTTGACAGTTTGACAAGTGTTCAAGGTTTATCGTTGAAAGACCTAGATGTTGAAATAAAACATAATGCCATTGTTTATAACCATTTACAAGACGATTGGTTCACAAATTTTTGTAATTTAAATAATGTAGGTGAAAAAGACCAACCAACATTAAAGCAAATGTTAAGAAATATCATCCCTAAGACTTGTTATTTTTTGTTATGTGATGATAACAATGAAATACTTGCTTGTGGGATGTGTGTTTTAGAACGTGAATACATAGGGTTATTTGATATAGTGACTACCGAAAAGTATAGAAATAGAGGTTATGGAAGTAAACTTATTCAAAATATTTTAAAATGGGGTAAGGATAATGGAGCAAATTATGCATACCTTCAAGTTATGTTAAATAACGCTCCAGCATTAAAACTTTACTCTAAATTAGGGTTTAAGGAAATATACAGATATTGGTATAGAATAAAAGAATAACTCTTTGATATTTCTTCAACTAACGGGGTGCTTTACTTCAATAAGGAGTAAGGCTTTTTTCTTATTCCACTAAAGGTGCAGTTTAGTTGAACAATCGTCATTAGCTTTTTTTCAACAATCGGGCAATTTAATGGAATAAGATTTTCGAACAAAATTGGTTTATTATGTTATTATTGTTTTGAGATTTTGGAGAAAATTGCTATCTAAAGAAGCAGAACAGAATAAATGGATTTTTTGGGTGATGTAGAGGTAGATTGGCAAAGGGAGATGCACAAATGAAAAATATTTTTAATCAATTGCATTCAGAGGAAATTTTAAACCGTATTGACAAATTAAGCCCAATTTCAAAACCCCAATGGGGTAAAATGGATGTTGCCCAAATGCTAGCACATTGCTCATCCTTTCAAGACATTGCAATGGGACATTCTTTTCCAGCGAGAGGTTGGTTAGGAATATTAATAGGACACTTTGTGAAACCAATTTTTTATAACGACAAGCCATTAGCCCAAAATATGTCCACAATTCCGACCATTTTGATTGTAGATGAAAAAGAATTTGAAACAGAGAAGGAAAAACTGAAACAAAAAATTATAACTTTCCAAAATAATGGTCCAGAGAAGTGTACGACTAATCCACATCCTTTTTTCGGTAAACTTACTTCCGAGCAATGGGGAAAAGGAATATACAAGCACCTTGACCATCATTTAAAACAGTTTGGAGTTTAGTTAGTTTTTAGAAATATAAATAAAAGTTGACCAAAGAGAAAAGTAACGAAATGCCTTAACGGCTTAGAAATAAATAATTACCTAATTGTTAAAAAGAAAATTCTTTCTTCAACTAAAGGGTGCTTGAGTTAAACAAAGGTTTGCTACGGCAGCCTTTTTTCTTGCTGTACTTACATGCAGGATAGTTGAAGAAGGATGACACTAAATTCATAATTTTCTCGTCAGTTTAAATGGAGGGGATTTTATGTTAAGAAAAAAAACAGTCTCATTAGTGGTAGCTAGCCTTTTAGTTATCATTGTAGGTTGCTCGAACAATGATAGCAATGATACTAAAAAGAGCGATGATGAAAAGGTAGCCAACAGTGAAGAAATTACTGGTCCTGGTATTGAGGGGTACGTTAAAAAACAAACATCTAACATGGGCTTTTTACTTGAAGTGACACAGGCTCACCAAATATTTAATACAGGTACGTTAATAGACGTAGGAGTAGATGAGGAAACAATATTAGACGAATTAGAAGTAGGTCAGAATGTAACAGTTTGGTATGGTGGACCTATTCTTGAATCATATCCACCAAAAATCAAAGGGTTAAAGATTGAAATCAAAGATAGCAAGAATTAAAGTAGAAAGCCCTTGTAAGCTTACGGGTGTTGTTCCAGGAAGGATAAACCGCCTTTTTGTTAATTTATTATTGAGCTAATCCATCTGGAAAGTAAAGAATTTTCCTTTTTAGCCAATGAGACAGCATTACTGTATTAAAAAAGGGCAGTTTGTGAAGAAATGTACTTAAACTAACGGGTGCTTTAGTTAAACAAGATCAGTGCTGTCATAATGGCAGCTCTTTCTTGTTGAACTAACGTGGCAGGTTAATTCAAGAATATTGCATATTTATTATTATAGAAAAGGAGATGGTATTACATGTCAATCCTCCATTTAATGGTCGGTCTCCCCTGTAGTGGTAAGACTACCCTTGCTCGCAAACTTGAAAAAAAATATTCCGCACTTCGACTTACTCCCGATGAATGGCATACGCGATTAGGTCATGATTTCGGGTATAACATGACGGAATCGGACGAAGCAATACACAATGCTAGACATGAAGCAGTGGAATCTCTGATGTGGGATGTTGCAGCTAGAATTATAGTTCTTGGTGTTGATGTTATTCTAGATTTTGGATTCTGGAGTAGAAGTGAACGGGATGAGTTTCGTTCTCGTGCCAAGGAACTAGGAGCTGACTTTAAAATCCATTTTAATGATATATCAGAAGAGGAGCTATTTGAACGTTTAAGGACTAGAAATGCTCAGAAACCAGAAGCGACTTTTGTTATTCCCGAAGCTAAACTTAAAGAGTGGATACAAATCTTCGAGCGACCTTCACCAGAGGAGCTTGAGTAATACAATACTTGAACTAACGGGTGCTTTAGTTGAAGAAGACCATCGATGATGGTCTATTTTTTTGTATTTAAATCGCCACTTTTTATTGATGTTTAACGGAGCTATAAAATTATCGTTTTTCTCCTATTATATACATGTTCATTTACCATATCCTTGACATTGAATTACACAAAAGTTATCTTTTTTGGCGATGGATTATTCGCAATAAAGGAATTACACATCTTCTGTTTCCAGCTTCCCTTTTAGTTTTTTTGATTGAGTGTCATTTTAAAGTTCTAAACCATGGCTAATCACACAAATTAACTTATAATTGTTTCAAAAAAGTACTTAAGTGTAGCTGTATTAGGCAACATTTGGGACTTGACTGAGAAGAGCTAATTGTAAAAAAGAAACAGTCCCAAGCACTAAACTAGTACTTGGGACTGTTTCTTTTATAGATAAGGACTTTCATGCTTCGCCTTAAGCATATTCCAACGGCGATCAACTTCTTTATCAAACATCTCTAACATGTCTTTACTATTTTCATTGAGTAAATGTTTCGTTTTACCCATCAGCTTCAGCCATTCGGATACAGCTAACCGTTTATTTTTCTCTTCAGGATTATAGGTAACGGTTGTAATTCCATGCTCAACCTCATAAAGAGGGAAGAAGCAGGAGTTAACAGCAGCCTCAACAATCGTCTGTCCTAATTCATCCTTTGATTTCCAGTTCAATGGACAAGTAATTAATATTTTGCCATAAACCAAGCCTTCATTATTGGCATACCACTGGGCTTTTGCTGCTTTCTTTAAAAGGTCGCGATCGAAAGCTTCCGTACCGGTAAATACATAAGGAATATGGGTAGCTGCCATTATTTGAGCAGTATCCTTGTGGTGGAATGGCTTTCCATTTTGGAACCCGCCAATATTGGAAGTACTCGTCATATGTCCCATAGGAGTAGAGTAGGACAGCTGGCTTCCAGTATTCATATAACCTTCATTATCATACTCAAGAATAATCATTTTATGGTTGCGCAATGCGGTCCCAATCGCTGGACCCATTCCGATGTCCATACCCCCGTCACCTGTAACCATCACGAAAGTAAAGTCATCACTTAGACCAAGTTCTGCTAATTCTCCGCGTCGCTTCCTTTCATGGAACATTTCCACAAGACCAGAAAGAGTGGCAGAGCCATTTTGGAAAAGGTTATGGATATATGTTGCTTTATGTGAGCTATAAGGGAAACCAGTAGTTACAACCATAGCACATCCAGTGTGGAATAATGCAACGATGTCACCTTCAATTCCTTTGAAAAACAACTCCAGTCCAGAGAATATACCGCAGCCAGGGCAAGCCCCGTGGCCGGAAGCCAATCTTTTTGGCTTTTTCGTTAAACTCCGCATAGGTGGAATTTTCACTTTCAGTTCACCCGTTTTTTCATCAGGAGTGACCGTGATTAAACCGGTATTTAGGTCTTCTTTTTTCATCGGATTCAAAACACGTTTTGGAGCAAATTCTACGTTGCCGGGATTATGCCCAAAATAGTCAAAAGGCTTCTCAGCAAATCCTTTTTCGGCAGCTTCTAAAGCTAACTCGAAAAAGTGTTCAGCGTCATCGGCATAAAAGTCTTTTCCGCCCAATCCGTAAATTCGGTTGATCACCTTTGTATGAGCATTTCCAACCGTTTGTAGTGCAGCTCTTAATTCCAGGGCCATGTTTCCGCCATGCGCCCCGTATGAATCTGCACGGTCACCGACTGTAACAGCTTTTACGTTTTTCAAGGCTTCCGCTATTTGTTTTTGAGGGAAAGGACGTATCATATTTGGTGAAATGACACCTGCTTTAATCCCTTTCAAACGGAGGCGGTCGACAACGTCCTTACAAACCTCAGCAGCTGAATTTAACATAAATACTGCTACCTCAGCATCCTCCATTCGATATAAATCTAAGATCGGATATTCACGTCCAGTTAATTCTGCATATTCTTTCGAAATTCGCTCGAATACTGCTTCCGCATTATACATTGCTTCTGATTGTTGGTAGCAGTTATTAATATAGTCAGGTTCATTCATATATGGCCCTATGGTAACTGGATTCTCACGATCTAAAGCATGAGGGAAGTTTCTTGGCGGTTCGCCGATAAATTTTTGGACATCACTTCTATTTTTAATTACCTGAACACGACGTTTTTGGTGGGAAGTAAAATACCCGTCAAAAGAAACGATAACAGGGAGTCTGACTTCTGGATCTTCTGCTAATTTAATCGCAATAATGTTCATATCATAGACAATCTGTGGATCGCGGGCCATTAAGATGGGCCATCCCGTATTCAGACCGAAATATAAATCAGAATGATCACCATGGATATTTAAAGGACCTGAAACAGAGCGGTTTACTAAATTTAATACCATCGGAAAACGGGTTCCGGATTGTACTGGAAGCTGCTCTAACATATAAAGGAATCCGTTCGCGCTAGTGGCATTAAAAACTCTGCCGCCGCCAGTTGAAGCCCCGTAGCAGATACCTGCAGAACCGTGTTCACCATCTGCTGGAATCAAAACGATATCATGTTCGCCTCGGGATTTCATTCCATCAAGGAATTGAGCAACCTCTGTTGATGGGGAAATAGGGAAGTAACCCATTACATGATAATTAATTTGGTGGGCAGCATAGGCAGCCATTTCGTTACCAGATTCAAAAACAAAACTTTGTTCAACGGTACCCAATTCAGTTTTGAGATTTTCTTGGTTTATTTCAATGGACATTTAGATTCCGTCCTTTCCTTAGTTTTGAATTACTAAATCGAATAAATGGGGAACACGGTTTTTATCCGCATAACCATCATTATATTCTCGTTCGCCTGATAGCGCTTCCACCGGACAGGCGGTTACACACTTCAAGCAGCCTTTACAATATTGATAGTCAATACCACTGAGAAACATTTGTGGTCGACCTTTTTTGTCTGGCTTTTCCTCCCATACAAAGCAAAAATCAGGGCAGGCTGTATCACATGCAGCGCAATTAATACATTTCTCCTCATGAAAATGAGGGAGCATACCTGCGCGTGAAATACTTAAATCTTTTAGTATGCTGTTACCTGGATTGGTTATCATACCGCCAATCGCCTGAGTTTCATAACCAAGAACAGGTTCTGGCCGTGAAAAAGGTTTAGGTTCGATGCCATCTTCAGGAAGATATGTTTTAAATTCGACTTCAGTAAATCCACGGTCGAATGTACGAATATTTGGTTCAACCAAATGTGGGTATTTTTTTTCAAAGGTACGGCGGATTGTTTGTCTCATCGATTCTGGATCTAAAAAGTCCAAGATACGATACAGAGCACCGAGCATTGCAGTGTTGGCTTTTGTTTGTTCTTCTAACGCGATACCAGTGGCATCTATGATGGCTATAGTTCCGCCAGCAATTTTCATGAGATTTTTAAGTTCGTCTGGGGATTTTTGTGAGTTTACTAAGATCGTGCTGTCAGGGTATATCCCGCTTGTGCAGTCGATGGTTTTAAAAAGGGCATCATGGAAAATGCCGACAACATGAGGGCGTTCTATTGGTGTGGTGTCTCGAATGTTTGTTTCTGGTTCGCAGAAACGAATGTGTGCTTTTACTGGGGAACCTTTTTTCTCTGAACCGTATGATGAAAAACCGACTCCATTCAGTCCGTTTCCAACAACTCCATCCTCTGAAAGCATTTTTCCAGCCAGATTAGCTCCTAACCCGCCGATGGACTCAAGGCGGATTTCAAAAAAACCTAATTCATTTTTTTTCGGCAATTTTGACATAAGTATTCCTCCTATCTATAAAACGGAGTTTAATATAGAATATTATAAATATTCTATAAATTAAATTATTTTAATTGTAACAGGACACCAAAACAATTACAACAGATTTTTGTATTCAAATGGAGGAACACATTTGGAGTTGGTTTTATCAGATAGGTGAAACCTGTTTGTGATATATAACAGTGATAAATATGTTATATAACAAAAGAGAAGGACAAGAATGAAAACAAATGGAAGGATGTTTGTAGGTCACTTGTGCCCAGTACATTCATATAATACTAAAGGGAAATAGACATGAAAAACTAATATTTATCCAATCCTATTGTGAGTACAAAGTTAAGGTAAGAAATTCAACGAGCAGGAGGGGATTTATCTGAAGTTTACCATTCAATATATACCCCTGAACAAAATTAAACCTGACGTATCATTGAAAGTAACGGAACACATTAAACGACTTCAAAGATTGATGTGGGACTGTATGTTTGTTTTGGTTGTCAGAAAAAACCGGAAGGATAACAACTATACCATTATTAGCGGTCAAGATCGTTATGAATCCCTTCGCAAACATACAAAAAGTATCTATGCTCCTTGTATCGTCGATAAAAGTCCGTCTCTCGAATCACCATCCTGGTTTCATCGCTTTCGTAGAAAACAACCGCTGGATGACTTTCCATTAATGCCATCTAGCTGGTCCATTGTACGTTCCTTTTTAAAACAAGAGCCTCGATTTAAACAATTATCTCGCTCGCAGCAAATAAGAGTCCTTCTCCTAGCTGCCCATTATAAAAAAACAGTGATTTATTCTATGAAAATGACGGTGGATGAGATGTTGAAAGACAATTAGAAAAGAGTTTGGTATACGTCCAAACTCTTTCTCAGTTTTCCATTAGGAAAAAATAAAAACACAAATGTAATAGAATACCAACGCCAATCATATTGAACCAATTAATTACATATTTATTTCCCTTGGGTTGAATAACCCCCATGGCAACAATATTCCAATAGGTATTCTTTAATCTAAATAGACATAGGGAGTCTATAATACTATATAAGCAGAGCAGGGAATCCATTTCCTGCTCTGCTTTCCTATTCAACCATTACCTTAATGTGGTCAATTGCATTATATCCATACCCATTTCTATTCCAATAAGGTTTAATGGGCTGAGTTTGACCACTAGAATCTGTTGCTTTTGACATAATGCTAAATATACCTTTTTCAACTGCATTCCACTCATATGACCAAGAAGCCCATTTGTAGCTAGATTTCGAATCAAATACTTGCGCCTCGGACCATGTGTGTCCGTTATCAGTGCTGATTTCGACATGTGTAATATTTCCTTTACCTGTCCAGGCGATGCCTTTTATAACATGTTTACCAGTATTTATCTTCGCCATATCTAACGGTTTTTGAATCGTGGAATTTACATTTATGGTTGTAACAGGATGAGCACCATCGTCATTATTTTGATTTGGATAATACATATAGTCAATGTTCTGGAAAGGTCCATTAAAAGGAGTACCAATTACACTTATTTGTTTAATCCATTTCACTGAAGCCATACCATACCATTGTGGAACGATTAATCTGAATGGAAATCCATGTTTAAAGGATAAAGGTTGTTTATTATATTCATAGGCGATAATGGTATCAGGATGTAAGGCCTTCTTTAAAGGTAAACTCCTAGTATAAGAGAATACCTTGTCTAAGTCCGTTCTTACTCCGAAATCATATCCTTCTACCACAACCTCTTTAGCGGCTTCTTTTATTCCGGAAATTTCAAGCAAAGTACGTAAGGGAACACCTTTCCAAACGCCTTGGCTCATTGCTCCCTTACCCCATTGTTCGCCAAACACTTTGGGCTCAAATAGGCTGCGCTTATTTCCGGAACATTCGAGAACAACTTCAACGGTTTTTGAGGGTAGCTGAAGGATTGATTGCATAGAAATCAGTAAGGGGGTAGTAACCATCCCATTTATAGGGAGAAAGTAGTTTGAATAGGAAAGCTTTGGATAAGAAAAGTGGTTTCGCCGATAAAATAAAGGGGTTTGGATAATATCATTTTCAATAAATTGAATCGGTGTTTCCTGATTCTCAGGCTGCAACCTGCGTGTTACTAAATACGGCTTCTCAAGGTGATGGTTTGGATCAGCCATAATTTCCTCCTTTAAATAGCAGTCACTACTACCGTATGTTTTACTTGATTAAAATAGGTGTAACAAAACGTCAAAAGAGGGCTAGCTCGATACAAGGTATTTTCAGAGTAAATGTAGAATAGTTATTGTTTTTCCCTTTTATTAAAGGGATATTTTTTTGCTAAAATAAGCTTGATTTTCAATATTGAGGACATATGTCCTAACAGAGATCTGATGATTTATCATTTAATTAGATTATAAATCTAGATAAATTGGAGAGAAGAGCGATGAAAGGGAGTTTATTTGCATTTTTAGGCGGGGCTTTTATTACGCTGCAGGGTGTAGCAAATACCCGTATTAGCCAAGATATTGGCACGTGGCAGACAGCATCCATTACACAATTCACGGGATTTCTGCTAAGTTTGCTGATCTTGATGTTTACAAGAGATAAGAATTGGAAAAAGTTAAAGAATGTAAAACCCCTATACTTGACTAGTGGTGCTTTTGCAGCAATTATTATCTTTAGTAATGTCGCATCCATTGAATACGTAGGTGTTACCCTTTCGATTTCCGTCCTATTAATAGCACAGTTATGTTTGACCTTTTTAATTGATGGTAAAGGCTGGTTTGGTATTCCGAAACAGAAGATGAGGTTACCTCAGTTTGTAGGAATTGCGATGATGATCGTGGGTGTGGCCATACTACAGTTTTGATGCAACAAATTGGCCCATGCTGGAGGCGGAAATATGAAAGAAATAAAAGATCCTAAGTTAGTGCAGTCCTATTTGCAGGCTCACCAACTAGAAACCATATTTAATGAAGCAATCATGCCCTATTTGTCTTTATATCACTGCGAGCAAGGAGAACTTATCTTATCCCAAGGTGAACCATCCAAGTATTTGTATGTCCTGGTAAAAGGTAAAATAAAAATCTACACCACTTCAGCCGAAGGGAAAACACTTATTTTATCTTTTAAATCTGCGATTGAAGTGATAGGTGATATTGAATATGTGCAGGAAATCGATACCATCAATACGGTGGAGGCTGTTTCATCGGTCTATATGATCGGTGTGCAACATACTAACTTGAAAAAATTCACAAATGATTTTTCGCCATTTCTGCAATTTATTTTAAAAGTTATTACCGAAAAGTTTTATTTGAAGAATAATTCAATGAGCTTCAATTTGATGTATCCAGTTGAGGTTCGTTTAGCCAGTTATTTACTGTCGGTTACCCAAGATGATAATGAATCATTATTTACTGGGCAGCTTAGTACCACTAGCTTGACCGATACGGCAAACCTTATCGGGACCAGCTATCGTCATCTTAATCGGGTTATTAAGCAGTTTTGTTCCGATGGATTGGTGGAGCGCAGTAAAGGTTTCATTCTTATTAAAGACAGAGAAGCCTTAAAAACTATAGCCGGAGGCAATATTTACGAGTAAATAGATGACTGCAAGCTGAACGAAGCACTTGGATTCGTTCAGCTTGCAGTCATCCATGAGCTTCTATTAAAATATTACACATTGGAGTGTATCAGATATGATTCTAGGAATTTTATTTGCGATACTGGCTGGATCTTTAGTCAGTCTGCAAAACATATTCAATAGTAAAACAGGGGAACACGCTGGTTCATGGACAACCACTACATTAGTGCTAGGTTTAGGATTTGTAGCTTCATTTACTCTAGGTTTTTTGTTCGAAGGTATCCAACTGTTTGAATTACAAAATATGAAGACATGGTACTGGTTCAGCGGGTTAATAGGAATTGGAGTAGTAACCTGTGTCGTGAAAGGTATAAAGCTGCTTGGTCCAACCTATGCAATTTCAATTATGCTTTCATCACAGCTGGGATTTGCATTATTGTTCGATACATTTGGCTGGATGGGAATTGAAAAGGTACCTTTTACCACTAAGCAATTAATAGGTGTATTAGTCATTGTTGCTGGCATTCTTATTTTTAAAATCAGCGGTGAACCTAAGTCGGCTAAAATGCCTACTGGCTTAAAAAGTGTCCATGCAGAAAAGTAAACACAGGATGGAGAGATACTTTTGAAAGAATATAAAACATTGTTTTTTGATGTAGATGATACTTTATTGGATTTTGCTGCAGCAGAAAAGTTAGCGTTACAACTCCTTTTCGAGGAGCAGAATATTCCGCTTACTTCCGACATAGAAGAGAAATATAAAACAATAAATCAAGGTCTTTGGAAGAGGTTTGAAGAAGGAGAATTGAGCCGGGACGAGGTTGTCAATACACGCTTTTCTCTTCTTTTTAATCAATATGGAAAAGAAGTCGATGGGACCATACTAGAAAAAAATTATCGATCATTCTTAGAACAAGGACATCAATTGGTGAACGGCGCTTTTGAACTGATAACAGAACTAAGTTCCCAATATGATTTATATATTGTTACTAATGGTGTGTCTAGCACACAGGATAAACGGTTACGTGCTTCAGGGTTACATTCACTATTCAAAGGTATCTTCGTTTCCGAGGATACAGGTTTCCAAAAGCCAATGAAGGAATTTTTCGATTATGTTTTTGCAAGAATTCCTCATTTTGATGTGAACCAAGCACTAATTATCGGAGATTCGTTAAGTGCGGATATTATCGGCGGGGAGCTGGCCGGGATGGATACATGCTGGTTTAATCCAAACATGAAACCGAACAATTCTGATAGTAGTCCGACCTATCAAATTCACAAACTAGAAGAGTTAAAACAAATATTAAGTGTACGAGATAAAATAGGTGCCTGTTAATCTGATTTTAAAGGAGTGGGGGATATGGAGTTAAAATATGAAATCATTACCGATGAAGAAATTGAATACTGTAGAGATTTATGTAATGAACTAATGGCCTTTCAAAAATCTAAAGCTCATATAACCCCCGAGTTATTTGATAATATGAATTTTGACACTCGAATGGTTCCTTCTGTAAAAAGTGCATTACGCAATTACACGGTTATCGTCAAAGATGGTGAGAAAATTGTAGCTTACGTCTACTCCAATATTTCTCCAAAGGAAGCATATTCAAACGATTTCGCAACTTTTTTTGGCTTATCCTCAGTTCAACAAAAGAATGTAGCTTGTCTTTCCCAATTTTACATTAAAGAAGAGTATAGACAATATGGGATTGGTTCCAAGCTCTTCCATATGTCATTGGATTGGATGAAGCAATTTGATGATGTTGATGATTACTTTATTTTCGTTTCAAATGGAAATGATAACGCCTTAGAATTCTATAAACGTAAAGGATTCTCTGTAAGTCATACTATTTTTGATGGTTTTATTACTGTTTTACGAAAATAGGATAGGACCATTTTGGTCCTACATAGTCATCTACACCTCAAGACTTAGATAAACTTACTACTTCAGTATCTTCTGGTCATGAAAAAACTCTACTATACTATAATTACATTATATAGTGGAGTGAGAAGTATGACTGAATCAATATTGTCCCTTATCAAAGAATGGGGGATATGGGGAGTGTTCATATCCTTATTTATTGAAGGGAGTGCTCTTCCCTTTATCGGCTCGTTCATCATGGTAACAGTGGGATTTATTTTAGATTTGACCTGGTTCGAGATGATATGGATCTCATTAGCAGGCAGCTTCATATATGCGATAGGGAGTTGGATTCCTTATTTTATTGGGTATAAATTCGGTAAATCTGTAGAAGACCGGTTGAGTGATGCAAAAAGAGAAAAATTAACAAAGGCTAGGAAGGCTTTTAGCAAGAATGGAGTTTGGAGTGTTGCCATATCGAGCCCGCTTCATTTAGGGAATTTTGTCCCTTTTTTAGCGGGAATTTCACATATGAAACTTCGAACCTATACACTACTTACCATGATCGGTATTGCTCCGTCCACCTTCCTATTTTTAAGTTTTGGTCATTTTTATCCAGGTGATTTCAGCAGCGTTATGAATACAGTAAAGGATTATCAACTATTACTATTAATTTTGTTTGGATTCATTACTTTGATTTATTTGGGTATTAAATTTTTCGGTTATCGTCAGCAAAAGAAATTAATGAAACAAAATCTGATGAGTTAGATATCCTTACACTAAAAACACCTGAAAAGGGTGTTTTTTCTTTTTACATTGGCGAAGTATAATGGATGGAATTAGGTTAAAACTTCCTAAGCTATAAACAATCCATTATAATTTTTAATGAATGGAATGTAATAGGAGTGTATAGATGAAAAGTATATCGATTTTAGTTGCAGATGATGAAGAAGAGATCGCCAATTTAATTGCCATCCATTTAGAAAAGGAAGGGTATCGTGTTTTTAAAGCATTGGACGGGGAGGAAGCTATAGCCGTAATCCAGACTCAATCAATTGATTTAGTTATTTTGGATATCATGATGCCGAAACTGGATGGTTATGAAGTAACCCGCAATATTCGTGAACAACACAACATGCCGATCATTTTTTTGAGTGCTAAAACATCTGATTTTGACAAGGTCCACGGTTTGGTGATTGGAGCAGATGATTATATGACGAAACCCTTCACTCCCATTGAATTGGTTGCTCGAGTAAATGCACAGCTGCGCCGATTTATGAAGTTGAATCAACCTAAAGTGAATCAAACTTCTGGCTTGGAATTTGGCGGATTAATTATTTCTCCTGAACAGAGGAACGTAACTCTATATGGTGAATCCATCGACTTAACGCCAAAGGAATTTGACATTCTATATTTATTAGCACGGCAGCCAAAGAAAGTGTTCAGTGTGGAAAATATTTTTCAACAGGTATGGGGCGAAGCATACTATGAAGGGGCTAATACCGTAATGGTCCATATACGTACGTTGCGAAAAAAACTGGAAGAAGATAAACGGAAAAACAAATTAATCAAAACAGTGTGGGGAGTCGGGTATACATTCAATGGTTAAGATTGCACGAAGTTTCCGTTCTAGAATGGTTCTATTATTTGGCTTAAGCATGCTGTCTGCTGGTATCATAACATTCATTATTTATAAGGGACTTCAATGGTACTATCACAATTGGGTCGAGTGGGGAGATCCGCTGTCGTGGCTTCGAATTTATATAAGTACAATTGGTGACATAAATTTCTTCTTAATAATATTTATTCCGCTTTCTATTCTTTTTTTCTATTTACTCACTAAGCCTTATACTGCGTATTTTAATGAGATTTCAAATGGAATCCACAATCTCGCGCGTGGAGACTTTAAACAGCAGGTTACGATCCAATCCAATGATGAATTTAGTGCTATTGCACAGGATATTAATCTCGCAAGTGAAAAATTAGAAGAAGCGATTTTAAGAGGTGATTTTTCGGAAAGTAGCAAGGATCAATTAGTGGTCAATTTGGCCCATGATTTACGTACGCCACTTACCTCCGTTATCGGGTATTTGGATTTAATCCTTAAGGATGAAAAATTGACGAAGGTTCAGGCCAAACATTATTTAACCATTGCCTTTACAAAATCTCAGCGTTTAGAACGTTTGATTGATGAATTATTTGAAATTACTAGAATGAATTATGGAATGTTACATATTGAGAAAAAGCCGCTTAATGTAAGTGACTTGCTTTATCAATTAAAGGAAGAAATGTATCCAGTCTTTGAAAAAAATGATTTGATTGCGCGTATCAATATTCTGCCCGCTCTATCTATTTTAGGTGATGGAGAACTGTTAGCACGTGTGTTTGAAAACCTGTTAACCAACGCAAACCGATATGGAATTGATGGTCAGTATGTCGATATCAATGGTTTTATTGAAAAAGGGGAAGTAGTAGTTCAGATCGTAAATTATGGAGACTTCATTCCACCTAATGAACTTCCGCATATCTTTGAAATGTTTTATACCGGTGATAAGGCTCGAACACATCAAGAAAATAGTACGGGTCTTGGTTTATTCATAGCGAAGAATATTGTTGAGCAGCATAATGGGACCATTACTGTAGAAAGCAATTTTATTCGTACGGTATTTGAAGTTCGTTTACCCCAAGTGAGCGTGGATGAACAATTAGAGTGAAAACTTAAGAAAAATTTAAACTTTACCCCACTTTTTATTTAAATAGTTTTTCCTATTCTAGTACCAAGATAGAAATAGGAGGATATTTAATATGAAAAAGTGGGGATTTTTATTGTTAGTTGTCGTAAGCATGGGAATTACAGTAGTGAATAGGTTAGATCTATTTAATGATAAAGTAGAGATTAAACATTTTGTGCCTGATTATAAATTTGATGAAAGTGAAACTTCTAAAAGTACTCAATTGGTAGAGATAGGAAAGGAACTCGTTTATCAAGGAAATTTACTTCTGGTAAACAATGAGTATCCTGTTCACAAAGAGAGTATTAAATCAGATGTCGTGAATTTATTTGAGCACGGTGGTCTAACTGAGGGATATGGGCTTTTAGATAGTGAGATTTATTTGTCTGAAAAAGTTGCCTATGCGTTTTCTGAAATGATAGATGCTGCAGGTGAAGAAGGAGTTCGTCATTTTTCGATTAATAGTGGCTTTCGTGACTTTGAAGAGCAGAATGCACTTTATCAGCAAATGGGTTCCAGCTTAGCTTTGCCTGCAGGTCATAGTGAACACAATCTAGGGTTATCACTGGATGTAGGTTCGACTCAAATGAAAATGAGTGAGGCTCCTGAAGGCAAGTGGATTGAGAAAAATGCCTGGAAATACGGATTTATTTTACGCTATCCAAAGGATAAAACGCATGTTACTGGAATTCAATACGAACCATGGCATATCCGCTATGTGGGTTTGCCCCACAGTGCCATCATCCAGGAAAAGAACTTCGCTTTGGAAGAATATATTAATTATCTAAGAGAAGAAAAGAACTTGACGGCTACCGTTAATGGGGAAGAATATAAAGTTACTTATTATCCCATTGAAGCAAGTAGTGCAATAAAAGTACCAAAGAATAGCACATATGAGATCTCAGGTAATAATATTGATGGCGTTATTGTAACTGAATTGAAATCGTAATAATAGAGTGAAAGTAAATTTCACTTTTCTGAGAGTATTTTTTGCAATGTGAGAGTAAATCCTGTTATGCGAGAGTTAAAACACTTTACCAAGAGTAAAATCAATTATGTGAGATTAATTTTCGATTTCCGAGATTATTTTAACTATGTATGGGGTATATCATCTATATGAATTTCTATTTTATCTTTATAATGGAAATTTTTATCAAGAAAATAGTACAAAATAGTATTAAACCAGTATGAACATAATTTATACTAATACTGTGATTTAATCATACATAGGGGGATAAAATGGAACTTTCTTTGTTATTAGAGTATGGATGGGTTTTACTTATTTTGATTTTGTTAGAAGGCTTATTATCTGCGGATAATGCTTTGGTCTTAGCGATCATGGCAAAGCATTTGCCTGAAGCTCAGCAGAAAAAGGCGATAAATATCGGGCTGATGCTAGCCTTCATATTTAGGATTGGTGCTATCTTTATCATTTCGTTTTTGTTTCATGTTTGGTGGATTCAAGCAATCGGGGCTGCGTATTTAATTTTCATTGCATTAAAACATTTGCTTAAAAAGGATCATGGCGGTAAAGAGAAAGTTGGAAAAAGCTACCGAGCTACTGTAGCTCAAATCGCATTAGCTGATATTGCCTTTGCTGTTGATTCGATTTTAGCTGCAGTCGCTCTTGTTATTGCATTGCCAGGTACGCCAATGGGCGAAATCGGCGGAATGGATGGCGCGCAATTTATTGTCATATTAATCGGTGCAATAGCTGGATTAATCGTGATTCGGTTTGCAGCAGGGTTCTTTGTTAAAGTCCTGACAGAACGCCCTAGCCTTGAAACAGCGGCGATGTTACTAGTTGGCTGGGTCGGCGTAAAGTTGTTAATGCATACTCTTGCACATCCAGCTTTACACATAATTCCTCATGATTTTGTAGAAGGACCAATTTGGAATACCATCTTTTGGTCCGTTATGCTACTAATTGCTTTAGGCGGCTGGTTCTTATCAGGTAAAAAAACAGAACAGTCCACATAAGTTACATCGACACCGAATGGCTTGGAAGTATATCAAGCCATTTTTTTATATTGGGAAAGGAGAGTAAATATGAATTTTTCATTTGATCATTTAGTTTGGTTCCATCATAATCCTGAAAAAGCAATACAACCTCTTTCAGAAAAAGGAGTCCATGTTGCCCACGGCGGCCGTCATGACACATGGGGAACCTACAATACACTTAGTTATTTTGGTTTAAGCTATATAGAATTTTTGGGGATCGAAGTGTTAACCATCGCAGAACAACACGAGGAAAATCGATTAATTACCCAAATTGTGGAGCAACTTGCTAAAGAAAATCGGGAAGGGCCTGCTAAAATAGCGATTCGAACTAATCATATTCACAAATTAGCTATAAAGCTGAAACAAGACGGTCATACCGTTTATGGTCCACTTCCTGGGCAACGTGTAACTGCAAATGGGGAAGTAATACAGTGGACCCTGCTGTTTATCGAGGAGCATCCTAATCAGCTATCACTTCCATTTTTCATCCAATGGGATAATAGTGATAAGGAAAGATTATCTGCAATAAAGGAACAAGGATTGTTAGGGAGGCATAGTGACGAAAATTCAAAATTAGAATGTGTCGGCTTTGTTGTCAGGGACTTAGAAGACACAATTAGAACGTGGGGAGATTTATTAAATCTAACACCGAGTGAGGAGTTTTGGGATGAAGACTTACAGGCAAGATGTCAAAAATTAGAATTGCCTGGAACCCATTTATTATTCTGCACACCCGATCGAGAAGGACCAGCAGAAAAGGTCTTACATGAGAGAGGAGAAACTCCTTTTTTAGTGAACATAAGCCAAGCTAATCAAAACAGCTTATTTGAATTGTTGAATGGCTATTGGCGGTTTCAATAGCCTGACTATTCTAAAAAAACACAGGAGATGATTATATGATCAACACAAAATTAATTTTAATAGAAGGATTACCTGGTTCAGGAAAATCCACTACTGCAGAAATGACAAATAATATTTTAAAAGAATGGAATGTGGATACAAGATTATTTCTTGAGGGTAATGTCGAACATCCAGCTGATTATGAAGGAGGCTCTTACTTTTCAAAAACTGACTTTGCCAAGCTTTTGGAACAGTACCATGAAGTTCAGCCTATTTTAGTAAAACATGCCATCGAACGCTGTGATGGATTTGTATTGCCGCAAGATAAGCTGAAAGAAGAACTTGAAGAGACAATGGTTTCCGATTCTTTTTGGGAAGTCATTTGGAATCATGATATCTATGAGTTGCCGTTAGAAAAAAACATAGAATTAATAATGGATAAATGGCAAAGGTTCGAAGAACAGGCAATGGCAGGAAATCAAACGTATATATTCGAATGCTGCTTTATTCAAAATCCTGTAACCGTCGGCATGATCAAATATGGTGCTTCCCAGGAAGTTGTGATGAATTATGTAAAGCAATTAGCAGATATTATTGAGCCGTTAAACCCTGTTTTACTTTATGTAGATCAAAAAGATCTGTCACGTTCCTTTAAAAAGGCCATACAAGAACGACCAAGAGAATGGTCTAGTGGTTTTATGGATTACTATACTCACCAAGGCTACGGGAAAATACATGGTGCAGAAGGAATCGAAGGAACCATTGAAGTTCTCGAAGCAAGAAAACAATTAGAGTCCTTCATTTTTAATGCATTAGCCATTAAAAAGGTTAAAATTGATAATACTCAGTTTGACAAAGATTCTCACAAAAATAGAATCACGGAAGTATTCATGAATGCTGCAAGCATATAGTTTTATGAATCACAGTGCACTTTGCCTCTGATTTTTTTTATATCTAATTCATTATTTTGTAGGATTAATAACAAAGACAATCACACTTTTATCTAAGTCAAAGTCCCAGTCGACAAAAATATCAATGACTTTCGTATCCAAAATCGCTTCAAAATGGTTATTGTTATGAAGCAGCCCTTTTTCGAGTGACCGCTTTGCGAGCTTGAGTTGTTCCTGCATCCCTTGTCTGATTAACTGCTTTTCAATCCTGACCAATATTCCATTTCGAATAACTAGGATTGTGCGCTGATTTACTTGGCTTGCATAAATCTCTTCAGGCTTCTTTTCTGATTCAGAGCTTAAATGAATGATTTCATTAATAAGTTCTGCTTTACCAATAAACTCTTCTGTAATGGGATAGTCGGTACTCGTTGAATCCGTGGATATCCCAGTTAACATCGCAGATTTATTTTGCAGACTCCAATCATAGTAGAATTCTCTTATTTCCATACCAGTAACAATCTTTATATATGCTTTTATTTCAGGGATTAGCGTCTGCATGACTAAATCTCGAGTCTGTTGAACACTTTCATCCTGATTTTGGTTGATGAGTACCTTTTCTGTTGGAGTAAGGAAATTTCGAATATAGACGATAATAAAGGTTCTACCTAATGACACATGTACTGATTCCGGTCCTTTACCAAAATGATCACGGAGAATCTTACTTATGTAGCTGCTTAATTCGGCCGATTTTTTATAAATTGGTATTTCCATTTTTGAGGACTCCTTTTTCCAACTAGGTATTTATGCTATAGTCTTCCCTATTCACTGGAAATAATTAGCATGGTTTGTTACTCGGAATAAAAATATAATGAAGGTAGGTGAAGGGACAGAAAGCCATTCGCTTTGAGGAGTAGGATATGTTTTCAAGCATGAACAACAAAGTTTTAATAGACACATATTTTAATGCAGTAAAGCTAAAGTTAGACGAAGACTTTATTAAATTGTTAGAAGAAGAAATTGATCGAAGAGGGATCCAATCAGATAAGGTAGAAAGAATGGTTTAAACCATAGCTTTTCACTAAAGATTATTTACACCTTCTTCCAATTATTATTAGTTGTAATGTAATAAGAACAGCAGCGGATGGCTTCTTGCTCTTTACTTCTTTCAAAGAAATTTTGCCTATTAAATAATCAGACTACTAATACTATAAAAAAAGCTAGGTCATTAGCCTAGCTTTTTTTATAGTTATTTATAATAAGTGGTTATTTTCCCTTATATCTCTTTCAATAGTTTTGTATAATTTTATATTATAAGAATTTTTAAATTTGAACAGTAATGATACTTTGGAAAATGGAGTGTTAAAATGTTAACCATACGGAACGTGACGATGAATGATTTACCTGACCTTTTAATCATTGAACACCTTTGCTTTCCAATTGAAGAAGCAGCGACGGAAGAAGCCTTTAAACAGCGTATTCAATTAATTCCAGATAGCTTTTTTGTGGCGGAAGAGTGTGGTGTGATTGTGGGTTTAGTGAATGGACCAGTGATTGAAAAAGAGTTTATTACAGATGATTTATTCGAGGAGATTAAGCCAAATCCTGCTTCCGGCGGTCATCAAACGGTTTTAGGAGTTGCCGTGACACCGCACTTCCAAACAAGGGGAGTGGCAACAGCGTTACTAGCACATCTTGAAAAAGAGGCAATATCAAGAAATCGCGAGAGTATTACACTTACCTGTAAAGAAGACTTAATACGATTTTATGAAAACTTAGGATACAAAAATCGAGGTGTTTCGAAATCGGAGCATGGCGGCGTCCAGTGGTACAACCTGAATAAAAAATTGAGGTAGAGGAGATTTTTTCACGGAGGAGATACAGTGATTTATAGAGATAAAGAATTGATCATTCGTCCCATTTTAGAGGCTGATCTATCAGAACTTTGGAGTTTGATTTATTCAGAGGAACTACCAGAATGGAAAAAATGGGACGCACCTTATTTTGAACATAAGCATGTTACATACCAAGATTATTTGAAGACGAAAGACGCTCTTGTGAACCAAGATAACCGCTGGGTGATTGAGGTGAACGGTGAGATTATCGGAACAATAGGCTATTATTGGGAGCATAAGCCGTCTAATTGGCTGGAAATCGGGATTGTGATCTATAAACCTGCCTACTGGAGCGGCGGGTATGGGACAAGAGCAATTCGGATATTGATCAATCATTTATTTACCACCATGCCGCTAGTTCGAGTGGGTTATACGACTTGGTCAGGAAATGAACGGATGATTAAGGTTGGGGAAAAACTAGGAATGACAATGGAAGCAAGGCTAAGAAAATGCCGTTATTATAATGGTGAATATTACGATTCCATCAGAATGGGATTGTTGAGAGAAGAATGGGAATCAAATCCTCAATTTAAATAATAATGTATTAGAAAGAACCTGAGCCCAAAAACTTAGGTTTTTTTTTAGGTCTTTCCTATGCGTCTCCTCTAGTGGGGAATTATGGTAGAATAGGTAATAATGAGAACACTTATAAGCGAAGGGAGAAAAACCAATGTACGAATTAAAAACAAAACAAACAGACAATAGTGTGATAGAGTTTATCGAACAGGTCGACAGCCCAAAGAAACGCGAGGACGCATACAAATTATTAGATATCTTCACAGAGACTACTGGTTATGAAGCGAAAATGTGGGGACCAAGTATCATTGGTTTTGGATCTTACCATTACAAATATGAATCTGGTCACGAAGGTGACGCACCTCTCGTTGGATTTTCTCCGAGAAAAGCAAAAATCAGCTTATATTTTGCACCAGGTGAAACAAAGCGGGAAGAATTGTTAGAACAGTTTGGAAAACACACTACAGGGAAAGCGTGTGTGTACATTAATAAAGTTGCAGATATTGATGTAGATGTTTTGAAAGCATTAATTATTGAATCTGTATCCTTTTTGCAAGCAATGTATCCAGCAAAATAAAACGGTGAGCCTCTTATCCAGCAGTCCATTCATTTGCTAAATAAGGGGCTCTATTTCTTAAGGCAGCAATCCTGCTATTCCTAATAATGATAAAACAATTTCAAAAAGAATGAGAATCACAATAATCCATTCCACGAACAATCCGCGAATCGAATGACTAATAGTCGAAAAACCATCCATTATGTTATAGAGTATTTCGGTTTTACTTTTCAAAATCTTATAACGATCATTTAATTCGAAAAACTCGAGCATACGATCATAAAATTCACCGGCAGAACTGCTTGTCCAAGTGATGTCTGGCTTATCGAGAATCATGATATATGCAAGGGTATTATACTCATGACGGATAATTTTTGCTGTTGTCCTTGCTAGTTCCTTATTTCCGATTCGCAGCTTACCTTTCTCTAAACGGTCAATCATCGTTTCGAGCTTATCATTAATTTGCCCCAGCTGTTCCTCTGTTTTTTCCAAAGCAACAGACTTTGCTAGTACAGTAGAAATTAATTCAGGATAGTAATCCTCATATTCAGGAACGACCACATATTCATCTGTTAACTCAATGCTTTCGGTATCTTTTATATGCAAGCTGTAATCATCGCTGTATCGGTCTGCGTTTTTAACCTCAATGTCTGGCTCGAAGGAGTGGAGGTAGTTCAATAAAGCAGTTATCTCATTTGGAGTTGTGTGATTAATGAAGACAATGCTGCCGAAGGAAAATACTAGAACCATTTGTGAATCGTCCACATCTTTATAGAGGATTGATTTTAATATTTCACCCCTTAAAATTAATGGCTCCTCCCAGGTGAATTTCTTTGGTATTCCGCAATGAACGGCGATTTTGTTCAGATCAATTTCATTGGTTATGGCAAAAGCTTTAAAGGATAAATCTCTCATCTTCACCACTCATCTCAGTTTTTTTTACTTATCTATATTAGTATATGAACCGTTTAGGTAAAATAATGAAGGATAAATGGAAAGGATCGAGAATTAATTATGATGTACTAGGAATAAAGCCTGAAAAAAAACGGAGGAGAGATACCATGACTGAAAATTCATTTGTTTACGTTACATACATAGCAACTACACCTGAAAAGCTTTGGGAAGCTTTAACGAGCAGCGAGTATACTGAACAATACTTCTTTGGAACCAGTATTCAATCAGATTGGCAGGAAGGGAGTGAACTTACCTATTCTCGCAATGGGCAGGTTTCCGATTATGGAAAAATCCTAAAGATTGAACATAATCGTGTACTATCCTTTACCTGGACTTATGTTGGAGATGGTGTCGAAGGGAAACTGCCTTCACGTGTGACTTTTGAATTAAAACCGCTGAAGGGAACCGTAAAACTAACACTGAGACATGAAGATCTCCAGCCTGGTGATTTAGTCGATCGAGATGATACCTTTGAAGGATTGAACAACGGCTGGCCAGCGATAATAAGCAATTTGAAAAGTCTTTTAGAAACCGGAATAACTTTACCTGCTGTAACAATCTAAAGATATCTTAGTAAATATTCTAATGAAAAAAAGTAAGTTTTATCCATTACATTTGAAAAAAGGATTGTAATACTTTCTCCTTTATGATGCATACTAAAAATAAAAAGGAGAGATACGTATGGCCAACGAAAAGGACTATGTAGCTGCAGATTTATCGTCAAATTTAGTAAGTGAAATCAAATCACTAGAAGAAAAATTAAGTGAACAAGCAAATAAAGAAGTTGTGGTTATTGCTTACGAAAAAGACAAATAAAAAAGCAAAAAGAGCCGTTATAGACGGCTCTTACCTTTATTTTGCAAATACATGATTTCCAACTGTCTTTACAACTTCGCGAGTGGTAATCCAAGAATCAGTTGCAATTTCTGGATTATAAAAATATATACAATCATTTAAACGATCTTGTCGTGTTAAGGCTTCTTCAACTGCGCGAATTGATTCATCTGATGCAGGTTTATTTATCTCACCATTTTGTACGGGTGAAAAGGCATATGCATCTCCAACTACTTCATTAATAACACCTGTTACTGTATCTGGAAATTCAGGAGAATCCACTCGGTTTAAAACAACTGTTGCAACCGCAACTTTTCCTTCATATGATTCGCCTTTTGCTTCTGCTTCTACTAATCTCGCAAATAAGTCTTTCTCTTGAGTTGAAATAGTAACCGCAGGTGTAACTGGAGCTGGTTCTGGAGTTACCATTTCCGGTTCAGCTGTTTCTGGCTCTGATGTAGCAGGTTCTTCAACCTTCGTTTCGGCAGATTGCTCTACTGCTGGTTCAGGTTTATTTAGAATGATTTCCTTTTGGTCATCATTTTGGTTATTTTCTTGATTCAGTTCATTCATGATTGGACCATAGGCTTGTCCAATATCCACTAGACTTTCTACATTTACAACTTCATATTGAGTTATCGCTTCAACTGTCGAGTTGTGTATCCCGATAAATGCAAATGTAGCTACACAAGCTACCGCAACTTTTTTAAAATAAGTGTTTTTCATGTGTGCTACCTCCTGATGTTTTGTATGATATAACACTAACATGGGGAGGCAGACGATATACAGAACGATAAGGTTACATTTCTTTATGGTTTGATGAACAACATTACAGCAACGATGGAAATATGACATTATGCCTATAATCCTGTCATAATCCAACCATTTTTACGGTATAGAGGAATATTTTGCATGTAAAATGTAGGGCGTGGAAATTATTTCTGAAATCTAATATTTCGGAAATGAAAATAAATGGTGATTATGCTACTATTACAATATTAAAATTATCAATCATATTGGAGATGGATTTGCGTGCTTATTTGGAAGCGTAATTTGTGGGTACTATGGGTAGGGGTTTTCTTCGTATCAGCAAGTTTTTCCATGGTTATCCCGTTTTTGCCTATTTTCCTGCTTCAAATTGGTGTGCATGATCACACGGAAGTTTGGGCTGGTTTGTTATTTAGTGCAGCGTTTTTTGCTGGAGCGATTGCTTCACCATTTTGGGGCAGGGTCGCCGATAAATATGGAAGAAAGCCTTTGTTAATCCGGGCAGGGTTTGCACTGTTTCTCGTCTATACATTAACTGCCTTTGTTACAAATCCCTATCAGTTGTTAGGATTGCGAATAATGCAAGGTTTGTTGAGTGGGTTCATCCCAGGTTCAATCGCATTAGTCGGTACCAACACACCAAGCAATAAAGTAGGGTACGCTCTTTCGATGATTTCCTCTGCTTCGGCTTCAGGGGGTATTGTTGGACCGCTCTTGGGCGGGGGGATTGCTTCATTAGTAGGGAATCGCGTGGCATTTGGAAGTGCTGGAATGTTCTCGCTCATTTCGACATTACTCGTAATATTTTTCGTAACGGAGGAAAATTTCACTCCGAGTAAGGAGAAAGGTTCTATTCGAAATGATTTTAAATTGGCACTTTCAAACCGTTCTTTGATGATGGTTCTCGGATTAACCAGCCTTACATCTGCTTCTATCATGACAATTGAACCAGTTCTTCCATTATATATAGTAGAGCTTGGAGGTTCTTCCCAGCATGCATCGTTACTAGCGGGTATTGTTTTTTCTCTTCCTGGTATTGCAAGTGTCATTTTTGCCCCTATGTGGGGGAAATGGGCGGACAAAGTTGGTTTCCAAAAAATTCTATTTATTGGATTAATGGGTGGAGGAATCGGAACCATCGCCCAAATTGTTTTCAGTAATATTTGGGGATTCTCGATTACTCGGTTTATTTTCGGTGTCTTTTTCTGTGCCGTTTTCCCGGCATTAAATGGACTAGTAGTAAGGTCGACACAAAGCGATTTCCGTGGGCGAGCTTTTGGTTTACACCAAACCTCTAATCAAATTGGCGGAATGATTGGCCCAATTATAGGAGGGATTCTTGGAGGCATTTTCCCTGTATATACTGTGTTTGTCGTAACAGGTATCTTACTTCTAGCCGCTACCGGTATGACTTATTGGCACTCCAAAGACTTAAATCGTGAACTTAAAACAAAAACTACATGAAATATTAAAAAGGATATAAATAATATGTAATAATGCCAACAATAATTCCAGTTACCGCCCCAAAAAAGACCTCTGTTGGTTGATGACCTAATAATTCTTTTAGTTTTTCTCTAGACTCTGGTTTCTTTAAATTGGGGTCTTTTAGCGTTTCAATCAAGCTGTTAAAATCAGCTAAAAGCGTGTTCAGTATTTCTGCATGATAACCTGCATGCCTGCGAACTCCCATCGCATCGTGCATAACAATCGCAGCGACTACAACGCAAATAGCGAACTCATTTGATTGGAACCCGGTCATCAATCCGATAACTGTAGTCAATGAAACAATCATTGCAGTATGCGAACTAGGCATGCCGCCAGTGCTAAACATTAAATTCCATTTCAATTCCTTTGAGGCTAAAAAATGAATCGGTACTTTCACGAATTGTGCGAAAAACATCCCTAAAAATGCGGCTAAAATCGGACAGGATAAAAACATAATAACCTCCTGAATTGTTGTATGTAATTATCATATCAAAAAGATTCCTTATTTACCCGAAAGAAGTATGAAAAAATGGATGAAGCATGATAATACGGGGTTGTAAAAAAAACATGAATAAAACAAAGAAGTAAGAGTGGGTCCTTGCTCACTCTTACTTCTTTTATGTTACGGGGTTTAAGTTAATGTTTGTATTGTTTCTACTAATTGCCTAAGTGCTTCTTGGTCGTCTGAGCCGGATGCTTCTAAACTAATTTCTGCATTATTTGGTATGGCGAGTGATAAAACGCCCATTATAGATTTACAATTCACTTTATGCCCATTGTAAGTCAGATAGATATCTGATTCAAATTGGGATGTGACCTGAACCAGTTTGTTAATTGCGCGACTGTCTAGCCCAGCCTTTCGATTAAGTTGAATTGTTTTTAGTACCATTTGAGGAAGCCCCCTTAAGATTCAAGTTAAATTACACTCTTTTATTTATGTTATATAAAATTTAAATATGATATATTTAGCCATTTAATCTAGTTTGCTAACACGATTGTATGTAAGATAATTAAACATGAGCGGCCATAATGATAATACAAAGTAAAAACGGTCACTCCGATTTGGAGTGACCGCATAAATATCTTCTATTATATTCCCAGAATTTCTGCTAATTTCTCTTGGTTAAAGCCAAAAACAACCTCTGTACCATTTTCATCCTCAACTACAGTTGCTGGGGTGGCAGATGCACCTAATTCAACAATTTCATCTAAATATTTAGGGTTTTCTCTAATATCTTTTTCTTCAAAAACAATTCCATTATCCTTTAACCATAATTTTTCAGCTGTACATGGACCACAGCTTTCTTGTGTATAAATAACTACCTTACGCATAGTACATTCCTCCTTCAGTTCATTTTATTACAATTATTAAAAAAAGTCCCATCACCTGATTCCTTCATTAATTATATTTTTACAAACGAAGAGATATATGCTTAGGTTTCATGTCCTACTCCATATCTATTTAAGGATCATATTATCGTTTGCTTAACATACATATACAGTAAGATGACAAGCAGTTACGTCAGGGAAAATCCATGAAAAGGAGATACGTGCAAGGAGATGGAGTTCTTACAAGAAATCATCGCAAATTATGGATCGTTTTTATCACTAGAAGCTTTGGGAAAAGTATTGACGGATCCTGCTAGTTGGGGAGTTATTGGAACCTTAGTCATTTTAGAAGGATTACTGTCCGCTGATAATGCGTTGGTTCTAGCTGTCTTGGTTAAACACCTGCCCGAGAAGCAGCGAAAGAAAGCACTGTTCTATGGAATAATAGGAGCCTATCTTTTCCGTGTTATCGCCATTGGCATTGGTGTTACCTTAGTTAATATTGGCTGGATTAAAATAATTGGCGGTCACTATCTTTTATGGATTGTCCTTCAGAATTTCCTTAAGAAAAAGGATGGGGAGGAAGAGGTTCAAACGAAGACGGTTGGTTTTTGGAGTACAGTATTAACGGTAGAGCTGATGGACATCGCATTTAGTATTGATAGTGTCATTGCCACTTTTGGTGTATCCAATCAGGTTTGGGTACTCTTTTTGGGAGGAATCTTGGGAATCCTAATGATGAGAGGCGTGGCTCAACTATTCTTAGCACTGATCGAACGAGTCCCTGAGTTCGAAACTACTGCATTTGTCTTAATCGGCATGATTGGGTTACGAATGATAGGTGCAGCTTTTGGCTTCCAAATGCACGAAGTGATCTTCTTTAGCTTATTAATTGGTATCTTCCTTGGAACATTCCTCGTACATTTTTTAAGGGGAAGGGTTGCCACCAAATAAATCAAACACATTGGTCTAAAAAAAGTGACTATCAACTTGTTTTCTTTTTGATAGTCATTTTTTTGTTTAGTACTTGGAATTATCTCTTAATGGCATGAACATGCATAAGTAAAAGAGTTTTCTAATTATTATTTTTAATAAGGTAAAATAATAACGCATTACTTATCATTTTTGTGTCATAGGGGGAAGATTCATGCGTGAAGAGGGATACATAGAGGTTACAGGCGGGAGAGTCTGGTATCAAATATTTAATAAAAATTCTAAAGCAACCCCAGTCATTATATTACATGGCGGACCGGGTTCTTCAAGTTATTCATTAGAAGGATTACAAGCGCTTGAAAAGGATAGACCGGTTATTTTATACGATCAATTAGGCTGTGGCAGGTCAGACCGTCCAAGTAACACTTCTCTTTGGCAGCTTGATCGTTTTGTCGAAGAATTTGCTCAAATTAGAGAAGCTTTACAATTGGATGAAGTTCATATTTTAGGCCATTCATGGGGTACAACCCTTGCGGCTGCCTATTGTTTAACAAAACCTAGTGGTGTGAAAAGTGTTATCTTTTCAAGTCCATGTCTAAGCGCACCGCGTTGGGAACAGGACCAGGCAGAGAATTTAAAAAAGCTTCCTATTGATATTCAGGAAACCATTACCCGATGTGAAGAAGAGGGAATGACGGATTCCGAGGAATTTAAAGCGGCCATTCTGGAATTCAATAAAGTATTTGTTTGTAGAGTGCAGGCAGAACCAGATCCCGAGTGGGTTAAAAAAGGGGCAGGTTATCGAAATCCTGAGATTTACAACATTATGTGGGGGCCATCTGAGTTCAGTGTCAAAGGGAATCTAAAATATTTTGATTGTACAAATCGACTCAATGAAATCAGTTGCCCAACCTTATTTACCTGTGGTCGTTATGATGAAGCAACACCTGAATCGACGGAATACTTTAGCAGTTTAGTACCAAATGGGCAATTCCATGTTTACGAAAATAGTGCTCATTTGGCATATGTCGAAGAGAAGGAAGAGTTCTTACAAGTAGTAGGAGACTTTTTAAAAACTGTTGACTCCAAGTGATATAAATAATATATTTTCACCCGCCTAATAGAAAGGGCGGGTGATTTTCTTTATGAGGAAGTATTTTGAGACTGGTTTTGAGACTGATTTAAGTTGAGCGCAGTTTGAGCTGCTTTTATATCGACGCCTAGTTGCTCAGAAAGATTATTCGGGTGATAATAGCCTTTATCTACCATATACTTTGAAATTTGTTCGTGAGTATCCACTGCATCCATTAGATATTGCTTTAATGCGTCTCTTACTTCTGGTGTAGAGGTTTCAGTTAAGGCGAGTGCAATATTTTTTACCCCTGTCTTTGCGGAGATTAAAAAATCCGTTGCAACGACTTGATCTGTCATTGCCCCCATGCCTGCCATATTCTGCATCATTCCATTCATGATTGTTCACCTCTGTTAGTCATAAATTCTTGGATACGTTGGATTTGACCAGTGGTTTTAGTAACATCTTGCTGCAAGATATTCTTAAGCTGTGGGTCCTGGACAAGTGCACTCATTGTTGATGATTTTGTTAAACAAAGGTTTTTAAACGTTAGTAATTCATGTAACTCGTATGTTTCATGCGGTGCTAAATAGTGTGTGTTCACTGCGTTTCCTCCTTGGTATGGTATTTGCCACACAAAAATTAGTTTGACCCGACCTAACAATTTAATTGAAGGGAATAAGTGGAGATAGGTGTATTAAAGAGTTGGAAAATCTTGTTCAGTCCATACCTGGATTAATGATTATCCTGAAGGAAAACTAAATGGAAAATAATCGAATTGAGGGATTCGTATTGCTACAGACAAAAACTCGTAAGCAAGAAATATTAGAAGCCTTTCATTTTCGCCATGCAACCAAAAGATTCAATAACGAAAAAAAAATTAAAGACGAGGATTTTCACCTCATTTTGGAAGCAGGCAGATTGTCGCCGAGTTCAATCGGATTTGAACCTTGGAAATTTCTAATTATCCAAAACGAGACCTTACGAGAAAAAATAAGGAAGGTATCTTGGGGTGCACAGGGTCAACTACCGACAGCGAGTCATTTCATTGTAATACTTGCAAGAACCGATGTAAGGTATGATTCCGAATACGTAATTGAACATCTGAAAAAGGTTAAACAGTTTCCTGAAGAAATTCTCAGTGGTTTATTAGAACGAACGAAAAGTTTTCAAGAATTTGATTTGCCCATGTTAGATAGTGAACGTGCCTTATTGGATTGGAGCTGCAGGCAAACCTATATCGCTTTGGGAAACATGATGACAGCAGCTGCATTGATTGGTATAGATTCTTGTCCGATTGAGGGTTTTGATTATCGAGCCGTTAACGAAATCCTCCAAAATGAGGGTTTATTAGAAAACGGAAATTTGAGTGCTTCCGTAATGGCTGCATTTGGTTACCGGGAAGAAGACCCACACCGTCCCAAAACCAGAAAGACAATGGATCAAGTTGTTCAATGGGTGAAATGAATACATCCCCGTAACCTGCTTTTTTGCTTATATATTTAATCCACCGTCCTATAATTCTTAATTATATTATGATCGTTAAAGTTTTAAGGATAAATAAAAAGCTGTGGAGAGTTTCTCGACAGCCTGAAAATCCACCATTATGGTGGATTTTTTAAGTTCAATGTCTAATTTACTAGCTATTACTCCTTCATTTCATCCTGTTCTTTCTACAACATGATCTACTGCTTCAGCTTCTTGTTCTTCTACATCGAAATACTATTCTATATCTTCGAGATCATAATCTACTGATTAGACTTCATCATTTTCATGTGAAACATGGGATTGTTGTGAAGGAGCCTGGAATACGTCTGCCTCCCGAATAATAGATGGATCATAATATACAAATTCAGTTTGCTGGTTATCATCGATATTCTGTTTTTTTAACGACTTGTCATCGACATGAATGTCTGAAGATTTCTCTTTACGGTCCTTCTTTTTTCTAAATTTCTTATCCTCACCAAAGGTGTCTGAAGATTTATCCTTACTGTGCTTCTTTTCGAACTGCTTGTCCTCACCATAGACGTCTGTAGATTTATCCTTCCGGTGCTTCTTTTTTTCGAACTGCTTGTCCTCACCATGGATGTCTGTAGATTTATCCTTCCGGTGCTTCTTTTTATGCTTTCTTTTAGGTGACATTCTTTTACACTCCTTAAATATTTTGTTTTAATCATATAATTGAAATTTCCATTATCAGCATATGCATTTGGTTACTGAGATTCCTGCACAATTCGTCCAAAAGTAAACAAGAATAAGGAAAATAAAGAAAAATATGGTATAATTCATTATTACATTATGAGTAAAGTTTCGGAGGGATTTATAAAGAGATTGTACAACTCAATCTTTATTTTGAAGATTTGCATGCTGAGGATAAGGACTTGCAATATAAAGCTTATAATTAAATTATGTTTGGAAGGATGTCTAGGACCGTAGGGAGGAAAAATTAATAGGTGAAGTTACTTGAGTCTCTTTTTAATACTCTAACGTTAAGTGTAGTAGAATTATATCTCCTGTTAGGATACATAATGGGAATTGGTTTCTTATTAGGCGTGTTAGAAAAATACTCGAATAAGTTTTTATTCAAAACATTTGGACCACGCGGAGTGTTAGCTACTGCTTGGATTGGTACACCAGTTCATGAATTCGGGCACCTGCTTCAGTGTTTCATTTGGGGACATCGTGTCAAAAAAGTTAAATTCTTACAATTAGCAAATCCTAATGGTGTTCTTGGATATGTGGAGCACCAATATAATCCGGGTAGCATTTATCAGCAGATTGGAAATTTTTTCATTGGAATGGGACCCATTTTTAGTGGAATTGGTGCATTGATGCTGGGGATGTATTTACTGGTACCTGAATCCTATCAGACTTTTAGTGAATATATTCATAACCACGTTTCTCCAGAGCTTCATACTAGCGATTATTTAATCGTAATCGGAGATGCAATACTTGTCATAACAAAAAGTCTCTTCACATTCGAAAATTTACTCAATCCCTTTTTTTGGGTTTTTCTATTGTTTGCTATCAGTATTTCCTCGCATATAGCGTTAAGTAAAGCCGACATTCATGGGTCAGCAAGAGGACTACTCATGATATTTTTCGTCCTGGTTATTACAAACGTTTTTACTGCATTCTTTGATATAAATACGTATAGATTTGTAGTCAAAGTAACGGAATATAATGCCTATGTACTAGCGTTTTCTAGTATTGCGCTCCTTTTCTCATTTATTACACTTTTGCTCTCCTATGTTTTATATAAAATGAAAGCTGGCTGGTGAATAATCAGGATAAAACTTCTCTAAGTAAGTATCGTATTTTTGTGAAAGAAGGCTGAATGGATTGAAATTAATTTCTGTTATGCTTGGAGGTTTTTTGGGGGCAATAACTAGGTATGCGATAGGAGAGTGGATTCACACAGATCATGGATTTCCTCTGGGAACCTTATTGATAAACCTTATAGGCTGTTTTTTCCTCGGATGGTTTCTTACTTATATCACGCTCAAGAGATATATAAAACCGGAAGTTACTTTATTAATCGGCACGGGTTTCACCGGGTCATTTACTACTTTTTCAACCTTTTCTGTCGAGACAATCCTTTTATTTCGTAATGGTCTTATTGGTTATGGGTCACTATATGTATTATTTAGCATTATTTTTGGATTACTGCTGGCATATTTAGGTCTAAAATTAGCATTATATAATGAGAAAAAAGGTGAAACACATTGATTTGGTTAATTGGAATAGGAGGATCTCTAGGTGCGGCAGGCAGATATTTATTAGGCAATGTTATTAATAAAAAAAAGAAACCCGGACATTTTCCATTGGGAACTTGGGTAATAAATATTACTGGATCCTTTCTCTTAGGGATTCTGTATAAGCTTCATTTGACAAATGAAATAAGTGATTGGATGTGGCTTTTTGTTGGTGTTGGTTTTTGCGGAGCCTATACCACTTTCTCGACATTTGGTTATGAAACAATAACCTTATTGCAATTAGATAAAAAAGGTTTAGCAGGGATTTACGTTTTATCTTCCGTAATCGTAAGTATTGCAACGGCTGCATTCGGTTTTATTATTTAGCATTATGTATTCCTATATATTGAGGATTAAATTTAAAAAAACAATGCAAAATAAGAGGGGAAAATACTGAATATATAGGAGGATTTAAAATGTCTAAGAAAAAGTATACCCCTTCATCAGAAGTAGATCAAAAACAATTACTTAATGACAAAGTAGAAAATGCTCGAAAAAACAATTTCGAGGATGACCATACTCGGAGAGTAACACCAAACGGCGGGCAAGGACAATAAATAAACACAAGGAGTTGTTGCATAGGCAGCTGCTCCTTTTCTATGTTTTAAATGGATAATATTGCTATTGAACAAGATGTGGGAGGGTGTTATTATATAAAAGTTCCCTTCAGAGGGGTAAACAAAATGAAACATATTATTGACATCACTAATATCGATGTGGTATAATATTTTTCTTCATTTTTTAAAAATAGTAATCTTTTGTTCTTTGAAAACTAAACAAACAAGAACGTCAACAATCAATAAAATTTAGTTTCTTCTATAGAAACTAGCCAACGTAACAAATGAGCTAATCAACTTTCTTGGAGAGTTTGATCCTGGCTCAGGACGAACGCTGGCGGCGTGCCTAATACATGCAAGTCGAGCGAATCTTAAGGTGCTTGCACCTTTTGGTTAGCGGCGGACGGGTGAGTAACACGTGGGCAACCTGCCTGTAAGACTGGGATAACTTCGGGAAACCGGAGCTAATACCGGATAATCCTTTTCCTCTCATGAGGAAAAGCTGAAAGTCGGTTTCGGCTGACACTTACAGATGGGCCCGCGGCGCATTAGCTAGTTGGTGAGGTAACGGCTCACCAAGGCGACGATGCGTAGCCGACCTGAGAGGGTGATCGGCCACACTGGGACTGAGACACGGCCCAGACTCCTACGGGAGGCAGCAGTAGGGAATCTTCCGCAATGGACGAAAGTCTGACGGAGCAACGCCGCGTGAGCGATGAAGGCCTTCGGGTCGTAAAGCTCTGTTGTTAGGGAAGAACAAGTACCGGAGTAACTGCCGGTACCTTGACGGTACCTAACCAGAAAGCCACGGCTAACTACGTGCCAGCAGCCGCGGTAATACGTAGGTGGCAAGCGTTGTCCGGAATTATTGGGCGTAAAGCGCGCGCAGGCGGTCCTTTAAGTCTGATGTGAAAGCCCACGGCTCAACCGTGGAGGGTCATTGGAAACTGGGGGACTTGAGTACAGAAGAGGAAAGCGGAATTCCACGTGTAGCGGTGAAATGCGTAGAGATGTGGAGGAACACCAGTGGCGAAGGCGGCTTTCTGGTCTGTAACTGACGCTGAGGCGCGAAAGCGTGGGGAGCAAACAGGATTAGATACCCTGGTAGTCCACGCCGTAAACGATGAGTGCTAAGTGTTAGAGGGTTTCCGCCCTTTAGTGCTGCAGCTAACGCATTAAGCACTCCGCCTGGGGAGTACGGCCGCAAGGCTGAAACTCAAAGGAATTGACGGGGGCCCGCACAAGCGGTGGAGCATGTGGTTTAATTCGAAGCAACGCGAAGAACCTTACCAGGTCTTGACATCCTCTGACACTCCTAGAGATAGGACGTTCCCCTTCGGGGGACAGAGTGACAGGTGGTGCATGGTTGTCGTCAGCTCGTGTCGTGAGATGTTGGGTTAAGTCCCGCAACGAGCGCAACCCTTGATCTTAGTTGCCAGCATTCAGTTGGGCACTCTAAGGTGACTGCCGGTGACAAACCGGAGGAAGGTGGGGATGACGTCAAATCATCATGCCCCTTATGACCTGGGCTACACACGTGCTACAATGGATGGTACAAAGGGCTGCGAGACCGCGAGGTTTAGCCAATCCCATAAAACCATTCTCAGTTCGGATTGTAGGCTGCAACTCGCCTACATGAAGCCGGAATCGCTAGTAATCGCGGATCAGCATGCCGCGGTGAATACGTTCCCGGGCCTTGTACACACCGCCCGTCACACCACGAGAGTTTGTAACACCCGAAGTCGGTGGGGTAACCGCAAGGAGCCAGCCGCCTAAGGTGGGACAGATAATTGGGGTGAAGTCGTAACAAGGTAGCCGTATCGGAAGGTGCGGCTGGATCACCTCCTTTCTAAGGATAATACGAAAAGCGGAGGCGACTGTTCAACTTCGACAGACGTTGGAGAGCCGTCCCTGCAAATCCCGGTTTTGGATTTGCGGGGACGGATCGAAACGGCCGAGAAGTTAGGAGCCGAAGCTAGACATGCAGTCCTTACGGACTGATAAAACGTTGACTGTTACTTGTTTGTTTAGTTTTGAGGGAGCAATCTTTACTGTGAGGATCATGACCGTTAGGTGATGATTCGAAACAATTCTCTCAAAGCTTTTTTTAATCGTTCTTTGAAAACTAGATAATCGTAAGAAGAAGTCAAAGTAAAACCGAGAATCGCCACATTAGTTTTTCTCTCTTATTTAATAAGAGTATAACCTTTTAGGTTAAGTTAGAAAGGGCGCACGGTGGATGCCTTGGCACTAGGAGCCGATGAAGGACGGGACTAACACCGATATGCTTCGGGGAGCTGTAAGTAAGCTTTGATCCGGAGATTTCCGAATGGGGGAACCCACTGCTCGTAATGGAGCAGTATCTTTACCTGAATACATAGGGTATTGAAGGCAGACCCGGGGAACTGAAACATCTAAGTACCCGGAGGAAGAGAAAGCAAACGCGATTCCCTGAGTAGCGGCGAGCGAAACGGGACATAGCCCAAACCAAGAGGCTTGCCTCTTGGGGTTGTAGGACACTCAACATGGAGTTACAAAGGAACGGGGTAGATGAAGCGATCTGGAAAGGTCCGTCATAGAAGGTAAAAACCCTGTAGTTGAAACTTCGTTCCCTCCTGAGTGGATCCTGAGTACGGCCGGACACGTGAAATCCGGTCGGAAGCTGGGAGGACCATCTCCCAAGGCTAAATACTCCCTAGTGACCGATAGTGAACCAGTACCGTGAGGGAAAGGTGAAAAGCACCCCGGAAGGGGAGTGAAAGAGATCCTGAAACCGTGTGCCTACAAGTAGTCAGAGCCCGTTCATGGGTGATGGCGTGCCTTTTGTAGAATGAACCGGCGAGTTACGATCCCATGCAAGGTTAAGTTGAAGAGACGGAGCCGCAGCGAAAGCGAGTCTGAATAGGGCGAATTGAGTATGTGGTCGTAGACCCGAAACCAGGTGATCTACCCATGTCCAGGGTGAAGTCCAGGTAACACTGGATGGAGGCCCGAACCCACGCACGTTGAAAAGTGCGGGGATGAGGTGTGGGTAGCGGAGAAATTCCAATCGAACTTGGAGATAGCTGGTTCTCTCCGAAATAGCTTTAGGGCTAGCCTCACGTTGTAAGAGTCTTGGAGGTAGAGCACTGTTTGGACTAGGGGCCCTCATCGGGTTACCGAATTCAGACAAACTCCGAATGCCAAAGACTTATCCGTGGGAGTCAGACTGCGAGTGATAAGATCCGTAGTCAAAAGGGAAACAGCCCAGACCACCAGCTAAGGTCCCAAAGTTTACGTTAAGTGGAAAAGGATGTGGAGTTGCTTAGACAACCAGGATGTTGGCTTAGAAGCAGCCACCATTTAAAGAGTGCGTAATAGCTCACTGGTCGAGTGACTCTGCGCCGAAAATGTACCGGGGCTAAACGTAACACCGAAGCTGTGGATTGACACCGTATGGTGTCAGTGGTAGGAGAGCGTTCTAAGGGCGTTGAAGCTAGACCGTAAGGACTGGTGGAGCGCTTAGAAGTGAGAATGCCGGTATGAGTAGCGAAAGATGGGTGAGAATCCCATCCACCGTATGCCTAAGGTTTCCTGAGGAAGGCTCGTCCTCTCAGGGTTAGTCGGGACCTAAGCCGAGGCCGAAAGGCGTAGGCGATGGACAACAGGTTGATATTCCTGTACCACCTCTTTATCGTTTGAGTGATGGGGGGACGCAGGAGGATAGGGTAAGCGCGGCGTTGGAATGCCGCGTCTAAGCAGTTAGGCTGGTAAGTAGGAAAATCCGCTTACCGTAAAGGCTGAGCTGTGATAGCGAGGGAAATATAGTACCGAAGTTCCTGATTCCACACTGCCAAGAAAAGCCTCTAGCGAGATAAAAGGTGCCCGTACCGCAAACCGACACAGGTAGGCGAGGAGAGAATCCTAAGGTGAGCGAGAGAACTCTCGTTAAGGAACTCGGCAAAATGACCCCGTAACTTCGGGAGAAGGGGTGCTTTTTGAGGTGAATAGCCTCGAAGAGCCGCAGTGAATAGGCCCAGGCGACTGTTTAGCAAAAACACAGGTCTCTGCGAAGCCGCAAGGCGAAGTATAGGGGCTGACGCCTGCCCGGTGCTGGAAGGTTAAGAGGAGGGGTTAGCGCAAGCGAAGCTCTGAATCGAAGCCCCAGTAAACGGCGGCCGTAACTATAACGGTCCTAAGGTAGCGAAATTCCTTGTCGGGTAAGTTCCGACCCGCACGAAAGGCGTAACGATCTGGGCACTGTCTCAACGAGAGACTCGGTGAAATTATAGTACCTGTGAAGATGCAGGTTACCCGCGACAGGACGGAAAGACCCCGTGGAGCTTTACTGTAGCCTGATATTGAATTTTGGTACAGCTTGTACAGGATAGGTAGGAGCCTGAGAAGCCGGAGCGCCAGCTTCGGTGGAGGCGTCGGTGGGATACTACCCTGGCTGTATTGAAATTCTAACCCGCACCCCTCGATCGGGGTGGGAGACAGTGTCAGGTGGGCAGTTTGACTGGGGCGGTCGCCTCCTAAAGAGTAACGGAGGCGCCCAAAGGTTCCCTCAGAATGGTTGGAAATCATTCGCAGAGTGTAAAGGCACAAGGGAGCTTGACTGCGAGACCTACAAGTCGAGCAGGGACGAAAGTCGGGCTTAGTGATCCGGTGGTTCCGCATGGAAGGGCCATCGCTCAACGGATAAAAGCTACCCCGGGGATAACAGGCTTATCTCCCCCAAGAGTCCACATCGACGGGGAGGTTTGGCACCTCGATGTCGGCTCATCGCATCCTGGGGCTGTAGTCGGTCCCAAGGGTTGGGCTGTTCGCCCATTAAAGCGGTACGCGAGCTGGGTTCAGAACGTCGTGAGACAGTTCGGTCCCTATCCGTCGTGGGCGCAGGAAATTTGAGAGGAGCTGTCCTTAGTACGAGAGGACCGGGATGGACGCACCGCTGGTGTACCAGTTGTCTTGCCAAAGGCATCGCTGGGTAGCTATGTGCGGACGGGATAAGTGCTGAAAGCATCTAAGCATGAAGCCCCCCTCAAGATGAGATTTCCCATAGCGTCAAGCTAGTAAGAACCCTGAAAGATGATCAGGTTGATAGGTCAGAGGTGGAAGCGTGGTAACATGTGAAGCTGACTGATACTAATCGTTCGAGGACTTAACCAAATAGAAAAGCGGAGGCGGCTCAGAACAAGCACAGCTTGTTCTTGTGTAGAATATTCTAAGGAGCTTTCCTTAGTGTTCAACTTCGACAGACGTTGGAGAGCCGGCACTGCAAGTCCCGGTTTTGGATTTGCGGGGACGGATCGAAACGGCCGAGAAGTTAGGAGCCGCAGCTGGACAATGTTTAAAAAGCGAACTCGTTTTACAAACTTCTTCTGAAATTATCTAGTTTTGAGGGAATGAAACCTCAAATTAAATAGTCTGGCAACAATGGCGAGAAGGTCACACCCGTTCCCATACCGAACACGGAAGTTAAGCTTCTCAGCGCCGATGGTAGTTGGGACGAAAGTCCCTGTGAGAGTAGGACGTTGCCAGGCAAACGAACACAACCTGTTATGGTTGTGTTTTTGTATATTTTTATAATGAATTGTGCTTTAATATAACATTAAAACGTGGGATACCAATCTCTGGCTGTATTTCTTATAAATCTTCTATCATAGGGGAAAGTAAGTTTATGGAGGTGATTGGAATATGATGCACGATGAACCGCGTGATTATATTACCATAAAAGACGAGCAAGGTAATCTAAAGGATTTCGCTGTTGAGGCGCTGTTTGACATGGAAGGCAGGTCATATGCACTTTTGGCAGCCGAGGATGAAACGATGGTCATGCAGGTTGTAGGAGACGAAGGAGACCAATATTTAGTAGGAATTTCCGACCCAGTCGAAAGCCAGTCCATTT
The DNA here is from genome assembly GCF_030817595.1 of Neobacillus niacini. Taxonomy (GTDB): domain Bacteria; phylum Bacillota; class Bacilli; order Bacillales; family Cytobacillaceae; genus Neobacillus; species Neobacillus niacini_G. The sequence continues at coordinate 767,266 of NZ_JAUSZN010000001.1, forward strand.
TGGATGCATATCAAATTGCTGTGGAGGAAGCACCTGCAGAGTAAATAATTATCATATAATAATGTTATGTAAACTCAGAAGATAGCGCCAGTCGTATCTGACTGGCTTATTAGAGCTATAGCCTTTAAATGATAAATATTTGTTTTACCGTGTGAATATAATTCATCGACATACTTATTTTATTGAAAGTAGGTATTTGCAGATGAAGAGTAAAATACACCGGTGTAATTGCAGGAAAGTATGGTCGATTCAAAATCGGAAATTTAAAATTACCGTCCAATCTATTCTTCTTACTGGCGAATGGATTGCCGAATTAAAACCCGAAAGAAAATGTGAACCAAAAGGATTTGTTACAACGAAGAAGAGTCGGGAAATCGTCTACAATCCAACTAGCAAATATTTGGAAAACTTTACAATAATTGATAAACTAATTTATGATAAAAAAAACGTCAACTTCAACATTAAAAACGGAAAATGTTTATTTTTTGCTGAGGATGGTACCTGTTATATTCTTAAAAAGGAAACATAAAACCATTCGCTTTACTTTATTTTTGTACAAACAAATGTCAAAATAATATCATAAATGCCTGATGTAGAATAATTGCCGATATGGTATGTTAAAAACAGAAAACTGTATTTTAGTAGTGGAAATGATTTTTTATGAACTAATATATTTTATAGTTTAATTGTCTCCATACAGAAAAATTAAACGTTATTTTTGGGGTGGCACGATGAAATTCACTGGCAGAATCACATTACTTTTTATATCCATAATGGTCTCGATTATAGAATCATTTTCCGAACCTACAACGACATGGTCAATCCTAGAAGCTATTTTATTTGCTGCCATCGCTGCATTCCTCGGATGGGTATATGATAATGCCATTTACTATAAGAATAAGGCTGAAATCAGTGAATCTAGATTATTGAATCTATTAAAACTTTCACCCGAGCCAATTATGGTTTACCAGGATGAGAAAATCGTCTTCGTAAATGATAAATTTGAGGAATTGGTTGAATCATCTTCTGGTGATATTCTTGGTAAATCCATTTATCATTTTGTTTTACCCGAGTATCATCCAACCGTTAGGCAAAGGTTTAATGACATGATTCAAGGGAATAAAAGTCTTGATCGCGTTGAAATAAAAATTATATCCTCAAATAATAACATATTAGACATTGAAATTTCATCAGCTCCAATTCTTTATAATGACAAACCTGCCATAGAAATCTTTCTAAGAGATGTTACTAAACGAAATAAACTATCAGAAGAGGTACGCAAAAATACAGAATTGTATCGTTTTATTACAGAAAATACTACTGATCTTATCTCATTTCTCAATCCGAACAGGGAATATGAATATTTATCTCCATCTAGTAAGGATTTATTAGATTTCTATCCAGAGGAAATGATAGGTAAAAATCTATTTGAGTTTTTACATCCTGATGAGATAGATAAAGTAACTGCTTTACTCCTTGAGGCAGATGAAGAATTAGATTTTGCTGCATTCTCTCACCGTACTAAGAAAAAAGACGGTTCGTATATGTGGATGGAAACAAATGCTCGAACCATACGAAAGAATTCTCGGAAGCTAGAAGGAATTGTAGCTGTTTCACGGGATATTACTGAACGATTAGAGAAAGAAGAAAGACTACACGAAGCAAATGTCATGCTACGGTATATTTCTAACATGGACGGTTTAACAGGAATCCCGAATCGAAGATATTTTGATGAAAAACTCCAAGAGGAATGGAAGCGGTTAAGACGAAATTCTAGTCCATTTTCAGCTATCATGATTGATATTGATTTTTTTAAAAAATAAAATGACTTCAATGGTCATCAAGCGGGCGATGAGTGTTTAAGACTAATTGCCTCAGTGTTAAAAGATACTGTCAGGAGACCTGGTGATTTTGCAGCTAGATATGGCGGGGAAGAATTCGTAATTTTGCTGCCAGAAACCGATGAACAAGGAGCTGTTCATGTGGCTGAATTGCTTCAGGCAAATGTAAAAGATCTAAATATACCCTATCTTTCAAACGTATTAGAACCTATAGTCAGCATCAGTATTGGCTGCTCAACACTAATACCAGATGAAAAAACAAAACCCGAGGAACTAATTAAACTTGCTGATAAAGAATTATATAAAGCGAAAGAAAGCAGGCGTAACCAACTTATTTTCAATCAACTATCTCATCTTGCTTAAAAGCAAGGTGTTTTTTTGTATTATTTACAAGTTTATTTTAATAAAATAACTGGAAAATAAGAAAGTAAAAAATAGATATAACAATGGGGGTACATAGCGGTGAATTCGAAATTCGAACCATTATTTGAAATATTGACATTTAAGAATGGAATCCAGTTGAAAAACCGAATTGTGATGGCACCAATGACAAATTGGTCATCGAATCCTGATGGAACGGTTACGGAGGCTGAGGTAAACTATTATGCAAGACGCTCTAGTGGCGTTGGGATGGTTATTACAGCGTGTACATATGTTACTGCCAATGGAAAGGGGTTTCATGGAGAATTCGGAGGGGATCGGGATGAGTTAATCCCTAGTTTACAAAAGCTAGCCACAGCTATTAAAGAGCAAGGATCTAAAGCAATATTACAAATTTTCCATGGTGGCAGGCAGGTGCCGCCTGAATTAGTGCCGAATGGTGATATTGTTAGTGCCAGTAATATTCCAGCAGAAGGAAATGGGAAGCCGGTTCCACGGGAACTATCAGACCAAGAAGTTAGTTCCATTATCCGCGATTTTGGTGAAACAACACGCCGGGTAATAGAAGCAGGTTTTGATGGAGTAGAAATCCATGGCGCCAACGGCTATCTCATCCAACAGTTTTTCTCTCCACATTCAAACCGCCGTAACGATCGTTGGGGAGGCAGTTTAGAGAAACGGTTAACCTTCCCACTGGCCGTTGTAAATGAAGTTAAGCGTGTGGTTGCTGAGAATGCCAAAGGGCCGTTTATTGTCGGATACCGCTTTTCTCCAGAAGAGGCAGAAACACCCGGCATTACCATGGCGGATACGCTTGTCTTAATTGATGAATTAGCCAAAAAGGATCTGGATTATCTTCATGTCTCGCTGCAGGATTTCTGGTCAACCCCAAGAAGAGGTGTTGACGATACGCGTTCACGGATTGAAATCATCCAAGAACGAGTTGGAAATAAAGTTCCTGTGATTGGGGTTGGCTCCATTTATACTCCGGATGAAGCTTTAAAAGCTTTCCAGACAGGGGTTGCACTGATTGCCCTAGGACGTGAATTGATTATTGATCCAGATTGGGTACAGAAGGTACAAGAGGGAAGAGAAGATGAAATTACTACAGAGATTAATAAGGATAATCAGGAACAGCTTGTTATTCCTGATCCACTATGGCAGGCGATTACTCACACACCAGGGTGGTTTCCAGGAATTCAGTAACGCGAAAAGAGTTCATCCGCACGGTAGGGATGAACTCTTTACTGTTTATACTCAGCGTTATATGAATTTTCTCCAGCATGAACAGATAGAAGCGTGTCAGCATAACCTACCAGCCGATTCACAATTTCATCTGCAACAGCATAAACGAGTTGGTGCAGTTCGTTTTTATGCAGGGAAGGATCATCAAAAATGATGGTGGTATTAATAAAAATTTGTTTTGTATCATAAAGGTTATAATGGATAATTGTTTTTCCAGCCGCACCACCGGTTACCGGGTCGGTATAACTGGGAAGAAAAATATACCATTCCTCTGCTGAAGGTGACCGGAAATTCTTCGTAAACTTCATTCCCCTTATTTCATATTCTATTTGTTCTTTCAACCTTTCATCCATTACCTCAATAATGTTATCTTCCAAAGTTACTCCTCCTTCTCTATATAAAATAGGATACCCAATAAAAAGATGAGACTATCCTCATTTAATGGTAATGAGAAAAGAGTAGTTTCAAAAAATAACATTTTGCTATAATAGTAGGAGTGAATTACCCTTTGTAAAAAATTTGAAATTATCAACAACACATTTCAGGAGGAACAAAATGAACAAGAATAAGTATGTGTTTATAGGGCTTGTCATTACGACACTCATTTCAGCTCTTGATACAAATATCATGCAAACTGCAAGTCCCACGATTGTTAATCAACTTGGGGGCTTGGAATTGTTTTCATGGATATTTGTTGTTTATATGTTAGTGAGTACCATTACGGTTCCTCTTTACGGCAAATTATCGGATATGTATGGTCGAAAAAAACTTCTAATGGTTGCGGTAGCTTTGTTTACTGTCGGATCCATTCTTTGCGGTTTAGCTAATTCAATGGTGATGTTGATTATTTTTCGAGGTATTCAAGGATTAGGCGCCGGGGGAATGATTCCTCTTTCCATGATTATAGTGGGGGATTTATTCACAATAGAAAAACGCGGGAAAATCCAAGCGGTCTTTAGCGCAATATGGGCGATATCCTCGATTATCGGGCCAATATTAGGATCCTTTTTTGTGGAAGCAATGACCTGGAGATGGATATTCTTTATCAATATCCCTATTGGTATTGCAACCATTCTTTTTCTAATACCCTATAAGGAAGCTGCGGCATACAAAAAGACCTATATCGATTATAAAGGTTTTTTCCTTTTCGGTATTTCGATTACCCTTTTATTATTATCAACCAGCTTGAGCAATCCTTTCTGGTATGTTATCAGTGGTGTAATCGGGTTTATACTATTTGTCCTTGTCGAAAGAAAAGAGCAGCATCCTTTCCTTCCCGTTACCTTATTTAAAAATAAAGGGCTACTATCGACGAATCTTTTTATGTTAATTTACTGCTTATCATTCTATGGTACATCGAACTTTATTCCGTTATATTTGCAGGAAAGCAGTCAAATGAGTATTTATAAAAGTGGATTGATTTTGTTAAGTATTGCGCTTGGATGGTCGTTTGGAAGTACACCGGCAGGAAAATGGATTATCCGTTTTGGCTATAAGGTTTTATTTATGATTGGTAGTATTGTAACAACTGTTTCAGGGTTGATCCTTTATTTATTTTTCCAGGATTTATCCTATATTGGTTTGTTTATCATTTTGACAATCCAGGGATTTTGCTTTGGTTTATTGTTTGCCCTAGGAACAATTGCCTCACAAGAATTTGCGGAATCCAATATTAAGGGGATGTCTACTTCGCTTCAGATATTTTTAAGAAATATCGGGACATCCGTAGGTGTTACCATTATGGGCGTGATTATTAACCATGGACTAACACTTGCCATAGGGATGAAAAACGTCTTTCTTTATGCTCTCATTTTGAGTTTCATTACAATCTTTCTAAGCTTTCGAATTCCAGAGAAAACATCCCCAGTTGGAGAGACAGCAAAATCGAAGTAAAGGTTTACGCATTGAATAAAATACCTTCACAGATAAATAATAGGCTTAGTGTTATCCAATAACACTAAACTTCAATGTGGAGGGATATACTTTGAATATACTTTTTAGCTTATTAAGATCGTTGATGCTTCTAGGGATTAGGTTAACTTATGTACTTAATAATGCTCAAGCTAAGTTGAACTTTCTTTTAAGGAAGCCAGTTAGACTAAGCCCAGTGTATTCGTAAAGTATGATCATTTCGCATTGCAGGAACAAAAGGTGAGCATAACACTATGCTTGCCTTTTTATATAGAAGGCTGTGTTAATTTGCCTGTTGATTTCCGCTCCACTAAGGAAAGCTTCTTCGAATAATCACCGCAGGGACAGGCGGTTTTTGCCTGTCACGAGGCACTTCGCTTCCCGCGGGCGTGCCGGGGAGCCTCCTCGGCGCTAAAGCGCCTGTGGGGTCTCCACAGCCCCGTACTCCCGCAGGAGTCTTCGTGCCTTCCGCTCCAATCAACAGGGTGCAAAATCAACATTTAGCATTTGCACAGCCATATAAAAAAAGTCCAGTATTGACTTGGACTTTTTTCCATGCTCATTATTTTAATATTTCTCTATATTCTTTACCTTTTTCTACATAGTTATCACTGGAATATTTGAGCATTTGCAGGTCTTTTTCTGTTAATTCACGGACTACTTTCCCTGGTGAACCTAGAACTAAGGATCGTGGGGGGATCTTAATACCACCCGCTAAAAGTGTGTTCGCACCAATTATACATTCTTCTCCAACTTCGACATTGTCTAGTAAAGTCGACCCCATTCCAATAATTGAATTTCTGCCAATCTTACAGCCATGCAAAATAACATTGTGTCCAATGGTTACATCGTCTCCAATTTCTACCGGAGAACCTTCATACAAATGAATCGTGGAGTTATCTTGAATACTACATCTTTTCCCAACCTTAATCGGGCCATCATCTCCACGCAGCACAGCATTAAACCAAACGGTCGATTCCTCTCCAATCGTAACATCTCCAATAATATAAGCACCAGGTGCGACAAATACACTTTCATGCACGTTAGGTGTGGTCCCTTTGTATGGAAAATTCATTGTTTTACTCGCTCCCTTATATTCAGAATTGTTTTACATTTCAGCAAAATTATACCATTACTATCAGAGGAACGAAAATTGTAGGATTGAAAAAGACTACTCAAAAACTAAAAACTGAGGAGATATTCCCTTAAGTAAGTATCAATACTACTAGGAAAAAATAATCATTTTAACAAAATAGAGAAAATTACCCCAACAAAAAGATTGATAAACTAGTATAAAAGGATTCGTGCGCCTCAAAAAAAGATTACTTGTCGACCTAAAATTGGACTATTTTTCCATATTTCCCAATAAATACTATTTTATCAATTTAGACTTACGCCAGTTTTTCAGACTATATTCGACACAAACAACACTCTCAAAACGTTATTTTTAAGATAGCACCATGTTTATGACATAAAGAGTGCGAAGGAAGGAGGGCAGGAAACGAATAGTTACTACCATACTTAGGGGGTAATGGGATGAGAAGAAAGAAACACCGGTTGTTATCAGTGTTTTGTACCGCGATGCTAGTTTTGCCTATGCTCATACAGCCTCAAGTGAATGCAGCTGCTACAAAAGGAGTAAGTGTTTCAGCGAAAGACAGCTTAACATCTCCAGCACAAAAGATCTCAAATAGTCTAGAGAAACAGTTTGATGAGAAAGAAAAAGTAACCTTTTTAATTAAGATGAAGGAGCAGGTAGATACGGCTAGCGTAGCAAAAGAGGCTGATAAAAAAGCAAGCGTAAATAAAGTAACACCTGCCAAAGCTAAATCATTAAAGCGTTCTTCGATCGTTTCTGAGCTAAAAGCAACAGCACAGGAAACTCAGTTCGAGCTGTTAGAATACCTCGAAAAACAAGTGGAAGCTGGACATGTAAAAGACGTTCATTCCTACTATGTAGTAAATGGAATTGCAGTAACAGCCACAAAAGAGGTAATGGAAAAGGTTGCAGCTTTCCAAGAAGTAGAAAAAATTCTTCCTAACGAAACAAGACAACTGTTCGTTCCAGAAACGGCTGAAGCGGTTGTAGAACCGAAAGCTGAGACAAATTCGATTGAGTGGAATATTGATCGTGTTGGTGCACCTGCAGTTTGGGAAATGGGGATCGATGGAAGTGGTATTACCGTCGCGTCTATTGATACAGGTGTTCAGTGGAACCATCCTGCATTACAAACAAAATATCGTGGTTATGATGAAGGAACAGGTCAAGTAACACACGAAAACAACTGGTTTGACGCTGTTGGCGGGCAATCTGCACCATATGATGATATCGGACATGGAACACATGTTACGGGTACAATGGTCGGATCTGAACCAAATGGTTCAAATGCCATTGGTGTTGCTCCTGGTGCAAAATGGATTGCAGTTAAAGCATTTTCAGCAGCGGGTGGTACCGACGCGGATTTATTAGAAGCTGGTGAATGGATAATTGCGCCAAATGGAAATCCGGATTTAGCACCAGATGTCGTTAATAACTCATGGGGTGGAGGCGCAGGTTTAGATGAGTGGTATCGCCCTATGGTTCAAGCATGGAGAGCAGCAGAAATCTTCCCAGAATTCTCAGCTGGTAACACAACATTAACCAATCCAGGCGGACCTGGTTCCGTTGCAAACCCTGCAAACTACCCTGAATCAGTCGCTACAGGTGCAACAGATATTAATAATTTACTAGGAAGTTTTTCCTTATTAGGACCATCTCCATATCAAGAAATTAAACCGGAGCTAACTGCACCAGGCGTTAACATTCGTTCTTCCGTTCCCGGAAGCAGTTATGAAGGTGGATGGAATGGAACATCGATGGCTGGACCTCACGTAGCAGCAGCGATTGCCTTATTGCTGCAAGCGAATTCAAGTTTAACCGTAAATGAGTTAGAAGAAATTTTAATGACCACTGCGGTTCCTTTAACAGATAATACCTATCCAGAATCTCCGAATAACGGTTATGGATCAGGTCTATTAAATGTATATGATGCCGTATCCTCTGTGATTTCGGGATTAGGAAAGCTGAAAGGACAGGTAACAAAAGAAGGAAACGACAGTGAAGCTCCCGTGTTAGAACATTCCCAACCTGCCACGGTTTTTGCAGGAATGCCACTAACGTTACAAGCTTCAGCTGCCGACAATATCAGTGTAACAAATGTTGAAGTGGTATATCAATTAGAAGATGGAACATCGAATACAATTGCTGCGGAACGTATCAGTGGGGATTATAAAAATGGAATCTATCAAGCTGCAATCCCTAGTGAGCATATTGCCGGTGAATCCTTCTCCTACACGATAAAAGTAACCGATTTCGGTGGTAATGAAACAATCAATCAATATTCTGTAGCAGTACTCCCAGGCATTACGGTAGGGTATGCACATGATTTTGAAAGCAATCCAGATGGCTGGACTACGTATGGTGCATTAAATACGTGGGAATGGGGCGCACCAACAAGCGGACCAGGTGCTGCGTTCTCGAGTGAAAGGGTGTATGGAACAAACTTAGACGGTACGTATGACAGCAGAGCCAATATGTCACTACAAATGCCGCCAATCGATTTACCAGAAGGAAGCAGTTACTTACAATTCAAACAATGGTACAATCTCGAAAGAAACTATGATTATGGTCACGTCTATGTATCGACAGATAATGTAAACTGGGTTCAAAAGCTGCGGGTAAATAATTTATCCAATGGATGGATAGATGGTGAAGTGGATCTAAGTGAATACGCCGGTCAACGTATCTATGTGGCATTTAACGTAACGACTGATGGCAGTGTGGTTAGAGATGGCTGGTATTTAGATGACGTACGGCTAACTGATACGGCACACACTGCACCACAACAGCTTGGTGTAGTTGCTGAAAAACAAGATTCATCAGAGAAGGATGGCTTGAAAGAAAAAGTCGATCCAAATAAAATTACCATTCAATTCCCAGAGGTTTCTAAAGAAACCAGCAGTGAAAAGGCTGCTCCGTTTGTCCTCCCTATGCAGGCCCAGGTAACCGTTTTAGAATCCGGACGATCTGTAAAAACAAATCCTGCAAACGGAAGCTTCGAAATGACACATGCTGCAGGTGAATTTACCGTTGTTGCTGAAAGTTACGGTTTCCGTTCAGAAACCCAAACCGTGAACATTGAGCAAGATGGTGAAGTTACAGCTAACTTTACCTTAGAAGAACTTCCAAAAGGTACAGTAACAGGAACTGTCATCAATCAAGCAACAGGTGAGCCTGTATCCGGAGCAACTGTCTACTTGATTGAAGATGCAAACATTGCACCTGTTGCAACAGATGCTAGTGGTCACTATTCTTTAACAGGCTATGAAGGGGATTATACATTAAAAATCATTGCCCCTCATTTCTATAGTCAAGAAGTGTCTGTTTCACTTCAAGGAACTATTGCACAAAACTTCGAATTGAAGCCATTCATTGGGTACCCAAGTGAAATTGGCTATGATGACGGCACAGCTGAAAATGCACGAGCATTTTACGATGCAGGTAATGGATGGGCTGTAAAAATGTCCTTAGCACCTGGAAATGAAAAGGCACTCGTATCCGGAGGGTTATTCCGATTCTGGGATACAGAATGGCCTGTTCCAGGTGGTACCAATTTCAAAGTGGAAGTTTATGATGCTAGTGGTCCAGATGGAGCACCAGGTAAAAAACTTGCTGGCCCTATTGATGCAACTGCATTACGTAATGGTCAATGGACACATGTAGATTTAAGCAGTCACGGCATCGTGGTCGAAGGAGATTTCTATCTTGTTTACATCCAAGCTGGAATCAACACCGCATCACCTGGACTTGCGACAGATGAAGATGGTGAAAATGCATTAAGAAGCTGGCAATTAGTTGGCGGTGCTTGGTCACCATCACCTGAAGAAGAAGGAAACTACATGATTCGGGCCGTGGTTGACTATGAAGTAACTGCACCAACGATCACATCTCCTGTGGATGGTTCCTTCACAAACGTTGGCACTGTGACCGTTGAAGGGAAAGCAGCACCAACCACAAACGTTCACATTTATAATCAGGGAGAAGAAATTGGTACAGTCGAAACAGGTGATAATGGAACTTACGCTATTGATGTATCCCTTCACGAGGGAGAAAACAGTTTAACAGCCAAAGCTTCAACTGTACAGGGTATTACCGATCCATCAGCACCAGCTATGGTGGTTTACGACCCGACTGCACCAGAGTTAGCCATTACAAGCCCGACAGATGGCGGAAAAATAAAGAAAGAAACTGTTACTGTTACTGGTACAGTCGTTGATGATTATTTAAACTCTGTAACTGTTAATGGTACACCGGCAAAAGTCGAAAGTGGCACCTATTCCGCACGAGTTCTATTAGATGAAGGAACAAACAGTATTACAGTCACAGCAGAAGACCGCGCCGGTAATCGTACAGTGCAAACCGTACAAATTGCTGTTGACTTTACTGCACCAGTGATTGCAGATGTTAAACCTTCTGAGGATAAGACATTGAAAAAAGGTGAAAGTGTAAAAATCGAGTTTACAAGTGAGCCTGGTTTAAAAACATCTTTTGTGATTCATATGCCTTTAACCAACCTTAATTCTGTACAAAATGCGACAGAACTGCCATTGATGGAGGTATCACCGGGGTATTATGTTGGCTATTATACAGCCACAAAAGACATAACAGCCGACGGTGCGGTCATTGAAGTCAAAGCAGTAGATTCTTTTGGAAATGAAACAAGAAAAACAGCAGCTGGAAAATTGTTTATAAACGTTAAGAAAAAGTAATAAATAAAGAGGAGCACCTTCCAGCTAGTCTGGCAGGTGCTTTTTCTGTTAAAGAATATGTTGATTTTTCACCCGGAAATCCTTATGAAGGACTAATCTCATTGGGTACTCTCCTGATTTTTCTTTCATCAACCTTTTATACCGTTGTACTAATAATCAACAATGAAATTTAACAAAGCTTTATATCAACAAAATGTAAGCGCTTTTATAATTAACAAAATAATTAAAATAGTCAAAAAATATTGACTCTGCCGCTTTACAGTGATAATCTTATAAATAATTTAAAACGAATTGATGACGAGAACAGTAAGCTAAGCACCTTGTCCAAAGAGAGTCGACATTTGCTGGGAGTCGATGGCAGGGCTTTTCTGAAAATCATCTCCGAGATGTGCAGCTGAAAAGATTAAGTAAGCTACACCGGAATAATCCACCGTTACAGGGAACACGTATCATCATGATACGTTTATCGAGAGCCACAGCCTGGTATTTTTTGCTGTGGAAGTAGGGTGGTATCGCGAGTTAAACTCGTCCCTATACACGGGGCGGGTTTTTTGTTGTTTTCAAATAAATATAAATGCCTTATAAGGGCGATTTAGTTGGATCAAAAAAAAGAGGAGGAAAGTGAAATGAATCAACAAGTAGACCAAAAAGAAAAAACTGTACAGGTAGAGGATATCATTATTGCCAGCCACACCATCAAGGATGTGATTTCGCCAACTCCTCTGCAGTATAATCACTTATTATCTGAGCGATATGACTGTCATATTTATTTAAAAAGAGAGGACATGCAAAGTGTTCGTTCCTTTAAAATCCGTGGTGCTTATAATCGGATTAAAAAGCTAACAGCGGAAGAATTAGAGAATGGAATTATTTGTGCAAGCGCCGGAAATCACGCACAAGGGGTGGCCTATTCTTGCAATCATTTAAAAATTAACGGAAAAGTATTTATGCCAAGTACGACTCCAAAACAAAAGGTAAATCAGGTGAAATTTTGGGGTAAGGAACATGTAGAGATTGTTTTAGTAGGGGATACCTTTGACGACGCATATGAAAAAGCGATGGAATGCAGCAAAGTAGAAAATAGAACGTTTATCCATCCGTTTGATGACCGAGACGTGATTGCTGGTCAAGGTACGGTTGCAGTTGAGCTGCTGAATGATTGTCCTGAAAAAATTGATTACCTATTTGGTGCTATTGGTGGAGGCGGACTTCTTTCTGGAGTCGGTACTTATATGAAACATTTTTCACCAGAAACCCAATTAATTGGTGTAGAACCACAAGGAGCAGCCGGGATGAAGGAGTCTATTTTTAATGGAGAGGTTACCTCTCTGAAAGAAATTGACCCGTTTGTCGATGGAGCAGCAGTGAAAACCGTCGGTTCCATGACGTTTGAGATTTGTAAAGAAGTCGTTGATGATATTGTGGTAGTTCCAGAAGGAAAAGTCTGCACCACACTATTAGCTCTCTACAATGAAAATGCGATTGTAGTTGAACCAACAGGTGCACTCTCCATTGCCGCACTTGATCAATTTACAGATGAAATTAAGGGCAAAACGGTGGTCTGTATTGTAAGCGGCGGAAACAACGATATCGGCCGGATGCAGGAAATCAAAGAACGCTCCAAGTTATATGAGGGGCTTCAGCATTACTTTATTGTTCAATTTCCACAACGACCAGGAGCATTACGCGAATTTTTAGATGATGTCCTGGGGCCAAATGATGATATCAGCCATTTTGAATATACAAAAAAGAATAACCGTGAAACGGGACCAGCTTTAGTAGGAATTGAGTTGAAGTGCAAAGATGATTACTTTCCATTGATTGACCGTATTAAGACTAAAGGCTTTGTTTACCGTGAAGTAAATAAAGACAGCACCTTGTTCCAAATGCTAGTTTAGATAAAACAAAGAGACCAATTGGGCTCTTTTCTATTTTTGACCGAAAATTGGGTGGGACGGTCAATTGGGTAACAATACTTCCGCTGAAATGGAATTTTCATTTATAATAGATTCAAGATTAAGATTACATTAAAGTACAAGGTGGGGGCTACGTGTCGAAGACAATTTATACAAATGGTGTCATTTATACTCTTGATTCCAACCAGCCAGTGGTGGAGTCGGTGGTAACTGAGAATGGCAGGATTCTAGATTTAGGTTCACATCACGAGATGAACTTACAATGGGGAAGAGCAGGGGCAAGAGTAATTGACCTGCAGGGGAAAATGGTTACTCCTGGACTAATTGACAGCCACTTACACATGTCCGGAGTTGCATTTAATTTTTTAGACTTAGACTTAACAGGGGTAACCTCTAAATCCGAAATGCTCGATAAAATAAAGCAAAAAGCGGATACCGTTGCTCCTGGTAAATGGCTGATTGGAATGGGCTGGGATGAGAATCTGTTTACAGAAGGAACGATTCCCACTATCGATGAACTAGATCACGTTGCACCACATTGTCCGATTTACCTTAAAAGAATTTGCTATCATGCATTTTTAGTCAATAGTAAAGCACTTGAAATGAGCCACTATTATCCAACGATTGAAGTACCGCAGGGTGGAAGGGTGGTTTTAGATCCGCAAACCAAAAGACCGACAGGACTGCTGTTGGAGTCGGCTTCCCAACTAGTTACTAAACATATTCCAGATAAAACATACGATGAGTTAAAAAATGGTTTGGGACAAGCAATGAAATTCGCTATTAAAAAAGGGTTAACCAGTGTACATACAAATGACCCGGCTTATTTAGGAGGATTGGAGCAAACGTATCGCATGTATGATGAGTTACTCAATCAAGAGCAAAACGGGTTACGCTGCAACCTTTTGATTGATTATCCATATCTGCCTGCATTAAAGGAAAAAGGGAAGTTTGCTGGTTTTGGGAATGAGAAACTGCAAATCGGTGCTATCAAAATATTTGCAGATGGTGCATTTGGACGACGAACTGCATTGCTATCAGAGCCTTATCACGATGAACCTGGTCAATTTGGTGAAGCCATGCAAACGGAAGAAGTTCTTTTTAACATTGTAAAGGACGCACGGGCGCAATCCATGCCAATAGCCGTTCATACGATAGGTGATCAGGCGCTGGAGAATGTTCTCAATATTTTAGATCAATTTCCAAAGGTGAATTATCGTGACCGGATTATCCACACTTCATTAGTTAGGGAAGATTTAATAGCTCGATTAGCGGACCCAAGTATTGTAGCCGATATCCAACCTAGGTTTGTTGTTGGAGATTATCCATGGGTAATCGACCGGATTGGTAAAGAGCGGGAATCCTATTTGTATGCCTGGAAATCCCTACTCTCTAATGGAGTTATCTGTGCAGGCGGATCAGACGCACCTGTTGAACCAGTTGATCCATTGCTTGGTATTCATGCAGCTGTTACTCGAAGAACCCCCGGTAAGAATGAGGTCTGGAATGAGAGTCAGAAGATCTCGATGTTTGAGGCTGTTGAGCTTTTTACAGTGGGCGGGGCTTATGCAACAAACGAAGAAGCGATAAAAGGTACAATTTCAAGAGGGAAGTTAGCGGACATGACGGTGTACTCTAAGAATCTCTTTGAATTGGACAATCCTGATGAACTATTAAATACAAATATTGAAATGACCATTATTGATGGGGAAATTCAAGAGGTTTAAAAAAAATAAAAAACAATGGATCTCGTAAAGCGGGGTCCATTGTTTCTTAAGCAAACATTTTAATAAGCTAAAAGCGGTTGGGAAGATGGGTATTTGTAATATTGTCTAACCGTTAATGAGATACCCTTAGCAATCGAAGTCGCCATCGTATATACAAGATTAAGATCTGTACATAACAACGAATTTTTTAATGCCGGATCATTCTCGAGGACCACACCAGTAATACTGCAGTTCCCAATTGGAGGTAGAATATTTCCCAGCCCAACACCCGGTACTACTGGTCCGTCCTTTACCACGATAGAGTTTACGTATTCTTCACTTCCTAAAACGCTATCAATTGCTAGAACAAAACTATTTTTTCGGAAGGAGAGTTGTCCTAGTTCAGGGACAAGTGTTGTTGCGTCAAGTGGCGCCTGCAGGTTTCCAAGGACGGTTAAGTGATCAGAAAAGTTGTTCTTCAACAGGCTTCCAACAAAAGGACCCAGGCTGTCACCATTAATCCGACTAGAGCCAATTCCAATCACATAAATATGTTCAGTCCCATCAGGTATAAGAGAATAAAGTGCTTGCCGTATATAGAGAGGTGCTAATCTTTCATTATAGGGAATAATTATATTGGGTTTAGATTGTAAACTAATACTAACCGTGCTGCTGCCCATGCTTTAACACCTCACCATCGTTTATACTTTCAAAAAATTCTTCATTCCTATAAAATAATCCTTCTATTTTTTAAAAAATTATCAAACCAACTAATCTATAATTCCTTTGCAATTGCACGTCCTGCTTGTCTGCCGGTAAATAGGCATCCACCGAGAAAGGTTCCCTCTAGTGCACGGTAGCCATGAACCCCGCCACCGCCAAAACCGCAAACCTCGCCAGCGGCATATAAACCGGGCACAGGTTCACCCGTTGAATTAAGTACCCGTCCAGATAAATCTGTTTGGAGACCGCCTAAAGTTTTTCGACTAACAATATGTAGGCGCACCGCAATCAATGGACCATTTTTAGGATCTAGTAATTTATGAGGAGAGGCGACACGAATTAACTTGTCACCAACATAATTGCGTGCTCCGCGAATGGCAGTTACCTGCAGATCCTTTGTAAACTTATTATCCATCTCTCGGTCTCTAGCAGCGATTTGCCGCTCGATCTCATTTAAGGTTAGGAGGTTATCACCCGTAAGCTTATTCATACCTTCCACAAGCTCAGTTAAATTATCTGCAATGACAAAATCCTCGCCTTTGTCCATAAACGCCTTAACCGGCGCTGTAGGTCCGGGAAGAACACGGGACAATACTTTTTTTATACTTTTTCCAGTGAGGTCAGGGTTTTGTTCAGACCCAGAAAGTGCAAACTCTTTTTCTATTATTTTCTGAGTTAAGATAAACCAGGAATAATCATATCCCGTTTTCTGAATGGCTTCTAACGTACCTAACGTGTCGAACCCAGGGAAATTCGGCGTTTGAAAACGATTTCCTTTTGCATCAAGCCAAATAGACGATGGCCCTGGAAGGATGCGGATACCGTGATTGCTCCATATTGGATTCCAGTTCTTAATCCCTTCAGTATAATGCCACATACGGTCGCGGTTTACGATTCTGCCTCCAGCATTTTCTGTAATTTCTAGCATTCTTCCATCAACATGATCAGGAACACCTGAAATCATATTTTTGGGCGCTTTCCCGAGTTGCGGCGGCCAATTTTTTCGAATTAAGTCTGGATTTCCCCCGATGCCGCCACTTGTTACAATGACAGCTTGTGCCTGAAATTCAAAATCACTGATTACTTCACGTGAACTTGCTTGGCCGCGGGCTGCTGAGCTAGGGACGAGAATGAATCCGTTGACTCCAACAACAGCACCATTTTCTGTCAGTAATTCATTGACACGATGCCGAGGACGATAGTCCACAAGTCCTGTCGACATGGCATTACGGACTTTTTTTTCAAATGGCTCAACAATACCCGGACCCGTTCCCCATACAATATGGAACCGTGGTACAGAGTTTCCATGTCCATCAGCTAGGTATCCGCCACGCTCGGCCCAGCCCACTACCGGAAAGAAACGGACTCCCATTTTATATAGCCATTCACGTTTTTCTCCGGCAGCAAAGTCTACATAGGCTTGTGCCCATTTTTTACCCCAGTAATCTTCGTCTTCTTCTCTATCAAAGCCAGCTGAACCAATCCAGTCTTGCCAGGCAAGTTCACGTGAATCTTTTATTCCCAATCTTCGTTGTTCAGGTGAATCAACTAGAAACAATCCACCAAAGGACCACCAGGCCTGTCCGCCCATTGAAGCCTCTGGTTCTTGATCAAGCAGCAGCACTTTCTTACCTGCGTCCGCAAGCTCAGCTGTGGCCACTAAACCAGCTAGCCCTGCACCTACTACAATCACATCAAACTTCATACTTTACCTCCAGAACATTAGATATATTGATGGTATTTTAACTATTCCGAAAAGTCAATCGAGGATTTGTAACAGGAATATGGACGTCGAAAATAGAATAATAGTAGTAATGTTTTGAAGAGGGGAGATTATTCTAGCCATGACGAATAGTAAAGGGAAATATAACCCAAACGCAAGTATCGAAGATTTAGAAGAGGCGAAACGACTTCCTGGTTTCGGCAAACCGCTTCCCAAAAATTTTTTCTCCGGTGATATCTACTCTAATTTTCAAAAAACGGCCAAAGAAGCCGGTTATTTACCGCCTTTTGTTACATTACAAAAGGAAATCAAACAGGATATGGCAAAGCTGCTAAAACTAATTGACGAAGGGTCCACTGAAGAGAAGATTAATACCTTTATTGATGAAATAAACGTGAAGGTAAAAAAGTATAATATCGAATGTCCAACAAGTATGCAAAAGATGTTAATTAGCTTAGAGGATATTGAACTGCATGCTAAGATTTGGCAATAAAATGAGAATATTAGACACCAATTCACATAGGTAATAAGGTAAAGAATGAATATTAGAGAAGGGATGTTGAGAAATGGACGATCGTTTTTTTCGAAATGCAATGGGGAAATTTGCAACGGGTATTACCGTTGTTTCAACTGAGGTAGAGGGTGAAGCACATGGGATGACAGCGAATGCATTCGTATCTGTCTCATTAAATCCTAAATTAATCCTTGTATCCATCGATAAAAGAGCTAGAATGCTGCCTTTCATACAACAAACGAAAAAATTTGCGGTTAGTTTCCTATCTGAAGATCAACAAACTGAATCAATGAGGTTTGCAGGACAAATAAAAGGGGAAACGCCCTATAATTTTGAGACATTCGGAAATCTGCCTGTTATCCAGGGAGCGCTTGCGAACATAACGTGTAATTTTTACAATGAGGTTGAAGCAGGTGATCACGTTTTATTTATTGGTGAAGTTACTGACCTTAAGGTGAATGAAGGAGATCCTTTGTTGTATTTCGGCGGTCAATACCGTAAATTATCACAATAACACCTTTAAGAGGCTGTCACTTGGCAGCTTTTTTCTATTGTGGTTGTATGATTCTATAGTACAATTAAAATAGGAGGGGTTACCTTGTTAAAGAAAATAAGAATTATATTGGGAATCATTGTTATATTATTAGCAGGATTTGGATTAATAACGAAAAATTTTGTGGCGCAGCCAATCATGATGTTGAGTTTAAGTGCTTTTATTTTAGCCGGTGGTTTGGACGAGCTAAAACAAGGGATAAAACGACGTGGATATATCAGTATTTTTCTTGCGGTATTCGTATTAGCGGTTGCCATACAAACGTTCCTAAATAGTCCCAAATAAAAAACGGAGAAATCTTATGATTTCTTCGTTTTTTTGTCTACATTTTTTTGATGTAATGCAAAAATTTGGATTTCAGGAAGCGTTTACAATTCAAATTATTTCCCAACTTTCTACAGCTAACAACATATTGATTAATTAGAAATTTCTAAATAAACTCAATATTACAGTCTTAAGAAAGCTGTACATAACAAAAAGCAGGAGAGGGGAAATGAGATGAAAAAGAAAAAAAGGATTGCCTCAGCATTACTTGCATTAACCATGGGGGTTTCTTTGTTTGCCTCAGCCGCTTACGGTGAGGGCACAGATTCAAAAGAAACGTACCGAGTCTTTATCAAAGGACCAAGTTCTGAAAAAGCAAAAGCAAAGCAAACGACTGGAGTACGATGGGATTTTGGAGATGAAGGATATACAACCACTGTCAATTCCAAACAATATCAAGCTTTACTAAACAATAAAAATTTAACCATTGAGAAGGTTTCAGAAGTACAACTGGATCGCACAGAAAATGCTTCAAAAGACAAAATCGGAACTACGGCTATTACGTCTCTTCCAAGTGACCGTACACCTTGGGGAATGCAAGCCATTTACAATGATCCAAATATTACTGTTACATCAGGCGGCGCGGGGATTAAGGTTGCAGTTCTAGATACTGGTACGTATATCAATCATTACGATTTAGTAGGTAGTTCAGAACAATGTAAAGACTTCACCCAATCATCTTCACCTATTGTTAATAATTCATGTACAGACCGTAACGGGCATGGTACACACGTCGCTGGAACTGTATTGGCACACGGGGCTTCTGATGGTTTAGGTATCTATGGTGTAGCACCGCAAGCGAAACTTTGGGCTTATAAGGTATTAACGGACAGTGGATCAGGTTATTCCGATGATATTGCAGGAGCGATTCGTCATGTAGCGGATGAAGCTGTAAGAACAGGCTCAAAAGTAGTTCTGTCTATGTCACTCGGCTCAAGCGGAAAAGATACAATGATTGCTAGTGCAGTAGATTATGCATATGGCAAGGGCGTTTTAGTTGTCGCAGCTGCAGGTAACTCCGGATATGCGGCCAATACGATTGGATATCCAGGTGCCTTAAAGAATGCCGTTGCAGTAGCAGCCTTAGAAAATGTTCAGCAAAATGGCACTTATCGTGTTGCGGATTTCTCATCTCGTGGTAATCCATTAACAGACGGTGATTATGTCATCCAAGAAAAAGATGTAGAAATCTCTGCACCTGGTGCTGCCATTGAATCAACATGGTATGATGGTAATTACAATACAATCAGTGGAACTTCCATGGCTACTCCACATGTTTCAGGCTTAGTAGCAAAAATTTGGTCATCTAATTTGTCTTGGACTAATGCTCAGCTTCGTTCTGAGTTACAAAGAAGAGCCAAATTGTATGACATTAAAGGCGGATATGGTGCAACAACTGGAGATGACTATGCTTCAGGATTCGGTTTTGCTAGAGTAAAATAATCATAGAGAAAAAGCCATCTGATTTTAAGATGGCTTTTTTTCATTACCGTTTGACTACGGAAAGTATAAAGATCGTTGCAATTATAGAAAGTGCTCCCAGCCATTCAATTGGACTAAAGGAAACATGAAGCCAGGCTACGGCTAGAAAGGCGGCAGAGAGCGGTTCAATACAGGCTAAAAGGCTCGCTTCAGAAGCTTTTATGTATTTAAGACTTTCCATAAAGCAGAGAAATGCGATTAAGGTTCCAACTAGAACGACAAATGCAACTGCCATAAAAGAAGCAGGTGACCAGTGACCTTCAAATTTCCATGGAGGATGGAAGAGACTTAAGCCAATTCCTCCGATCATCATTCCCCAGCCAACGGTTAACGTCGTTCCCCATTTTGTGAGCAATTTTACCGGGTATAGCGTATAAAAAGCCAAAGCAAATGCAGATAGTATCCCCCAGCCAAACGCCGAGCTGGATATCGCTAGTGAATGGATATTACCTTTTGTGACAAGCAGAAATGTCCCGCCTAGCGCAAACACAATGGCGATTACCTCATGGTTTACAGGTAAAGACTTGGTCCGGAAGCAAAAATATAAGGCGATAAGTACTGGTGCTAAGTATTGCAAAACGGTAGCAGTGGCAGCATTCCCTTGCTCTATCGCCATAAAGAAAGTATATTGAACACCCAGCATACCGATAATTCCAAACAAAACAAGCTGAAGAACATCCTGTTTATTTTTCCAAATACTCCATATATTTTGTTTCCCAACTATATGAGCATATAGTAATAAACCCAGTCCCGCCAAAAGTAATCGTATGACTACAAGCCAGTTAGTACTGAAGCCTTGCTGATGAAATAGGTACTGTGCGACCGTTCCTGAGACACCCCATGATGTCGCCGCGATTAATACTAATAAAATTCCCTTTGTCCGTGGATACGACAAAGAAGCACCAAGTGTGGTCAAATATATCCCCCCCAAATAAACCATTCTATTAATTTATCAGAAATTGTAAAAGTTTTAAAGAAGATTTTGGCTAGAAATTTTTATAAAAAAGAAAAGCCATTAGACAGTTTAAATGTCTAATGACTTTTACTTTTATCTAGGTGTTAGCGTCTTAACGGAAATAGCAGGGGAGTAGGAAGTAACGATGCAGCCTTCAAGATTACTTTCACTTAATAAACCCAATTGAAGTGCAGATTTAATTTTTGCATCATCTGGCTTTTTAACAACCTGAACCAGTTCGTTCATTTGTAATTCTTCTAATCTTTTGACGGTAACCTCTTCATTATATTTTTCTATTTTCCTAATTTGCCTTTGCAGCTTATATCCATTTAACGTGATTTCGGCCTTATTATCAGGACCTACCAGTTTATTAAAATAATCCTGAAACAGGTCCTTTAATTGATTCATTTCCAGTTCAATTTCCTTTTTCTTCTTATTAAGCTCATAATATTTCACCAGCATCTCATCTGTAATGAAGGAATCATTCTGTTTAACCAAGATCCTCTCCTCCTCATCGAACGTATATTCTATTGTATTAGCATCAAAGGAGTATTAGTACGATTAACCTTCTACAAATATTTTAAAATCGGAGGTGAAAAGGGCGAAGCTACACTACAAATTTTCTAACTCTCGGTCATGATGACCTAGGTATAATTACCGATTACCGAAAATAACATGAAGGTAGGATTTGCCCGTATTTACAGGTCATCTACATAGGAATTTAGACTCCGATAATATGGGTGAGGCTATAGTAAATTGAATAGAGGTGTTAAGGTTGAAGAAGATTTTAAGTATTGTATTTTTTATGTTACTTCTGGCGCTATTGGCTGCTTGCGGGAATGATGAAAAGACTACAAGTGATGAACCGGCAACGGAAGAAACAGAAGGCAGTGAAGATTCCAGCGGGAACGAGGATTCTGGTACTACAGGAGATTCAACGGCGACATCTCTAGCAGGCAATGAAGTTTTTCAAAAGAGCTGCATTACATGCCACAGTTCTGGGGACATTACAGGTGGTCAAACGAAGCTTGATGGTGCCAAAATCCATGGAGATTTTAAAACAAAAGAGGATCTCTTAGCATTTGTTGAAAAGAATATGCCGAAAAGCGCTCCTGCTTCTTTATCAGCAGATGAGTACCAAGCAGTAGTAGACTATTTATGGGATCAAAAATAAATAGATTACTATATAAGGTATTGGTTTGAACGGAACCAATACCTTTTTGATTTCAAATAAATTCCTATTTTGATAATAATTGATCGAGATGTTTCCGTATTGCTTCGGGATTTCCAGAAATACTCGCTTCTCGAAGTTCGTCTTTTTTTAATTTTTCTACAGATAAAGCCAAAATTCTTTTTTCTCTTGCTTGAGGAATGACCACCACTCCGTCGGCATCTCCCACTATGATATCCCCTGGATTTACAGGAACACCTCCACATGAAATGGGCACATTCACTTCACCTACTCCAGCTTTTGCGCCTGCTGCAACTGTCGTCCCTCGGGAGAAAACAGGGAAGTTTAACGCCTTAATTCCAACAATATCTCGAATCACTCCGTCGACCACAAGACCGCCAATCCCCAATGTTTGTGCCATGCCTAAAACAAAATCACCGGCAATAGCCCTGTATTGGTCTCCTTTTCCGTCGACAACTAAAATATCACCTGGATTTGCTTCACGAATGGCTTTGAGGACCAAGAGATTTTCACCAATAGGTATTTTTACTGTGTAAGCTCGCCCGGCAACCTTGTAATTTTCCTTAAGAGGCTTAATCGCAGGATGAAGATTATTTAAACCATCCATTGCGTCTGATATACAAGTAGTTGGAATCCCTAGAAAATCCTTTATAATATTGTCCACTTCAATTTCCCCCCTAAGTATAAACATTCACTCTGTATTATACATGTTGCTTTAAGGTAAAAAATTCTCATTTTATAAGAAAAATAGCAATAAGGAAAGCTTGGAGATTTTCCTCCAAGCTCTTTCTAATCCTGAAATTCTCTCATACGGTCTAAAAGCAATCCATCTGTTTTGGTATTTTCTCCGATAACAAAATCGGTCATATAGTAGGTTAAATATTGCCCGAATTGGTTATTCGTTTTTAGTAATAGCTCGTCCACATAGTAAACACCCTTTGGTATTTGGTCAAGAAGGAGGACAGATAGGGAAGCATAAATCCCGCAAGCCACCTGGAAGTAAGTTGCGTTTGTTTTGTATTGAGCAAAGATCTTTTCATTATCCAGCACGTTATATATATAACGCTCTTTATCTGGATAAACCAGTAATACACCGACCAAATCCTCGCCCGTTAACGGTGCTTCGAGGGGATCGAGTACTTTCATTTCAAAATCCCACAAAACATCTGAGTCATCTAAATGTTCGCGGATAATATTAGTGGTATGGTCATTTACCTTATACAAAAATCCACTTTCCATATCAAATAGCTTACCTAACGTATAAACTTCTTCATGTGGCATTAAACAACCATAGAATGTTTTTTTCCCTAAGGTTACTTTAAATTCGATATCATAAACGTTTTCGTATAAAAAAAGCGGTGTACCTTTTTTCATGAACATTGGATAGCACAAAATGGCTTCGTCTAGGAAGCATTCTGGAGACCAGGTTGTATAGATGACATCCTTTTTTGCCTGTGATTTCTTCTTGAAAAAAGATGTATCATGCTCGACAATGTAGCAGCCCAGCGGTTGTTCATCCCCATGTTGTTTCATCAGTTTAAATGCCATCCACTGTACCACTCCTGGGTTCATACCAGAGCATACAATGGCAGTTGTATGATTAAAAGTGTCCTTATGTTTTTCAAAATAATGAATTCGTTCTATCAGTGGAAAACCTGCGAATTGTTCTTCGTGATCATCAATAAATGTATTTTCTAGAGCAGAATTAATATATTTGATTCCTAGGTCGTCACAGCATTGCAGCATTTCAACCGTATCTGCCCATGAAACATCAATCACAATACTTGTATTGGTACTAATTAAATGGCTTGTTAACTGTTCTTTATCGTTAAGGTCAAACTGATGATAGTTCATCAATTTAATTAAATGTGGAAATAGACTTTGATAATATAGGGGATCCTTTTGTTTATGATCAATTAAGTGAATCGCACTGTTCGTAATAAATTGATGTATAGGATCTTTGGTATCACTTACTGAATGATTTAAAATGGAAAGAATAGATTTTGCGACCCCGCCAGCACTTCCCAAAATGGATATAACTGTTTGGTGATCTTTCATTTCAACACCTCGTCCATATTTTTTTATAATATAATATGTTCAAAAGGGTACAAAGGATTGGATTATTATCTTAGAATATCAAAATATGAAATTTTTTTATGTTATCTATAGACCTTAAGGTAGAAGAAGTGATAATAATAGTAGATACACTAGCACGTAGAGTAGGAGTTGAAGTTATTGAGCAGTACATTTCCAAAATGGTATGATTTTTTTATGGGACCTTTGGAACGGAAGAAGTTTATTAAGGTGCGTCAAGACCTGCTTAAAAGCGCGACAGGGAAGGTACTTGAAATTGGTTCAGGGACTGGAGTTAATTTTCCTTTGTATAGAAATGCTGATCATGTCATCGCCATTGAACCAAGTCAGCATATGATTGATCAATCACAGTCAAGAAGTAAATTGGCAGTGGTGCCAATTGAAATGGTTAACGCGAGCGCGGAAAGGCTTCCGTTTGAAGATCATACATTTGATACAGTCGTTGCAACTCTTGTTTTTTGTACGATACCTAATGTGGATGAGGCTATTAATGAATTAAAAAGAGTGTGTAAACCTAACGGAAAAATACTATTGTTTGAACACGTCAAGATGGAAAATACCTTGCTTAGCAGTATGCAGGAAGGGCTAACACCTCTGTGGAAAAAAATCTGCGATGGCTGCTGTCTGAATAGAGAAACATTAAAGGCATTTACTTCACGAGGATTGAAGATTGAGAGAGTAGAGAAATTTTATAAAGACCTCTTTATTGTAGCTGAGCTAAGGAATAGAAAGGAGTAAGTACCTTTTGGTTCCCTCTAATCAGCTTTTTTCAGCTTGCAGGGAAGCAAAAACAACTTTTAATGCCCTCTTATCTGCTATTTCCACTTAGCGGGGAACCAAAGACACTTTTTGATTCCCTCTAATCAACTATTCTCACTCAGTAGGGAGCCAAAGACACTTTTTGCTTCCCTCTAACACGTATTTTGCAAGTTGAAGGGAAGCAAAAATAAAAACCTCAAAATGAATTGAGGTTTTTATTGCGTTCTACGGGCAAAGTCAACAAATCTGAATTTGTCTGGACGGTGCCGGGATTCGGTATACTGGAAAAGACTTGCATCCTCTAAATACACATAGTTTTTAATGACGACAATATTATGGAAACCCTCTAAGTCTAAAAATGAACGATCTTCAGCAGTTGGTTCTTCTACGACTATTTCCTTTTTTGCAAAGCTAATCTTCAGGTTTAAGTCATTTTCAAGGTAGGCATATATGGAGTTTGCGCATATTTCCTCCGTGATAGAAGGGACGTATTTTGCAGCAAGATAATCTTTATCAAGAATGATTTTCTTGCCGCCAATTTCCCGCGTTCGAACAATTTTCCAAACTTGGTCCTTTCCTGAAAGCTGCAGCTGCTGCTTGATATAGGCATCCGGCTTGAAAATTAACGATAACTCATTGACAATCGTCCTTGGCTTTTTTTCCATTTTATCCGCTAATTCTTTAAAACTAACCAGACCAGAAACCGGAAAATCAAATTTATTAATATCAATAACGATTGAACCTTTACCCCTTACTTTTTGAATGTAGCCATTTTGAGCAAGAAGGTTTAAGGCTTTTCTGATCGTTTCTCTAGAAGTATCGTATTGTTCCTTCAGTTCATTTTCAGAGGGGAGAAGGGAGTTCGGCGGAATTTCCCCGCTTTTAATTTGGTCCACAATCGTATTAAAGATAATTTGATACTTATTCGTCATAAAAATCTCCCATTATTTTTTCAAATGATAAACAATGGACTCATACGGTCTTAACTGAATTTCCTTGGAAAGTGGTGCTGAGTCCTCATAATTTGAGAGTAACACACTGCTTGTCAGTCCATCAATGTCTAAACCCTCTGGGAGAGAATAAGCTATGTCTTTTCCATAAAAGTTATTAATAACTAACAGCATTTCATGTTCTGTTTTGCGTGCAAATGCAAAGACAGAATCATGGTCTTCGGAAACCAATTCATAATCCCCGTTCGTGATCACATCATATTCTTTGCGTAAATGGATGAGTTCTTGATAATGATAGAACACAGAATCTGAATCCTTCATCGCATTTTCTGCATTAATTTCTTTGTAATTTGCAGCTGTATAAATCCAAGGAGTTCCAGTGGTGAATCCAGCATGTTCGCTTGCATTCCATTGGACTGGAGTTCGGGAATTATCACGAGATTTTTGTTTTAAGATCTCAATAATCTCTTGTTCTGGCAATCCATCCTTTTTCAGAATTTCAAACATATTTAATGATTCCACATCACGATAGTCATCAATCTTATCAAACTTCGGATTTGTCATACCGAACTCTTCGCCTTGGTATATATAAGGTGTTCCTTGCATCATATGGATGGTCGTCGCTAGCATTTTGGCTGATTCTTTGTGATACTGCTGATCATCACCGAACCTTGAGACAACACGAGGCTGATCATGGTTGCACCAGAAGAGGGCATTCCAGCCGCCGCCTTTATTCATCTCAACCTGCCAATCGGACAGAATGTTTTTTAAAGCATGGAAGTCAAAATCAGCTTTCGTCCATTTTTCACCATTTGGATAATCGACTTTTAAATGATGGAAGCTGAAGGTCATATTGAGCTCTTCTTCACGTGGATTCGTGTAACGAATGCAATTATCGATGGATGTAGAAGACATTTCGCCAACGGTCATGATGTCATATTTTGAAAAAACCTCTTGGTTCATCTCATGGAGGAACTCATGAATTCTTGGTCCATCGGTATAAAATTTACGTCCGTCACTGTTATCTTCAGGGAACTGCTGGTTTTTGGATATTAAATTGATTACGTCTAATCTGAAGCCGTCGACGCCTTTTTTGAGCCAGAAATGCATCATTTCATATAATGCTTGACGTACCTTCGGGTATTCCCAGTTTAAATCGGCCTGGGTAACATCAAATAAATGGAGGTAATACTGGCCAGTGGTTTCATCCCATTGCCATGCTGAGCCGCCAAATTTTGATTCCCAGTTGGTAGGAGGGAGGCCGTCTTTTCCATCTTTCCATATATAAAAATCGCGGTATGGATTGTCTTTTGAGGATTTTGCTTGCCTGAACCACTCATGTTCAGTGGATGTATGGTTGATGACAATATCCATAATGATTTTGATTCCGCGCTTATGTGCTTCTAAAAGAAGCTGGTCGAAGTCATCCATCGTACCGTATTCTTCTTGAATGTTGTAATAGTCGCTTATATCATAACCATTATCTCGTTGGGGGGATTTATAAATCGGAGTGAGCCAAAGAACATCGACACCAAGCTCCTTTAAATAGTCGAGCTTTTGGATGATTCCTTGAATATCGCCGGTACCATTGCCGGTCGTATCATTAAAGCTTTTTGGATAAATTTGATACACAACTGCTGTTTTCCACCATGATGTTGACATGATAAACACCTGCCTATATTTTTTGTGACTCTAATAATGAAAAGGAGGGAGATGGTCTCCCTCCCAAATTGGAGTTTTATTTTTTAAATGAAAATTTGTTCATACCTGTTTTTGCAAAGATGATCGTTAAGATGAACGGAACTACGATTGCTACAAGCATTGCAATTGCGAACATCATCATGTGTTGCGGCTGAATAGAAAGGAATCCTGGAAGACCGCCGACACCGATTGAGTTAGCCATGACATCGCTGCCTACAGAAATGACTGCTGCTACTAGAGATCCAATCATCGCTGCAAGGAAAGGGAAGCCATATTTTAAGTTAATACCGAACATCGCTGGCTCTGTAACACCTAGGTAACAAGAGATCGCTGCTGGGATTGAAACTTGTTTTTCTTCTTCATTTTTACGATTGATGAAGATCATCGCAAGAACGGCAGAACCTTGAGCAATATTTGATAAAGCAATCATTGGCCAAAGGTTTGTTCCACCAAGCTCTGACATTAATTGTAAGTCAATAGCATTTGTCATATGGTGTAAACCTGTAATAACAAGTGGTGCATATGCAAAACCAAAGATAGCGGCAAATAACCAGCCAAAAGCAGAAGTTAAGCTTGTATATACAACATCAGAAATCCAAGAACCAATTGTCCATCCGATAGGACCTAAAACGGTATGTGCAATTAATACAGTTGGAATTAACGCTAAGAACGGAACCACAATCATAGAGATTGAATTTGGAACAATTTTTCTAAGTCTTAACTCTAAGAATGAGAGTACAAATCCAGCTAAGATAGCAGGGATTACTTGAGCTTGATAACCGATCATTTCAATTTGAGCAAAGCCAAAATCCCATGTTGGAATTTCTTTGGCTCCTGCAACACCATAGGCATTAAGTAATTGCGGAGATACTAACGTAATACCAAGGACAATACCAAGGATTGGTGTTGCACCCATTTTTCTAGCGACTGCCCATGTGATACCGACTGGCAGGAAGTGGAACACTGCTTCACCGATTAACCATAGGAAAGCGTGAACACCAGCCCAGAATTGAGAAACTTCAACAATCGTCTTCGTTCCATCTTCAAGCAATTTAATGTCACCGATTACGTTTCTAAATCCAAGGATTAAACCACCTACAACTAATGCAGGAATTAACGGTGTAAAGATATCTGCAAGATGGGCGATCATTCGTTGCAGCCAATTCATATTTTGCTTTGCAGCTACTTTTGCTTCGTCTTTCGTTGCTTCACTCACACCCGCAACCTTAACAAAGTCATTATAGAAGGTAGATACATCGTTTCCGATGATTACCTGGAATTGTCCTGCTTGGGTAAAAGTACCTTTTACAGGTTTAAGAGCTTCAATTTTTGTTACATCCGCTTTGCTAGGATCATTTAAAACAAAGCGCATTCTCGTCACACAATGAGTTACTGCAGCAATGTTTTCCTTGCCCCCAACGTGTTCGAGCAGTTCTTTCGCTGACTCAGTGAACTTCGTCATTATTTATTCCCCCTGATTGAATTGGAAGTCTCCAATTCTTTATATAGTGTATTATTTCCTTGTATTTACCAATTAATGTGTACGGTTTCAACTCGTCACTCCAACCTGTATATACAAGTTTTCTGGTTACGTTTACATTCTAACTTGTATATACAAGGCTGTCAACTAATATATTTTTATTTTAAAAAAGGGGGTTGACCCATATTCATGATTTACTTATTATAGGAGGTATTATTACAAGTTCATAACTTTTCAACTTTAACGCTTTAAACTATTGAAAGAATTTTCGGAAAATGGTACAATCAACTTGTTTAAATTCTTCTGAGTTTAGACCTCCTAAAACTAGAGCTTAGCCTTGACCACTAAGCTCATCTTTTGCCTTTGACATTTGTTCAAAGGCCTTTTTTTTAGTTTTTTGAATAAAAGCTGTATTTTATGAAAAAATAATATATTGCGGCTTATTTGATATAAGGGAGTGTTTAACGTGAAGGAACAGATTACACCATATTTATCGTTTGATGGTAATGCGAAACAAGCTTTGGAGTTTTATAAAGAAGTTTTAGGGGCTGAAGTTACCGGAGTTCAAACCTTTGGAGAAGCAGATTACCCAACTCCTCCTGAAGCAAATGATCGGGTAATGCACGCGCAGCTAAAAAAAGGTAACATCTCTCTTATGTTTTCAGATACCTTCCCAGGACAGTCGACTGTTGTAGGAAACAATATAACTCTTACGCTCGAGCCTGAAAGTGAAGAGGAAATTCAACATTTGTATGACGCTCTACGTAAAAACGGCAAACCACTTAACGAGCTAGAGGATACCTTCTGGGGAGCAAAATATGCGAGGGTTCAAGATCAGTTCGGGATTATTTGGGAATTGAATTATCAAAAGTCATAATTAAAAAAGCACTTTTAGAAGTGCTCAGATTGTCGAGGAAGGGGGTCTTTCTCGGCAATTTTTTTGTAGGAACAACCGTTTTCCTTTATATATTGTAAATTCTATTTTGGGGCTGATGCACACACCGCCAGGAGGATTCATCCTTAATTGGGTGTCTTGAGGACATATCGTACGCCCTGCCGGAAGGATTTGTCCTTAATAAGGGTGCTTGAGGACATATCGTACGCTTTCCCGGAAGGATTTGTCCTTAATAGGGTGTCTTGAGGACAAATCGTACGTTCTGCCAGGAGGATGTGTCCTTAATAGGGTGTCTTGAGGACATATCGTACGCCCTGCCGGAAGGATTTGTCCTTAATAAGGGTGCTTGAGGACAAATCGTACACCCTGCTGGAAGGATTTGTCCTTAATAAGGGTGCTTGAGGACATATCGTACACCCTGCTGGAAGGATTTGTCCTTAATAAGGGTGCTTGAGGACATATCGTACGCCCTGCCGGAAGGATTTGTCCTTAATAAGGGTGCTTTCAGGACGCATTATACGTGCTACCTATATTAGGAAAAATCTGTGCACTTTTAAAGTTAAAAAAGATAATGGCTGTCTAGACTTTCTAGACAGCCTGAGCACTTTTAGAAGTGCTTTTTTGATTGCAGAAAAAAAGAAAGTGGTGGGGCCACTTTCTAAAGGAGGTATTGTATCATGGGTTAGTATAATATATGTCCCTCTATGTACAGGCATGTAGTGAACATGTCCATTTTTCAAAAATTTTTTTCTTAATCCAGGAAGCGTTTTTTCATTTCTGCTGTAGGCAGCATGCAGCTGTCCCTTTTGCCAAACCAGTTATAACGATTTTTAGCCACCAAGTCGTAAAGGTAATCTCTAAAAACAGGAGGGAAGACCCTAAGGATCGAAAAGAACCTCCAAAAACCAGTTAATTTTCTGCTTATCTGTAATGCTGCACTTGATTTGATATATACACTTTGCTTTTCAATCACTATAAGGCTGTCAATCTCTTTACTAACCCCATATTTCTCTAATTGCTGCTGTCCTGTCTCACTTTGAAGTGAAGCGAATTTGAAATATCCCGTTGGGTCCCTTTTTATAATGAACTGAACACTGCTATTACAGAAGTTGCATACTCCATCGAACAAAATGATTGCACCCATATTTTCACCCATCCTTCTATTGCAGTATAAAATTTAAAGCTTAAAAAAACAAAATATTCTTGAGACTCTAGAATTCTATCGATATAGTTAGAATATACTAATTTTGGTTTAATGGGAGAGGGGGAAGATCTATGGAGGTTAATCAGGGGTTTGACATGTTTACCATTATAGAGAAATTATTTCCACTATTTTTTATCCTTGTAATTGGATTTATTTTATTTATTATTTTTCAAGGAATAAACAATGGAACTACAATAATAAACAACCAAAGTTGAATGAGGTGCACTGGTTGTCTCGAAACGTACCGAAGTAAGTGGTGGAAGTAATGATTCGAGCGCCAGTACTTGGTATTATATTACGTTTCAAGTTGAAAGCGGTGACAGAATGGAACTTGCCGTCAGAGGTTCTGACTATGGAATGCTTGCTGAAGGTGATGTCGGGGAACTTGTCTTCCAGGGGACAAGATTTCATAGTTTTACACGAAAACAGCAAGTTAACTAGGACACACGATTATACGTGTCCATTATTAATGTATGTCAATTTGAGGGTATCTGAAAATAGTTGTGGATGATGGAGTTTAGTTACGCATAACTAGAAATACTGGTGTATAACCATTAATACTGGCGCATAGCCAGAAACACTAGCGCATAGCCAGAAACACTAGCGCATAGCCAGAAACACTGGCGCATAACCAGAAATACTGGCGCATAACCAAGAAATACTGGCGCATAACCAAGAAACACTGGCGCATAACCAAAACCCAACAAAAAAAAACCTATCCCAACAAGGTTGAAATAGGTCATCTCTACATATACAGTCCAGCCAAGAAGATCCCTAGTACTTCTTCATAAATTTCATCAAATTGACTCAGCGGGAGGGGGTTGGTACCTGTTCCGAGCTCAACGGTAAACCCTGGCCGGCGCCAATCCTGGATAAACCAATCCTTATACCCCGCATAACTTTCTATGGACCTAACAGGCTCGTAGCCACTAACTCTTGCAAATTCATTAACAATCACTTCGGACTCTGGCGGCTCCAAGTTCTCAAACCCCCAGTAAATGACCTCACCCTGTGTATGAAAGGCTAGAACCCGAGCAAAGTCACGTCTTCTAGTCAAATCTGCCATCGCAATTGCTTCTGGCTCTGATAACGGATGTTCACCCCCATAATCCCGTGGTCCAGGTTCAGTAGGATTCCTAGCTTTCTCCAATTCCCAGAGTGCAGGGAACTGGTCATTTAAGTCAACTCCTCGAATATTTGCTTTCCAGCCAGAAAAATCAGTACTTCCACGATTAAGTTCGATAACTCTATTTCTCCAAGTTTCATTTTCTGGGGGACCGTTCATCACAAGACTAACTCCGTCTGGGTTAACCATTGGGACAAGAGACAGCATGCTTTGCCTGTATAATGGAATAGTCGATAGACCGCGTATGGAACTTCCATTCGTAAGCGACAAACAATAATCATTTAAGAATGTCATTAAGACAGGTGTAGTTATCCATTCATTTGCATGAAAAGAAGCATTATAATGAACTCTTTTACTGCCATTACCTAGTAAAACTTCAGGTATCCGGTTGCCAAGGACTGAATTTCCTGCATTGGTTACCCGTAGAAATGGATATACCTCTTGCAAACGAGCGATATCACTCATCATACGGCTAAAATCATAATGCTGCTTTCCTTGAACGAGTCTCCAAGTAACCCTAAGTGGAACCTTGATATTTTGCCCGACTAATAGTCGATTAGGATTTACATTAGGGTTCGCAAGCAGCAGCGCATCCAGTGATAGATTGCGGTTTTGCGCAATACTCCAAAAAGAATCACCGCGTTGGATTTGATAATTCTGACCAAGAAATCCGGGAATTCGGATTCGCTGTCCGGCAGCAAGCTGACTGGGTTGAATATCCCGGTTAGAATCAATAAGCAGTTGAATATTGATTCGAAACAGTTGACTGTAATACCATAAAGAATCACCTTGTCTCACATAGATGTCCATGGAATCCTCCTGATGTTCAAAAATGGTCTTACTTAAAATGTATGCAGGAAAGTTTAGCATATATGTAGGGTTTTAGATTATTTGCAGAAGGGTGCTAATAAATAAAAGAGTGCCGCCCTTAGGACACTCTGTGAAGGTTATATACAGCGAAGTAGTCATTGTTACCGAGAAGAGGCTATCCCTCATCTTTTATGTCATATGAACGGTTTTAATATGCTGAAGATTTAAATAGACAGGATCACCTTTAGCCGTCAGCAATTCTACAAAGTTATTTTTTATTCCCATTACTTTCCCCATACCGTTCTCATTTTCCCCGATATTAAATACAATTAAAGTCCCAATCAATTTTTCAATCTGGACTTCAAACGATCGTGCGAATGTTATGTTAGAGGGGTTTACTGGTAAATTTGCATTGCTTAAACCATAGGGACGCTGATTATTGGTATAAGGAATTAACCATTTTAAATGATTAAGGGATATAAACATGGTTTTGTAAATAGGGGAGTAAAATACAAAATAATTATTCATAATGCTGATAATGTAGCCGTGTACGGCTTGTTTACTTGTCACAAATATTTCGGTAAAAATACCCTTAGCTGCCGTTAGCGTTTTTCGTAATGAAATTTCCTCGTTAGGATGGAAAATAGGGGATTGGTCATCTGATAGAGTAATGATTTCATCAATTTCTTCCTTTTTAGGAAACTTCCAATTTTGAATATGGACTGTAGGAATGTATAAATAATCATAACCATTGTAGATAACCCACAAATCACTGCCGATGTCAATTAAGATTCCGCTTATGGGTTTATTCCCTGAAAGTTCAAGTTTTATATAGTTACCAACATGGTCTTTTAATTTCATTTAATCACATCCTTTCTAGTAAAATGATTCTACAAAAAGAGCAGGTGCATATAACTGTATATAAAAGAAAGATGCCCAGCTCTTTATTGTAAAATTTATGATGGATATTAATTAGCACAGGAATAGTCAATTTAGGTTTACGGATAATCATTTGCTGCCATTAACTTGGGGGTGTGATTAAATGCGTTTTTTTGAGTTATTCCGATTCGGCCAGCCTGAGAAGATAGATCTTCGGTCAAAATCACGTATAGCTGGTTCACCAGAGAAACGTGATGCCCCGACTTCTTGTGCCTTAGGTTTTTTATCTTCTTTTTTACTCTCTACGGTGCTTATTTGTGTCTTTTCTATTTTCATTAGTGGATTGGTATCAAGGGTTTCTTTTACTTTTTTAACTTTGTTTAATAGTTCTTGTGTAGCATTCGCCGTTACTTCCTTTTTCGGTGAAGGTTCTGCTTTCTTTTGCTCACGTACAGGCTGTTTTACCTTGGCTCTTTTTTCCAATGAAGGCGCAGCCGGTTTTTGAACAATTTCTTTATCGTGTTTCACGATATTTTGAACAACAACCTCGGATTTCTGCTTTTTCACTTCTTCTTGATGAGATTGAGGTATTTCAGTTCTTGACCATTTACTTTCCTTGCTTTGTTTTACATTTTTCTGAATGCTTTCATTGTGAACGCTCTGCTTTTTCTCTTCTTTTTTGTCTTCATTGCTGATTTTTGCTAGTGATAATGAGGATTTGATAGGTTCTGCCCAAACCTTTTTCTCAATTTCCGGTTCATTTACAATTACTTTAGGAGTAACTATTGCTTCATTGTCTACCAGACTCACTGTTTGTTGAACAGCAGCTTCCTCTTTTTCTGCCTTCATAAACACTTCAGTTTCAACATAATTGTCGTCTGTATCTTCCACTTTACTATTAGAAACAGCTGTTTCCGTTTCATTTTTGTTTTCTTCTTGTTTTTCTTCTTTCCGATAGCCTTTTAATATATTTGAAATGTGAGAAATCTTGATTAAAATTCGATTTTCACCATTGATTAGCGTAACAAAGTCGGAATCGACGAAACCTAGGACACCATCAAAAGATTGCTTATTTAAACACAATATAGATACCCATGAATTCTTTAAAGAGTTTAATAAATCCGCTAAACTCTGAGTTTTCATAAATTCCGTAGTGATTTCTTCACCTTTAAATTGTTTCGTGTTTTTTGTTATAGCATGAATTTTATCAATGCTATAGTAATAGACGTATGCCTTTTCGTCTTCTAATATAATATGATCAGACTCTACACCCATTAGTTTTCCTTTTATAATTTCTTCACCAACATATAAATTTACATTGTAGCCTTTTAGTAAATCCACGGTTGATGAAAAATTATCAGATCCCATTCAATGTTCCTCCTTAGGGTAAATTTGTCGCTTCTCATGAAAGAAGCGACAAGAGTTTTACTTTTTTACTGTCTTACTTGTGAGTTTTCTGCACGTACCACTCTTTGTCTCACAACTTGTTTTTCTGTTTGAGACATAGAGTTCTCTTCTTTACCTTGATCTTTATTTTCTTCTTGTTTTTCACTTTCCACTTTTAATCCATAGCTAATATTTCGAATATGCCACATAGACACACGGACAACTTCTTCTTTACTAATTAATGAAACAAAGTCTTTGTTAATTTCGCTGATTACACCTTCGAGTTTTTCAGGACCTCCACGGTTAATTCTTACCCATTGGAATTTTAGGCATTCTAGAAGACCCTGGAAGCTTTCAGCACTTTTAAATTCAAAATTCTCCGGAACCTCAATTCCTAAATCCATCGTATCCTTTGAATTTTCGGTTACACTTTTGACATGGTGCGTATTGTAATAAAGCACACCATCATCCTTAGTCAAAAGTACTAGATGGTCATCAAGAACTGCCATTAATTTTCCAATTCTTGATTCTGGACCTCCTCTGTCAACCTTGATCGTCTTCCCCACTAAAGACTTCCACATGTCGTTATTCATACAATATTTATCCTCCTTTAATTAAATAAACATTTACACTGCATTTATATGTGTCACGGTATGATGTTGTACTAAACAACGAGCCTTTTTTCTTACCTTTTTGTAAAAATAGGCAAAAAAAAGAAGTATATGGCGTCCATATACATAGAAAAAAGGTCATAATGATGCCAATTCTTTCTTTAAATAACCATTTCTCTTCTCAATAAATTTGAGAATGACATCTTTTTCTTTATCAAAATATTTCTCGTTCATATTTATATAGGGATCTGTCCTAATAAATGGCTTTAATAATTGAAATTGTTGTTCGATTATTGGCTCTAAAGCTTCAATATTGAAGTGGGTAGTTAAGATGGAAGCAAGGATTTCTTTGTATTGTAATCTATATCGTTGAATATGGAGAAGTCGTCCAGTTAAGGTGTTATATCCAGTGATGGGGACAAAATCGTGATCTAGCTTTCTTCCATGAAGGTCTCTTCCCCAGGTACCATCATAATCCCAAGGGGTAATTTCAAAGAGATTGGTTTTGCTATTTAAATAGAGAGCATAGTTATGGATAAAGCCATCGAAGTTCTGTGTACAAACGACACCGGCAAGCCATGTAAGATATTTCTTAATATCTAGAAATTTATCAACTTCTTTTTCAAATTCCTCATTTGGAGAGGTGTTGATCATTGCAATAAAATCCTCTAATAAAGATAGGTCTTTATCCTCACCATATTTTATTGTATAGCCTTCAGCTAAACTCGTTTTTAATTCGTTCTCTGGAGAGATTAATGAGAAGTTTGCAAAATAATTAGTGGCATATATGATTGGTCCATCAGGAAGATTTCTTTTTTTCAAAAGATGTTGGTCAAAGGATTCTAGTTCCAAATAAATTCCTTTACAAAAACCATTGATATAAAGAAGCACGTGTTTGGAGTGTGGAGAAATAACGCCAATGGTATCAAAAAAATCGAGCGAGAGTTTGTTCCGACTCAGTGAAATATCATCGTATTCGGCATTTAAATGAATTTCATGAGCACCATCAAATAGATAAGGTTTTTGAAAAATAATATTATAGGATTTTTTCTTCTTCTTTCTGATGACATTTCCCCGATAGGTGAGTCCAATTTTGTATCGTTTATTGGCAATTTTTAATAAGGCTGGGACATGCTCATCCTCCCAAATATCATCCTCCAACTTTTGCAGCCATTTTGGATTAATAAAGATTTCATATTTTAACACGTAAATACTCCTATACATTCATTTTTTCTAGATAGTATGCTGCCTACAGGGGGATTGTGCAGTACAAACATCCAGTATTTTGGTATAGGACAAATGTCGATGCACAAATATTTATGAAATGGTTGTTAAAAAATAAATGTTTGTCTATATCAAGTTCCACTTTATTACCATAAATTAGAAAGTGAAACGAATATATTTATGGAAAGTGGTGGAAAACCAAGATGGGGATGGACATGAATCAAATGCTGTCAAAGGCTAAGGATAATGGAGTCGTTTTATTTCTAAATAACAATCCAGATGACAAAGAAGACAAAAAATGTTTCTGTGAAGATCATTCAGATTCCAGTGGCAGCAAAGGGTCCGACGGAAGTCGGGGCTCTAAAGGAAGTAAAGGGTCAAGTGGCAGTCAGGGGACTTGCGGAAGTAAGGGAAGCAAGTGGTCTGATGGAAGTAAGGGCAGCAAGGGCTCTGGCGGAAGTAGAGGCTCCAAAGGATCAAGCGGTTCTGGTGGGTCTCGACGGAAAAAAGGTCCTAAAGGTCGCAAAGGTCCTAAGGGTCCTAAAGGTAGAAAAGGAAAACATAGTTCTGGCGGAAGTAGAGGTTCAAAAGGTTCACATGGTTCTGGTGGAAGCAGAGGTTCAAAAGGCTCACATGGTTCTAGTGGAAGTAAAGGATCTTCTGGCGGATATGGTTATGGTGGTAAAAACTCTAGCGGAAGCAAAGGCAGCAAGGACTCTGGAGGAAGTAAGGGCAGCAAGGGATCAAAGGGTTCCAGTGGATCGGGTGGTAATAAAGGTCCTAAAGGTCCTAAAGGTAAAAAAGGAAGACACAGTTCAGGCGGCAGCAAAGGATCCAAAGGCTCTCATGGCTCCGGTGGAAGTAAGGGATCCAAAGGCTCTCATGGCTCTGGTGGAAGTAAGGGATCCAAAGGCTCTCATGGCTCCGGTGGAAGTAAGGGATCCAAAGGCTCTCATGGCTCTGGCGGAAGTAAGGGATCCAAAGGCTCTCATGGCTCTGGCGGAAGTAAAGGATCCAAAGGCTCTCATG
The DNA here is from genome assembly GCF_030817595.1 of Neobacillus niacini. Taxonomy (GTDB): domain Bacteria; phylum Bacillota; class Bacilli; order Bacillales; family Cytobacillaceae; genus Neobacillus; species Neobacillus niacini_G. Next base: position 805,688 of record NZ_JAUSZN010000001.1, read on the forward strand.
GCTCTGGCGGAAGTAAAGGATCCAAAGGCTCTCATGGCTCTGGCGGAAGTAAAGGATCCAAAGGCTCTCATGGCTCTGGTGGAAGTAAGGGATCCAAAGGCTCTCATGGCTCTGGCGGAAGTAAAGGATCCAAAGGCTCTCATGGCTCTGGCGGAAGTAAAGGATCCAAAGGCTCTCATGGCGGTTATGGCTATGGTGGTACAAAAGGATCTAAAGACGGGCACGGTTCCGGTGGCAGCAGAGGATCCAAAGGCGATAAGCACTCTGGCGGCAGCAAGGGCTCCAAGGGCGATAAGCACTCTGGCGGCAGCAAGGGCTCCAAGGGCGATAAGCACTCTGGCGGCAGCAAGGGCTCCAAAGGCGGTAAGCACTCCGATAGTAGCAAAGGCTCCAAAGGCGGTAAACACTCCGGCGGCAGCAAGGGCTCCAAAGGCGGTAAACACTCCGGCAGCAGCAAGGGCTCCAAAGGCGGTAAACACTCCGGCGGCAGCAAGGGCTCCAAAGGCGGTAAACACTCCGGCGGCAGCAAGGGCTCCAAAGGCGATAAGCACTCTGGCGGCAGCAAGGGCTCCAAAGGCGATAAGCACTCTGGCAGCAGCAAGGGCTCCAAAGGCGGTAAGCACTCTGGCAGCAGCAAAGGCTCCAAAGGCGGTAAACACTCTGGCGGCAGCAAGGGCAGTAAAGAATCCAAAGGCGGACACAGTTCAGGTGGAGGAAAAGGCAAAAACTCAAAAGGAAAAAAATAATAATTCTCAAACCGGTACCTCTGGAGTACCGGTTTTTTGTTGTACCAGTAATTTCTTATGGTAGTTGCCTATAAAAGAACCCTCTAGGCATTGGTTTAGTTGACAAAAATTAGACGTTAATCCAACCATTTTTTTAAGAAAATTACTAGATACCTGCTGATTTACATAAATTCAAGATATTCGTTTAGTTCAAGCCTCTAAGAACCTACGTATGATAAAGCAAAGGACAAGAGAAGACACGATAAGGAGATTTCTTAGAATCAAATTTTAATATAGAGTGGAAGGAGAGAAATAACATATATGTATCAACCATCGACGGTAATCATAACCGTATTGGCATTTTTTCTAACCATGGTGATGATTTTTATCCGTCCGAAAAATATGAATGAGGCTATTCCTGCAACCATTGGTGCAGTCATTGTCATGTTAAGCGGCAGCGTTTCTCTAGCTGACTTAATGGATATAGGCTCGAAAGTCACAGGGGCGGCTGTAACCATCATTGCAACAATTGTTATGGCGATTGTACTAGAAAGTTTTGGCTTCTTTAGATGGACGGCGGCACTGATGTTAAAAGTATCAAAAGGGTCCGGAATTCGTTTATTCTGGTATACATTATTACTTTGCTTTTTGATGACAATGTTTTTCAATAATGACGGAAGTATATTAATTACCACACCTATTCTCATTCTTATATTTAAAAATATCGGTTTAAAGAACCGCCAAAAGATACCATACCTATTAAGTGGTGCCTTAATCGCAACTGCTTCGAGTGCTCCAATTGGAGTAAGTAATATTGTTAATTTAATTGCGCTAAAAATTATTGGTATGGACCTTTACCTTCAAACAGCCATGATGTTTGTTCCAGCCACGCTTGGACTACTATTTTTGGCTTATTTACTACTCCTCGTTTTCAAGAAGGACATCCCTAAAGAAATCCAACTCCATTCTTATACGCTGCCGTTGTTGAATAACAATCGTTTTCACCCATTACAAAGAAAAAACGAGGATATGTTTGAAAAACAAAAGAAGTTAATGATTCAAATGCTCATCTTTGTCTTTATCGTTAGAATCAGCCTTTTTGTAGCCTCGTTTTTGAATATCTCTGTTTCTTTGATAGCCGTATTAGGTTCAATCATTTTACTAATCTGGAGATGGATCCACCTAAAGAAAAATCCAAAAGACGTATTATTTAAAATACCTTGGCATATCTTGATTTTCGCTTTCTGTATGTATGTAATCATATATGGATTACACAATATTGGGTTAACAGCCCTTCTGGTAGAACATTTAAGTTCTATTGTAAATGGCAGTTTACTTCACGCAAGCGTTACCATGGGAATCATAACCGCATTCCTATCGAATCTATTTAATAACCACCCGGCATTAATGGTTTCGACACTTGCATTAACAGAGATGGGATTAAAACCATTATTAACACAAACCGTTTACTTAGCAAATATTATTGGGAGTGATATCGGTTCCTTAATCCTGCCGATTGGTACCCTTGCCACATTAATTTGGATGGATATCTTGAAGAAAAACAAGATTAAAATAACCTGGATGGATTATATAAAAGTTACCATCATTGTCATTCCGCCAACGCTCGTTTTTACTCTTATTGGACTGTACCTATGGCTGCTGTTAGTATTTGTATAAAGTGTATAATTGTAAATTGCATAAGTGCCAACAGGTCTAACGTTATTGGCCTGTTGGCTTATTTTAGTAAGTCCAAGTTTCCTTTTATAATAGTAATTAAGTTCAATTCATTTTTTGTTTTAAGGGAATATTAGTAAGGATACTATCAGAGGACGTGAACTATGGATTTTTTGTCAATCTCACAAAATATTTCGGAATACATAAAAGAGTATTTAGTCTTAAAATTATTGATTATGGTTTTGTTTTTGGTGATTGGCACTTATTTAATCAATCGATCCGTGGATTGGTTCTTTAGAAAGTCTAATTTATTGGATGAAGAAGTGGAACAAACCATACAAGGTGTTATCCGCTCGACCTTAAGATATGCAGTTGGGATTATTCTGCTGATTTTTCTAATCAGTCAATTTGTAGACCTTAAAGGCATTCTCGCGGGGGCAGGGATTGTAGGGGTAATTGTTGGATTTGCGGCTCAACAAATGTTAAAAGATATACTTTTAGGCTTTATTCGATTATCCGATAAGGAATTCCGGGTTGGTCATTTTGTGACATTCAACGGACAGATATCAGGGACCATAGAAGAAATAGGGATACGCTTTATGCAAATTCGTGAGTGGTCTGGAAAACTTCTCACAATTCCACATGGAGAAATAAGGACAATACAAAATTATAATAAAGGAAGAATGCGTGTTATCGAGAAAATAACCGTTAGCTATCAAGAAGACCCGCGGAGAATAAAGCAATTATTAGAAGCAGTTTGCGCTGCCTGTAATGAAAAACTTGATCAAAGTTTATTAAGACTAGAAGATGGCTCTGCTGAAGAATGCTTTCAGTACGTTGGGATTACAGACTTAAATCCAAATCTTAAATATGTCGGATATGAGTTTTGTGTGGTTGGTTTAGTGAATCCGGATGATTACTTCGAAACTTCTCGGCAGGTTAGGTTCGAGCTAATGTCTGTTTTCTATGAGCATCAAGTACAGATGCCAGCTTCGAACTTTGCGTTACTTCCTCAAAAAGAACCTCAGGAAGAGTAGTAATAAAATGATTCGCCCATTCCCTAGATATTTATCCCGCATACACTAAAAGGAAAGATTTTTAGTAAGGGGATGCGGAAATATGACAAATCTAAGAATGTTTGGTGGACATCATGGCGGACACCATGGAGGGCATCATGGCGGGCATCACGGAGGACATCATGGCGGACATCACGGTGGGCACCATCATGGGCACCATCATGGGCACTATGGACATGGTTATGGATATGGAGGATTTGGTGGAGCACCATTTGTAGGAGGTTTACTAGGAGGTTTGGCTGCAGGAGCAATAGGTTCACCGGGCTATGGTGCTTATCCTTACCCTTATCCTTATCCGGTAGCAACGCCTTATCCGGCACCATACCCAGGCTATTATCCATATAGCGGTTACCCATATTATTAAATTAGTAAATTACAGCCCTTTCTTAACGAAAGGGTATTTTTGTGTTTTTTTTAATTAACCAAGTTTTCCATTGAAAAACTTGAACTATTCTACCTCATCCTGAATATATTTTAGGGAAGAGAGCAAAGGGAGGGAAGATGATGAGTTTCCGCGCTGACCAAATGTCAGAACCTCGCCGTAGAATCATACAGTTTATCAAAAATAACGGATCCTCATCAATGAGCGAGCTGGCTTCCGTCTTAGATATAAGTGGTGAAGGAGTACGGCAGCACCTTCTTCAATTAGAAAAAGAAGGATGGGTGACTCGACATTCAGAAAACAATGGTGTTGGCCGTCCTGTACTACAGTATCGATTAACAACTGCAGGCGAACATCTTTTCGAAAAAAATTATGATCACTTAACGATTGAAGTTCTAGATACATTAGCAAATTCCCTTGGAGAAGAAGCAGTAAAACATTTACTTTCTGCTATGATTGAATCAAGAATTGTCCAGTGGGAACCAAAATTAAAAGGATTACCCACAGACGAGCGTCTAAATGTTTTAAAGGATTTCTATAAAAAAGATGATTCATTTATGGAAATAGAAAATAAAAATCAAGCTTATTCCCTGATTGAACGTAACTGCCCCTTCCATAATGTTGCATTGCAGCGACCTATACTTTGTAGTGTAAGTGTTTCTGTCTTAACACATTTATTAGGATGTACTGTAAAGCGAGCGAAACGACTTCAGAATGGTGATGGTTGTTGTGTTTTTCAGGTTCTTTTGGATAAACCCGTTAGTGAAAACACTCCTCGAATCATCATTGAGGATGAGTAGTCCTAAAAACCAAAAAGGGATGATGTGATCATGAAGAGTGAGCAGTTACAGATTTTATCTAAAAAATATCCACATTTATTTAACCAGCTAACTGATACCGAAAATGGTAACATTACCAGTGTTACTCAGTTTTCAGAGGCAGTAAAACAATTAATTAAACTTTGTGGCGACGACCCCGAGCGTGATGGTTTACTGGATACCCCATTTAGAGTCCTTAAAGCTTTTCTTGAGTACACAGAGGGGTACAACGAAGATCCGAAAATTCATTTAGAAAAAACGTTTGATATTCATCATAAAGGTCTCATTCTAATAAAAGATATTGAGTTTTACTCATTATGTGAACATCACTTTTCTCCTTTCTTTGGAGTCGCACATATTGGATATATTCCTAAAGAAAAAATTACAGGTCTTTCTAAGATGGGGCGATTAGTGGAAGGTTACGCAAAAAGATTTCAAGTTCAAGAAAGATTAACGACACAGATAGCAGAAGCGATTGAAGAGGTATTGGATCCTGAAGGAACCATTGTTGTGGTAGAAGCGAAGCATATGTGTATGTGCAGTAGAGGAATTAAAAAGGCAAACACCGTTACCACAACATCTAGTCTTCTTGGAATCTATGAAAATCGACCAGATCTTCGTGCTGAATTTTATTCGCTAATAAAAACACAAGGGAGTAAGTGACATGAATAATCAAATAAAAATCTCCGATAATGGTCCGTTAGAAGTAAGCGGTGATTTTCAACTATATGATTCAGAAGGTAACGAATATCCGAAAAAAGGAAAAGTATATCTTTGCAGATGCGGACTATCGAATAAGAAACCTTTTTGTGATGGATCCCATAAGCGAGGCGGATTTGAAAGCAGCCTCAGAGTTTCAGGATAATGTTTTTATATAAGGTATCAAGGATGACATTTACGTGATGTCATTCTTTTTTGTTTATAGAGAGCCTTTTTTTTAAAAAAGGCACGAAGCAAGGGTTTGTCTTTAACCTTTAAACCTTACTTTCAATACTATAGTAATAAAAGGCAGGTGAGTAAAATGTACTTGGTCGGCTTTTATTCGCCAAAGGCGAAATCAGGTGTTACGGAATTATCATTATCTATTTATCATTGGCTAAAAATGAATACAGATTTATCAGCTGCATTTATTTCATATGGAACATTAGAAAAAGAAGGTCTCTCTGAAGAGGTAATCCATGAATTTTCTAAATTATCTCTTCCCGAACAAAAACGAATCGTAAAAAACATGAAAAAAGAGTACGATATTATTATTTATGATGCTTCAAGCCAGCTTTCTGAAGGAGTATTAAAGCTTTTGCCTATTGTTGATCGATTATTTGTTGTTGGTGAAGAAAATACAGACTTTGCAGTAAAACTCCATCAAATCATCCAATTTAACAAAATGTTTGATAAAAGTGTAAAGAATTTCATCCAACATTTAAAAGGAAATAAAACCTTTATTATCCGTGAGCAAAAGGAAGGTCGTGTGATTGGCTTTAATCATACAAAAAAAGAAACAAATGATATTGGGCAAATGGTATATAGAGATTATGTAACACGATATTTAGAAGAAAAGTTTATTGAAAAGAACGAAAAAATCTACAGAAAAATTAAACAAATCCCAAAGGAGACTTTGTTTCGAGGCTTATATAATCTTGGAATTGATTTTGAGAAAGCATTGTTATTTCATGAATATGTTCTTTTGCGTGAAGCGTTAGGGCAAAATTATGAGGAAGCACTCGAAAATCTTTTCCCACTATTAATCAACTCATCGTTTGCAGAAATACTAGAAAAATTTCAAAATGAAATTAAATTTATCACAAAACTAAAATTATCCTAAAAAAGTCAGGAACCTAAATTCCTGATTTTTTTGATATCTGTTATACCTATTAATCATAAATACTTAACAAATTCCCCTTTTACGGTATAATATTTTAGAAAATGGTTGAAGATGTAATCTATTTCTATTACTATTTTTATGTAGAGCCAAAGTTGAAAGTGAGTGGACAGAATGGGCCGTAAATGGAACAATATTAAAGAAAAAAAAGCCTCAAAGGATGCAAATACAAGTCGTATTTATGCAAAATTTGGAGTTGAAATTTATGTTGCAGCGAGAAGAGGCGAACCGAATCCTGAATCAAACCAGGCATTAAAGTTCGTTTTAGAACGTGCGAAAACCTACAATGTACCTAGACACATCATTGACCGTGCGATAGACAAAGCAAAAGGCGGATCAGAAGAAAGCTACTCTGAACTCCGTTATGAAGGTTTTGGACCTAACGGATCTATGGTCATCGTGGATGCCTTAACCAATAACGTGAACCGCACTGCTTCAGACGTTCGTGCGGCATTTGGTAAAAATGGCGGAAATATGGGGGTCAGCGGATCTGTTGCCTATATGTTTGACGCAACAGCAGTTATTGGTCTTGAAGGTAAAACAGCGGATGAGGTTCTAGAAATCTTAATGGAAGCGGATGTAGATGTTCGTGACATTATCGAAGAAGATGAATCTGTTATCGTTTATGCTGAGCCTGATCAGTTCCATGCTGTTCAAGAAGCATTTAAAAATGCGGGTATCACTGAATTTACTGTTGCAGAATTAACAATGCTTGCTCAAAACGAAGTGACACTGCCAGAAGACGCTCAAGCAAAGTTCGAAAAAATGATTGATGCGTTGGAAGACCTTGAAGATGTTCAACAAGTGTACCACAATGTGGATTTAGGTGAATAGGACTTGAAGAAGACCTTTGTTTTGACAAAGGTCTTTTCATTTAGATCAAGATGAATGGGCAGGTAAGTAGAAAATGTCGAAAACAATAAAAATTCAACAGCCAAAAATACCGGATGGTCTAACAGCTAGAACGTTTCAACCAATGGAAGATCCTTTTTATGAAATGTGTATTATAAGTGATTGTTCTATTTTGAGCGAAGAATTACATAGAATACGTTTTGAACAAGTCATTTTTAAAAATGTTACTTTTTTGGATGTTTCTTTTAAAAGTATAGAATTAACAGATGTTATCTTTGATCACTGTGATTTATCGAATACGGATTTTAGTGATGGCAGCATTCATCGGGTTGAATTTAAAGAGTCTAAAATTTTAGGGCTTAATCTTTCAGACGCTTCGCTTGGGAACGTTTTATTTGAAAATTGTAATGCAAATATGATTTCGTTTGGTTATGCCAAACTTAAGCAGGTCAACTTCAATTCTTGTTCACTTCGCAATGCTGACTATTATGAATCCAAATTTAATAAGGTAGGATTTAAGGACTGTGATTTAAATGAGGCCAATTTTGAACAAACCCCTTTGAAAGGGATAGATTTGAGCAGCTGCACCTTTGATACCATCAATGTTTCGATAAAAGACCTCGCAGGCTGTGAAGTTACAGCGGAGCAAGGCTTAGGATTTGCACGATTATTAGGATTGATAATAAAATAAAGCTTATCGGGAGCAGTCATTACGGATTGCTCCTTCTTAAGTAATGGGAAAAATACATCATGTTCATCAATCCATAAGCATGAAATAAAAATGGATACGGCAAACTAATTAAAAAAAGGGGATATATACATGGAACAAGGTCTGGATTCTAAAGTACTTTCAGTATTAGAAGATAAAATCCAATTAATTCGTACGGAGAAAGGTGCCATTTATTTAGTGGGTCCTATTAAACTTCCCGTTAATCTTTACGGTGAAACAGTGGAGTTCAAATGGTACTGCTGGTTAAATTGTAATGAGGTTACAGAGGATTTCGAAAGAATTATTGATAAATTATCCTCTTCGAACTTAGCTGAATTACAACAGTCAAGTGTCTTAGTTTATGGGGACTTTGAGTATGGAGAGGATGCGATTATTCGTATGCATTCTATTTGTCATACGGGTGATATTTTTGGAAGTAAACGATGTGATTGCGGCTACCAGCTTAAAAAATCAATGAAAATGATTCAAGAACATGGAACAGGTGCCTTGTTCTATTTAGCTAACCACGAAGGAAGAGGTATTGGCTTGTTTAGTAAGGCAATGGCTTATGTACTTCAAGAGAACGGCTATGACACAGTTGAGGCAAATGAAGGTCTTGGGTTTGTAGATGACTCCAGAAACTACAGTGACGCCATTCAAGTATTAAAGGCTATCCGTCAAAAACCGGTTACTTTAATGACAAACAATCCTAAAAAATTGAATGCTTTAAAAGAAGCTGGATTACAAGTTTCGGGCAGACAGCCGCTTTGGGGAGATATTTCCGAGTATAATGAGAAGTATTTGCAGACAAAGATTAATAAGTCTGGACATCTAGAAGAGGACGAAGGGACTTGTCCAAATGACTAATCATGAATTTTACATGGATTTAGCTCTAAATAATGCCCAGGCGATGAAGGGTCAGACTGACCCCAATCCGTTGGTTGGTTCTGTAATTGTTAATGATAACCGAATAGTAGGAATAGGTACTCACTTGAAGGCTGGTGAACCGCATGCTGAGATCCACGCCATTCGAATGGCTGGTGAAAAAGCAAGAGGCGGAACCATTTATGTGACTCTTGAACCGTGCTCCCACCATGGAAGGACTGGACCTTGTGCTGTAGCGATTGTCGAAGCAGGAATTAAAAAGGTTGTCATTGCAACCCTAGACCCGAATCCAGTTGTTTCAGGGAATGGTGTGAAAATTCTCGAGGATGCCGGTATCGAAGTGATTATTGGTGTACGTCAGGAAGAGTCACAAAGAATGAATGAAGTATTTAATAAGTTCATTGTAGAGAAAACACCTTTTGTGACGTTGAAAGCAGGTATTACCCTAGATGGGAAAATTGCCACCCATTCGTTTGATAGTAAATGGATTACTTCTGAAGAAGCTCGAAACGACGTCCATCACCTTCGAAATGAGAATATGGGGATTCTTGTTGGCGTTAACACGGTTATAAAGGATGATCCAGAGCTTACGACCCGGATACCAAATGGGAGGAATCCTATTCGAATCGTTTTGGATTCTACTTTAAGAATTCCATTAGAATCTAAGGTGCTGACGGATAACCTAGCCGAAACATGGATATTTACAAGCGAAAATTATGATAAAGAAAAAGCCAGGGTATTAGAAAGTTCAGGAATTCCTATTTTTCCAACGAGCGGATCAAAGCATGTTAATCCAACCGAGGTCCTTCAAATTTTGGGAGAGAAGCTTGTTTCCTCTGTATTAATCGAAGGAGGAGGCACGGTTAACTGGGCATTCCTTGAAAATAAATTAATTGATAAAGTAGTTTTATATGTAGCGCCAAAAATTATTGGCGGCAGCAATGCTCCCTCGTTTTTAGCAGGGGCAGGGATGGATAAAATGAAAGATGCAATCCAATTAGCGGGCTTATCTGTCCAGCAAATTGGACCTGATTATAAATTCACTGGATATCCGATTTACTCACACGAGGGGCATTAAGATGAAATTTGGATTCGATATTGATGATACATTAATCAACCTAAGAGAACATGCATTTACTATTTACAATAAGAAGCTAAACAAAAATGTACCATCTGAAGTATTCCATGCGTTAAAAAGAGTGGAAATTCATGAGCCTTTTGGTTTAAGTGATGAAGAGGGAAGTCAAATGTGGAAATCCTCATTAGATGAGATTTACTATACAGACTGTCCTCCTTTTCCAAATGCGGTTGAGACATTACAAGAACTTGAAAGAAAAGGGCATGAAATCTATTACATAACCGCTCGGCCAAAAGAACATGGAGAACGGACGAAAAAATGGATGATTGAACAAGGGTTCCCTGTTCGGGATGACCGTTTTTTCTATGGAATGCTTGATCACGAAAAGGTCGAAATTATCAAAGAATTAGAGCTTGACTATTACTTTGATGATAAGGCTGAAGTTTTAGATACATTAACCCATGATTCCTTAAAAGTATTTATGAGAGATCAGTCTTATAATCGCCATCTACAATATCCCCGAATTTTAAATTGGACGGACTTAAATGAAATTTTGAAAAAAGAGCTAGAATAGTGAATTGAGCAGAAGGGCTAAATAGACCCTTCTGTTTTTTGTTTTCCTTCAATTTTGGTGATATCAAGAGAATTATTGCAAAAAATAGCAAAAATGATTAATGAGTACGTTTACATTCAATTTCACAAATTTGTCACAATCCTATATACTGTTTTTTGTTCACAACGGACCCGACTTTCATGAGAGTTGAAAGTCAAAATAAAAAAAATAGAAAGAGGTGCTTCATGAACCTTAACACAATTAAATATGAATGGTTCGGTAATATTAAAGGAGATATACTATCCGGGATCGTGGTAGCAATGGCTTTAATTCCTGAGGCCATTGCCTTTTCGCTTATTGCAGGCGTTGACCCGATGATCGGTTTGTATGCGTCATTCTGTATAGCCGTTGTCATCGCCTTTGTCGGAGGAAGACCTGGAATGATTTCGGCAGCAACAGGTGCCACTGCCCTAGTAATGGTCACGTTAGTCGCAGACTATGGGTTACAGTACTTACTAGCTGCAACTATCCTGACAGGAGTCATTCAAATCATAATGGGCGTACTCAAATTAGGGCGTCTAATGAAATTTGTCCCGCGCTCCGTTATGATCGGCTTCGTAAATGCACTTGCCATCTTAATTTTTTCAGCACAATTAACACACTTTGTTGGTGAATCTTGGGCAATGTATGCCATGGTCGCAGGAGCTTTAGCGATTATTTATATTTTCCCTCGTTTTACAAAGGTTGTGCCATCTCCATTAGTAGCTATTATCACGATTACAGTCATTGCCGTTATGACAGGTAGCGGTGTTCGTACGATTGGAGATATGGGCGAATTGTCTCAAACCCTGCCATTTTTCTTAATTCCTGATATTCCGTTTACGTTTGAAACATTACAAATCATTTTCCCTTATTCACTATCGATTGCCATCGTTGGTTTGGTTGAATCTTTGTTAACTGCTTCGATTGTCGACGATATGACAGATACAACAAGTGACAAGAATAAGGAAGCAAGAGGACAGGGAATTGCAAATATCGTTTCAGGATTCTTCGGCGGTATGGCAGGCTGTGCGATGATTGGACAGTCTGTCATTAATGTGAAATCCGGCGGCCGTGGAAGATTATCAGCGTTTGTGGCTGGTGTCTTTTTAATGGTGTTAATTATCCTGTTAAATGATTTCTTGGTGCAAATTCCAATGGCAGCATTAGTTGGAGTTATGTTCATGGTTTCGATCGGAACATTTGATTGGTCATCACTAAGAAACATCCACAAGACCCCTATTTCCGATACAATCGTCATGATTGTAACGGTTGTGACAGTTCTTATGACCCATGACTTATCAAAAGGTGTTTTTGTTGGAATCTTATTAAGTGCGATTTTCTTCGCTTCCAAGATCTCGAAAGTAAAGGTAACAACTTTAGCTTCGAATGGCTCACATAAAAAAGTGTATAGTGTCACCGGTCAATTATTTTTTGCTTCTGTTACAGACTTTCTAGAAAGTTTTAACTACAATGAGGATGTCAATGAAGTAACGATTGATTTAACACAAGCACATTTATGGGATGATTCGGCTGTTGGCGCTATTGATAAGGTGGTCATTAAATACCACCAGAATGGTACGAAAGTAAAGTTAATCGGCCTGAATAAAGAGAGTAATAAATTAGTAGAAAAATTAGCAGTTCATAATAAACCAGGCGGTCTTGAAAAAGCTGTCGGTCATTAATAGATTTGATAACACGCTGATGATATAGAATCAGCGTGTTTTTTTATCAAAATGTTAATTCACAAAATCTCCATATGTTTCAATTATTACATCGATAGGATTCGACATGAACAGTTTGTATACCGTACCTGCTCATTACGATATTTTGTTTATTTTTGAAGGTAAAAAGGATTTTAGTCGAATATACATTTTACCCGTCGCAATTTATTAATGTGTTCCTTTTAGTACAGGTGCTACAATGAGGACAAATAAGTATTACATATGCGAATGCGTCAATGAAAGAGGTGGTAGAAATGACAAAAAAACAATGCATAGCCATGTTGTTAGCAGGAGGAAAAGGATCAAGACTAAAGGAATTAACTCGTAACGTAGCAAAGCCAGCAGTCCCGTTTGGAGGTAAATACCGAATCATAGATTTTGCACTCAGTAATTGTAAGAACTCTAGCATTGATACGGTTGGCATCCTAACTCAATATAAGCAGGAGACACTTCAGAATTATATAGAGAATGGAGAAAAATGGGGTCTAAATCGAAAAATTGGAGGAATCGCTATCCTTCAACCGAATCAAAGAGACAATAAAGAAAATAGCTATGAAGGAACTGCACATGCCGTATACGAGAACCTCCGATTTATTGAAAGTCAAAATCCAGAATATGTGCTCATCCTCTCGGGAGATCACATTTATAAAATGGATTACAGTCATATGATTAATGAGCATAAACGATCTGGTGCTGACGTAACGATTTCCGTTATCCAAGTCCCATGGAGTGAAGCCAGCAGATTCGGAATTATGAATATTGATTCAAAGACAAATCAGATTACCGAGTTTGAAGAAAAGCCAGTTTATCCAAAGTCTAATCTTGCTTCTATGGGAATCTATTTATTTAACTGGCCTATTCTGAAGGAATTTCTCGAAAAAGAAGAAAACAATCCATTTTCCTCCAAAGATTTTGGCAAAGACGTGATCCCCTCTATGCTTCAAGAAAACTGCCATCTACATGCCTATCACTTCAACGGTTATTGGAAGGATGTTGGAACCGTCCAAAGCTTTTGGGAAGCCCATATGGATCTTCTATCGGTAAACACGAATCCAATTTTAAAAAATGAAGAATGGATTATTTATACGAACGGAATTAGCCAGCCACCCATGTATTTAGATGGAAAAGCCTCCTTACACCAATCGATTATAAGTGAAGGCTGCAAGGTTTATGGAGAGGTTGAAAATTCTGTATTATTTTATGGCGTAATAGTTGGTAAAGGGGCGATCATAAAGGATTCTGTTATTTTACCTAATACCATAATAGGGGAAAATGCAGAGATTTATCGCTCTGTAGTTGGAAGTGGAAGTTTGATTGCCGCTAATTCTAAGGTGGGAGATTCAACACCATTTAGTGACATTACTCTTATTGGCGATAACGAAACCATTCAACCTTTGGTTTATAAATAAAGATTAAAGCGAAATCTACGAAGATTTCGCTTTTATATTTGAGGTTTTTAGGAAATTAACACATCTCATTCGTTTATCTACACAAATTTTGAATATATCAACACATGTCTGGCATTTATCCATAGACTTTTACTGGGGATGTACACATTTTCTTAGGATTTCTACAATTTATGTTCAAAACGTTATTGACTAACATGAGAACATGTATTACGATTATCTCATATTAAAGATATCTTAATTCAAAATGTTTAGGCGGTGATTAAATGGAGTACAAATGCACTAACCAGCCATTTTTGTTAATGATGCAAACTTCAAAGGCTATTCAAGAACGCATTAGAGATGAAATGTTGAATTACAAATTGAGTGTTACCGAATTTTCCGTTTTAGAAGTACATTTTTTACAAGGAAAACAAAACATTCAGCAGATAGGAAATCGCATACTAATATCAAGTGGTTCAATGACATATGTTATTGATAAATTAGAAAAAAGAGGCTTGTTGAGTCGAAATGATTGTCCTGAAGATCGCCGAATCATACATGTTACATTAACTGATGATGGATTCCAGTTGATGAAGGAAATCATGCCCAAACATCAGGAATTGGTCGATCATATATTTCATTCGTTGGGGGATAAAGAAGCAGAAACAATTGTTTCGCTTCTAAAAAAAGTGCAAAGTAGAGTAAAGGGTTAATTTTTTTGATAAATATCTCGATTTCGAGATAAAATATTAGGAGGAAATAAATAATGATAAATGTAGGATTGTTATTAATTAGATTGGTAATTGGTGCTTTATTTATAGGTCATGGTGCACAAAAATTGTTTGGCTGGTTCGGAGGTTATGGTATAAAAGGAACCGGTGGTTGGTTCGAATCGATTGGAATTAAACCAGGTGTCACAATGGCGATTATGGCTGGATTAGCTGAGTTGATTGGTGGTATCTTATTCGCTTTAGGACTTCTTATTCCGCTAGCAGGAATTTTGATAGCCGGTACGATGGTGATGGCAATTATTAAAGTGCATGCAGTAAATGGATTATGGGCAACACAAAATGGGTATGAATTTAACTTAACACTACTTGTGGTGGCTATCGGTGTTGCTTTAATTGGACCAGGACAATTTGCTATAGATTATTTTTTATTCTAAAATATCTCGATTTAAAGATTCTTAAATCTAAGTAATAAAATGCGATAAAACTAATCAATAGGGTAAAATAAATTATCAAATAAATTTAGATCAATTTCAATAAAAAGGAGAAAATAAATGATTAAACAAACAATGGGTATTCACCATATCACTGCAATCGTGGGCCATCCACAGGAGAATGTAGATTTCTATGCTGGTGTTTTAGGATTACGCTTAGTAAAACAAACAGTCAATTTTGATGATCCAGGTACGTATCATCTTTACTTCGGGAATGAAGGTGGTAAACCAGGAACCATTATTACCTTTTTCCCTTGGGCAGGTGCACGTCAAGGAAGAATCGGCGATGGTCAAGTAGGGGTAACCTCTTACGTAGTCCCAAAAGGTTCTTTTGGATTTTGGAAAAAGCGACTAGAAAAGTTCAATGTACCATATACAGAAATGGGACGATTTGGAGAGGAATATTTGGAATTCGATGATCCACATGGACTTCATTTGGAACTTGTAGAAAGAGAAGAAGGGGAAGTCAATTCGTGGAGTTTCGGCGACGTAACCCCTGAAGTAGCAATTAAAGGATTTGGGGGCGCAACGTTATTATCAACTCAGCCTGACAAAACAGCGGAATTGCTTGAAAAGGTGATGGGCCTAAAACTTGTCGGTAAAGAAGAAGATATCGTTCGTTTTCGTTCATCAGCTGATATCGGTAATGTGATTGACCTAAAATTATCTCCAGTTGGCCGAGGAAGTATGGGTGTTGGAACCGTCCATCATATTGCTTGGAGGGCGATTGATGACCAAGACCAACTGGATTGGCAAAAGTATGTTGCAGCAAATGGATATGGTGTCACTCCGGTTCAGGATAGGAACTACTTTAATGCCATTTATTTTAGAGAGCATGGCGAAATCCTTTTTGAAATCGCCACAGATCCCCCAGGGTTTGCCCATGATGAAACACAGGGTACAATGGGTGAAAAATTAATGCTGCCAGAACAGTATGAGCCTCATAGAGGACAGATTGAAAAAGGTTTGCTACCATTTGAAGTAAGAGAATTAGACTAAGAGGAGTGATTTCTTTTGCTTTCAATTGATCCTTCAAAAAATACCGAACGAGAAAATTATAAATTTTTAATCGGTAGTATTGTTCCTAGACCCATCGCATTTGTTACCACTTTGTCTGGCAAGGGGATTTTAAATGGGGCTCCGTTTAGTTATTTTAATATTGTTTCATCCAACCCTCCAATGATTTCTTTGGCGATACAGCGCTCTCGTGGAAGACAGAAGGACACAGCGAGAAACATTATTGAGTCAAAAGAGTTTGTCGTTCATATTGTGGATGAAAACAATGTTGAAAAAATCAATCAAACTGCTGCTAGTTTACCGCCTAATCAAAGTGAAATTGAGTTAGCAAAACTAACACCTGTAGAAAGCGTAAAAATTTCAGTTCCGGGTGTAAGTGAAGCAAAAATTCGAATGGAGTGTACGTTAGAACATTCGCTCGAACTAGGAGGGACGGATACTCCGGGATGTGACCTAATCATTGGTAAAATTGTTCAATTTCATATAGAGGAAGATATCTACGAAAAAGGTAGAATTGATCCGATTGGTTTAGGAGCTGTAAGCAGATTGGCTGGTACGAATTATGCAAAAATTGGTGAAATATTTTCAATAGAACGGCCTAAATGATTCCTTTTGAAATGGAGAGGATAAGGGTGCAAAAAACAGCAGGTATTCATCATATCACAGCGATGGTAAACGATGCTCAAAGAACTATTGACTTTTATGCTGGTGTTCTGGGGTTAAGGCTTGTAAAAAAACGATAAATTTTGACCGACCAGAAGTCTATCATCTATATTTTGGAAATGATACAGGAGAGCCTGGAACAGTTATTACCTTTTTTCCATGGACTAATCAGTTAAAAGGCCGCATAGGTACTGGGCAGGTTGGAGTGACAAGCTATATTATACCACCTGGTTCCTATCCATTTTGGGAGAATCGATTACAAAATTTTAATATTGAGTATTCTTCATCCTTTCGTTTTGGTGAAGGATACTTGAGCTTCACAGATCCAGATGGACTAAAAATCGAATTGGTTGAGAGAAATGAAGGATCACGTAATACATGGGAATTCGGAGGAATCACAAAAGAGTATGCAATAAAAGGGTTGGCCGGTGCTGTTCTTTTTTCTGCTCAGCCACATAAAACGGCTGATGTTCTTGAGAATGTATTGGGACTTACATGTATAGGACAAGAGAATGAATTTCTTAGATTTAAATCCGAAGCAGGTAATACCATTGATATTAAGCTAAATCCTTCAGTCCGTGGTCTAATGGAGGCAGGAACGGTTCACCATATTGCATGGAGAGCAAGGAATGAAGAGGATCATGTCAGGTGGAGAACACGCATCCAGGACAAGGGATATTATCCTACTGAAATTCTTGATCGGAACTATTTCAAAGCACTTTATTTTCATGAAGAAGGCGGCATCTTGTTTGAAATAGCAACCGATCCACCAGGCTTTATGATCGATGAATCAGCCGCTGAACTTGGAAAAAATCTTATGTTACCATCATGGTTAGAATCAAAACGAGATGAATTAAATGAAACCTTACCGCCTGTGGTGGTTCGAGTTTTAAAGGGGGATAATGATGAAACACATATTTAATAAGGGAAAAGATGCAACAAAACCAATTTTTCTTATGCTTCATGGTACAGGTGGAAATGAATTAGACCTTCTGCCATTAGCTGGAATGATTGATGATGAAGCGTCTGTATTAAGTGTCCGCGGAAATGTTTTAGAAAATGGAATGCCGCGATTTTTCAAAAGATTAGCAGAAGGCGTGTTTGATGAAGAAGACCTCCTAAACCGAACGAAGGAATTAAACGAGTTCTTAGATGAAGCGGCTGTGAAATATGAATTCGACCGTGATAATATCATTGCGATCGGGTACTCTAACGGAGCTAATATAGCCGCAAGTTTACTATTCCACTATCCAAACGCCTTAAATGGTGGTATTCTCCATCATCCAATGGTGCCGAGAAGGGGAATAGACCTTCCAGATTTAACGGGTAAGAACGTATTTATCGCAGCAGGAACAAATGATCCCATTTGTCCGCCATCGGAATCATCTGAACTTCAATCTTTATTAGAGAATGCCAATGCAAAGGTTGTCCTGCATTGGGAGAATTATGGTCATCAATTGACTAGACAAGAAGTAGAAGCAGCAGCAGATTGGTATCGAAAATTATAAAAATAACAAGCTAATCAATTCGATTAGCTTGTTATTTTTTCTTAAGATATGTTTCAACTTCATTTGATAAAATTGCAGGATCCCATGGGTACCAATAGTAGGTGGCACCATCAAATTGTAAATCAAATTTATAAGCTATAGGTTGGTCAGTATACAAAACAATTTGAAAGTAGTCAGGGCCACCTTTTTCGGTATTTGGGGAGAAATTTGGTGACTCTTCACTATTTTTTAATAGTTCAAGAATGTGTTTTAACTCTTCATGATTGGTATAAGTACTTAGTAATTTATTACCTTCAGAGGTATAAGGTTGATAAATCTCTATTTTATTCACTTTATCAAGTGCCACATTCTTAAAATGCCATTGTTGTTCTGTTGCGGCACGTGAATAATAAACTCTATAACCGTTTATTTGGCTGGCATCCTTTACGGCTATTAGATTTGGCTGCCCATGAATGGTGAAAATCTCGGTTCCTTTTTCATGAAAGGCAGCATCACCATTTATAATTTTGTAATTTGGATTGGTTACGTTGTCAGCGACTTTATATTTAACAGTACCGAGTTTTTCCCCAATGAATTTTTCATCGGCTAAAACACCAGAGTAAATACCGTTGTATTCAATGTCTTCCCACTTTATGAAATCAACCCAGTAGTTAGACGTATCCCTTTATTTTTAGTTCCTATTTTTAGTTCCAAGATACGTGGAAAAACAACAAGCCGCAATCGAGTTGATTGCGGCTTGTTGCAGGTGGGATTAACAAGAGATAATCTATTTAAGATTATTATATTCATCCTTGATTTCTTCTACTGTTTTATCAATTTGCTCTCCCCAGTGATCATTGACCGTTTTAAAAACAACTTTCCCGTTTTGATCAAGCATTCCGTAGCCTCGATAAGCTACATCACCATTTTTCATGCCCATGTGGTCTATTAATTCTAAATCAGGATCAGAAATGAAGGAGAGACTTTCACCATAAATACCTTCTAATTCTTTGTATAGTTGAAGCTGTTCTTCAGGTAAATCTTTGCTAATAACATACATTTCTACATCCATGCCTTCTAATTTACCGAGATTTTCATGCAGCTGAACTAGCTGCTGGTGGCAGAGTCCTCAGGTGTAGGTAGTAATAAAAAAGAATACTGTTGGTTTTTCTAATGGAAAAGTTACTTTTTTCTGGTCTTGATTATGTAAGGTGATCGGCTCGCTGAGTGTCTTTTGTCCACATGCTGTTACTACTAAAACAGCCATGAAGAAAAGAAGTAGTACTTTTAGTTTCATTTTGTGCTCCTTTTATTCTTTTAAATGTGTTATAAAACACCTTAATTGTAGTGTAAACTATTTCATCTATCAAATAATTAGATTTTAGGAAACTTCATATAAATAAAAAACCAGATTGGATTTTCCATCTGGTTTTTCCTGCTTATTTTTTCTCTGAAAGCCATGAGGCTACGGCATCTGCATCTTCGCCTGTAAGGATTCCTCCAGGCATTCCACCTTTTCCATTTACGATAATTTCTTCAATTTCATCTTTCGAGTATTTTGAGCCGATCTTGTCTAGGTCAGGAGCTCCTCCACTTTTTAAATCCCCGCCATGACATGACGAACAGTTTTGCTGAAAGAGAGCATCGCCGTCACCGGCATCCGCTGTTTGCTCATCCCCAGCCTGTTCCTCAGTAGGTGTTGTGTCTTGGTCAGCTTCGTCGTCACCGCCGCCGCATGCTGTCAGAAAGCCAAGGAAGGCAATACAAACTATACCATAGAGCAGTTTTTTCATTTATTTTCACCTCCATATAATAATAGGTTTTCTTACAGTGCGGTTGAATATTCTGCCATATCAATAGAATTTGAATAGGACTTGAATTCAATTAACACCTGGTATACTATATAAGCAAATAGTTATATGTTAATAGGGTGGTGTTCATAGTGTTCAAGGCAAAAGTTGAATTAGAAAAGACGGCTAACGTTTTAAAACTATTAGGAGATAAAACACGCTTAACAATCGTTGCTATTTTACAAAAACGTGAATGCTGTGTATGTGAATTGTTGGAGGTGTTTGATACAAGTCAGCCATCAATCAGCCAGCATCTTCGTAAATTAAAAGATGCAGGGCTCGTAAAGGAAGAGAGGAGAGGTCAGTGGATTTATTATTCTCTGAACCAACAATGTGAGTTTTACGGTCTGATTGAAACGATTATGAGCCATGTTCCAGAACAGACAGATAAAATCAAAATGATTGAAAAAAGCAATCCTACACTTAGGTGCGGCTGCTAATGAGGAGTGGAAAAAGTGAGTAATACAGATAAAAAACGGCTATCGTTTTTGGATCGATACCTAACGTTATGGATATTTCTTGCGATGGCAATAGGGATAGGATTAGGTTTCGTGTTTCCCAATTTTGTTGAGGGTATGAACAGTTTGCAGGTAGGTACAACTTCGATTCCTCTTGCGATTGGTCTCATATTAATGATGTACCCTCCATTAGCAAAAGTTCGTTATGAGGAAATTGGAAGAGTCTTTAAGGATGTAAAGGTCCTAGTATTATCTCTTGTTCAAAACTGGATCATCGGTCCAGTCCTTATGTTTTTATTAGCAATTATCTTTCTTCCTGATAAACCAGAATATATGGTTGGTCTAATCATGATCGGTTTAGCACGCTGCATAGCGATGGTTATCGTTTGGAATGACCTTGCAAAGGGAGATACGGAGTATGCAGCGGGTTTAGTCGCATTTAACTCTATCTTCCAAATGCTATTCTTCTCCGTTTATGCCTATGTGTTTGTTACCGTTATTCCACAATGGGTCGGGCTTGAAGGAGCGGTTGTAAACATTACCATGCTGGAGGTTGCAAAATCAGTTTTTATTTATTTGGGTATTCCTTTTATTGCAGGAATGATCACACGCTTTACTCTAGTAAAAGCAAAGGGCAGACAATGGTACGAGAAAGTTTTTATCCCAAAAATCAGTCCGATTACATTAATTGCATTACTATTTACGATTATCATTATGTTCTCTTTAAAGGGGGATGCTATTGTAGCCTTGCCTTTAGATGTAGTACGGATCGCAATTCCGTTATTAATTTATTTTATACTTATGTTCTTTATCTCATTTTTCATGGGAAAGAAAATTGGAGCGAATTACCCTGTAACTACAACTCTTGCTTTTACAGCCGGAAGTAATAATTTTGAATTAGCGATTGCAGTAGCGGTTGGTGTATTTGGGATCCATTCTGGTGCGGCCTTTGTAGCCGTTATTGGTCCACTTGTAGAAGTACCAGTCATGATAGCGTTAGTAAACGTGGCACTGTGGTTTAAACGAAAGTATTTTAGATCAAGCAGCCTAGAAAAATAATAAAGGTGGAAAATCAACGTGAAAAACAAAAAGACAATTTATTTCTTATGTACCGGGAACTCTTGCCGAAGCCAAATGGCAGAAGGCTGGGCTAAAAAACATTTAAGTGATGAATGGGAAGTAAAAAGTGCTGGTCTTGAAGCTCACGGGTTAAACCCTAACGCAGTAAAAGCTATGGGTGAAGCAGGCATCGATATATCTATGCAAACATCTGATGTAATTGATCCAGGTATACTTAATACCGCAGATTTAGTGGTAACTTTATGTGGACATGCGGCAGATCATTGCCCGGTAACACCACCACATGTGAAACGAGTTCATTGGGGATTTGACGACCCAGCAAAAGCAGAAGGGACAGAGGAAGAAAAATGGTCATTTTTCCAACGCGTCCGTGATGAAATCGGAGACCGCATTAAAACGTTTGCTGATACTGGGAAATAAAACGTTTATTAACTATGGGAATGAGGTAATTAGTCTTAAGCACTGATTACCTTTTTTTTACTTCCATTAAAAATAATAAATCAACTTTTTTTGATTTTAGTAATTGACATATGAAAATATTGGATATATGATAAATACATCAAGATTATTTGATTTAAAAAGAGGGTGAAAAAAGTGACAGACGAAATACAATTACAAGACATTTCAATTGATTCATTCTTTGAAAAATATGAGTTGAAATTTAAAGCGATTGCTGATAAAAAGAGATTACAGATCATGAATATTTTAACTCAAAAAGGTGCAATGTGTGTTTGCGATCTCGCTCCACTGGTTGATATGGCCCAGCCAAAGCTATCTTACCATTTAAAGATCTTATTAGAGGCTAACATTATTACAAAAGAAACACGCGGAACATGGAGTTATTATGAACTAAATCAAGAAGAACTCAACCATTTGTTATCACACGAACTATGTTGTGTGTTTAAACCCTCTTGTTAATTTTTTTAAACTATATATCAATTTTTTTTGATTAATACATCAATATTATTGATTTAGGAGGAATCCAGTATGTTTAATGAGTATACCGTATATAGCTTGATGAAATTACGTAAGGAAGAAACAGAAAGAAATGTGCAAAATACCTGGAAATATTACAATAATGGGACCGAAATAAACGACCATAAAGAAATCAATGTTCATTCAAATCTATCCATAAAGCCTTGCTGCGAGTGCACCTGTTGAGAGTAATATTTCTAGTAGTAAAAATGATCAGATATCTTCTTACGCCTAAAATTAGTAAAATGGAGGGGTTAGCATGAAAATGCATGTTGGTATTAATGTAACTAATTTAAATAAGTCGATAGAGTTTTACACAAAAGTATTTAATAGAGAACCAGTAAAAGTAAAGTCAGACTATGCCAAATTCTTACTCGATGATCCTGGTCTTAATTTTACTTTAAATTTAAAAGATGAAGTCTCGGGTAATCAGGTAGGTCATTTTGGATTTCAAGTTGAAACTCATGAAGATGTCCTTCAACATAAAAATCGCTTAGAAAAATTAGGATTTTTTGCACGAGAAGAGATGGACGTTACATGTTGTTATGCAGCCCAAGATAAATTTTGGGTTACAGATCCTGACGGGAACGAATGGGAATTCTTCTATACAAAAGGTGATGTAGAAGCTTTGGTCACTACTGCTTCCTGCTGTAATACACAACCAACTGAGCTTGAAATTAAAAATAACTCCTGTTGTTAACACTATTTGAGAAAACGCTGAACGAATTCAGCGTTTTTTTATTAAACATTCAAACAATTGTTTGACCATTGGAAACACAATTGTATATACTAATAGTCAAATGAACGTTTGAATGAGAAGGGAAATCGGATGAACCATGATTCGACTCGCCTCAGCTCATTGAATGGAGGGGAAGCTCATGAGTAATGCGTTAGGTAAAGCAAATGAAAAAACGGTTTATCGTGTACAAGGATTCACCTGAGCAGGCTGTGCTACAAAGTTCGAAAAGAACGTTAAACACCTGGATGGTGTTTCTGATGCAAGTGTAAATTTTGGTGCTGCAAAACTAACCGTTTATGGTCAGACAACGATAGAAGAAATAGAAAAAGCAGGTGCCTTTGAAAATATAAAAGTAGTACCTGAAAAACAAAAAGTTGAAGAAAAGAAAGTACCTTTTGTACAAAAACATTCAACTGTTATCGTATCAGTTCTTTTCTTACTTATAGGATGGTTTTCAGCGCAAACGTATGGGGAAGAGAGTATCCCTTCCATTCTAGCCTATGGTGCGTCTATTTTAATAGGCGGGTACCGATTATTTAAAACCGGAATAAAGAATCTACTCCAGTTGGAATTTGATATGAAAACCTTGATGACCATTGCCGTGATTGGTGCCGCGATTATTGGAGAATGGGGAGAAGGGGCTACAGTTGTCATTCTGTTTGCGATCAGTGAAGCACTTGAATCTTATTCCATGGACAAGGCGCGCCATTCAATCCGATCTCTCATGGATATCGCTCCAAAGGAAGCCTTAATCCGAAGAGGAAATAAGGAGTTAACAGTTGAAGTAGATGATATTCAAATTGGTGACACACTAATTGTAAAACCAGGGCAAAAAATAGCTATGGACGGCATTGTTGTTAAGGGATTATCAACAGTGAATCAGGCAGCAATTACAGGTGAATCCGTACCCGTCGAGAAAACGGTGAAAGATGAGGTATTTGCTGGGACCTTAAATGAAGAAGGTTTAATTGAAGTACGAGTCACCAAACATGTCGACGACACTACAATCGCGAAAATCATTCATCTGGTAGAAGAAGCTCAAGCGGAAAGAGCACCATCTCAAGCATTTGTTGACCGATTTGCAAAGTATTACACCCCCATCATTATGCTCATCGCGTTAGGTGTGGCTGTTGTACCACCATTGTTCTTTGGTGGAGATTGGGAGAAATGGATCTACCAAGGCTTAGCCGCTCTAGTGGTAGGATGTCCTTGTGCGCTCGTCATTTCCACTCCTGTTGCAATCGTAACCGCAATCGGAAATGCCGCTCGAAATGGAGTGTTAATTAAAGGCGGAATTCATTTAGAAGAAATGGGCGCCATCAAAGCCATCGCTTTTGATAAAACAGGAACCCTAACGAAAGGTATTCCGGCAGTGACAGATTATTTACCGCAAGCAAATACAGACGCAAATGGACTATTTACGATTATCGCTGCCTTAGAGAATGGTTCTCAGCACCCATTGGCATCAGCCATCCTGAAAAAAGCTGAGCAGGAACTTTTACCTTATAAAGAGATTGTAATACAAGATTTTTCATCGATTACAGGTAAAGGGATAAAAGGAACAGTAAACGATAAAATTTATTATATCGGAAGTCCAAATTTGTTCGAAGAAATCCTAAATAAAAGAATTCCTATGAATATAAAGACAACGATTACTGAACTTCAAAACGAAGGTAAAACGGTGATGATCGCTGGAACGGAAACAGAAATTGCAGGAATCCTTGCGGTTGCGGATGAGGTAAGAGGCATTAGTAAATCAGTCATCCAAAAACTCCACTCGTTAGGCATTCAAGAAACGATTATACTAACAGGGGATAATAAAGGGACTGCAATTGCCATTGGAAAACAAGTAGGGGTTTCAAATATTAAAGCTGAGTTACTCCCGCAGGATAAACTAGCCTTCATTAAAGACTTAAGAAGCAAATATGACCGTGTGGCTATGATCGGGGACGGTGTGAATGACGCACCGGCATTGGCCGCCTCTACTGTTGGTATAGCAATGGGAGGAGCTGGTACGGATACGGCACTGGAGACTGCAGATATAGCATTAATGGCAGATGACTTAGGAAAACTGCCATTCACACTAAAACTCAGTAGAAAAGCCTTAAATATCATTAAGCAGAACATAACTTTCTCCTTAGGAATTAAACTTGTCGCATTGTTGTTAGTAATCCCAGGCTGGCTGACCCTTTGGATTGCCATATTTGCAGATATGGGCGCTACGCTGATTGTTACCCTAAATGGTTTAAGACTTCTCAAAATCAAAGACAAATAATAAAGGGCTTCCCAATAAGCGGGAAGCCTCTTAATTTCAGATAAATTTTGTTTCTTACCTTACTGTAAACATCCAAGTAACCCCAAATTTGTCCTTCACGGAACCATGAAGCTTAGCAAAGAATGTTGGTTGAAGATCCATATGAACAGTACCGTTATCCTTTAGTAGATTCCATGCTTTTATTGCACTTTCCTCAGAATTAAGCTCCACACTGATACATACTTTTCCATCGTTTTGTAAATCCTGCCTATAATCAGAACCCAAGATATACCCCGTTTCTGTTATTTTTAATTCTGCATGTAAAACAAGGTTTTTATCATCCTCAGCGACAGGGAAGTCTGGACTCGGAGGCATATCCCCATATTTTTGAATAGCAACCATTTCTCCATTAAAAGCTTTTTGATACAGTTTAAAAGCCTCGTCGCATTCTCTGTTAAACATTAAATAAGGTTTAATCATTATTCCAGTCTCCTTTAACAAATAGGTTTGTTATTTTCACAGTTATTCTTGATATACACGTATGGAGAATAAACAAAGGTGATAAAACCATTATAATCGAACACTAGTTCCGTGTTCAAGTTTTATTATATTTCATTAATAGGGATTACAAAAGAAATGTATTCTGCAATCAAAAAATGCCGTTTATGGCAGTATGTTTTATGTTTCAAGAGAAGATCCCCCTCACTAAGGTAATATTTGCCATAGGAACGGAAAATGACCAAATAGGAATAATATGAATTTGGAGAATTAGGTGATTTCTCCATAATTATTTATTCCCTTGTTATTTCATAATATAAAAAATGTTGAACAAACTATTAACATTTATCATGGCTTCACAGGGGAG
This sequence comes from Neobacillus niacini, assembly GCF_030817595.1. Taxonomy (GTDB): domain Bacteria; phylum Bacillota; class Bacilli; order Bacillales; family Cytobacillaceae; genus Neobacillus; species Neobacillus niacini_G. Next base: position 832,080 of record NZ_JAUSZN010000001.1, read on the forward strand.
AGCGGTTATGATTATTCTCATTTTTTATTTAATCTATATTACCATATTCGGCATTGTTATTTTTAAAGATAAACATCCGCAGGTTAGCAGCACCTTTAAGGAACAGCATAAAGTGGAGAGATTCTATGGAAATGAGGCGTCACAGGATCGCGTGATTCTACTGGAAGAAAAAATGTTTTCAGGTCTTGCCCGTGTTAACTTAATGCAAAATGCACAGGAGTCTATTGATGTCGCCTATTATGCCATTAAAAAAGGATATATTACCGATTTATTATTTGGAATGATATTGGATGCGGCCGATCGTGGCGTAAAGGTAAGGATCCTTTTGGATGGAATTTTCCATGGTCTTAGATTTAGTTTAAAAGATGTTCAATACGCCTTAATCAATCATCCAAATATCGAAATTAAATATTATGAACCATTAAATCCTTTACTGCCTTGGACATGGAATAATCGATTCCATGATAAATTACTTATTATCGATAATATGTATGCAGTTATCGGCGGCAGAAATATCGGGAATCGTTATTTTATACAAGAAGGTGAAAAATCCCCTACGAATGACCGAGATGTTCTAATCATTAATACGGATCCTAAGACAAAGGAAGGCAGTGTTTTGAATCAAATGGAAGGCTACTTTAATCAAGTCTGGGACCATCCATTTACAAAGGTTCCTTTTGAAAAGCTATCCTCACGCCAACAAAAGAAAGCAAAAAAAGCCAATCAACAATTAAAACATAAACTAGAGAATTTGAGAAAAACGGATAAAAAAATATTCAATAATTATTATGATTGGGTAAAAATGTCCCTTCCTACAAAAAAAATCACCTTCATTCATAATCCTATACAGAGATTTAATAAAGAACCTTGGGCTTGGTATGATTTAACAAATCTCATGAAGAATTCGAAAAAGTCCTTAGTCATTCAAAGCCCGTATGTTATTCCAACGAAACCGATGCTTCCTTATATGGATACGTTACAAGTACCTCCAGAAAAGATAATAATTTTAACGAACTCGTTAGCAGCGTCGGCCAATGTAGTGGCCTATTCAGGACATATTAAACATATTAACGGGATGGTAAAAAAGGGTGTGAATATATGGGAATATCAGGGGCCGGACTCCATACATGCCAAAACATTTATCTTTGATGATCGATTGAGTGCCATTGGAGCATTTAATATGGATTCCAGATCGACGTTTTTAAATACAGAGTCCATGGTCGTCATTGATAGTGTGGAATTTACCGAAAATCTCGAAAAGGAAATGAATCATTATTTTAAAAAGAGCTTAAAGGTAGCAAAGGATGAATCGTATATAGAGGACCCAAACTTAAAACCAGGTAAAGCAAGTTGGGTTAAATCATTCAGTATAAAAGGACTATCCTATATAACGGCTTTATTCCAGCATTTATTATAAGGCTCACTCAATAAACTTTGAGTAAGGATTAATAAATATACTGCCAATTAGTTCATCAATTAATTGCCAGAAACACAAAAGAAAAGCTGTCGATGATACTCGACAGCTTTTAAGGTTCAATTTTACGATCTTCTTCCCAATATCGGACACTCTCTGTCTTAGATGTTGGTTCTCTTTTTACCACTTTTCCTGCTTCGTCGTAATAGACTTCATATTCCTGATAGATTTCCACGAAATAACCGTTCATTTTTTTTATATCATCGAGCCTATATTCCAACACTGGCACATCTGTCGGCGGTTCTACGTCTACCGGTTGTGCCGCAGCAGGTTCACTGATTGTCGAGTAGGAATATTTGCTATGGATAAATGAATACGGCGAATCAAGATAGGCTACAAGTGCAACAATGAGACACAGGAATAAAAACGTCGTGAAATGAGAGGCTAGTTTCATTCATCTCGACTCCTTTTTACAAGTACATCCTCGTAACCTATCTTATGCATGTCCTTTTCACATATGCTAGTTTGTTTTAACCACTAGAGATTTTGTCCGGTAAAATTGATATAGTACCAAGGCCATAACTGAAATGATGGCTCCAGATATATAAGGTAATCCGATTGAAAGGGAGAACAGCCATCCTCCAAGAGGAGGACCAATAATTCTGCCTAACGAGTCAAAGGAAGAAAGCAATCCGGTTGCACTTCCATGTCCTGCGTCAGTAGTTTTCGTCAGCAGGGAAGAGACACTAGGACGAATGACGCCATTTCCAATCCCAAAGATTGATAAAAAGATAGCTGCAGTTGAAAAACTATCAACTAACAGGATTAATCCGAAACCAATTGCAGATACAATGATTCCTCCTTGAATAACTTTTCCTTCACCATATTTCTTTGTTAATCTGCCAACCATACCGCCCTGTACCAATGCTCCAGCAAATCCCATAATCATGAATATATAGCCTAGCTGAGTAGCACCTAAGCCTGCTTTTTGCGCTGCAAAGTAGGCAAATGTAGCCTCTAAGCCTGATAAAGAAAGAGAAATTAGCAACTGTAATAAAAACAATACGGACGCCGGTCCAGTAAATGCCTTCCATCTAGATTCAGCTTTGTTTTGATTCGCTGCATTATTATCTTTTTGTAAGGATTCCTTCAAGAAAAAGAAAATGATAACTAAGGTTATCAAGGAAAAGGCACCTGCTAGGTAAAATGGCATACTCATACTTGATTTTGAAAATATACCGCCAATCGCAGGACCAAATACAAATCCTAGTCCCACTGCTGCTCCTACAATCCCCATTCCTTTCCCACGGTTTTCAGGAGTGGTAACATCGGCGACATAGGCCATCGCAGTCGGCATATTGGCTGAAGAAAGGACTCCTCCGATAATTCGTGCCGCGAACAACATCCAAAGTTCAGTAGCCATTGCTTGGATAAAGAAGGATAATGATAATCCAGCAATACCAATCATCATAATCGGCTTACGACCGATACGGTCTGATAATTTCCCCCAAACTGGTGCAAAGATAAGCTGCATCAGCGAATAAACAGCCATTAATAAGCCTAATTGCGTTGGGGATGCACCCATTTCTTCTGCATAAAATGGGAGAACAGGAATAATAATACCAAAGCCTATCATGACAAGGAACATAACTAAAAATAAAATAGGTAAAGCCTTTTTTGTTTCCAAATAACTCCAACTCCTAAATGATCTGAACATTATGTAAAAAGTACTACAAATTTTGGCGCTATGCTTAGGATAATAGAAAACATGAATCTAATACAAGCATTTCAAATTATTATTTAAAATAAATTTCTAAGATCTAAGGATGTCACCCGATTAATCCCTAGCAATAGGATAGCATGGGTTCTATCATCTGCTAGCAGGGTTATAGCAGGTTGGTATAGATAAAAAAGAGCACAAGTCAAAAGGGACATGTGCTCTTTATTTAACAGCTTTACGAGTTGTTTCTGATGCAAAGTCTGCTATAAGGACAAGAATCATGTAACACAATAATAGTAACGTAATTTGTGTATAGTTAAAATAACTCATCGCAAGCTTAAAGTCCATCCCCAGACCACCTGCACCTACAAATCCAACTACGATAGTCGTTCTCATAATAACTTCCCATCTATATAGAATATAGGTAAGAAATCTTGGCAGGACAATGGGTAGAATTCCGTAAAAAAGGATTTCAATTTTCGAAGCACCTGAAGCTGCTAGGTTTCTGATTGAACGAGGGTCCATATCTTCAACAACCTCTGCCCAAAGCTTCCCAAGAATTCCAAAGTTGTGAAGGGCTAGGGCTAAAGCGCCAGGTAAGATTCCAGGTTTAAAAATAAAGATAATCATCATCGCCCAGACTAACTCTGGAACAGACCTTGAAAAAATATAAAGAAGACGGATAAAAGCGAATAACGGCCAATTATACCATCTCTTTTTTAATGTAAGATTTCCATTCGCAATATTCCGTGCTGCAGGAATTACTGTAATGAAAGCGACAATCGTAGAAAAACCAATGGCCATTATGCTCATTTCAAGTGTTTCTAACGTAAGCTTGAGTGCATTTGCCCAGCTTTCTCCATCAAGGAAAGCTGGATTCTCCTGATTGATTCCCAGCAGACCGCCGAAGAACTTTTTAGCATATTCCATATTTTTCTCAGAAAACAGCTCATACAATCTAGCATTTTCACCATACGTAATATACATCCAAGAACCCATTATTAACAATGTAGCAAAAAGCACTGACATCCAGCCAGAAGCAAAGACACTTTTTCTTTTATGATCGGTTAATCCCTTACGAACAAGATGACTCCAGCCATCAACAAATATCACAAGAGCAATTAAGAAGAGGACAAAAGTCCAAACCGCATCGTATTTTAAATCCGAGAGTGCCAATTGAATTTGAAAACCTAGTCCGCCTAAGCCAACAAAACTCATAATGGCGGATGAACGAATGGCACATTCAAACCGGTACATTGTATAACTGATAAAATCTGCCCAAACCAACGGGAGGTAACCATAAACTAATGTTTGAAGCCGAGAGGAACCTGCTGCCTTTAAGGCGATGATCGGCTCTACGGGTACATCATTTAGCATATCTGCAAAAATGCGACCTAGAATACCACCATAAGGAATCGCAAGTGCAAGGATTGCAGCATAAGGAGATAATCCAACTGCTGCCACAAAAAGCCATGCCCATATTAATTCATGAATGGAACGAGTAAAACCAAGTATTCCCCTAAAAAACACCTTTGAAATAAAGCGCGAGAATTTGCTAGTCGTTAACGTTCCAGATGCAAGGACACCAACAATAAAAGCATAAACAATTGCCAGCGACATCCCCGCTACTGCATAAGCTAATGTAATCCATGCTGATTCCAACCCGGCTAAAAGTATGCTTGGTGCCAAATTAGGCTGGATAAGTCCTTCAAAAATCTGCAGCATTGTTGGAATACCGCCTGCATGGAACAGCTCTCTGTTCCAATGAATAGAGGTAAGACTCCATAGGAAAACTGCCAGCAACAGTAAAGTAAGAATGAATCTCTTATGCAATTGAAGGGAAGAGATTAGCTTCATCATACTAATCATTCTCCTTAAGCTGATAAAGCTCAGTCAACAGCTCATCACTTACTTTTTCTGTTGGCAAATCAAAAAATATTTCGCCATTTTTGAGAGAAATGATTCTTGTAAAATACTTTCGTGCGTATTCCACTGAATGCAGACTAGCCACTAACGTTTGATTTTTCTCTGAAACAATTTTTGTCAGTATGGAAAGTACATCGTCCGCTCGAGCAGGGTCAAGAGAGGCAACGGGTTCATCCGCTAGAATGATCTCTGGATTTTGTACCATTAACCTTGCCATTGCCACCCGCTGTTGTTCACCGCCTGACAATGTCGCCGTTATTTCGTAGGGTTTATCTCCAAGTCCGACACTTTCAAGTGCCGTAATCGCTGATTCTTTTTCTTGAGGGAAAAGGAGTGAAAATAAAGATTTGATTAATCCCCACTCTGATAATTTGCCGGCAAGAACATTATGAATAACTGCCAAAGGACCAATTAAATCGAATTGCTGGCGTATGACACCAATTTTCTTTGCAAACATCTTTCCTCGTTTGTAATCCTTGAGAGGCAGATTATCTATTAGAAGCTCACCACTTTGAAGAGGAACAAGACCCGCAATGGAATTCAACAAAGTCGTTTTTCCAGCGCCGCTCGGACCAATCAAGGCCACCAATTCACCTTGTTTAATAGAAAAAGAAAGGGAAGATAAGGCTATCTTCCGCTCAAAATGTTTTGATATGTTTTTTGCTTCAATTATCGTTTTTGAAGACATGTTCCAACACCTACTACTTTATAATCTCTAATTCTTTCGCAACTTTTTCAATCTTTTCATAGTTATCATTTTTTGTTTCAATAAACTTGTCGGTTTGGAACAAGTCAGTAATTTCTTTTGAATCGCCTGGCATGGAAAGAAGGGAGTCTTTAACCTTTTGCTTAGCATCACTGCCAAATACCTCTTCTACATTGCTATTGATGGTCCAGTTATAATCATAATAATCTGGTGTAGTGTAGAAAACTTTCACTTTGCTCGTATCTACTTTACCTTCTTTTACAGCTGCTTCCCAAACAGAAATATTTAACGCACCGGCTTGGAAGGAACCCGATTCGATTAGCTTATAAGTTGTATCATGGGATCCCGAGAAGTTAGGTTTTCCATTAAAATCAGTGTTAGGGTCAATGCCTTCTTCATTTAAGAAATAACGCGGCATTAAATGTCCTGATGTAGAGCTTTCACTGCCAAATGTGAATGATTTTCCTTTTAAATCAGCTAATGTATTAATACCTGAGCCCTCTTGAGTAATAAATACGGATTTAAATTCTGCGTCACGTGGTCGTTGTACAATGGATTCGGCGTCTGGTACAAGATTTCTCGCCTGTACACTTGTTAATCCTCCAAACCATGCTAAATGAATTTCTCCACGTTGAAACCCTGTTACTAAAGCTGAATAATCAACAGAAGGGACAAATTCAACCTTCATTCCAGTTTCTTCACTTAATTGCTTAGCAACTGCTTCCATACCGGATTGTAGGAAAGCGGCATTTTGATCGGGAATTGCACCAATTTTGAAAACTTCCTCTGATTTAGTTTGTTTATTTCCTTCTTTTTCGCCATTTGCTTTATCTTCAGTTTGCCCACAAGCTGCTAATGAAAAAACAAGCATGAATAAAATAATACCTGTTAACCATTTCTTCATAAGTGTATTCACCTCATTAATTATGTAACTACACAAAGTAGTTAGTACCTTGCCCCTTTGATTATAAAGAATCGTATCATTCTATTAAATTCATTTTATCTATTAAACGAATGGACATTAATCTAAATTACCGATAGAAAAGTAATAGGTAAATAGTAACAATCCCTTGTTAATAAGGAAATCTCCGGCACATAATGAGTGAGCTTGACGTTTCTTTATGCGTTGATTTTTTGTGACCATTCTTCGACATTCAAAACAAAATCTCTATAAAAATAAAGGACAAGAGGAATAAAAATAGAATTTATTAGGTAAGAAGATAGTGGAGGTGAGTGGATGAATGTAATTGGTTTTGGCGGTGTCTTTTGGAGGTCTAGAAACATCAATGAACTAAAAAAATGGTATAGTGAGGTATTAGGATTAGCATTGGATAACGAGTGGAGTGGTACCATTTTTCCTTCTCAAGAAGGTAATGAAACCATCTTTTCTCTTTTTAAAGAGGACAGTGATTATTTTCCAAAAGAGCAGCAAGTGATGTTAAATTTTCAGGTTGAAGATATGAATGAATGTTTAAATCATCTCAAAAAACTTGGAGTTCCTTTACTTAAGGAAACGGAGAAGAGTGAGTTTGGGACATTTACTTGGATTGCAGATCCAGAAGGAAGATGGATTGAACTTTGGTCAAAATAATATTTAAAAAAGAATGAGCCGGCAGCTCATTCTTTTTTAAATATTATTTAGTCGAAGACATGGAATCTCGGTCCACTGCCTGCGGCGGTTTTTCCATCCATCCTTCATCTATAAAGATTTTGGCACCATCCTGCACATATAGCCCTATATCTAATAAAAACTTACTGTACATTGCACCTATATCATGCCGCCCGTTAAGGGATAAAGCATTCGCATAGGACCTGATTTTCATGCTGAACATATCAATTTTATGAAACAGCATTAATTTATCTGAAAATGGGGCAAATGTGGAGTTTTCTACTAAGTCATCCAACAATGGATGTGCAGGTAAATCTTCGTTATTTAACTGGTGTCTATATGCTTCAATATGTTTCATTGTAATTTCTTTACCACGATGCATAAAATTTTTAACTTTTTCATTTTTAGCCACCTGGCCAAAGGCCATTAATAACACTTTGCTGGTGGAGTTGTTTTCCATATTATCATATAAATGAGCAATCTCGAGACCATGCAAAGGACGGACATGACCTAAAAAACCATTAAAATAACTTTCCTTTTGTACAAATTCAACCTTTTCTGGGACAGGAATCACAGGTGGTCTCGTTAAAAATCCCTTTTCTTTTAAGGTATCATTAAGGGTTACTAACAAATCAGTGGTTAATTGATTACACTTTAAAATAAAATTCCTTACATCTTGTCTAAGCATTAATGGGATCGCAGTAGAGTAGAGACTTAAGCCAGCTTTCGCAGCATATTTCAAATAATGAAGATTAAATTCATCTGCAAATAATCTAGGAGCTCCTAAATTGACGTCATCCTCCGTAAAACCAATCGGAATGGGGAAATTCTCGCTATCAAATATCTTTTTAATGTCTCGTAGAAATTCGTTACTAAGATTTAAAGCATTTTTCAGGATTTCTTTTATATCTTTGTCATTCACATGCTGGAGATAATAACTAAGTACACATTTGGACATAGTATTGCCCATATATACAGCCCAAAGTTTACCCATTTCAGCTGATGTTAATTTTTCGACTGGTTGATCCGTAAGCTTGGAGGTAATCTTTATTGGCTTTATGGTCTTCATAGGATAAATACTCCTTACGTCGATCGTTTCTCCTAGTTTTTTCATATAATGTAAAACTATACGTTTCAGTAAAGAAATCTCCACAAATAGAAGGTTGCGTAGGACTCCCAATTCGTCCAATTTACTGCTAATTTCATAATTTCGTCTTTGGGTGGTTTCTTTTCTCTACCTAGTCGGTGTTTAATCGCATTCTGCAGACCCACATCATCAATAGGGAAAGCAGAGGGATATCGTAAACAGCGCATTAATACATAATTAGCCGTCCAGGGACCGATACCTCGTATTTTAACTAGCATTTTCTCAGCACGTTTATAATCTCCTATTTCAAGCAGCATATCTTTTGATAATTTCCCATCAAGCATTAGTTGTGCAACTCCAATGAGATATTCAGATTTCTTTTTCGTCATGCGCAAGCTTTCCAATTCCTCGACAGCTAATCCTGCAATATCTTCAGGGGAAGGGAAGATCCAATAGGTGAGACCGTCATACAACACACTTCGACCAAATTGTTCGACAAAACGTCTTTTTAAGGTGTAGGCAAAAGAGAGGTTGATTTGTTGTCCTAAAATGCCCCAGCAAAGTGCTTCAAACAAATCAGGAATACCAATAATCCGCAAACCATAAAAAGATTCAACAGCTGGTCCCAGCAGAGGATCTACCTTTGCCATAGAATAAAACGATTTCAAATCCCTGTCTAAATCGAACCACTCTCTGACATAGCGGGCGACATCATCTCGGATTATTTGGCTAGTTGACTTACTTTCACCTAAAAAACGTATGAGTAAATGGTTTTCATCTACAGAACTAACCTCAATAAGTGGTGTTTCTCCTCCTATCGGAATAGCCTTGTAAATACGATCATGATGGATGTGAAAAAGGCATTCATTACTACTCCTTGAAAGGTAATTTATATTTTCTTTAAAGTTGAACTCTTTGGGTAAGGATAGTTTCAGTACATTCCCATTTTCTTCCCGAGATTGCATAATGATGAAAACCTCCGTTATTAAAGTACTAATTAAAGTTATAACACGATGGAAACCGAATTTCTTGTTTTTTCATTCTGAAAGACTTAAATCTGTTTCTGTTAACAGGTATACTGATGAAGAACAGATAATTATGGCGGGGGTTTGATGATGAAACAAATACTATATTGGACACAGTTGGTTTATGATAATTGGAAACTCTTTATGGCAGCAACTTCTAATGGTCTTTGTTACGTTGGCTCTCAGGATAAGCCCTTTGAGGAGATGGAGATTTGGGTAAAAAAACATTACCCCGGCAGCCAATTGGTGCAGGATCTTACCGTAATGCAGCGATACGTAGATGAATTTAAAGAATTTTTTCAAGGTAAAAGGAATTCGTTTAGCATCCCCCAAGAATTAAAGGGAACCAAATTTCAGACAGATGTGTGGAATGCACTTTGTAAAATTCCTTACGGAGAAACATGTACATATTCAGATATTGCGACTGTGATTGAAAGACCATCAGCAGTCCGCGCCGTTGGTGCTGCAATTGGAGCAAATCCCGTTCTCTTAACAGTACCTTGTCATCGTGTAATTGGGAAGAACGGGAAACTTACCGGGTTTCGCGGCGGATTGGAAATGAAGGAGCAGCTTTTAAAGCTCGAGCAAGGAAACCATATTAATCGCTGATAAAAGCGCCATTTTCTTGGACATACTAATTCTTATGAATTCAGAAAACGAGGTGCTTATTTCATGGAAGAAATCCAAGAAGTTAAATTTTGTGAAAACTGCGGCAGAGAAACGGTACATATGGTGAGAGAAGACCCGTTGGAAATCGAGTATATCTGCAAGGAATGCAACGATCAACAAGAACTGTTTAAATCGTTTTTTTAAGAACGATTATATTCAAAAAAGACAGAGCCTTTTCTCGAGGCTCTGTCTTTTTTCTTGAACCCTAATCCGACCCGTACATACCATAGTAGTAACACCAAGGAGGGGTTACTTTGGTAACGAACCATAATAATGTTTCAATTGGGACAGTTTCTGGCGGGATTGTTAACTTTGGCGGTGCTGTTTACATTTCACCCATCTCTATTACCAAAACGATCGGTGGCTCTGGCGAAAGCAACACAAGCCCCGAATCTGGGATGGACTCTGAAAATGAGCAAATCATGCGTTTCCCTGAGCGATGCTAACAAAGCACGCTTTTTTTTTGCAATAAAAGGGAGGATGGTATAAAGAGGTTTAGTTGGTAAATAATACTTTAAGCAAATGTTTATTGTGGAAGAGGGTGCTGAAATTGTTCTTTAAGAAGCTATTTTCACCTAATGGTAAATTACACCATAAGAACATGGATCCTATTCCAGAGACAAGAGAAAAAATGTCCTTTGAATTTAAAAAAAGACTGCAGGATAGCGCAGACGTTTTAGAGAATCAAATCGGAATATCAGGGATTACCTTATTCTCCGTAGGGACATTGATAGACAAAACCATGCTTCATAGAGATATTATTGATCCGCTAAAAGATATACCTTTCGATTCTATCCAAAAAATTATGGAGCATTTGTCAATTGGTGAGATTGAAAAGTCAAATCAGATGGAAAAGGCAGTCCAAGCTGCTTTAGACGGAAATGTAATAATTTACTTAGAGGGGAATTCAGCCGTTCTATTAGCCAAAATCCCTTCTAGAGTTGGACGGTCCATTTCGTATGCTCAAAATGAATCTCAGGTCATTGGACCACAGGTGGCATTTACTGAAAGCTTAATGACCAATATCACCCTTGTAAGAAATTATATTAAGGATACATCTTTGTGCATTGAAAATTTACAGGTAGGATCTCGAACAAATAAATTAGTTTCTATTGTCTACATTAACGGTATTGTTTCTGAACAAATGGTTGGCAACCTTCGAAAAAGGATTCAAGATATAAAAATTGATGGAATACTTGACAGTTCTGTGTTGGAACAGCTCCTTGCTGAAAACTCATTAACCATATTTCCACAATTGGCTTTAACGGAACGACCCGATCGTGTATCAGATTGGCTGCTAAAGGGAAAACTGGCAGTTTTTGTGGATGGAAGCTCGTTGGCTATTGTTGGTCCTCAATCCTTTATGGAATTTTTTCAAAGTATGGAGGATAGTAATGTAAATTGGCAGATTGCGACATTCTGGCGATTATTAAGATTCATTGCCTTATTCCTTTCCGTTTTCTTTACTGCTCTGTATGTTGCGTCCTTAACCTATCACTATGAGGTCATCCCACAAACTTTATTGTTTACACTTACTGAGTCACGGGCGAAGGTACCATTTCCTCCGATAATAGAAGCTCTATTATTAGAATTTATTATGGAATTATTACGAGAAGCGGGTGCACGTCTGCCGACAAAGGTAGGTCAAACGATGGGGATCGTTGGCGGTATCGTAATCGGAACCGCAGCTGTAGAAGCAGGTTTCACGAGTAACATCCTTATTATCATCATATCCTTAGGAGCTCTTGGCTCGTTCGTAACTCCAAGTTATACAATGGGTAATGTAATTCGTATTGTTCGTTTTCCCCTAATCATACTGGCTGGATGCTGGGGATATTATGGAATGATGTACGGCTTTTGCTTTTTACTCCTGCACCTGTTAAGACAATCCAGTCTGGGCAGTCCTTATCTAGCGCCATTTTATCCTCCGCGTTTTGCAGACTGGAAGGACAGTATCATTCGACTGCCATTATCCTTCACTAACAAAAGACCGGACTTAACTAGGGCTGAAGACGAATATAAATATGACCCAGTAAAGGCAAAAAAACATCATTGACCTTAGGTAGTGGGTGACTATATGAAAGTTCAATATCAACCAAATCCTCCATATATTTTGAGTACCTTTATCCTATTTTTTATTATTCATTCGATACAAGTTGGGATAGGAATACAGGGGTTCCAAAGGTTAATATTTTTTGAAGCTAAGCAAGATGCATGGATTTCTGTTGTTTTAGCAGGCTTATTCACTCATATTGTCGTAATGGTGATGATTAAAACGTTGCAACTGTATGGGCCGACAGATATATATGGCCTCCATACTGAAGTGTATGGAAAATGGATTGGAAAGATTGTTAATAGTTTATATATCCTTTATTGCTTATGGATATTTTTGATTGTTTTAATAAACTATATTGAGGTTATGCAAACATGGGTTTTTCCAAACGTACCTACATGGATATTTTCAATCTCTATCCTATTATTAGTTTTATATGGAGTTACAGGCGGATTAAGGGTAATCGTGGGTGCGTGTTTTTTCAGCATTATTCTTTCAGTCTGGATGTTGGGTTTCATCGGCTTTCCTTTACGTTTTGCTGACTTTCACCATCTTCTTCCCGTGATGGAATCAAGTATTATATCCATTCTCAAGGGGACACATAAAATGACTCTCACCGTAATAGGTTTTGAAATTCTTTATGTTGTTTACCCTTTCTTAAAGGAAAGAGAGAAAGTTACAAAGTTTGCTCATCTAGGAATTGCCGGTACGAATCTCTTGTATTTAATCGTTATACTCATATCCATTACCTATTTTAGTCCTGGTCAATTAGAAAATACGATTTGGCCAACTCTTTCCTTATTTAAAATCGTAAAACTACCTTTTATCGAGAGAACAGAGTATGTAGCCGTTTCTTATTGGCTGCTCATCATCCTCCCGAATCTTATGCTATATTTGTGGGCCGCTGTACGCGGGGTAAGACGCACTTTTGAAAAACAAAGGAAAGGTCTCATCTGGATTTTTTCGTTTGCCATTTTTATAGGCAGTTTGTTTTTGAATTCACGTTCTAAAATCAATCAATTTAACGACCTTTTTGACAGTATGGCTTTTTATATTACGTTTTGTTATCCATTTATACTTTTCATTTTGGCTTTGATAAAGAAAAAAATGACATCCCTTAAGGAGAAATAATAATGAAAAAAGGATGTTTTTGGTTTTGGACATTTTCCTTTTTGTTGCTGTGTGGCTGTGCACAACCTAGAATTCTTGAAGAAGTTGGCCTTATAACTACTTATGGACTTGATATTGCAAAGGATGGCAGTATTTTGGGAACAATGGTTGAATTAATGATTGATCCTACATCACCCCAAGATGTTGTTATTTTAGAGACTGAGGCATTTTCAATAAGGGGAATTCGTAACAATGCAAATAAAAAGTCCTCTAAAAGGCTTTCCTCGGGACAGCTTCGTGTAATGATATACGGTGAAGATTTACTTAAACAAGGAAACACAGGGATAGCTCAAACGTTGACAAATGACCCATCCATAAGTGATATGACGTACTTGGCAATGGCAGATGGGACAGCGCGTAATATTTTACATGTAAAAGCAAAACATATTCCTGATATCGGAATACACCTTTTCCGGCTTATCGATCAAAACACAAAAGAAAAAATGATGCCGTCAGCTACCCTGCAAGAAGTTTTACATAACCATTACTCGGTTGGCAGAGAACCAATTTTGCCCATTTTAAAAAAAGAAGGTAAGGAAGGAATTGGTTTTTCAGGAGTAGGTTTGTTTAAAGGCAGTAAATTAGTTGGAAAAATAAGTGCTGACCAAAGCTTTTATTTAAACCTAATCATTGACAAATTTAAAGGCGGAAACAAGGATATCGAGATTAAAAGTTCGAAATTAAAGCCCAGGAACCGTCAGCTTGACAAAACGGCTGCCTCTATAGATTCAATTGTCAGCAGTAGTGATATTAAGCTAATAAACAAAGAAAAAGTGGAATTTGATATAAATATTAAACTTAATGCTAGGCTGCTTGAAATTACTAGTGAAATTGATCTTGGTAATCCAGAAAATATAAAACTAATCGAGAAGGAGATTACGAAGAGCATGACAAAAGAGATCGAGAAACTCATTACATATTGCCAAACAAAGGACTCGGATATATTTGGACTGGGAGAAACATATCGAAGTTCAGTAAGGCACTCAAAGCTTACCGATGAAAAATGGTACAAAATGTTTAAAGAAGCTAATGTCAATGTAAACCTAGACTTTAGTGTAAACAGAACAGGTCTTAATGAGTAAAAAAGCTGCCATTAAACCTGGCAGCTTTCTTACATTACTATAAAACAGCACCTTGACTGTTTGGATTTGTCGTTTGACTTTGCTTTGCTGGTCTAGCAACATTAAATACAATGTTTAAGAAAATGGCAGTCAAGCTTCCTGCAACAATCCCATTATTAGTAAGGATTTTTACACTTTCAGGGAGCTGCGCAAATAAATCTGGAACCGCGGTAACTCCAAGACCCATGCCCACTGAACAAGCAATAATTAAGAGATTTTCCTGTGAAGCAAATTCTACTTTACTTAACATTTTAATTCCATAAGCGATAACCATTCCAAACATGGCTACCATTGCTCCGCCTAAAACAGGAGTAGGAATCACGGTAGTTAAAGCCCCAATTTTAGGAACGAATCCCAAAATAATCAACATTGTACCCATCGTGTAAATGACATTTTTTGTTTTGACACCAGACAGCTGCAAAAGCCCAACGTTTTGAGAATAAGTGGTATATGGGAATGCATTGAACAAGGCACCTAACATAATCGCAAGTCCTTCTGCACGATAACCTTTTGCTAAATCACTTTCCTTTAACTTTCTTCCCGTAATATCACTTAGAGCAAAGTAGACACCTGTAGATTCTACTAAACTAACAATCGCAACGAGTGTCATTGTGATAATCGGTGTCCATTCAAAGGTAGGAGTACCGAAATAAAAAGGTTTTACCATATGGAACCAAGAGGCTTCACCAACTGCTGCAAAGTTTACCTTACCCATTAATGCGGCTACAATTGTTCCACCCGCAAGACCTAGAAGAATCGCAACAGAACGAATAAATCCTTTTGTAAAACGATAGAGAAGTATGATGAATAATAAAGTTCCGAAAGCTAAACTGATGTTTGAAAGACTTCCAAAATCTGGACTACCTTGTCCTCCAGCGATATTATTCATCGCAACCGGAATAAGGGTAATACCAATAATCGTAACAACTGATCCCGTAACAACAGGCGGGAAGAATTTAATTAACTTACTAAAGAAACTGGCAATTAAGACAACAATTAAACCAGAGACTAAAATCGAACCGTAAATAGCTGAAACACCGTATTCTCCGCCAATTGCTATCATTGGACCTACCGCAGTAAACGTACAGCCTAATACAATTGGCAAGCCAATTCCAAAAAAGCGATTCTGCCAAACTTGTAATATTGTCGCGATTCCGCACATTAAAATATCAATCGAAACTAAATAGGTTAATTGCTCTCCAGTAAGGTTCAATGCACCTCCGACAATAAGTGGGACGATGACAGCTCCTGCATACATAGCCAATACATGTTGAATACCTAAAGATGCGATTTTGAACGGATGTTGTTTCATTAGACTAACTCCTCCATTTTTTTACGTTTAAACGTTACTTCTCCATCTGATAGAGACGCGATTCTAGCTAATGACTCAACCCGTAATCCTAACTCTTTTAATTTCTGAGCGCCAGGCTGGAAGGATTTTTCAATCACAATACCAATACCAGCAACGGAAGCATTCGCTTGTTTAACCATTTTGACTAATGCAAGAGCAGCTTCACCGTTAGCAAGGAAGTCATCAATAATGAGAACTTTATCGTTTTCATTAAGATACTTGCCTGCAATGGCAAGCTCGTTTGTTTCATTTTTAGTAAAAGAATGGACACTTGCTGTCAGAAGGTCATCCGTTAACGTAACGGATTTTCTTTTTCGAGCGAAAATAACGGGAACATTCATATATAAACCAGCCATCACAGCGGGGGCAATCCCAGAAGACTCAATCGTAACGATCTTTGTAATTCTTTCTGCTGAAAACTTTCTAGCAAATTCTTTTCCAATTTCATTCATTAATTGAGGATCAATTTGGTGATTTAAGAACGAATCCACCTTTAATACATTGTCATTAATGACTCTGCCATCCTTTTTAATCTTTTCTTCTAGTAATCTCATGTTTATCCCCCTATGAAAAAATAAAAAGCCCAAACGCCATTGCTCACATCAAATTTGAGTGAGGCAATGACATTCGGGCTTAATAAACCAAATGTATGGACGCGAAATAACGCCGTTAGCATTACCCACTCATAGTCGGATTGTTAACGGCAATCCGGTAGAAACTTGCAGGCCATATTCCTGCGATTATATGAGTGAAACCTTATAAATTTATTTTCATTATAACCATCGTGGAAAAGGAAAGCAATGGTTTTTTAAGCAAAAGACGAACGATAGATTTTTTTAAGGATGTATTGTTCGTGTTGTGAAAGCGCTTTATTTATTATTCTAAAAGGTCTTATTCTATGATTGAATAACCATTCATTTTCAGTTACTATTGAAACAGGAAGTTTATTCAGAAAATTCTAAATCAAAGGAGAGTCGACCATGCAAAAAACAATCCCTGAAAATTGGTGGAATCAGCTGAGGCTACCTGTAATTTCTGCACCGATGTTTTTAGTATCGGGTCCTGAACTAGTGAAAAATTGCTGCTTAAATGGTGTTATTGGGTCATTTCCAGCTCCAAACGCAAGACCGATTGAGGTACTGGATCAATGGATGGGTCAGTTGAATGAAGAATTAGAAAAAGCCAGGGCAGCAGAGCCTGAACGTAAAATTGCTCCTTGGGCGATGAATATGGTTGTACATAGCACCTATAGCCGTCTTCAGGACGAATTAGAGTTAATCAAAAAGCACAAACCCCAATTGGTAATCACTTCATTAGGTAGTCCGAAACACGTAGTAGACATTGTCCATGAATATGGGGGATTAGTTTTCTCAGATGTTAGCGATTTAAAATTTGCCCGTAAGGCTGCAGAAACCGGTGTTGACGGACTAATACTAGTTGCAAGCGGTGCTGGCGGCCATGCTGGACAAATTAATAGCTTTGCGTTTGTTGATATGGTCCGTACTTTTTGGGACGGCATTATTGTCCTTGCTGGTGCGATTTCAACAGGGAAGGGCATATTAGCCGCACAGGCAGCTGGTGCTGACTTAGCTTATATGGGTACAAGATTTATCGTAGCTACAGAAAGTATGGCAAATGATGATTATAGGGAAATGCTTGTGAATTCTAACCAGGAGGATATCATCCTAACCGATGCCTTTTCTGGGGTCAGAGCAAATATGCTCATTCCGAGTATCCAAAAAGCAGGACTTGATCCCGCTCAGTTGGTTAAAAAGGAGAAGGTGGATTTTGATAATATGCACGGTAAACCAGAAGCGAAAGCGTGGCGTGATATTTGGAGCGCAGGGCATGGAGTAGGTGCGATTGATAAGATTGAATCTGCTGGAGAAATCATTCAGCGATTAGAAGGAGAATATCAAGAAGCTTTAAATAAAGTGAACCAAACTGCAGCCAAAGTAAACAGATTAACTGTAAAATAATACAGGTGATTGGCTAACAATCAAAAAGAACCTATCCCACTAATCAACGGGAAGGTTCTTTTTTCTTTGCCACCATTTTAATTACTTTATAGCCAGGCTTTATTTTCACTCGTTTTGTTTCCTTAGCTGTTTTCACTTGATAGAGAGTGAATTTTTTCGGCTGGTGCTCCAGCATTTCGACCTTTTGGACATTTTCATTACGATAGTATTTGTGAATCTTACGTATTTGTTTATCTTGCTTTTCACCAAACAGCAAATCGTAAAGGTAAATAAAAATAAAGACAAAAATGCCTCCGACAATAATTGTGTAAAGTAATGATGAAATTGATTCCACGTATTACATCCTTCCTGTTCTTAAACAATGTATGTTCTTCATTATACCTTTTTTGCCTCATTTGAAAAATAACATGTTTTTAAAATGGATAACCTAAAAATGCAAAAAAAATTTTTATTACGAATGTCTTTTTGGGGTGAACATTTCCAAAAAAGTGTGATAAAGTATAGTAAAGAAAGCCTTTAACTAAGGGTATTCATCAAGTATTATGATGTCCTTCTCAGGCGGACAATTGTTTTTCTAAAAGCGACAATAAGGGGGAATAAAAAGTGTCCAGTACTATTTTGGAGCGATTTTTAAACGAAAACCTAGAAGATCTAAAAGGTAAGGGTCTATATAATGTCATCGATCCATTAGAAAGTCCAAATGGTCCAATGATTACAATAAATGGTAAACAGTTAGTTAATCTTTCATCAAATAACTATTTAGGGTTAGCAACCGATGAACGTTTGAAGCAAGCAGCTAAGGATGCCATTGAAACTTACGGTGTTGGTGCCGGCGCAGTTCGTACCATTAACGGTACATTAAAACTTCACGTAGAATTAGAAGAAAAATTAGCCGAATTCAAACATACAGAAGCAGCAATCGCTTATCAATCAGGCTTTAATTGTAATATGGCCGCGATTTCTGCGGTAATGGATAAAAATGATGCGATTTTATCTGACGAATTAAACCACGCTTCTATTATTGATGGCTGCCGCTTATCCAAAGCAAAGATTATCCGCGTTAATCATTCTGATATGGAAGATTTACGAAGAAAGGCCAAGGAAGCGAAGGAATCAGGTCAATACAATAAAATCATGGTTATTACCGATGGTGTATTCTCCATGGACGGGGACATTGCATTATTACCTGAAATCGTAAAAATTGCTGAAGAATTCGATCTTATTACATATGTAGACGATGCACATGGATCAGGTGTCCTTGGTGATGGTGCCGGTACAGTTAAGCATTTCGGCTTGTCTGATAAAATCGATTTCCAAATCGGTACGCTATCAAAAGCGATTGGTGTAGTAGGCGGATATGTAGCAGGGAAGAAAAATTTAATTGATTGGTTAAAGGTCCGCAGCCGCCCGTTCCTATTCTCTACATCACTCACACCAGCAGATGTAGCAGCAAGTAAACGTTCCATTGAAATCTTAATGGAAAGTAACGAGCTTAATAAAAAGCTTTGGGAAAATGGAGATTACCTGAAAAAAGGCTTAAAGGGATTAGGCTTTAATATCGGTAACAGTGAAACACCGATTACACCATGTATTATTGGCGACGAAGCTCTTACGCAGCAATTTAGCAAACGATTAAATGAAGAGGGAGTATATGCAAAAGCGATTGTTTTCCCAACCGTACCTCAAGGAACAGGACGGGTTCGCAATATGCCGACTGCAGCACATACAAAAGAAATGCTTGATCAAGCGATTGCGACCTATGAGAAAGTCGGTAAGGAAATGGGGATTATTTAATACCCTTCGCTGGACGAATTGCATGAGATAAGTGAGGAGGACGGAGAAGAATGAAACGGATATTAATTACTGGTGCACTCGGACAAATTGGTTCCGAGCTCACTATGAAATTACGGGAAACGTATGGGTATGATAATGTAATTGCTACTGATATTAGAAAGAATGACAGTGAAGCAGCACAGAGCGGTCCATTTGAAACTTTAGATGTTACAGATTTAAACAAGATGGGCGACATTGCGAAAAAATACAAGGTTGATACGATCATGCACTTAGCCGCACTATTGTCGGCAACAGCGGAGGCAAAACCAGTCTTAGCTTGGAATTTAAATATGGGCGGGTTGATGAATGCATTAGAAACGGCAAGGGAGCTTAATGCCCAATTTTTCACTCCAAGTTCGATTGGTGCATTTGGACCGTCTACACCGAAAGACAGCACACCACAGGATACGATTATGCGTCCCACGACCATGTACGGCGTAAATAAAGTAGCTGGCGAGCTTTTAGGCGATTACTATTATCACAAATTTGGAGTCGACACGAGGGGACTTCGTTTCCCAGGCTTAATTTCACACGTAGCACTGCCTGGCGGCGGCACCACAGATTATGCTGTGGAAATCTACTATGAAGCCATCAAAAACGGACGATATACATCGTATATTGATAAAGGTACGTATATGGATATGATGTATATGCCTGATGCACTAAATGCGATTATCGATTTGATGGAAGCTGACCCATGCCGGCTTAAGCACCGTAACTCATTCAATGTAACTGCAATGAGCTTTGATCCAGAAGAAATTGCAAACGAGATTAGAAAACACATACCAGGATTCAAACTCACTTATCAGGTGGATCCTGTCCGCCAAAAAATTGCCGACAGTTGGCCAAATTCGATCGATGCTATTGCAGCAGAGGAAGAGTGGGGCTTCAAATTCGAATATGACCTAGCGAGAATGACTGAAGATATGATTAATAAGTTAACGAATAAATTGACCGTTAACAAAACCAAAACAAGTGGTATCCAATGAAAAGTTGAAAGATGACCGGATATTTTCGGTCATCTTTTTTTATTTCAACTGGAGTGACCGACCGATTGTAGAACCTGTACACTTTTTTGTAGAAACTGTATGCTTTTTTGTAGAACCTGTACACTTTTTTGTAGAAACTGTAAGCTTTTTTGTAGAACCTGTACGCTTTTTTGTAGAACCTGTACGCTTTTGCATAAAAGCTGTAAGGTTTTATTCTTGCATCATCTTTAACAAGAAAAAAACAGCGTAGCCCATGCCACGCTGTTACCTCATTGCATAAATTAAATTCTCTTTCTTTTCCGTAACCCTGCCGATAATGGCGGCATGGTGTTTACCGGCAGAATGGAGGTTATTCACGTACTGAACAGCTTCTTCTTCACTCATCGAAACAAGAAGTCCTCCAGAAGTAATCGCATCACAAAGAACTAATTGTTCCTCTGGCAAAAGATCTTTATAGACAACATCATTAATTAACCATTTATGATTGGATTTTGAACCTCCAGGTACAACTCCATCCCTGGCTAACTCTAATGCACCTTCAAGGATTGGAACTTTAGAGTAGTTGATTTCAAAGCTCACATTACTTCCACGCGCCATCTCACTGCTATGGCCAAGTAACCCGAATCCTGTTACATCCGTTACAGCATGTGGGTGGTAGTTCGTCAACACCTCAGCAGCGGTTTTGTTTAACTCAGCCATTGTATCGGTAACAATTTGTTCTTGTTCCGCCGTAACGACACTACGTTTAATCCCAGTGGTAATAATACCAACGCCAATCGGCTTTGTAATCACTAATACATCACCAGGCTTAGCTCCAACGTTCTTCCAAACCTTATCAGGATGAACGATTCCCGTTACAGATAGACCAAATTTTGGCTCTTGGTCATCAATAGAATGACCTCCGACCGTTAAGGCGCCAGCTTCTTTTACTTTATCGGCTGCACCACGCAGTATATCGGAAAGCATCTCAGGACCGAGTTTTTTTATTGGATAACCTACAATATTTAGAACTGTTTTCGGTTCTCCACCCATTGCATAAACATCGCTTAAGGCGTTGGCAGCGGTAATCTGTCCAAACATATATGGGTCGTCCACAATTGGGGTAAAGTAATCGACCGTTTGAATAAGGGCAATCGAGTCCGTTAACTGATACACTCCTGCATCATCAGAAGTTTCGTGTCCCACTAATAACTCAGGAACAGGGTCTTGCTTTGGTAAATGACGCAAAACTTGCGCCAGGTCCTCAGGACCAATTTTACAGCCTCAGCCCGCTTTAGTTGATAAAGAGGTTAGGCGTATTTTCTCTTGCTCACTCATCGTTCCACCTCCATTTATTAGTATAACTGTTTCGAAAAAAAACTGCACACACTATGAACAAGCAAAAGATTTGCATGGAAAATAACGTTGCGATAAAATATTTTTACTATAGTGATGTAGGAAATTAGATTTATGTAATGGAGGAGTAAAAAGATGAGCAACTATCATGTTATTGTTGAATTCTGCATGCAATGAAACTACGCACCTAAAGCCGCGGGTCTCGCGGAAGAACTTTTTACACACTTTAACCGTAACATTGGAAAAATGGAATTAATCCCTGTTTCAGGCGGGGCATTCGAAGTAACTGTCAATGGGGAAAAAATCTATTCTAAGTTAGATACAGGGGTGTTTCCTGACACCGACGATATCATTAATAAAATATCACAAAAATAAACATTACCCTCATATCAACCATTTGGTATGAGGGTTTATTAATGTAGTAACAATATTATGTTAACCGAAAAATCGCAAAAAAAATAATGCCGTAAGATAACTTAAGGCAATGTAATGTAGCAGTTTTTCCCTGGACCTTTTTCATTTTTCGAAATAAGAACCTCTAATATACCATTAATATAATTTGCACTTACTTTTTGATTAATAACCTCAAAGGGGAACTCGATAGTACGTATTTTCTTATGTTGATTAGAGGAAGTGGAAGATTTACCAGCAGTGATAACAAGCTTATGGTCTTCAATAAAAACCTTAATTTCCGAGCTGTTATACTCGTTAAGTAATGCCTCCACGATCCATTCTTTGTCAGTCTCATATAAATCAATTCGAAATTGAATCAGGTCATCTT
Source organism: Neobacillus niacini (assembly GCF_030817595.1). Classification (GTDB taxonomy): domain Bacteria; phylum Bacillota; class Bacilli; order Bacillales; family Cytobacillaceae; genus Neobacillus; species Neobacillus niacini_G. Next base: position 854,848 of record NZ_JAUSZN010000001.1, read on the forward strand.
GTGTAGTTAGAGGATCGAGGCAGTAGTTTTCCAACCACTTTTCCACAAGGTCAAAATCGATGGGCTGTATATTTTTTTTGGATTTCATAGCAATCCCCCTTGCATGGTTTATTTTATTCATTCAGAATGAAAGGGTGTAATGAAAAGCAGGACTAAAGTAGGTATAGTAAAGGAGTTTTTTTTGGTGAAAGAATGGTTACGCTCAATCCCGGCGGTACATGAACTACAAAACCACAAGCAGTTCGAATCCCTCCTAAGGGAGAATCATTTGGATGTTACCCAATTAACAAAGCATTTAAAGGAAGCACTTGATCAAATAAGATCATTACTAATAAATGGAGAATGGAATGGCGCCATCCCGGGTACAAATCAGTTTATAGAGGATGTTTTTCAACTATTAGGCGGCAATATTAAGAAACAATATTCTTATACCCTTGAAAGAGTAATTAATGCGACAGGAACCATCCTTCATACGAATCTTGGAAGAGCAAGGCTGAGTGACAACGCCATCCAGCATGTTGTGGAAACAGCCCAAAATTACTCAAACCTTGAATACAAGTTAGATGAAGGGGAGCGTGGATCCAGGCATAGCCATGTAGAAGCACTTCTTAAAGAAATTACCGGTGCAGAGGCGGCAATGGTCGTTAATAATAATGCGGCAGCTGTTTATCTTGTTTTAAGAGCGCTTGCAGAAAATAAAGAAGTCATTGTTTCACGAGGACAGTTAGTAGAAATTGGCGGCTCATTTCGGATCTCTTCCATTATGGAAGAGAGTGGAGCGAAATTAGTCGAAGTCGGAACTACAAATAAAACTCATTTATATGATTATGAAAAAGCTCTAAATTCTGAAACGGCTATTGTCATGAAAGTACATACAAGTAATTTCAAGGTGGTTGGTTTTACCAAATCAGTCGAAACAGAAGACCTTATTAGACTGACTCAATCTTGTAACGATGTTATTTTTTATGAAGACCTTGGGAGCGGTGCCCTTTTCGACTTCAGAAAGCATGGAATTGGAGATGAACCCGTTGTAAGCGAGGTCATTGGAATGGGTGCAGATCTTGTTACTTTTAGTGGGGATAAGCTCCTGGGTGGACCTCAAGCAGGAATTATTGCTGGAAAGAAGAAAATCATAGATATTCTAAAAAAACATCAATTAGCACGCGTGGTTCGCGTAGATAAAATGACTCTAGCCGCGTTAGAAGGTACGCTAATTGATTATGCACGCGGGGAACATGGTGTACATAACATTCCCACCATCCATGATTTATTAGTTTCTATTGATATATTAGACGAAAGAACGAAGAGGTTTGTTACAAAATTGTTACAAGACACAAATGATTTTGAGGCCAAAATTTTTCCTGGTACAAGTCAAGTAGGCGGGGGAACAATGCCGGATGTGCAACTGCCGACCCTGGTGATTGCTCTTAAACATCATACCTTAACAGCAGAACAGGTTGGAAGAAAATTAAGAACACAATATAAACCAGCCATTGTTGGACGAATTCAAAAAGATGAATTCATCATTGATTTAAGAACAGTTACCGAGGACGAAGAGCATCTTTTACAAGAAGCCTTACTTCAATTATAAAAGCAACCCCCTCATTGGTCTAGAGGGGGTTAGCACTATTTCAAAGGTCCGATAATATATATTTTTATCTATGAGAAATATCCGGGAACAGGCTCCATCGGCTCGGGGTCATAAGACAATCCGTCCAGAAGGTTAAAGAACAACCTTCCAGCCGGCTTATGCCTGTCGCCGATAGGTAGGCGCCTTCCGCTTTTACATATCATGATGTGATTTACTTTTTTGGCGAGTATGGTTGCGGTTCTTTACTTTTTTCGATCCGCTTAAAGGCTCAGGCTGACCAGACGTCTTTGGTTGATTTCTACGCATATCTTTGCCGTCGTTTTTGTTCACCATTTTCATCCCTCCTCCTATATTGTTAGGATGCAATGCCGGAGACTTTTTATGCTGAATAATTTGTTGTGGCGCTGTGCAATTTAACGTTATAGAAACGTGAGGGGAGTGAAACAGTCAATGCCTGAGATTGATCGATTTCCATATAATAAGGATAAGCAGCAGGCTTTTCAGGCTGCTCAGCAGGGCTATGAAGAAGCACAGGGATTATTTAAAACGATCATTAGTGACAGTGCCAGTTACGGTCACCAATTAAAGCATTTAAAAGAAGAAGTTAATGAAGCTTATCAGCAAATTGAAAATGCATTAGAAGTGGCTTCAGAGCACCAAAGAGCACAGCTCGAGCGCTTTCAACAAGATTTGCAGAGCATCGTAGAAGAAGTAAATCTTACTGAATAGCATATTTAAAAAGCAGGGGATTACTCCTGCTTTTTGTCTGCCAATCAAGCTCTAGCGCCCAGCGACTAGTGTAGGGCGCTTCCGCCTTTTTATTTTATTGATTCTTTTTACGTTTTTTATTGTTCATTTTTTCTTTGATTGTTAAAGGTTCGTTAGACATTTCTTCATTATATCCAGCACCCATACCTTGACCTTTTGCTGCATTTGCGCCCGGAATTACATGATTTGACTTCTTTCGTTGCATGCCATTCACCTCCTATAAGAATTCCGTAGAATTCTCACTGATAAAGATAATATTTCCTTTTAAGTAAAAATAAATGACAACAAAAAAGTTTTTTGAGATAATAAATATGACGCAATTCTAATCTTTAAGACTATTCAGTTATACGGCATTATAAGATTTTTCTAAATATTTTGAACAATATACATAAAAAACATAAGAAAAACTTATCAATCGCAATAACTTTCTTGTTATTTACTTATGTAAAAGGTTGTATTAAGATTAGAATTGTGAGAAAAGTAGGGATGGATAGGAATTTTCAAACTTTTCGACTTTTCGTTAATTTAATTAATGATGACGAATGAGGGGGTTTCACTATGGTGAAAAATGATGTATTTAATGCACGCACTTCCTTCGAAGTGAACGGTAAACGTTATCACTATTACCGCTTAAGTGCACTTGAAGAAGCTGGTCTTGGCAACGTTACTAAATTGCCATATTCCGTAAAAGTATTACTTGAATCTGTGCTTCGTCAATACGATGGCCGTGTCATCGCAAAGGAGCACGTTGAAAACTTAGCAAAATGGGGAACAGATGAGCTTAAAGAAGTGGATGTTCCATTCAAGCCATCTCGCGTAATCCTACAAGACTTTACTGGTGTTCCTGCAGTAGTTGACCTTGCTTCTCTACGTAAAGCAATGGCAGACCTTGGCGGCAACCCAGATAAAATTAATCCAGAAAAAACAGTTGACCTTGTTATCGACCACTCTGTACAGGTAGATGCTTACGGCTCTGCTGACTCTCTACGTGTTAACATGGATTATGAATTTGAACGTAATGCTGAGCGTTACCAGTTCCTAAGCTGGGCTCAAAAATCATTCAATAACTATCGTGCTGTTCCACCAGCAACTGGTATCGTACACCAAGTTAACCTTGAGTACTTAGCAGATGTGGTACACGTAGCTGAGACAGCTGACGGTGAATTAGAAGCATATCCAGATACATTAGTTGGTACTGACTCCCACACTACTATGATCAATGGTATTGGTGTTTTAGGATGGGGTGTTGGTGGTATTGAGGCAGAAGCAGGAATGCTTGGACAGCCTTCTTACTTCCCAGTTCCAGAAGTTGTCGGTGTTAAATTAACTGGTGAGCTTCCAAATGGTGCAACTGCAACTGACTTAGCATTAAAAGTAACTCAAGTGCTTCGCAGCCACGGTGTGGTTGGTAAGTTTGTTGAGTTCTTCGGTCCTGGGGTATCTGTACTTCCATTAGCAGACCGTGCAACAATCGCTAACATGGCTCCAGAATATGGCGCAACTTGTGGTTTCTTCCCAATCGATGGAGAATCATTAGAGTATATGCGCTTAACTGGCCGTGAAGAAAGCCATATCCAAGTAGTAGAAGAGTACTGCAAAGCAAATAGCCTTTTCTTCGATCCATCATTTGAGCCAGTTTACACTGATGTGATTGAAATCGACCTTTCTGTAATTGAGGCAAATCTTTCTGGTCCTAAGCGTCCACAAGATTTAATTCCACTTTCAAAAATGAAAGAAGAATTTGTTAAGGCTGTTTCAGCTCCACAAGGAAACCAAGGCTTCGGCTTACAAGCAGATGAGCTTGAAAAGTCTGCTGTCGTAAACTTCCAAAATGGTGACGAAACAACGATTAAAACTGGTGCAGTAGCTATCGCTTCTATCACTAGCTGTACAAATACATCTAACCCTTACGTTCTAGTTGGGGCAGGTCTTGTTGCAAAGAAAGCTGTTGAACTTGGAATGGAAGTTCCAAAGTTTGTTAAAACTTCTTTAGCACCAGGATCAAAGGTTGTAACTGGATATCTTCGTGATTCTGGATTACTTCCATATCTAGAGCAAATCGGCTTCAACCTTGTTGGTTACGGCTGTACAACATGTATCGGTAACTCCGGTCCATTGAAAGAAGAAATTGAAAAGACAATCGCTGAAAATGATCTTTTAGTTACATCTGTTCTTTCAGGTAACCGTAACTTTGAAGGACGTATTCACCCGCTTGTAAAAGGTAACTACCTAGCTTCACCACCACTAGTTGTCGCTTATGCACTAGCTGGAACTGTGAACATTGATTTCGCTTCTGAAGCAATTGGTAAAGACAAAGACGGAAACGATGTATTCTTCAAGGATATTTGGCCATCAACTGCTGAAGTAAATGATGTAGTTAAACGTACTGTAACTCCTGAATTATTCCGCAGAGAATATGCGAATGTGTTCGGAGACAACAAGCGTTGGAACGAAATCCAAACGAGCAATGAGCCATTATATACTTGGGATGAAGATTCCACTTATATTGCAAACCCACCATTCTTTGAAGGCTTATCACCTGAGCCAGGTACAGTTGAACCATTAACTGGACTTCGTGTGGTAGGTAAGTTTGGGGATTCAGTAACAACTGACCATATCTCTCCTGCAGGTGCTATTGGTAAGAATACACCAGCTGGTAAGTATTTATTAGAAAAAGGTGTTCAGCCTCGTGACTTCAACTCTTATGGTTCTCGCCGTGGTAACCACGAAGTTATGATGCGTGGAACATTTGCAAACATTCGTATCCGTAACCAAATCGCACCTGGCACTGAAGGCGGCTTCACAACTTTCTGGCCAACTGGTGAAGTTACATCTATCTACGATGCTTGCATGAAGTACAAAGAAAACGGCACAGGACTTGTTGTTCTTGCTGGAAAAGACTACGGAATGGGCTCTTCACGTGACTGGGCTGCTAAAGGAACAAACCTTTTAGGCATTAAGACAGTTATTGCTGAAAGCTTTGAGCGTATTCACCGTTCTAACCTTGTGCTAATGGGCGTGCTTCCTCTTCAATTTAAAGAGGGCGAAAGCGCTGAAACACTTGGTTTAACTGGTAAAGAAACGATCGATGTACAAGTGGATGAAAACGTTAGACCACGTGATCTTCTAAAAGTTACAGCTACTGATGAAGCTGGAAACAAGAAGGAATTTGAAGTACTTGTTCGCTTCGATTCTGAAGTTGAAATTGATTACTACCGTCATGGCGGTATCCTTCCAATGGTACTTCGCGAAAAATTACAAGAAGCATAATATTAAAAACCACCATGCAGCCTTTGCATGGTGGTTTTTTCAGAGTAATAACAATATATTTTAGAGAAAAATATACTATTTACTTGTAGAGCGAAGGGTGCGGTGTAAATGGATTTTTCAAAAATCGCCGAAGATAAAATTAAGGAAGCCATAAAGAAGAAGGAGTTCGAAAATCTTCCTGGAATGGGGCAGTCACTGGAAATAAAGGATAATTTTCCGGGAATGTCTGATGAATGGAAAATGGCATACCGCGTGTTAAATAATGCGGGCTATTCACCCGAAGATATTAAAAAAGAAATCTTTAGGATGGAAGAATTGCTAGAAGGAGCAGTCGACGAAGAACAGAAAGAACGTCTTCAGGCAAAGATTATGAAAAAAAGGTTGGAAATGGAAAGATTACTTGAAAAAAGAGGAACAGCGACAAATTCTCGTTTTGGGAGCTATGCAGATAAAATTTTAAAAAAATTAAAATAGGTGCTCATTTAGAAAAGAGAGAATAACATGATTACTGATTGTATTTTACGTTTATATGGCTATACGGAAGGTAAGCTCGTACCAATTAATGACGGCTTTCATAATACTGTTTATTCCCATGGTAATCTCATTTTTAGAGTTTCGCCTTCCAACAGACGAAAGCAAGTTGATATTATGAATGATTGGCATTTATAAAGGGGTTATGGGAGAATGGGGTGCCAGTATCTTTACCTGTGAAAACTCTGAATAACAAGTTAATAGAACCCATTAGCAGCAACCATTTTGTCGTGGCATTTGAGAAAGCAAAAGGAACATCCATTGATGTTACCAAGACTGAAGTATGGAACGATGACCTATTATATCGCTGGGGAAATGTAATGGGGAGGATGCATAGTGCTGGAAAAAAAATAAAAGTAGATCGTCCCATTTGGACTGTGCAAGAACCGGATTTATTAAAGCTATTCCCAAAAATCACTTCAGAAACAATTGCAGAAAAGTACCAACAACTATTAATGCAGTTAGCAACGTTCCCGCTAACTCCTGACCTATTTGGCCTTATACATAATGATTTTCATCAAGGTAATATTTTTGTCAATGAAGGACGGCTGACAGTTTTTGATTTTGATGATTGTGCTTACCATTGGTTGGCATATGATTTAGCAACTTCATTTTATCATGCCTATTGGCAAGCTTCCTCGTTTACACCCGAACACACCCAATTTAGCAGCGAATTCTGGATGCATTTTTTACGTGGTTATCAACAGGAACACACTCTTAGCAAAGAACTTATTCTACAAATTCCTATCTTTTTAAAAATCAGAGAGATCTTTTTATATACTTTATTTTTGGAGAAATGGGATTTGGAAAATTGGCAGGATTGGCAGACGTATACTCTTACCAATTTAAAAAATAATATTGAGAGTGGGAAGCCTAATTCCAATGTTAATTTTACGGAAATCATTGACAATTTCGGTTTAGGTACAATAAAATAAACATAACAAACGTAAAGGAATGGTAAAGAGGAATGAAGTTATAATCTTATTTTTCAGACATTTATTCGAATAGCGAAAAAATGGTGAACCTGAAGAATAGGATTAGTCTATCCTTTTTTAAGTCCTGAACGTTTATATTTCTATGAAAACATCGTTAACTTAGGTCATTTTGCGGCTTATTAACTATGCTTTTTTATGGATTGCTTAAACGACATGACTCAAAACTCTCTTCAGGTTCCATCGAAGGGAGTTTTTTTATGAACAAAAATCATTTATCTGTTATAAAAGTAACTGGAATTGAAATGAACTTTAATCTTAGGAAAATCTTAGATAATATATCATTTGATATTAAAAATGGCGAAAGAATTGGTCTCGTAGGGTATAACGGCACCGGGAAAACAACATTGGCCAATATCCTTACTGGTAAAATCACACCTGATAAGGGGTTCGTTGAAAAATCACACGAATTAAAGATTGGATACCTTACACAATCAATCGATTATGAAGCGAATGAATTATTTTCAATAGAGGAAGACCTATTGCAGCACTCAAGTAAGTTAGGACTGAAAAAGGTCTCTGCATGGGAAGAGAAGCGTTTAAACCATTTAAGCGGCGGCGAAAAGTTGAAACTCGCATTATCCAACGTGTGGGCTTCCAAGCCGGGATTCTTGATTCTCGATGAGCCGACCAACCACCTAGATTTTAAAGGGATAGAATGGCTGATTGAAGAGCTGGAGAAATTTAAAGGTCCAGTATTGATTATTTCTCACGACCGGCATTTCTTAGATAAAACGGTGACACGTATTTTTGAAATAGAGAATACAAAGTTGAATTTCTACAATGGGAACTATAGTGATTATCAGAAGGAAAAGCAGCACCGACTTGAAACCCAAATGCACCATTATGAGGTGCAGCAGCGTAAAAAAGAAGATATCGAAATGCAGATGGAGCAATTATCGTCATGGTCTGAAAAGGCTCACAGAACATCAACAAAACAAGGCAGAGATTATGGAAATAAAGAATATCACCGAGTTAAGGCGAAGAAACGTGATGCTCAAGTGAAATCTAAAATGAAACGTCTTCAGAGCGAGCTAGAAAAAAACGAGGTCGACAAACCTCTAGAGGAGACAAAAGTTAGATTTCAGTTTGATACGAAAGGAAATAGAGGAAAAAGGATAATTGAGGCCAAGAGTTTATCGAAGTCGTTTGAAGAGAGATCCCTTTTTAGCGAATGTCACTTTTATATCAATCACGGGGAACGTATTGGTTTACTTGGAGAAAATGGCTGCGGTAAAACCACCTTAATTAAAATGATTCTTGGTGAAACAGCCGTTACTGGCGGCTACCTTTGGAAAAGTGATTCATTAAAGATTGCTTACTTAAGTCAGGATGTTGACAATTTACCAGCTGAGAAAACAGCTTTAGAGGCATTAGGCTTTACGGACCGAGAAAACATTCTCAAGGCGAGAACTTTATTTGCCAATCTCGGATTGAAGGAAGAGTTTATTACAAAGCCTATTCGAACACTGAGCCTTGGAGAGAGAACTCGTGTCAAACTAGTCGAAATGTTAATGAAAGAATATGATGTTCTTATCTTGGATGAACCGACCAATCACCTCGATTTACCAAGCAGGGAACAGCTTGAAAAAACACTAAATGAATTCGCAGGAACGATTATCACTGTTTCGCATGACTTTTATTTCTTAAATAAGCTGTGTGATAAACTCCTTGTGTTTGAAAATCAGAAGATAAAGCGTATGGAAATAAAACCGGAAGAGTACTTTAATAAACCCACCCGTGCCGAACCTACTGATAGTAAAGAATCTTTAATGATAATCGAAAATAGAATTGCTACCATTTTGGGTGAATTATCACTAATAGACCCAAAAAGTCCTAAATACGTGGAATTAGACAATGAATTTAATGAACTCTTGAAGCAAAAAAGAAAATTAATGTAAATCCACATTAAATAGCCCCTCGCTGATGAGGGGCTATTCTAGTATATCGGCCGTAATTGAATTTTATCCGCGAAATCATTTACTCGTTTGTTGAAACCACAATTCAAGCAGCTCTTTTTCACGATCAGCACTCATTCCAGATATCCATTCATCGGAAGCTAAAATACGCTGCTTTTCCCATTCATAAATTTCCGCTAGACTCTCCTTTAAAGGCCTAAAGGTAAGTCCGCTCGCAATGGCTTTATCAATATTTACGGTAAAAGCACCTCTCCATGGATCCTTAAGCTCTGGCTCCAAAGGAAACTCTTCAGGCACCCAAAGAGGCATTTCCGTCCACGGCGCAACCTTATTCTCAAGGAGAAATTTTTCTGAAGCCCACACGATTTCTGATTCGGTGCCTGTTACCTTCATACAAGCTGCAAGAATCTCTTTCATTGTAAGTGTATAGTCTGGTCCTGTAGCATTAAAAGTTCCCGCTGTTTGATTAGCCATCATTGACAAGATCCAATGTGCCAGGTCTTTATTGTCAATCATCTGCACAGGTCTGTTAGGATTTCCTGGTGCTAAAATCTTACCTCCAGCAGCGATTCTATGTATCCAATAGGGAATGCGGTCAGTATAGTCGTTAGGTCCAATTAATTGGCCTGCACGAATATTTGCAACGCGGCCAGGCATAGCTTTCTGAGCGACCACTTCACATAATGCTTTAAATTGTCCATAATACTGATATATATTGCTGTCTTTAGCAAGCTCATTTGCTTTCTCTAATGACATGTTGTAAACCGGATACGTTTCATCGAAATTTTCCTGGACCCAATCTTTGTAAACAGAAATGCTCGAAATAAAGGTGTAATGCTTCACACGATCTTTTAGCAGTTCGGTGGATTTTAAGACCGAAGAAGGGATAAATCCACTTGTATCTAATACAGCATCCCAATACCGATTCTTTAGTTTACTTAAGTCATTAAGACGATCACCAGTAATAATCTCAACATCTTTAAACCCTTCATTTTGATTTCCCCGATTAAAAATAGTTATCTCATGGTTTTGCCTCTGTGCTTCCTCAACAAAGGTTCTGCCTAGAAAGCGGCTTCCTCCTAAAACAAGAATCTTCATTTCTCCAACTCCTCTCTGTAGATATATCTTAACAAATTTTCATAAGATTGCGTTAATTTTAACATTGTATAAAACTCTAATATCATACAGGAGAAGGGTATACTACTAGGTAAAATGGATTCCTAATTGAAAGCAGGGTTTAGGATGATTATCGAGATTAAATATAAAAAACTAATATGCGAAATTGGAAAACGTGTGTATGAAAAGGGATTCGTTGCTGCCAATGATGGGAATATTTCTGTCCGCATTAGTGATAACGAGTTCTTAATTACTCCAACCAATGTAAGCAAGGGTATCCTGACCCCAGAAATGATTATTAAAGTAGATGGGGAAGGAAATGTCATTGAGGGAGATTTTAAGCCAACTTCGGAAATGAAAACGCACCTCCTTGTTTATCACGAACGTCCAGATGTGCATGCCGTTTTACATGTTCATCCTCCATATGCGACAGCTTTTGCAATTGCTGGAATTCCCCTAGATCAGGCCATTATGCCTGAAGCAGTTGTCTCCCTGGGAACGATTCCTCTAGCAGAGTACGGAACACCTTCAACAGATGAGGTTCCTAAAGCAATCAAAACACATGTCTACGATCATCAAGGTGTGTTATTAGAAAACCACGGCGCCTTAACATGGGGGAAGAATTTAGAACAGGCATATTATTTAATGGAATCATTAGAGTTTACTGCAAAAATAAATTGGATATCAAGGCAACTCAAAGGGGACCGCGAACTTTCAAAAGAGAATGTGGCTAAACTCATCGATATTAAAGCGATGATGGGTCTTGAAGGAATCTCACCATTAGGAGTTGATGTACCTGAAGGCACGCAGGCAAAGAAAGTATCCGCGGTGAATGAACAGACTTTATCTGATCGGGATATTGATTTAATTGTAGACCGGGTGACAACCAGTGTCCTTAACGCCTTAAAAAAGTAACTTTATTTGCTTTTCTAGAATACTTTTACTAAACTATTTTTAAAATGTCACATATTTGGCATATACAATCTGTATTTCAACTTACTTTATAGTGTAAAATCGATGTAGCATATTATTGAATCAAGGGGGTTCGGGGAATGGTGAAGAAAGTCATTGCTGCTGTAGTGTTAATAGCCTTACTTGGAGTTGCGATCGTGCAGGCTATGGATAAAAAGGCTGAACCCGAAAATGTAAGTCAAGAAGCAGCTAACATGGGCGGATTAAAGGTTGGGGCAAAAGCTCCAGATTTTGAACTTAGAACATTAGCCGGCGATACCGTTAAGCTTTCCGATTTTAGAGGAAAAAAAGTAATGCTCAATTTCTGGGCAACTTGGTGCCCGCCATGCAAAGCAGAAATGCCAGCCATGGAGGAGTTTCATAAAGAAACTGGGGATGATGTTGTTATTCTAGCCGTAAATATTGACCCACATTTAGATGTAAAAGCTTTTGTTGATGAAAATGGAATTACTTTTCCGATTCCTTTAGATGCAGAAGACAAAGTAAATGAAACGTATCAAGTTCTATCGATTCCAACAACGTATTTTATTGATACAAATGGGAATATCGGAAACAAATATATTGGCGCGATGAATCTTGACGCAATGAAACAGTATGCAAAGGAACTGAAGTAGACAATGGATGTGTAATCCATTGTCTTTTTTTATTACAGTTTAGCCCTTTAATGCTTTATGGTAGACTTTTCTTTATAATTTTCAAAAAGTTGTAATAATTGCAACCGTTTCCGGGCATAATAACTGTTAGAATAGGTCATAAGGAAGGTGATATACATGAGAAAGCCTAGAAAACGTTCTTTTGCAGAACTTGTATCCGAAAATAAAAGTCAACTTTTGAAAGATAGAACTGCGATGGAAAAAATTGAAATGCGTTTAGAAGAAAAGCGCCTTGGTAAAGCAGAATAAACTCACATAGATTACCAATCATGTTCCTCCTTTAAAACGGACAAAATGTTAAGGAGGAGGGATATTACATGAGTAATCCAAAACATAGTCAACAAGGCTTTAGCACCGATGAACTTGGAAATAAGTCACAGCGCTACGGTGGCAACAAAGGGAAAAAGTATCAAGATACATCTGGTAAACACGCACAAGTAATCCAAACTAAAGGTGAATAATCATTGGACAAGACCCGCAAGGCATATGCCAGCGGGTCTTTTTTAGGCTCCTTTCTAGACTTTGTTGCTTTTTAAAACAAAGTATAGAAAAGAGCCTGCAAACCTAAATTCAAAAGTGCAAAATAACTATTTCCACGTTAAAATCGGCTTTTAAGATTTTAACAACAATCATTACAATACAGCCTTTTTATAGCAAATATTTTCTGTGATATTTTTTTCACTTCGAAACAAACTATATCTGTACCACGACACCATGAAGGAGGAACCATTCCATGACTTATAACAACAAACCGAAACCAGATGATCGAAGTGATAATGCAGAAAAGCTTCAATCTATGATTCATGATACTATTGAAAACATTGAAGCAGCGGAAGAATCACTAGCATTTACTGATAGTGAAACACAGCGTCAGCAAATTAAAGCAAAAAACGAAAGACGCCGTGAAAGCATTGAATCCTACCGAGCAGAAATCAAGGATGAAGTTTAATTAAGAATTCAGGACCTGTTCATTTCGTACAGGTCCTTTTTAATTGAAGTTTTTATTTAAGGCACACTGTTGATTGGAGCGGAAGGCGCGAAGACTCCTCGAAAATGCTATCGCATTTTCTTCGTGCGTGGGCGGATTCGTGGATGTAAAATTCAATGTCCTGCGGGAGTACGGGGCAGGGGGAGACCCCGATGGTGCGTAGAAACTATTTAAATTATGGGCTCATGAACGCTTCATGAGGTCTGATTTCTTCGAGATAGTACGATTATGGGCTTCATAAACGCTTCATGAAGCCTGATTTCTTCGAGAGGTTACAATTATTGGCTTCATGAACGCCTCATGAGGCCAGATTTTTTCGAGAAGTTACAATTATGGGCTTCATAAACGCTTCAGGAGCGCAGCGCCTCGTGACCCGCAAAGACCGCCTGTCCCTGCGGTGTTTATTCAAAGAAGTTTTCCTTAGTGAAGAGGAAATCAACAGTCCCATTTTTATGAGAGCCTTCGAATTTCGTGTCAGTGAACAGGTTGTGGTAAGATAAAAGGGAAATTTTGAAGAAGAAGTGATCCTAATGATAAAACAACAAACAAACTCGTTAAACAATAATGAAAAATTACTTCAGTGGGAAAATGAACTGAATGAACAAGGGTTTATTTCCAATGAAAATGAACTCTTAACAGCTATACGTAGTGAATCTAACCCTGTTCTACTGTCAAGGATGTTAACCGTTGCTGCCTTATCACGTCTGGAGCGTAAAAACCAAGATTCATTAGCTTCGGCGTGGCTTCACAAAGCATTAGAACTACATCCGGAGAACACAAAGGCAAAATCTTACTTCATTCAATACGATTGGAAAATGAAAAAAGACATTTTGGATGTTCTTACGTTTCCCGCCATTCGGGAAACAGATAATCGAACAGCAAAGAAAAAGGTTGCAGAACAATACATACAAATTTGTCAAAGTTTCTTAGCAGAGGCAGATAATCAGGTGGAAGATCTCACAGAAAAGATGAATCTTGCTGATACGCTTGGAAACACGACACTTTTAATTCAATACAAAGAACTAATTGAACTGCTGTCTACCGCGATTGAGATTAGCGGTAACCTTCTGAAGGCTGCTGAAGAGTATGAGGAATCAATTAAAGGTGTTTTTCATACGGCGACTTACTTTGATGACTTAAAACTACATTTATCCAGCCTCGAAGACATTAAAAAAGACTGGCAGAGGGTCTTTTTGATGGAAGAAGATGAGAATCAAGAAACAGCTAATGCCTTAGACGAATTAAACGAAATGATTGGAATGGATGTTGTCAAAAAACGAGTCAATGATTTTTATCAATTTTTAAAATACCAGAAGGACCGTAAAAAACTTGGATTCCAAACAAAAGATGAATTAAGTCTTAATATGATTCTGACTGGAAATCCTGGTACCGGAAAAACAACCATCGCACGTTTATTAGCAAAAATCTATCATGAGCTTGAGGTCCTGCCACGGCCAGAAGTGATTGAGACGGACCGATCCCAGCTCGTTGGGGCGTTTGTAGGTCAAACAGAAGAAAACGTTAGAGCGGTCGTTGAGAAAGCGATTGGAGGCGTTCTGTTCATTGATGAAGCCTATAGTTTAAAACGTGAAGGACAATCAGGAAATGATTATGGGCAAACAGCGGTTGATACCCTTGTTTCACTTATGACCGGAAAGGAATATGGTGGGAAATTCGCTGTTATTCTAGCGGGATATCCAGATGAAATGCGTATCTTTTTAGATGCTAACCCAGGATTAAGAAGCCGCTTCCCTCAATCGAATCTCATCCATTTGCCCAATTATTCCAATGAGGAATTACTTTTAATCGCCGACAAGATTGCCTCTGAAAACGATTATATCCTTACGGAAGAAGCGAAGATAGAAATCAATCATCGCCTTGAACAGGAACGGGTAGATGATACATTTGGTAATGCAAGATCCGTGCGTAATATTGTGTTGGATGCAATCTTTAAGAAAGGGTCTGATCATCCCATTTCAAATGAGGATATTCTCACCTACACATTATTAGATAAAAAAGACTTTGGCGTCGAGAAGGATGAACATCGGGAATCACCTTTCGAAAAATTAGAACGGTTAATAGGCATGACAGAGTTAAAGGGTGAATTGGAGACCCTTGTTTCCTTTGTTAAAATGCAGCAGTTTAGAAAAGAAAAAAAGCTGCCAACCGTACCCATTCAGCTTCATTCAGTATTTACAGGTAACCCGGGAACGGGTAAAACGACTGTGGCTAAAATTTATGCGGAGCTCCTAAAAGAATGCGGGATGTTAAAAAGAGGTCATTTAATTGTCGCCAGCAGGGCAGATTTTGTTGCGGGATACGTCGGACAAACCGCAGGAAAAACAAAGAAAAAGATACGAGAAGCGCTTGGCGGGGTGTTATTTATTGATGAAGCCTATTCACTCTTAAGCCAGACAGCAGGTGATTTTGGTAAAGAAGTAGTAGATACCCTCGTTGATGAAATGACCAAGCATAATGAAAATCTTGTTGTCGTGCTTGCGGGTTACCCAAAAGAAATGGACCAGCTATTAGAGAGTAACCCTGGGCTGCGCTCTCGGTTTAAGAAATTCTTTCTGTTCCCGGATTATTCAGCGGAGGAGCTGCTGGCCATTATCGAGACGTACGTAGAAAGCTTTCAATACCAATTAACTGAAGGGGCCAGAACTCTTTTGAAACAAAGTATTGAGAATCATACGTTCGAAGGGAACGGAAGATTTGCTACCAATTTGGCTGATGAGATGATACAAGCGCAAGCAATGAGGCTCATGGGAGCACCACAGGAAGAGGATTTATTAGAAAAAGCCATTCATATTGAAGGTGAAGATGTGGAAAAGGCGCTAAATAAATTTCCTTTAAATAGGGAAGGGGAATAAAGAATGGATAATGTATTTATTTCAACGAGAGAAATTCAACTTTTATATGCAGATACTGACATGATGGGAGTCATCTACCATGCAAACTATTTGAAATACTTTGAGCTCGGCAGAAGCGGGTTAATTGAGGATCTTGGATATAGTTATGTAGACATGGAGAACGCAGGGTATTTTGCGCCCGTTTATGACATCCAGGCAACCTATAAAAAGCCGTTACGCTACGGCGATAGAGGTTTTGTTAAGACGTGGATTGAGAAAAATGACGGGCTTAAAACCGTTTATGGCTATTCCATCATCAATGGTGACCAGGAAGTTTGTGCAGAAGGAACTTCAACTCATATTGTTGTCAAAAAGGACAACTTTAGACCGATCGCTTTTAAAAAGGCGTTCCCTGAATGGTTCCAGAAGTATGAAGAAATTAAGAAAAAGTAATGGAATGAGCTTTGGGGTGAATTTATGGCATTTGGAATCAAAAGACAGGAAATAAAGGAATGGAAACAAAAAATCGATGCGGGTGAAATTGCATTCTTAACACATTATTGGCTGGATGACCGCTTCCCAGGAAGCAAAACGGTTACCAAGGTAGGCTGCCATGACCTTGAAAAACTGGCTGAATGGGGAAGGAAGTATGGGTTGAAAAAGGAATGGATTCACCACCGCCGTGACGGATATTCACATTTTGATTTAATCGGAGAAAGACAAAAAGAAATATTACATAAAGAAGGATTACAGAAACATATTTGGGGATAAAAGGGGAGATGAACCATGATAAAACTGGGAATCATCGGGCTTGGCGATATTGCGAAAAAAGCTTATCTGCCTGTTGTTAGTAAGCTGGCTGATGTGGAAATCCATTTATTTACTAGAAATACCCAAATATTAATGGAAATAAGTAATCAATATCGCTTTTCAAATACTCATTCTAGTCTTCCTTCTATCATTGAAAGCGGGATAAAAGGAGCATTTGTTCACTCGTCAACGGAATCACATGAAAGTATTGTAAGAGAACTCTTACAGAACGGTATCCATGTTTATGTAGACAAGCCTATTACCTATCACTTGGAAACTACCAAGGAGCTTGTTGAATTAGCCGAGGAAAAAGGTCTAATCTTGATGACTGGTTTTAACAGACGGTTTGCCCCGTTTTATCAGACCATTGCCGAAGTGAATGAACCAAATATGATTATTTTGCAAAAGAATCGCCATGCTCTACCTGGTACGATTCGGTCCTTTGTTTATGATGATTTCATCCATGTTATCGATACGGTCCGTTACCTGTTTAAAGGTGAAATTGAGGATATTATCGTTCATGGAAGAGTTAGGAATGAAATGCTTTATCATGTTGTGGTTCAATTGATCTCTAAAGATATGACAGGTCTGGCTATTATGAATCGCGACAGCGGGGCTGTTGAAGAAAAGCTAGAGGTCATGGGAACAAATGAAAAAAGGGTTATTCATGATTTAGACCAATTAACGATTTATCGTGATCAGAAAGATATAGCACTTTCTTTTGACAACTGGGATTCTACATTATATAAAAGAGGATTTGAACAAATAGTCGCAGAATTTATTAATGCGATCCGCAATAACGAATTCCCATCTATTACAGCAAGTGATTCTTTAAAAACTCATGAAATATGCGAAAATGTGGTCCATCAACTTGAGAAAATGTAATTAGAAAGCACACATGATGATACAACCTCATGTGTGCTTGATTTATGTTGTTTATGCTTTTTTATAATCTAAAACAGGCTCTTCATATTTTTTGTGTAGGTCAACAATTAGATCGTGGTCATCGAAATACCATAAATCTTTTTCTTCAACATAAAAAGTGATTCCATCTACGGTTGTCTTTGCACCTATATCATTGGGTTCATCACTAGAAATCCCAAGCGAAAAACCTTTCTGTACCGGGCTATACCCGCCATAACGTACATAGAAACGAACAAAATCACCGTTTTTTAAATTAAGTTCTTGTTTATACCACGCTGCTGCTGCACTGCTGATTTGGATGTTCATCTTTTTCTCCTTTCAAAAATACCTCTATTGTTATTATATAATAAAGCTTCTCTAATTATCGATGATGTTGCTTCACTCTATAAGATTGGCAGTTGAATCCAGCCATTTAAGAAGGAGAATAGTAACACCACCAAATGAACCAAAATAGCAGGCAAAATGCTTTTATATTTTGTTGTTAAAAAACCAAATATCCAGCCTAAAATTAAATATATCAGAAGAACGGCTATAGAGAATCCAAATATGGTTGTATTAACACTAAAGGCGAGACTAGTAAATAGTATAGCTCTTGTTTCACTCGTAATCTTAATCATCTGTGTTAACAAAATACCGCGCCAAATGACCTCCTGAACGGCGGCATGAAGTAGTGAGAAAGTGAAAAGGGAGAAGAAAACGTCGAAACCATCCTTTATAAAAAATAACAAAAGAAATCCTGCAACAATAAAAAGCAAAACGATATATAGGATACTAAAAGATTCCGGTTTTTTAAAAAAGAAGCTAAGCCTTTTATTGAATTGTTTGATAACATAACACATCGATAGGATTGGAATAGTGAACAAGATTTGGTTGATGATTACCCGAAAGAAAGGATCCGCAACCATACCTCCGATAAACTTATCTAGATAAATGACAATAAAATTGCCCCCAAAGAAGGAAATTACGACCCATGCAAATAATCGATTCTCTTCATTGAGGAATGCTAGCAGCAGTAATAAACCAAGGATTATCCAAAAGAAGGGACTATAATAATTCCTAGTAAAAAAATAGACTAAAACAATAAACAACAAAGATAAAAAATTACCTTGATAATCGTTTTGTTTCATTGCGAAACATCCTTCCAAAATGCTCATAAAAAGGCCCCGAATTAACGGAGCCATTGAGTCATATGATCTTGAATTTCCTGATACTTAGCCGAAGCATTTTCAAGCCCAAAGGAGCCTGCATTTTCAAGGGGGACTACTTGGTAATTTCGATTACTTTGGCTTGAAACATAGGTTGGATAAAAAGCAGGGTTTGCCAATTCAATTTTCTTTCCTGTTTCCGTAACCTGTTTCGTTATTTCAACTGTAGCCATCCCGCCAATATCCTTATAGTCACGGACCTGTCCAGAAATGAAGTTACCCAAGGAATAAATAACGAATGAGTTTCTGCCATCTTCTGTTTTAATCCATTCCATTGGCTGAAGCACGTGAGGGTGAGAACCAAAGATGATATCAACACCTTCATTTGCTAGGAAATTAGCCAAGTCCTTTTGTTCACTTGTGGGAATTCGCTGGTACTCATTTCCCCAATGAATGCTCATTATTATAACATCTGCTTCTTTTTTAGCTCGTTCAATTTCTTCACTCATGATATCACGGTTAATCAGGTTAACTAAGAAATCCTTGCCATCTGGCACCGGTATTCCATTTGTACCGTATGTATAAGATAGAAAAGCTAATTTAATGCCATTTCTATGAATGATGCTAAGCTTCTGCCGATCGTCTTGATTTAGATAGCTTCCAACATGAGGCAGTCCAATACTATTTAAATAATCAGTAGCGGATAGAATACCTCTTTCACCCTTATCTAACGTATGATTGTTTGCAAGAGAGACGATATCAACACCTGTGTTAACAAGTGCATCTGCGACTTCATGAGGACTATTAAACATGGGGTAACTTGAGACACCAATGTCAACGCCGCCTAACATACTTTCCTGATTCGCCGTAAGAACGTCTGGCGATTCTAATATACCTTTTACATTTTCGAAGATAGGATTGAAATTATACTGTGCTCCATTAAAGGCGTCCTGATAAACCGTATCATGAATCAATATATCTCCGATGGCCCCAATGGTTAATTTTTCTGTCAATGTCCTGCCCATTACAGATTGTGTTCTAGTAGCATGCTCACCTACAGGATATATTTTGTCTGCAGCAGCCTGATTATTATGTTGTTGTATCAGAAGCACCGAAGCAAGTACAATACACGCAGAAATGATGAATACAGACGTTATCACTGCTTTTTTTCTCATAATTTCTCCTTCATGATCTGTTTTAAGGCAAAATATTTTAATCCAGTCTACCAATACTATATTATATTTATATGCTATATTTCGACTTTTTCCTGCAATTTTCGAAAAAAAATTAAGGAAGTGGTTTGTGATGTTTACAATAACCGAGAGTACAAGCAAGATATTAGAAGATGTAATCGAGAGAGAAAGGCAGAGCCCTCATGAGGAACTTTTCGTCCGATTGAGTATGGGAGTCGGCTGAGGGGGTCCAAAACTAAATCTGTCTCTGGAAGAGCGGAAAATTACTGGCGATCAGCTATTTGAATTTGGCAGTGTAAAAATCCTCATTCATGATCAGGATTATGTACACTTTGACAAGACAAAACTTGACTATAGCAGGAATGAAGACGGTAAATTTACATTTAAGCTGCTAAAAATATAAAACGGAGTTTCCGATTGCGGGACTCCGTTTTGATCAAGTTTATTATTCCATTTCTTCGAAAAAATCAATCAGTTCGTCAAAATTCTTGGTTACTTTGTATGGAAACTTCTCCGGCAAGTCATCTATTAAACACTGATAAAATTCAACGACAAATTCTTGGTCTTTACCGTCTGTAACGTCTGTTGAAAAGAGAATGGTTTTATTAAGATCAGACATAATCATCCCTCCATGGGTCTATTACCTTTATTGTACTTTACCAAGTGGAAAGAAAATGACTGTAATTTTGAATGTTTCATGAAAAATGGCTTTAAGGAACCAAACTCGATTCCTTAAAGCCATTTAATTTTTGGTTCGGTTTTATTCATGATTCGTCTTATATTAGCCCGATGTCGATAAATCACAAATGAAGCCAAAAGTGTTACAGCGATTAATAACGGGATGTCCCCATCAATGCAAGCATAAATCACAGCAAACACGCCTGCAATCATCGACGATAAAGATACATATTTTGTAAAATAAAGACTGGCAAAAAAGACCAAGAATATCATTAAAAACATCAGCGGCGCACAAAACAATAAAACGCCTCCAGACGTTGCTACTGCTTTTCCGCCTCTAAAGCCAGCAAAAATCGGATAAGTATGTCCGATTACCGCAAAACCCCCTGCGAGTAAAGGATTGATATCAATTCCAAACAAAACAGGCAGGTAAGCGGCTAGCGTTCCTTTAAGGATATCAGCCAAGGTGACAGCGATACCAGCTTTTACACCTAATGTTCGAAAAGTATTTGTTCCCCCTAAATTTCCACTCCCGTGTTCACGAATATCTGTTTTATAAAAAACTTTACCAATAATTAAACCTGACGGAATGGACCC
Source organism: Neobacillus niacini (assembly GCF_030817595.1). GTDB lineage: Bacteria > Bacillota > Bacilli > Bacillales > Cytobacillaceae > Neobacillus > Neobacillus niacini_G. The sequence goes on from NZ_JAUSZN010000001.1 coordinate 875,847, forward strand.
TAGCAGGTAGGCGAGTAGTAGGACTAAAATAATTTGAACCATCAACGAATTCTCCTTCTATAAATAGTGCATGTCCTGTTATTTTACCATGTATTGGTGAAAAAACACTACTCAATTTTTCGTGGATACCGTACGATAGAAGTGAGGAGGAAAAACGATGGCACAAATTGAATACCAGAAAAAGAAATCATTATCACCAAAATGGATTTTAGGAGGATTGATGATTGCAATTCTGTTTATTGCGTCTTCTATTCTTTTTTTATTATATCCGTTTGCCTCAAATGAAAGATTAACTTATTTTACCGAAAAGAATCCAATCCTTTTCGAAGGCAGTCAGCGGGGAAATGCACTAATCGAAGGGGATTCTATCTTTCTTCCACTTACATTTATGCAGGAGAACATAGATAACAGCATTATTTATGATGAAAAATCAAAGTCTATCATCATTACGACTGCAGAAAAAGTAATCCAAATGCCAACTGATTCCTTAACCTTCTTTGTTAATCAACAGCCGGTGGAGCTTCAAGTATCACCGACTATCTCGAAGGAAGGCAAAATATATGTAGCACTTGATCCATTGCTCGCCTATTATCCAATCCAGTTTAAGATCTTGGAGGAAACGGGAGCTGTTTGGATTCAAAAAAACGGTGACCACTATGTAAAAGGTGAAATAACGGCTGAAGATGTTCACCCGGAAAACCTACGTTTACGCTTGAATCCTTCTCTAAAAGCACCGTATACCGCGGAAATGTCTAAAAAAGAGACTGTAATGATTGAGGCCGAGGAAGAGGATTACTACTTAGTTAGGAAAGAAAATGGAGTAAGTGGATATATAAACAAGAAATATGTAAATAAGAACGAAGAGGTTACCATTACAATCTCACAAAAAAATGAAACAGCATCTATTCCAAAAATTAATGGACCCATTCAATTAACTTGGGAAGCCGTCTACACGAGGAATCCGGATCATACCCAAATACCGGATATGACGGGGGTCAATGTTGTGTCACCAACTTGGTTCTCCTTAACTGGAAATGACGGGACAATAAGTAATATAGCGTCCTTAGAATATAGTAAATGGGCACAATCCAAGGGATATCAAGTATGGGGATTATTTTCAAATTCGTTTGATCCAGTACTAACACATGAAGCGTTAAAGGACTTTGAAACACGTCAAAAAATTATCGTCCAGCTGCTTCATTTCAGTCAAATGTACCAATTACAGGGGATTAACTTTGATATTGAAAATGTCTATCCCGCAGATGGACCACTTGTTACTCAATTGATGCGGGAAGCAGCACCGTATTTGCATGAAGCAGGGTTAGTTGTTTCCATGGACATTACGTTTTATGCTGGTGAAAACAATAATTGGTCATCCTTTTATGAAAGGGATAAGCTTGCAAGTATTGTGGATTACCTTATTATTATGGCCTATGATGAACATTCGGGATCGTCTCCTGTTGCCGGCAGTGTTTCAAGCCTTCCATGGGTAGAGACGAACCTGCAAAACTTGTTAAAAGAAGTACCCAAAGAAAAGTTAATACTAGGTGTCCCTTTATATACTAGATTGTGGAAAGAACAAATAAATGAAGATGGTACGACAGCGGTTTCCTCTCAATCTATGTCAATGGCGAAGGTGAAAGAATGGCTTGCCGAAAAAGGGATACAGCCTGTGTATGATGAAGCAAGCGGTCAAAATTATGCTGAATATCATGCCGGAGACGAGAATGCCACCTATAAGGTATGGATTGAGGATGAATTGTCGTTAACAAAACGAGCAAACCTTACAGCGAATTATCAACTGGCAGGCATGGCTTCCTGGTCGAGAGCTTTTGGAGACCAGACGGCGTGGACTGCGATGAGTATCGACCCAAATAAGGCAGTGACACAGAAATAGACCACTTAGCTGGTCTGTTTTTTTATTTTTTAAGATAATTTTCTGTCTAAGTTAAGAACAATTAGAGTCTATTTTATTACAAATATATGGAGAATTTTCAAACCATTTGGTTATCGATTGATGTGATTGTTTACAGGAAATATAATTTAACTATAACATTGAATAACAATAGGTAAGCCGGCCGAGTGGTCGGTTTTGTCATATAAAACTTTAAGTAGGATGAAAGAGGTGAAAAATCATGGCCATTACAATACCACAAAATCACAGTTATCAATTCAAAAATGTAAAGGTCTTATATGTAGAAGATGAGGTGTTTTCACGCGAAAAATTATTACGAATCTTAAATCGCCGTTTTTCAGATGTCCATGTTGCGATAGACGGTGAAGAAGGGCTTCAGCTTTATCAGCAGTACCTTCCTGACCTACTCATTGTAGATATTAAAGTTATGAGCAGTTTAGACATGATTAAAAACATTCGGAAACATAATGAAAAGGTTCAAATCATTGTTACCACAGCGCATGATGATAACGATGTCTTTATCCAGTGTATTGAACATACCGTCAACCATTTTATTTTAAAACCAATCGATTTAGATCGATTTTTACTTGCCCTCCAAAAATCAGTCCAGGAAGTTCGGCAGGAAAAGGAATTATTGAAACATAACCAGTTAACAAAGGCACTCATAGAAACACAGGATCATTTACTATTCATCGAGGACCACGGACATATTGTAGAGTTTAATGAAGCATTTGCTTCCTTTACAGGTATAGGAAATACCAAGGACTTACAAACATCTAACCTTGTTGCTAAATTATTTGTTGAAGACCCAGATTATTTTTATCCTAAGAATAAAGGAAAATGGATAGAAGAATTTTTTCAGACAGAGAAAAAGTATGCAAAGGTCATGTGGAAAGGTCAAAAAGGCAAACAAGGGATATATTTAATGAAGGGTTCTCGAATCCCAGGAAAAAAACAGATCCTATTTGTCTGTACGGAAATTAGTTTATTAGAAGAAGAGTATAAAAAGAATGAAATTCTATCCATGATGGACCCATTAACACGGAGTTTAAATCGGAAAAAGTTCGAGGAGCCGCTTTCAAGTGAAATAAGCCGGTCAGAACGATATAATCATCCTTTTTCTATTATTCTCATGGACATTGATTATTTTAATAATGTAAATGATTATTTTTGCCATACAAAAGGGGATGAAGTGCTCATTACAATATCAACCATTGTTCAGCAAAGGATTCGTGAATCAGATGTTTTGGCACGTTGGGGCGGTGATTCCTTTATTCTTTTAACACCGGAAACGAACAGTCCTGGAGCGATGGTTCTTGCTGAATCCATCCGTTCCTTAATTAATTCATTTGCCTTTCCGAAAATAGGTACCGTTACCTGCAGTTTTGGAGTTGCAGAATTTTCGGCTGGTAAATCGAAAATAGAGCTCATTTCAGAGGTTAAACAAGGACTATCTAAATCAAAAATTAACGGAAGAAACTGCGTAACTTTTTATAACAGTTCAATAGGTGAATAAAAGTGCTTGGTACATATATTACAATTCTTTCAGTAGGATTACTATTTATTGCTTTTGTCATAAGCTATATTATTTTCCGTCATGTGCTTTTGAAAAAGCAAAAAGAAAATGAAGAGAACTACCGGGAAATGACAGAAAAATATGAGGTTGTAGTAAAAAACTTAGAAAGCAGGGTCGCGGAAGAAGCAGCAAAGAATCGTCAGAAGGATCATTTTCTTCTTCACCATTCTATTGTATCGATGGGTGAAATGATCTCTAGTATTGGTTATCAATGGCAGCAGCCGCTCAATAGTTTGTCACTCTTAATTCAAGACGTCCGTGAAGCCCTTCAATTCGGTGAAATAAATGATCACTATATTGACACTTTCACCAAAGAAGGCATGTTTGAAATTAATTTTATGTCACGTACCATCAATGATTTTCGGAAATTTTATCAACCAACTAAACAGAAATGCACCTTTTCTATATCAGATTGTATTGAAAAAGCACTATCGATTTGTTCCTATAGCCTTAAGATTCATGACATTCATGTTGAGTTTGAATATCGCGAAGAGCATATGGCTTATGGATTTCCAAATGAATACAGTCAAGCTGTTTTAACTCTTTTAACAAACGCACGCTATGCATTTATAACAAACAAAGTTAATAAGAGAATCTTAGATATTAAGATATCGGCAGAAGGCAGCTGTATAGTTGTGGATTTTACAGATAATGCTGGTGTCATTGAGCCGTTAATGCTTTCAAGAGTTTTCGAACCGGATCTCACCACTAGAAACAGTGATACTACGGGGATTGGGTTATATATGACGAAAATAATGATAGAAAATATGGATGGAAGTGTTACTGTAAAAAATACTGGGGAAGGAGCACAGTTCCGCCTTTCAGTTCCAAAGGCTGCTCCCATGGACATTCCATCACCTGTCTGAAGTTTAACCGTCAATTCTCCCGGAACATGGGAGCTTTTTTTTTTGCAAATAATTGATTTATGTTATAGTGAAAGTGGATAGTAAAATTAAGGAAATGAAGGAAGTGTTTGTTCATGGCAGTTGAAAATCCATCCTTAGAAGAAATCGGAGCTATATTAAAAAAAGCTAAGCGTATTGCTGTTGTCGGGTTAAGTGACAAACCTGACAGAACTTCGTATATGGTTTCAGAAGTTATGCAAAAAGCAGGTTATGAGATCATCCCGGTGAATCCAGCAGTTAATGAAGTTCTAGGAGTGAAAGCGGTTGCTTCGTTAAAAGATATTGAGGGACATATTGATATCGTTAATGTTTTCCGCCGTTCAGAACAATTGTTTGATGTGGCGAAAGAATTTGACGAAGTGGACGCTGATGTTTTTTGGGCACAGCAGGGTTTAGTAAATGAGGAAGCCTACGAGTTTTTGAAAGAAAAAGGTTATACGGTCATTATGGACCTTTGTATAAAAGTGGCACATGCTTTAACAAAATAAGTATTAATGAAAAATGCTGCTAACATTTAGCAGTTTTTTCTTTTTTTTACATAAATTCGTGTTACAAAATTATGTTGATTTAATTTTGACATTTGCCAAATCGAAATAAATCGCTAAAATAAAGCATAGACGCCGTAAACATGTGTTACAATTAAGAGCGGCAAACATTCGTTCTAAATAATGGCAATAACTTTTTTTACACGAATGAATAAATTTACTCATAAAGATAGCAATTAAAGATGTTTTTTCTTTTGCAGGGAATGAAAGGGGTATTTTAGTGGCAAGTAATCAGAAAGCTTTTGAATATAATGATGATGCCATACAGGTACTAGAGGGGCTGGAGGCCGTCAGGAAGCGACCAGGAATGTACATCGGGAGCACTGATACACGCGGATTACACCATCTTGTATATGAGATTGTCGACAACTCTGTCGACGAGGCTCTAGGTGGATTTGGGGACCAAATCATTGTAAAAATTCACAAAGATAATTCAATAAGCGTCATGGATAAAGGACGCGGAATGCCTACTGGCATGCATAAAATGGGGAAACCAACTCCAGAAATCATTTTAACTGTTCTCCATGCTGGAGGGAAATTCGGTCAAGGCGGTTATAAAACCAGCGGTGGTCTACACGGTGTAGGTGCCTCTGTCGTTAATGCCTTATCTGAATGGTTAACGGTAACGATAAAAAGAGATGGTTTTGTTTATGAACAACGGTTTGAAAATGGTGGTAAACCGGTTACGACTTTGGAGAAAATCGGTAAAACCAATCAAACAGGTACGACGATACACTTTAAACCGGACCCGACCATCTTTTCTACCACCACATATAATTTTGAAACATTATGTGAGAGGTTACGAGAGTCAGCATTTCTTTTAAAAGGATTAAAGATCGAAATCATTGATGAACGTAATGATTTTCATGAGGTTTTTCATTATGAAAATGGGATTGAGGCCTTTGTTTCTTACTTAAATGAAGAAAAAGATGTCCTTCATCCTGTCGTTAGCTTTGAGGGAAGCCATAATGGAATTGAAGTGGAATTTGCCTTTCAATTTAATGATGGTTATTCAGAGAACATGCTTTCATTTGTAAACAATGTTCGGACTAAAGATGGCGGAACACACGAAGTAGGTTCGAAAACAGCTATGACCCGTGTTTTTAATGATTACGCACGAAAGGTTTCACTGTTGAAAGAAAAGGAAAAAAATCTTGAAGGTGCGGATATTCGTGAAGGATTATCTGCGATTATTTCTATCCGAGTTCCTGAGCAATTATTACAATTCGAGGGTCAAACCAAGGGTAAACTAGGTACGAGTGAAGCGAGATCGGCAGTAGATGCAGTGGTTTCTGAACACCTGACTTACTTCCTTGAAGAAAATCCAGACATTAGCGCATTGTTGATAAAAAAGTCTATTAAAGCTTACCAAGCCCGTGAAGCAGCACGAAAAGCACGGGAGGACGCTAGAAGTGGTAAGAAACGAAAGCGTTCTGACGCTCTTTTATCAGGGAAGCTTACACCTGCTCAATCAAGAAATCCGCAAAGAAATGAGATTTACTTGGTTGAGGGTGATTCCGCAGGCGGTTCTGCTAAACAAGGGCGCGACCGTCGCTTTCAGGCAGTACTCCCACTTCGTGGTAAAGTAATCAATACAGAAAAAGCGAAGCTGGCGGATATTTTTAAAAATGAAGAAATCAATACAATTATTCATACCGTTGGTGCGGGTGTCGGCTCTGATTTTAATCTAGAAGATGTAAACTACGATAAGGTCATTATTATGACGGATGCCGATACAGACGGTGCACATATCCAAGTGCTGCTGCTAACCTTTTTCTATCGGTACATGAAACCGCTAATTGAAGCAGGTAAAGTGTTTATCGCGCTGCCTCCTTTATATAAAGTGAGTAAAGGAACAGGTAAAAAGGAAATCATTGAATATGCCTGGAGCGATGATGAACTACAGGGTGCCATTAAAAAAATTGGCAGAGGCTATATGATTCAGCGCTATAAAGGTCTTGGCGAGATGAATGCCGACCAGCTTTGGGATACAACGATGAATCCGGAAACACGGACATTAATACGTGTGAAAATAGATGACGCGGCAAGAGCAGAGCGACGTATCACCACGCTTATGGGTGATAAAGTTGACCCTCGCCGAAAATGGATCGAAAGCAATGTAGCATTTGGGTTAGAAGAAGATGATACGATCCTTGAAAATGAAAATATTATGGTCGCTAGGGAGGAATCTGAAGAATGAGCACAAATGAGAAATTCCGTGACTTACCTCTAGAGGATGTTCTCGGCGATCGTTTTGGCAGATATAGTAAATACATCATTCAAGAACGGGCCTTACCAGATGCGAGAGACGGCTTGAAACCAGTACAACGAAGAATACTGTATGCTATGCATGTTGAGGGTAATACCCAAGATAAGGGATTCCGTAAATCAGCGAAAACAGTTGGTAACGTTATTGGTAACTATCACCCGCATGGTGATTCATCCGTTTATGAAGCAATGGTACGTATGAGTCAGGACTGGAAGGTAAGAAATGTCCTCGTCGAAATGCATGGAAACAACGGAAGTATGGACGGGGATCCTCCAGCTGCGATGCGTTATACAGAGGCGCGTTTATCGGCGATTGCGGCAGAGCTACTTCGCGATATTGAAAAACAAACAGTCGATTTTATTCCAAACTTCGATGATACTTCAAAGGAACCAACCGTATTACCAGCAATGTTCCCGAACCTGCTGGTAAACGGCTCAACGGGGATATCAGCAGGGTACGCAACCGATATTCCGCCGCATAATCTTGGTGAGGTCATTGACGGAGTCATCCTGCGAATGGACAATCCTGACGTATCGGTTGATGAATTAATGACGGTTATTAAGGGGCCTGATTTCCCAACTGGGGGTATTATTCAAGGAATTGATGGTATCAAAAAGGCCTATGAAACTGGTAAAGGGAAAATCATTGTTCGCAGTAAGGCCGATATCGAAGAGGTACGTGGCGGAAAGCAGCAGATTGTCGTGACCGAAATCCCTTATGAAGTTAATAAAGCGAATCTTGTTAAGAAAATCGATGAATTCCGCTTCGATCGCAAAGTTGAAGGAATTTCAGAGGTTCGTGATGAAACAGATCGAACGGGGTTGCGCATTGTCATTGAATTAAAGAAAGATGCGGATGCCAATGGGGTCTTAAATTATCTATATAAAAATAGTGATTTGCAAGTAGCATACAATTTCAATATGGTTGCGATTGCTAAAAAACGCCCTAAATTATTAGGTATACGTGAATTACTTGATGCATATATTGAGCACCAAAAAGAGGTTGTTCTTAGAAGAACAAAATTTGAGCTAGATAAAGCAAAGGAACGTCAGCATATCGTTGAAGGCTTGATGAAAGCATTATCGATCCTTGACGAAGTGATTGCGACCATCCGTGCTTCAAAAGATAAACGTGATGCAAAGGATAATTTAATTGCTAAATTTGCGTTTACTGAAGCACAGGCGGAAGCGATTGTTTCTTTACAGCTCTACCGCTTAACGAATACTGATATCACTGCTTTACAAAAGGAAGCAGAAGAATTGGCTAGTAAAATTGAAGAATGGACTTCGATTTTATTAAGTGAGAAGAAACTTCTATCCGTCATAAAAAAGGAATTAAAAGACGTCAAAAAACGGTTTGCTGATCCTCGCCGATCAAAAATAGAAGCTGAAATTGAAGAATTGAAAATTAATCTCGAAGTAACAGTCCCTAGTGAGGATGTTATTGTGACGATTACAAGAGAAGGGTATGTCAAACGGACTAGCCAACGGTCTTTTGCTGCTTCAAATGGCCAAGACTTAGCGATGAAGGACTCGGACCGTTTACTAGCACAGCTTGATGTGAACACGAAGGACGTTGTTCTCCTGTTTACGAATAAAGGGAATTATTTATACTGTCCTGTTCATGAACTGCCTGATATTCGCTGGAAAGATCTTGGGCAGCATGTTGCGAATATCATTCCAATTGACCGCGATGAAGATATCATTCAAGCGATCCCAGTGAAAGATTTTGAGATTGATGCTTATCTCGTTTTCGTCACTAAAAATGGAATGGTAAAGAAAACAGAACTTAAGCAGTATAAAGCACAGCGCTATTCGAAGCCGTTAGTTGGTGTCAATCTTAAGGATGATGATCAAGTAATTGATGTACATCTTACAGATGGAACGAAAGAATTGTTCATAATCTCTACTTTTGGCTATGCATTATGGTTCCATGAAGAAGAAATTAGTATTGTCGGTGTTCGAGCCGCCGGTGTAAAAGGGATTAATTTAAAGGATGGAGACTTTGTTATAGGCGGTAAGCTCATTGCTCCAGACAGTAAAGAAACCATCGTGATCACCACGCAGCGCGGTTCTGTTAAGAGAATGAAGCTGAAGGAATTCGAAAAAGCAACTCGGGCTAAACGAGGGGTTGTCATTTTACGAGAGCTAAAAGCAAATCCTCATCGTGTAGTTGGCTTTGTCGTTGCGAATGATGAAGATACGATATTCATTCAAACAGAAAAGGGTCACATTGAAACAGTCGTAACATCTGAAATTCGTTTAAATGACCGATATTCTAACGGTTCTTTTATCCTTGATGAAAACGATAATGGAAAGGTAACAACCATTTGGAAGGTAGAAGGAACAACTAAAGCAGAAGAATAAAATGATGAAAAAAAGACTCCCTAAATGTTGGGAGTCTTTTTTCATGTTTTTACCAAAATTGGGCATACTAAAAGTATCAGATTTTGGAGGGGAAAAGAATGAAAAGAGAATTACTACTAGTTGCTGCTGCATTTTTTCTCATGTCCGTTACTGCTATTACCGGTGCCCATGCTTTCGATGAAAAAGCTAAATCCGTTACCATATCGACATATGAATCGGATGTCACTGGAGATGGAATCAATGAAAGTATTCAGTTAAAAGGGGTTCCATTTGAAGATGAAGAGGATTATTTGAAAGAGATTTATATTGATATAGCTACTACCGATGAAAAACAGTACAAAATTCCGCTCGAAAGCGGCTCTAAAGCATCATTGAAGCTGGTAGATCTTAACCAGGATGGAGTAAAAGATTTATTTTCAAATGTATTAACAGGGGGAAGCGGCGGCATAACCCTTAATTATTTATATACATTGAAGGATTATATCAAAAAGGAATTGGTTGTTCCAGAACCATTAGAAATTGCCAGTACCTTTGAAAACGGCTATAAAGCGAAAATAACGATTGGCCAAACAGGGAAGACCTATTTGTTTGATTTAAAGGATCGGAAAAAATATTATAAAAAACTAGGACTTTATTATAAAGGGCGGTTAAATGAGCCAACCGAATTAACAGTGAATTCATTTCAATCTCTAAAGCCTGTTAAGTTACGCACAGGAGAGATGGTGTTGAAAGGGGTACAAAGAATTACAGGGATAGCAAATGCCGATACAATCGCGTTTGTGGAGTCTACATGGAAATATGGTAACAGTAAATGGAATCTGAATAACGCGAGTGTTCGTACGAGCAACAAAAACAGGTAGGCAGGAGCTTCACCAATTTTCCACATGCACAAAATACCCAAAAGATACAGGTGAAACTGAGGTTTTGGGTATTTTTCGATTCAAAAAGATAAAATGATTAGTGGAAAAAACCGAAAATTTTTATTCCGTCTCATTTTCTTAAGTATACTTGGTTTTTGAGATATCACTTATTTTTGTTTACATAATAATATTATGTAAACTAATTAAAAGAAAAAGTCAGCAGGTGATTCTGCTGACTTTCCTTATAATTCCTCTTTTGGCATATCCATTTTATCTACAGCGATTTTTAAATCATCATTCTTTATATGTGTATAGATCATAGTCGTTTGAATCGATGAATGACCTAATTGCCGACGTAATTTTGGAACATCATTAATTTCAGCATGGTATCTTGTAGCAAAGGAATGACGCAGCTTATGTACAGACAATGATGGTTTACCAAATGCAGTCGCATACTTTTCTACTAATTTTTCAACCGATCGTGCCGTCAGTCTTCGTGTTTTTCCTTTTGGACCAATTGCTGCTGCAATAAATAAAGCCTTGTTATTCTTTTCAACTTGGTACTTAGTGGCTCTCACAGCTAGATATGCTTGCAAATCAGCCATAGCAGTCTGACTAAAGTACACGAATTGCTCTTTATTTCCTTTTCGAATCACTCTAACACAATACTTTTTAAAATCAATATCGTCTAATTCAATCCCAATTAACTCTGAAAGACGAAGCCCTGATCCCAAAATTAATGAAACAATGGCCGTATCACGCTCTTTATTTAATTGATGAAAGTTATAGAGTTTTTTGTTTTCTTTATTTAATTCACCATAATCATGAGCAATAAATAGACGAAACTTTTCGTATTCATCACCAAGGAGAATTTTGCCTTCCATTTTAGCAGCTTTTGTTTCCATGCTGTCTTTAACTTCATTAAATTCAATTTTGGCTAACACATTTCGATTAATATAAGGCTGTAAATCGGGAGTTTCAGCAATGTTCTGCAGATAATTAAACAGGGACTTTAAAGCTGATAATTTCCGATTAACGGTTAATTCTTTATTGTTTAATTCGTAATGAAGGAAATTTAAAAAACTTTCAATCTCAATAACTGTCATGTGTTCTAATCGACTTAAAGGAATATCCTTAACATTTCCGATAAATAATTGCTCACGAATCATCCAGTTGAAGAAGATTTTGTAATCATGGCAGTAATTAAACAAGGAAGCAGTCGAAAGCTTTCTTAATTTATGATTGATATATTCATCAACATACCAGGGAAGTTCAGAAAGAAGAGATTGTAATTTATTAAAATTATTTTGTTTTAATGGATTTACCATAAAATCACCTCACTTCTATATTTTACCTAACAAGGTTAATTACGTCAAATTTATATTTTACGTAATTTTGTTAAATGGATATTAAGGGGTAAATTTTTTAATTTCTTTTCCTTTTTGTCTCACTGTTTTACGATTCCCTTTCATTCTTATTAAATTCCTTCTGTGATTCACGCAAATCCGATATAATGGTTACATGATGTTTTTAAAGGAGTTTTCTATGGATAAAAAACAGTTAGAAGAAAAAATTATACAAAACTATCAAGGCGAGGAAAAAATGATGATCCTCGTATTTGCTCAATGGTGTATTAACCATGATTTAAATCCTGAGGAATTGTACTTGCGCGCCTATCCCAATCAGGCTTCAAACTTCGCTTTAAAAGAAGCAATGGAATTAGTGGTCCCTAAAGATGAAGCTGGAGAAATTGGTGACGAAACACTTCTTGGTGTTTTATCGTTGTTTGGAAATGATGATCTAGCTTTTGTTGTGACTGAGGAAATTGGTAAAATGACAAGATGAAAATGAATGAATAATATTTGGTATTAAAACCATAATAAAAACAGGGCTTGTAGCTCAATTGTAGAGCGACCGACAGTTTCAACCGATAAACTGCCGAGTATTTTGTGGGTTCGAGTCCCACCAAGCCCTTTTACTATTCTCCCCTCTTCTTCTTACCGGTTCCTTTAAACCTTTACTGATTTAATATCCCTTCTGCAATCAATTTATAGGATTGAATTTTATCTGCTGGTGAATGTGTGATGGTAACAATCATGATTTCATCTGCATTGTATTGGACCTGCAGTTCATCTATTCTATCTTTTACCTGTTGCGGATCACCTATAATCATACTGTTTTTCATCTCTTCAAGTAGAATTTTATCTTCATTTTGAAGATAGTCCTTTGCTTCTTGGATAGAAGGAACGCCTTTCTGCCCCTCTCCTCTTTTTCTATGCAACCCCCACACCAATGAGCTTAAAGCTACATCTTCTGCTTTATCTAAGGTTTCTGCACAAATAGCTGATACTGTTACAATTACTTGTGGTTCTTCATTGTTCTTCCTCGGTATAAAATGATTTCTATATTGTTCAATAATAGCAGCACCATCCTGGTCACTCATAAACTGCCCAAACGCGTACGCAAGTCCGTTTTCTGCAGCAAGTATGGCACTTTTTTTACTCGTGCCAAGCAGCCAAGGTATTGGTGGAACTGTTGGAATCGGTGATGCTGTCACTTTCGCATGCGGATGTTCCGGCGGCACAGTATTATCTATAAAATGCAATAGATCTTTTACTGAGTTGGGCATATTCCACACCTGCTGTAAAAAGTTATCAGATAAAGCATTGGTTACTTCAGCAGAACCACCGGGAGCCCGGCCAATCCCGATATCGATTCTATCAGGAAACAACGTGGCTAGCATATTGTATACCTCGGCTATCTTATACGGCTTATAATAGGGTAATAACACGGCACCGGAGCCTATTCTGATTTTAGTTGTATTGGCTCCAATATATCCTAACATGACTTCCGGCGCAGAGCATGCAAGACCGGGTAAATCATGATGCTCAGCAATCCAAAATCGTGTATACCCTAAGTTTTCACCAGCTTGAGCTAACTCCATCGATGCCTTAAGTGCATCAGCAGCACTCTGATTAGAAGAAATGGGTGCTTGATCCAAAATGCTTAACCTCATTCAAATACCATCCTCTTCTCTCCTATTCATTTACTTCCAGCAAACTTAATTTAAACTCTCCAACCTGCCCTTTAATATATAAATTTGTATAGGAAGTAGAGTATTGTAGAATACTTGCTCTAAACGCTAAATCCCGTTCAGGAACTTTTACATCAAATGTACCTTTGTACAAAAGGGTCGTAATGTCATGGTAATCCTCACTCGTTACGTTAAATTCAACCGATATTTTATGTAAACGACCTTCTTTTTCTTCTTCATACTTGTGAACTTTAATCGTGGTTTCATTTAAGACAATTTCATTTACCATAGAAGCATCTCCTTTTATCTATATAAAAATAATAGCACTTAGACTTATAAAAACAAAAATCTTGCTTACGTGCTGTGCCTGCTTCCTTTTGAATTATGGTATGATAATGAAAGTTAATATGGAGGAGTGGAATCATGAGTGTACATAAAGACTTAATAAAACATGCTAAAGATCAAAATCAAAGTTATCAAGAATTTAAAGATTTGGACGAGCTGCGTGAAAAATATATTGAAGAAGCAGTTGAATTATGTAAAAAAGGGAAACCTTTTACAACAGATAAAATTAATGAAGTCACCAATAAAATGAACAGAATTAACCTGCGAATCATTTCTCTTAGAAAAAATGTTACCACTGAAATGGTTCAAGAATATGTAAATTCATTAGAAAACAAATAATTCGGTAACGAAAAAAACGACAGTTTCATTACTGTCGTTTTTCCTTATATGGCCAGCCTGAAAGACCATTCCTTGATAAAACTACTCTCTTTCTCTAGCCTTCTGTGTATCTCGAATATTCTTTTGAACAGTAATGGCAGCAAATAAACTAAGAACAAATGACATCCCATAGAAACCTTTTTCGCTCAAATCAATACTGCCAGCATTGTATAAACCGATACCCATTAATGAAATCGAAACAATAAGTGCCAGCCAGCTAATACCATAATAAATATTTGTAACTGGTATTCCCTCGTCTTTATCTCTAACAGCTTTTTGTAAAGACACCGCTGCATAGAGCCCAAATATTAGAACAGCAAAGTAATAACCTTTTTCATTTAATTGCATCGCTGCGTTAAACAAACCTATGAAATATGCCGCAACACCTACTAACAGCGCACCCCAAGAAGCCCCTATAAAAGCCGGAGTAGGTTCTCCCTCTTTCCTTTGCACTTTCAATTTAGGATCCTTTTGTTTTCCTTTATCTAATAAAATCTCTTGATCATTAGACATTGAATTATCCCCTCCATCTTTTTTATCAATTAAAAGAGGCACGCAGATACACTGTAGTGCTCCCATCTTATTCTATTATATAGAAAATTCTTACAAGTAAAAGATGATTTTCCATAATATTTTATCATACCTACTTCCATTTTCCTGAACTGTTTAAAATAATATTTGCCTCGATATTTATGTTCATTTCCTGGTAAGATTGGTACTTATCTAATGCTTTCCATTCTTTATAGTTCATTTTATTACGTACATATCGATTAATACCAAGTGGGTCTACTTGGAGTTTCTGCAGCTTTACGATAAGTTCCTTACCCTCCTGATTAATTTTCTTAGTTATAATATTTTCAATTTTTTTCTGGATCTTGGGATCTGAAACATCCTCTTTCCCGGTATATTCAAGTACATCCCCTATTAATTCTATATTAATCGAGGCTTTCTTTGTATTAGCTGCTGTTGATTGTACCTCAATATGGTGCTCCTTAAGTTCATAATTAAGCATGATTGACGCTTTTTCTTCCTCTCCTACGTCAATTTGCTCGACGAAATTACCTTGTTTCATCTCTTCTCGAAAAAGGAAAAGATATCGCGCTTCCGAAGGTTTAAGGATTTCAACCAGTTTGTCTTCATGAAATAAACCAATGCCATTATAGACAATGTTATTTTTTTCAACTTTAAAGACCGGCAGAATCGGATCGATTCCGTCATCATAGTAGTCTCTAAGGAATTGATAAATATTATAATTTGTTCTTAAATTTTCTCGGTTTAATTTCGTTAAAAACTGCTCTAAGTATGTAGCATTTTGACCTTCATTTTTTATCTGCAGCATCAAAATATCACTGGCTTGATCTTCTGCTAAAGCCAATTTCGCTCTTGTCCCAATACTTGGATCACGAACTAAGGATTGTAAGTATGGTAACATCCCATGTTTCGCCAATTCCTGGCCATACAAGGTAACACGAATTTGTCCGCTCTCAAGTTTTAAGTTTGTCTTCAATCTCACTTTTTCCCTTGCCTCTTTACTTGATTTTCCTTCAACTATAATCGTTTTTCGATCATATTTTCCATCTTTTGTAATAAACGGAAAGGTACCTGTTAACTTTAAGGGATTCTTTTTGTTTTCCGTAACATCATAACCTACCGCGTTAATAAGTGCTAAATCATCTATAATACGCTGCTCGGCACAACCAGTCAAAACAAATATCATGATTATGACGAATACCTTATTCATTGGCTGGCTTCCTGTTCATTTTTCTCGTAAATAGAACAATAATGATTAAAAGAATTGGTAGCATAAAGGCAATTGCTGTAGCTGCATAAGTAATATAATTTAACCATTGTTCTACATCTTTTATAACCTTTGGAATAAAGGAAACAAAAAAACTCATAATCATAATACCTATTAGGAGAAAGTTCGGTTTTATCCTTTTAAACTGATATTGTAATAATTCTTTTGTACCCCAAAAATACATGACAGTCGTCATCAGCACCTTTAAACCGAAAATGGAAAAAGTAAAACTTTCTACGCGTTCAAGGACGGGAAAAGAAATGTATCCCAACAGTGTTACCACCGGGTACATTTCCCTTAACAATTGCTCAAAACTAAAAAAACCAAAAGAGATGAAGGTCACACCTAAATAAATAAGGGAAGTAATGGAATTCCCTGCAATAAGAGATTTTAATTGTTTCCTCTCTATCATATGGATAAATAAAATGGACAACTCATAACCTAAAAGGGCTGTATAAATAGACATTCCGCCTTTCAGCATATCTGTATCACCTTTGAAAAAATATGGTGTAAGCCGGATAAAGCTAAATTCCGGAAGGTGGTAAGCTAATAAAAACACAGTCCAAATCGTAAAATAAAATAATACTACCGTTGATTTAGCAATTTGATAAAGATCCTTCTTTAGCATTATATACGATAAGATGTAACCCATTGAGAAAAAGTAAAAAAGGGATACGTTATTGTAGAACAAGACTTTTAAGATCATTGAAAACTTAACCATCACAAATACCCCTAGCAGCATCCATACCACCGCAATGAACAAATTAACTGGAAGTGTAATCCATTTTGGGAAAATCGAGATGATTTGAAAGAAAGACTTCCCTTTGCTTATTTTAAATACGAGCCAAATGAGAACTATATTGATATTTACAATGAGAGAGATAAAGATAAGTCCAATCCAGCCGTTCGTCCCAAAGGCTTCTGCGACAAGCCGTGGTAAAGTAAATAACGTAACACCAGACTGAATTAAATAAACCAAAATCGAGGCTTGAAAGGGTGATAACTTTTCTTTCATTTGCATGAGTGTTAACCCCTTTCGGCTTTTTTCTTAAAAGGTCCCCTTATTAATGAGTATTTGAAAAGCTTTGGATACATCGGCGATATTGGCAGTAAGTAAGGTGAGTTTAAATTAGTCAGGCTGCTTAAATGGATAATTAAAATCCCCATTCCAAAAACAATCCCAATATTACCCCAAAATCCTGTAAGGATGATAAATCCAAAACGCACAATTCTTATCGATCCACTTAATAAATAACTGGGTATCACAAATGACGCGATGGCAGAGGCTGCTACCACAATAATGAGAATATTGCTGGTAATCCCTGCCTGTACAGCGGCCTGCCCAATTACAATACCACCAACAATACCAATTGTTTGACCTACTTTTGTTGGAAGCCTGGCTCCTGCTTCTCGCAGCAACTCTAACAAAAATTCTAAAAAGAGCGCTTCAATTACAGGGGGAAACGGTACTTTACTACGGGACTCCAGTAATGTGGGCAGTAATGCCTGCGGAATCATCTCATAGTGATAGGTAGTAACCGCTACATATAAGGCAGTAAACAACAACGTAACTAAAATGGCAATATACCGTATGATTTTTATAAAAGTACCGACAATCCATCTTTGACTGAAATCATCCATGGATTCCATAAAATCAAAGAAACTGACTGGTGTACAAAAAGCGTTCGGACTGTTGTCCATTAATCCTACGATTTTCCCCTCAAACAATTTATACACCGTAACATCAGGTCTTTCAGTGGTATAGAATTGTGGAAAAGGAGAATTAGGATGTTCATCGATAAATTGAACAAGCATATTCGTATCTGTAATCCCATCGTTATGAACCGATAAAATCCTTTTTTTCACTTCTTCTATATCTTTATCTGAAGCAGCACCTTCGATATACAGCAGATAAACCGTTCTTTTTGACGTGTTCCCTACATACAACTTTATCGTCTTAAGTTGGGAACTCATCACTCTTTTTCGAATGAGTGATAGATTCACGTCCACAGATTCTACGAACGCATCGTGTGCTCCTAAAATGACAGTTTCCGTTTCTGAAGAAGAAATAGATCGGCCTTTCCCCTGTTGAAAAGGAAGCTCATATGCTTGTTTCTCGGTGAATAAAATAGCATTTCCAGATAATATAGCTTCTTCAAGAACTTTCATATCCGGCAATACTTTGAACTCTGAATGGGTTAAATAGGGCTGTAACTGCTCCGGTGTTATATTTCTAAGTTTTGATAAAAATTGTTCATAATGATCCTTGTTAATCAGATAACTAAAGTAATAAATTTTTACTTGTATATAAGGAAATTCTGTGACACTTAAATCAGAGCTATTTTTAAAATCAGTGATAAATTGCTCTAATAAAGATTCTCTTACAATTTTTGTATCTTGTTTAACACGTGTAATATTCCGTATTTGATCTTTTTGCAGTTTGAAATCCTTCAAAAAGCGATTGCGATCTTTACGCATTCGCACCCGCCCCATCTTTTTCTTTTATTTTTTGCTAACTATGGTAAATTATACATTTATTAAAATGTTGAATAATATTTTGTATAAGAGAGGCAGATTGCAAATTAAGGAGGTTGCCGGTGAAAAACCTAAATCCATTTACTCCCTGGGAAGAGCATTATTTTTGGGTAAATATACTTTTAGATCATGCCGTTTTTGTTCGGGATTATTTATCACCCGTTGAGGTAAACCTGGTAGAAGAAGCTGTGACCTTTATTGGGAGGTTCACAGAGATTAGAAATCGGCTGGAACAAATTCCTAAAAACACTCAAGTAAATTCTCAGGCATTAATTGATTTTTCCAGGCTTTCTGCTCAAGTTTCTTATGATTATTACGGCTTTGAAGGAAAGGTTCTTAACTTACAATTAAATAATAAAATTCTGATTAACATTACCCCCACTTATTTTAATGGTACTCTAAATGAAAACGGTGAATATTTGCGGATCCTGCAGTATTACATGAATGGAACAGATTATCCCCCGCTTCCATTAGTTGATTTATTAGACCTTTGGTTAGAGGATCAGCTTGGTCATGCTTCATTATTAAATCGTGCACTTGATGGTGTAGAACTTATCCTTCATGAAAAAGTGAACACACTAAGTAAGCTTTTTTCAGCACATATCTTAAAAAATGACGCCATAAAAGGTTATTTACGGTTTATTCCGCCACATTTCCCTGTCCAAATCTCCTTTGCACGTGAAGTTAGTGGAACAGTGCTTGCATTTAACCAATTGGTGGAACATGTGATTAAGCTTTATAAAGGAAAAGAAGTGTTAAATGCAACAACGCTACGGTTCTTAGAACATCATTTTCCTGAGTCCTGTTATTTTTTAACGAAACTTAGTGCTTTTGTGCCTGAAATGGAAAGACCTCCTTGCTCTTTAACATCCTATTTTAAAAACTACCACAACAACTATTAATGTTGGTTAATCCATTCTTTGTTTGCTCATACTAATTTTGGATTCATGATTATTAGAAATGGAGTTGACCATAAGAATGGAATTTGAAGCAAGAAATTCTACCGAAGCTGCCTTACACGAGTACAAATCCGGGTTAGGTGTATTTACTCAAAAAATGCCGGAATTCGCTAAACACTTCAATGCCTTTACTGAAGAGTGCTTTAAAGAAGGTGCTTTATCTCAGCGCGAAAAGCAGTTGATTGCATTAGGGATTAGCCTCTATACACAAGATGAATATTGTATTATTTATCATACAAAGGGATGTCTTGATCAAGGATGTTCAGAACAGGAAATCCTCGAAGCAGTTGGTGTTACGGCAGCATTTGGCGGCGGAGCAGCAATGAGTCAGGCAGTTACACTGGTTCAGGAATGTATTGTGGATTTAAATCAACTAAAACAATAATACTCTTTAAAAAACCGTTACAGAACAATTGTTCTGTAACGGTTTTTTCAGTGGATATGGTTTTTAACTTGTTTCATGAGGTACTGAACAAAATCGTCGTCTTTTACTAACCAGACCTCATAATTTCTTTTCAAATAACTTTCCCCGTCTTCAAAATTGGCATAGGTTTGTTCCAAACGTTTCTGCCCTTTTTGAATCGCCCATTCATCGTCATTAACTTGATGAAGCAGGAAGTAATCTTCTCTTCTGTTTTTATAGAGTGTGCCAAACGCCGCACCCTTAAGGTTATAACGATTTCGTCTCGCGTCCTCTGGAATCGGTTCTAGGTGAAAGGTTTCAGTTACAAAACTTTTATATGCTTCTTCGGTTAATGAACACCCCGAGGCCTTTGCATGCCCTCCGCCTCCGTATTGTCCGGCAACCTCAGAAACATCGATATGATCGTGAATCGTTCGGAAACCCATCCGCTTTCCACCAATATTTAAAATCGCGATATAATCAAGATGAGGGTATTCTTTCCCTAATTCATTTCCCAATTCTGAGTGATAAGATTCAGCATAGACCACACCAGCAAATAGACCATTGAGTTCAGTCTGAACCAGCTCCCGCCTTTTCCTGCGGATATAGCGATCAATCTTATCTTCTTCCATATCTAATATTTTCTTTTCAAACTCGTCAAAATGAAATTGTTCACTAGTCCGAAGACGAGTAATCATTTTTTCTTCAAATTCGTCAATTGAAACGAGAAAAAACAAAGCATTTAGACGCTGGGCATCCTGATTATCATTTTTTTCCCATTCCCATGTATCATATTGTCTAACCAGCTCAACAAATTGAGAGATCGCTGCTGACTCTTCCAATAACTGATGTGAAAGAAGATAATGATACAATAAGGATGTTGCAGAAGTTAATTTCCCTTCTTCATCCTCTACAACCACATGACCCCACGGATAATCATTGTAATGCAGCGCTGTTTTATGATGATCAATTAACTGTACTTTTCCTCCATCTTCATAAAACGCATTGATCCTCTGTTCATTTTTTTCATTTACAGACAAATCGGTAATAAATAAAAATGTGTTTTTATCTTCGTTTTCGAAAAACCATTCTACTTCTCGATTTAAACCAGAAATGGAATTGTAGCGAACCTTTACATCCTCACCAAACGCAAGCTTTGCTAGAATTCCACACCCGACACCATCTAAATCATTATGTGACAACAATTTGTACATGCTTTTTCACCTCATAAAATAGTATGGTATCAATAGGGTAAAAATATTGAATAACCAAAATAAAAAACCCGTGCTAAATGTGCCGGGTTTAGTTTATTATTTTTCTATAAACGCCAGGATTTGATTTTTCCGCTTTTTAAAAACTCTTCTTCCTAAGTCACTTAAAACATCCATATAATCTACCTGATCAAAGGGAATTTCCTTACCCAAGTCTTCATTAATTCGAAGGTATTGTTCCTTAAGGAGAAGCTGACAATGATAAGTCACGGATTCTGATGAAAGGTGAAGGGCCAAATCAAGAAGCTTTGGAGTTACTTTCATTGAAGGTAACTGGAACGGAAGCCATTGATTGATTCCCCAATACTTATCATTCTTGTTCGTAAAATCAATATTCTGTAATCCCGTCCCAATGGATAATATATTGATTTCCTTCATACTTTTTTGGAAGTAATGAATAGCTTCTGTCAGGCAGACTAATGAAGGATTATTCGCCCACAGTCCGCCATCAATAGATAAGTATTGATCCCCTATTTTATTAGGAGGAAAATAGACAGGTGCCGAGCAGGAGGAAAGGACAGCATCCCATACTTTTATGGATAGATCATCACAATCAGGATGGCCGTAGTTTGACCGGTGAGTAAACGGTTTTCCATGAGTAATGTCCACAGCAGGAATAAGCAGCGGCTTGGTTATATCCTGTAGTTTCACTTCACCAAACGCTTGTTTTAACAAGTGTCTTAACGCTCGGTCACTATAAACACTCTTAAATAGACCAACCTTTGCCTGCCTAGTAAAAATCTTTCCACCAAAATGCTTATAGCTCTCATAAATTTCTTTCATGTTTTTGTTAAGCGAAACAGATGCAGCGATGATAGACCCAGTACTAGTGCCGGCAACTACATCAAACAAATCACCAACAGGTTGACCTATTTCTTCTTCTAATGCTTGTAAAATGGCAATGGCAAATATACCTCGTATTCCACCGCCATCTATACATAGTAATTTCATTACACTTCACCTTAGTTTACCTTCTTTTTAACAAAGTTTGCCCCAGTTTCTCTAAACTTATCAAGTTATTTCTTCATTGTTCATTCTACACTTTCTTTGGTTTGAGCAATTGCTGAAATCACTGACCCAACTGCTTGGATCCAGCTCCCACTTATGGCCAAAGATTGGCTAGAGGAGGATTCTTGATTGGCTTCATTATTTTCCCTATACCCTTTGAATCTATCTTCCTTTTCCTTTTCCTTTTCCTGAATTCTTTTAAGCTCTTCTGCTCCAGCAATGGCTTGCAATGAATTTCCGATAATCTGTAAGACATTTCCTGTAATATTGAGTGTTCTAACGGTAGATGGCTCCCCCAATAAATCCTCTGGGAGTGCTATCCCTCCACCTATCGATTGCAGCAAATTACCGTTTATATCCAATTTAAGCTTGTTCTCTTCTGAAATATTTAATAGAATTCCAGCTACAACAGTGGTATTGCCAATTGCTTGGACTTCATTTCCAAGTTTCTCTAATGTTAATCCTTCCTGAGCGTCGGCGATTAATGCATTCCCAGTGCCTTGAAGGACATTACCCCATAAGTTCAGACTTTCTTGTGTATCTTCGTTAAGTGATGGTGTACTTCCAAAAGCAGCTGTAACTGTACCAATTGCCTGAATCCACGCCCCGAAAAGTTCTTTTAGTTGATTTTCCATAGAAAAACCGCCCATCGATTCAACCTTTAATAAGTATATTCACTGGGCGGGGTATTGTTAATCATTCGAAATAATTGTCTCTTCATGCATTTGTTAACATCAGACCTCTTTCAATTAACACTGGAAACTCTTCGTGCAATAGCTTTATATCTTCAAGCTCTTTTTTTAGTGAAAGCTGTTGGTCCGGCATTAGATTATGTTTCACCAACAACTCCATTACCTCAATTCGTAATAACCAATCTTCTTTATAATCAGTCGTTAAATTACTGATCACCTCAAGTAAGACTTGTTCAACGTCATCATTCTGTTTTTCACGTATATTTCTTACCTTCCCATACAACTGTTCTAATTGCGACAATTCTCTTCTAACAAGTGGTTTTGTCTCTACTTCCTCTAAATCTGCATAAAATTGTTCAGAATCTGCGGCACCTGCAAAAACGGAGGTAATTCTATCTCCAACTGCCAAATCATACGTGCCCCAATCACGATGAAATAAAGTTTGTTCCTTCAAAGAAACCGTACAATCTTTAAACGAAATCAGCAGAAGTTTGCCATCTTTTCGATAAAACTGTTGTGGAGTTCCGACCACCTTAACACCACTCTCATACTCGATGGTCGACTTCTTTCCTATCTCTACTCCAATTCCTTTTAGTTCCTCATTAGTAAGTTGTTCGATTGCTTTTATGCTTTTTGCTATCTTTCCAATTGGAGCTCCGAAACCGTCATGATGTGTCGTTTTTCCATGACCGGGCAATTCATTATTTTGATAAGCCAATGCGGATGGACCTTCTGTTTGGATGTAAATCGCTTCACCTTTATCATCTTTCATAATGTTACCTAATGTTCCGGTTACCTGCAGACCTGAGTTATATTCAATTGTAGCCGTATGGTTCGAACGAAGTGCTTTATCTAAACCTTTTGTTCCACCAACTCTAAACGCCATCGTTTTTGAAAATTCCAGAACTGCATCAATTAACTGATCAAAGCTGTCACAAACGAAAAGCTGCGGCTGTGGTTTGGTAATATCAAAGCCAGTTTCAATAACCGTTTTCAGGTCGAATGGAATTTTCTTAACTGAATGTGTTAAACTGCTTCTTCCTTCCGATACAGAAGATAATAATCCAGCACCATAAATTTGCGGATGATCGACACTACCAATAAGTCCGTATTCTACGGTCCACCAATATAAACGCGAAATTTGTTCGGCTTCTGATAATTCCGTTACAGCTGCTTGTTTTTCCTCAAAATTAGCTTTCGCTGCTTCGATCTCGGCATTTGTTGCTTTTCCGCTCTCTAATAAATTCGAATAGGTACGGACGGCTTCAAATAATTCATGCTCTTCACTTGTAGCCAATGCTTTTGAACCAATTTGGCCAAATAACTTTACATATTCCGAGAATTTCTGTTCGCAAAGGATTGGTGCATGACCGGCCGCTTCATGTATGATATCAGGTGCTGGTGTATATTGAATGTTTTCTAGTTTACGAATGTCAGATGCTATCGGCAGGATACCATGTGCTTGAAAGTCGAAAAAAATAACACCCGGGATGAAACCATCAATATTGGCTGCACCCCAGCCAAACGGCTCTAACGCTTTGTTCATGTCCGTAACATTCGGTATTTTCTCAACCGATATTCCTGAAGACGTTAACCCGCCAACATAGGCTTGATGAGCAGTGTCTTTTAGATAGTTATGGTTTTGCCTCATCACATAACGCCAAACAGCATGATCAATCGGTGTGTATTTTTCATACTGCTGGTCCACCACATATTTTTGTAAGTGTCTCGGTATTTTTCTTGCTTTCCCCATTTAGAAATCTCTCCCTTTAGAAGAAAATTAACTTTTCGTTTGTAGATAAAATTCATCGTATTTTGTGGCTAATTCAAAATCCAAAGACGTTAAACCCCTAGCATTCCAAGACGAAATTCTTACTGTTACGACCTTATAGTCTATTGAAATAAATGGGTGATGGTTAACCTGCTCAGAAAGGTTTGCTGCAAGATTTACAAATTCAATTCCTTTTAAATAATCGCGAAAACGATACTTTCGCTCAATCCATTTTTCATCCGTTAATCTCCAGTCAGGAACGGAGGATAACTTTTCTTGAACTTCTGAAGGTAATAATTTTTCCATTCGCTTCTCTCCTTTATACAAATAAAGCGCTTTCATAAAAATTCGCAGTCATCAATAAATACTATTCAATTAGAATAAAAAAAACACTGTCAGTTATCTATTGTTAGGAAATGAAAAAAATCTACCTGTTTGTCAGATAGATTTTTTCACGTATATCATTTAGTCAAATGTAACATTAATTTGGACGATTTCTGAACGTGTACCAATTCGGAGCGGCAATCCCCACACACCATAGCCAGAGGAGACAATGGATTGGAGCTGCCCTTTCTTCAGATAGCCAAAATCATTTTCAAAAATCTTGTTCGTAATCAGGTTACCTGGTGCTACCTGACCTCGATGTGTGTGACCTGATAAAATAAGGTCAACCCCGTTTTTCTCAGCGATATCTAAATCATAGGGCTGATGTTCAAGTAGGAATACGGGTTTCGTAACATCGACCTGCTTCATTAACGCTGAAAGCTCAGCTCTTACAACATCCTGATATCCTCTGTCCTTCCTGCCCACAAGGACAATCCCTTCAGGAAGGTTCAGGACTTCGTCATCTAATACCTTCATGCCGCTATTATTAAAAATCTTTACAAGATCGACGTCATCACGATCATGATTCCCTAAGGAAGCATAAACAGGAGCTTGGATTTGTTTCAGTAGCTCTGGAATTCCCTTTTCAAGAAAAGGTGTAATATCATCATCAATAATATCTCCTGGAAAAAGTACGAGGTCAGGTTTTTCAGCATTAATATAATCCACAAGTTTTTTAGCCTGCCCGCTGCCAGACAAATCCCCGAAATGCATATCCGAAGCCATAATAATTTTCAGGCTTTGTTTCCCTTCTACCTGTTTCGGGATCGTTAACTCATATGTAGTCACTATAGGGCTGTAGGCATTAAACACTCCGAATAAGAATGAACCAACAATCACAACTAATACGATGAAACCTGTCCATTTAACAAACTTCTCTTTCTGTATCTTTGTATATCTTCTTAAAAAAACCGCTAAATTGGCAATGGGTAGTAGCATTATCAGAAAATAAAATAATGATAGCCACGCGGCACCGAGCCATGTAAAAAATAAACTCTCATCCAGCCAGCGTGAGAAAACGAAAGAATAAGCAAAAAGAACGAGTACAACCCAGAACATTATTTTTATACTCTTTCGGTCACCACTCATTTGTTTCAGCCAAACCCAAATATTATAGCCAATGTAAAAAATCAATACATTATATAGTAAGATCATTCCTATTCCAACAGCCCACACAGAAGTAAATCTCCTTTTCACTAGAAGTCTTACTATAATTAGACAATATTTGATCTTATTTAACAAATAATTAGGATTCGTTTTTTACCATTTATTTGCAAGGTTGATATTACCAACACTTCCTCCTCTTATTTTTTGATACAATTTTAAAGTCAGAGAATAATAGGGAGGAATACAATCTATGAAGAAACGCAATCTCCTCCTAGCCCTGGTAATCCTTATTACCTTTACAGGGGGAATTTTTACAGGAGTGTTATATTCCGAAAATAAAACAGAACAAGCGTCAAAACCGCTTAAAATAGAAAAAGCCTCAGAATCCGTAAAAAATCCCGAAGAAAAAGCAATTCCAGAGGAAAGTATAGAGGAATCAAAAGTGTTATTGGGCTATGTACAGGATTTTCGCGACCCGAATGTGGTTGATTACTCTAAGTTAACACACGCAATCTTCTCGTTTGCTCATCCGACAGCGGATGGCGGAATATTGCTAAATGGTGATTCAGCCATCAATAATTTACGAACGATGGTTAAGGAAGCTGACAAACACAATACAAAAGTAATTCTAGCGGTTGGCGGCTGGTTTCATATTAATGGCGGGGAATCCTACGAGCCATTTAAAGCAGCTATTAGCAATCCTGACTCTAGGACAAGACTAGTGAATGAACTTACTAGTATCGTAGACCGTGAACAACTAGACGGTATTGATATCGATTTCGAACATCCTCGTTCAAAAGCAGATGCTGCCAACTTAGCTGCCTTTGCAAAGGAACTAAGCGAACAGCTGCATCCAAAAGGAAAAGAGCTGTCGATTGCTGTTTATGCAAAAATTCATGCGGTGACAGGCACCGAGATAGGCTTTGTTGTTTATGAACCTTCTACTTTTCAGCATGTCGACCATGTAAATATTATGGCCTATGACGGTCAGTGGGATGGCGGATACCATGCCGCTAATCTATCTCCTTATCCGTTTACGGAGAAAATAGTAAACTATTGGGCAAATCTGTTTGATCAAAACAATCTTCCGAAAGAAAAGCTTGTTTTAGGAGTTCCTTTTTATGCGCAGCCTGAAGACCCTGCTATCAAACAGGTTTCTTATGCCGCTATCGTCAACCAGGATCCTGCAAATGCTGCGAATGATACGGTGAGTATGAATGGAACCATTTATCATTATAATGGTGTGGAAACCATTATAAAGAAGACAAATCTGGCACTTGATCACGGCTTTGGAGGAATGATGCTGTGGGAAGCTGGACATGACAGCAAAGGTGACAATAGCTTAACAACAGCAATATACGATGAATTAGTGAAATCAAGCGATGCCCTTGCAAAGAAATAATAAAAGGCTGCACACTCTAAACGAAGAGCGTGCAGCCTTTTTCTTATGCTTGTAAATTCATTAATCTTTCTTTTACTTCTTCTTCGCTTAATCCATGCTGAACGACATAACGGTTTCGCGGGTGCGTTCTGCACTCATGTGAGCAGCTGCGTAAATGACGGTGCTCATTTTCCTCAGAGCAGAGAATCTTTTTATTGCATTCAGGGTTGGCACAGTTTACGTAACGCTCACAAGGCTCACCTGTGTAATAATCCTTACCAACTACCACATGCTCTTTTTGATTGACTGGAACTGCAATGCGCTCATCAAATACATAAAGCTGTCCATCCCATAATTGCCCTTGAACTTCTGGGTCTTTTCCGTAGGTCACAATACCGCCTTCGAGTTGTGAAACATCTTCAAACCCTTCTTTTACTAGCCAGCCAGAAAATTTTTCACAGCGAATGCCGCCTGTGCAATACGTAAGAATCTTTTTCCCTTCGAATTGCTCCTTATTTTCTCGAATCCAATCAGGCAGATCCCGGAAATTTAAGATATCAGGGCGAACTGCGCCTCTGAAATGACCTAAATCATATTCATAATCATTACGTGCGTCAATCACAACCGTATCTTCTCTTTGCATCGCTTCGAAAAATTCTTTCGGTTTTAAATGCTTTCCTGTTGTTTCAAGAGGGTCCACATCATCTTCTAAACGTAGCGTAACAAGCTCTGGTCGAAGACGAACACGCATTTTTTTGAACGCATGCTCTGTTGCTTCATCAATTTTAAAAACAGTACCAGCAAAAAGCGGGTGCTCATCCATGTATTTTATATACGCATCAGTTTGCTCAACTGTACCGGACACAGTACCGTTAATTCCTTCAGATGCAATAATAATCCGACCCTTAAGACCTAATTCATTACAGAATTGAAGATGCTCTTGCTGAACTTCCTCAGGATTTTCTATATGGACATATTTATAATACAGTAACACTCTATAATCTTGATTCATAATAACCACCTTATTAACTTTTATACACTCTTTATATTAATAACCGAATTATTATATCAATAATCACACACTTATTTCAATTAATTATAATTATTATTCCCTTTTTTAAAATAAAAAGGCATCCTGCCGGTGATTTTAATTGGCAGGATACCTAGTAATGCTTCGTTTGTAGATATATTCAAATAGTGTGTAGATAAATAATGATTTTGTGTAGATATACCTTAAGAATGTGTAGATATCGGCCAAAATTTGTAGATATATCTGAAAAGCGTGTAGATATCCACTATGTTACTCTCCAAATTGCCATACACTATGACTCAGGTTTCCATATCGGATGCTGCGATGTAATAATTTCGCTCTCTGGCTATCATCCGCTGCTCCCATCGCATAAAAAATCGGAATAAAGTGTTCATTGCCATATGGAGGTACAGCATATTGTGCATTGGGAGCTAGTGAACCGTACTTAAACAATGAATCCGTATCCCATGTATGAATGTGATGGGCTAACCAATCATCGAACTCAACCGCCCATGTATCTACTTGTCCATTATCCGCAAAATTCACAGCCCTTAAATTATGAACGGTACCCCCGCTGCCAATAATTAAAACTTCTTTGGCACGTAAAGCAGCCAGTGATTTTCCTATCTTATATTGTTCTTCCGGTGTGAGAGCTGGATTGACAGACAGTGCAATCACAGGAACATCTGCATTTGGGTAAAGTAAACGAAGCACCACCCACGCACCATGATCCAAACCTCGTCTCGTTTCTATGTCAAAAGGAATACCATTTTCCCTGAATAAATCCATGATTTCACTAGAAATTTCCTGTGATCCTTTAGCGGGATATTTGATGGTATAGAGCGCTGGATCGAATCCGCCGAAATCATAAATGGTGTCATATTCGTCTACTTCGCTTACTTTTTGTGCTCTAGACTCCCAATGGGCAGAAAATAAAACAATGGCCTTTGGGCGTGGTAAAGAATCGCCCATTTGATTTAAAAATTGAGTATACTCATTGTTTTCAACCGCCAGTAACGGTGCACCATGAGCGATAAACAGTGATGGCATCATAGTACTTTTCCCTCCTGTATTAAAGTGATTGCGTCTGGTTATTTTGTCCTTTAAAAAACACTTTATCTAACGCAAACATCTTACTATCGTTGATGGCAATAAATAATGCCATTGCTAGTAATGCTAAATCTAATTCCCAGCCAGCACCTTGACCATTACCTAAAAAGCCGCCTGCTAATTTCACTTTAACAGTCGCTCCAAGCATTAATACCACAAACAATCCTGATACAATTCTGCTTCCTAAACCAAGTATTAAAGCAAGTCCTCCAGCCATTTCTAACACCGCAACACCATACGCTAAAGCACCTGGTAAACCAATGGAATCAAACCAGCCGACGATATTTTCGATCCCGCCTTGGAATTTCACTAAACCATGGATAAAAAATGTAACCCCTAATACTACACGTAAAATTAATGTACTTACTTCTATCTTTTTCATTTTTCTGCCTCTCCCTTAATAAATTATTTTTTTAAATCTTGTAGTAACCAGTTTGTAAAATCCTGAAGATTACTTAAGGAAACACTATGTCCTTCTAAGTAAGTCTTAAAAGTAACGTTCGCACCTAATTGACGAAAGTACTCATTGTTGGCAGTTCCCCATTCAAACGGAAGCACTTGGTCCATTTCTCCATGTGAAATGAATACGGAAACGTCATTCACAGGTTTGATCTCATACTCTTCTTTAACGAAGGCCGGAATGTAACCGCTTAGGGCAACAATTCCTTTTATTTTATTTCCTAATGTTAAACCTAACGTCATCGCTAAAATTGCACCTTGGCTAAAACCTAACAAGTATAAATGAGATGTATCTAGCGGATACTGTTCGCAAGCATAGTCAATAAAGCTTGTTAGCCTGTTTACACCCTCATCGAACACTTCTCGATGTGGTTTGCCGTACCCTTCAATGGTAAAGAAAGCATAGCCTGGAGGCTGTACGAGATGACCGCGAATACTGAAAATGTAGAACTGATCTTCTAATCCGTTAACCAAAGACAGCATGTTTTGTTCATTACTGCCAATTCCATGCATGATAAACAATGCTGGATACTTTTTATCAGGATGGATCTCTTTTGGACCGCGAAGCTCATAGATCATCGGTGCACTCATATATATCATCCCTTCTGTAAGTATTTTAATAATTAATAAAGATTCATATTTGTAAACATGTAAATAAAAAAATAAAATGTTTTTCAATATGAACATTTGTTGTTTATAGGATAACAGCGAATCTTATGGATTGTCAATGGAATTTTTGCTAATATATAAATATGTTCTATATTAGGAAACCATAAAGGGTGATCAAACTGGATATCGGCGCAAAAATTCGAGCAATTAGAAATCGAAAAAAAATCACAATAGCCCAAATGTGTGAAGGGACTGGCCTTTCAAAAGGATTTATCAGCAATGTAGAAAACAACAACACCTCACCATCGATCAGCACGCTGCAAACCATTGCAAACTATTTAGAAGTTCCATTACCTTACTTATTATTAGAAAAAAAACAACATTTACGCGTAGTCAGAAAAGATGAAAGAACAACCACTTCATTTAATCATTTAAAAATTGAACACATTTCTTCCATGGGTGGATTAAGTTTGCGAAGTGTAGAATTTCCGCCTGGCGCCTCGATTGGGGATGCCCATGCGCATGAAGGGGAAGAATGTCATCTAGTGCTAGAGGGGAAAATCTGTGCCGAGCAAGGGGAAGATTCTGTAATTTTGGAAGAGGGTGACTCCTTTAGCTGGAATGCAAGTGTACCTCATACAGTGAAAAATATCGGGGATTGTAAAGCGGTTGTTTTAATAGCGGTTTATTCTAATACAGCGTTTTAGGGATTAACAAGCGATATTCCTTCTGTTGGTATGATTAATACTACAGTTAAACAGAGCATTTATTTAAACAAAAATGCTCTGTTTTAGACTATCTGAAATTCTGAGCGATTTGATCGATCACTTTTATACCTTTTCTTAATAAAGTATCAAACATGACCATTGTCACTTTGGCATCTGTAAGATGTTCATCAAATTGATTATAAATATCCTGTTTTAATACGAAACTTGTATTCCCTAAATAGTCTGGACGAGTAATAATTTTTAAATGATCTCCTAATTTTGCTTCCTTTCGATACATAACCTCCATTTTTAAAACAACCGTTCCAATCCTCATTTCTTGAAAGTCCTTTAAAGATATTCCGCAATTTTCATACCAATTTACACGAGCATCCTCTAAAAACTTAACGTATTTACAATTATTCACATGCCCTAATTGATCAATATCTTCTTTTCGTGTTTGAAGTGTAAAAATAGTTTCCATTACTAACCTCCTTACCAAAGCTTTGAACCACTGCTCAAAGATAAAATTAAATGTTTTCGTAGTACCATGTACCATCCTGAAGAAATTTTTTACATTGGTTGTTTACATATAAATACTCCAAATGAGCAAGTGTTTCGCCAACAGCAAAACGAGTTTCATGGATATTCAAATTTCGAAACAACTGTTGATTAACCTCATAAATGGTTGCTGGTCGTTTAATAGCGTCATACGTCTCTGCTAACCTTTCGTGATGATGTGCTAATAATTCTTCAATTCTTTGATTGGCACCTCTAAATGGCTTCCCATGAGAAGGGATTACATAGTCAACGTTTAATACTTTAATTTTTTCCAAAGAAGTCATGTAGGATTGTAATGGATTCCGATTACCCCGGAACCAGTAGGATATATTCGGAGAAATTCTTGGTAAAATATGATCGGTTGAAAATAAGATACTATTCTCTTTATTAAATAAAGTGATTAATCCATCAGAATGTCCAGGTGTAAAAATAACCTCGTATTCGTATTTGCCGAATACAATTTTCATTCCTTCTCTAAGATTGTGTTGAACAGTTGGATAAGGCTTAACTTGGGGGTTAAAACCCTGTTCATCCGTTGTTAACAGCTGAGATAAATTATCAGGAAGCCCACATCTATCATAGTTTTCATTTACAATTCCTAAAGAATCCTGTTCCCAATAGGTTAACCCAGCTTCCGTATCAATTTCTGTCATCCATACCTCTGCATTTGTAAGCTGCTGCAGTGTGCCTGCATAGCCAAAATGGTCTGGATGGTAATGAGTTAGAATGATGTCCTTTATTTCATGCTTTTCTATGATGGGTCTCCATATGTCCCTGGATACATCATTATTTAATCCTGCGTCGATAATGGTCCACCCGCTAGCCCCTTCAGCTAAAAAGCAATTCACATGGTTTAGTCGAAAAGGCAGCGGTATGGTTACTTGTGTTACACCGATTTCATTGAACAAAAACCCTTCTCCTCCCTTACCCTCTATTTATTTTTAAGGCTTTGTTAAATTTGGCTGTTGATTTGCGCTCCAGGCGCTATGCTTTCCGCGGGCTCGCCCGTGAGCCTCCTCGGTCGTACCGACCTGCGGGGTCTCACTCAGCTCGTTCATCCCGCAGGAGTCAAGCGCCCTCCGCTCCAATCAACAGGTTCTAAAATCAACTGTCTCCTTTAACACAGCCATTATTAAAAGGAAATAAGCAACAAAATGTTTCTTTTGCTGCTTATTTCCTGGCTATTTATTATTCACTGATTCTTTCAATAATCGTTCCGTTGGCCATTCCGCCGCCTTCACAAATTGCCTGTAATCCATAGCGGCCGCCTGTTCTTTCTAATTCATGCATCATCGAGATCATTAATTTAGCGCCTGTTGCTCCAAGTGGATGTCCAAGGGCAATGGCTCCCCCGTTAGGGTTCAATTTCTTAGGATCTGCCTTAATTTCTTCTAACCAGCACATTGGTACAGGAGCAAACGCTTCATTTACTTCGTAGGTGTCCATATCTTCGATTGTCAGCCCTGCTTTAGCTAAAACCTGTCTGGTTGCTTCAATTGGACCCGTTAGCATTAATGTTGGATCAGATCCTACTACGGAACGGGCAACAATTCGGAATCGCGGTTTAAGTCCTAACTCCTCCGCTTTTTCCCGTGACATCAATAAAACAGCTGCAGCACCATCACTCATTTGGCTGGCGTTTCCTGCATGGATTTTTCCATCTTCCTTAAAGACTGTTTTAAGAGTGGATAATTTTTCTACAGTGGAACCCTTTCGAGGTCCTTCATCCTGCTTCACTGCTACTGTACTGCCATCCTCTAAAGTTACTTCTAAAGGCATAATCTCCCTGTCAAATCTGCCTTCTTCTATGGCTTTTAACGCACGATTATGACTTTCTACGGAATATTCATCTAACTGGGTGCGTGTAAATCCCCACTTATCTGCAATTCTTTCTGCAGATAAACCTTGGTGAATGATTTCATACCTTGATGTTAGCTCTTCACTGGAGGTTGAATTTTGACGGGTCGAACCAAGCGGGACACGTGTCATGCTTTCAACACCGCCGGCAATGACAACATCCATATCCCCACTTAGAATGGCTTGTGCTGCAAAATGAATAGCCTGCTGACCGGATCCACATTGACGATCTATGGTGGTTGCTGGTACATGGATAGGGAAATCTGCCATTAGAACTGCATTACGCGCAATATTAAGCCCTTGTTCTTCTACCTGTGAGACACAGCCCATGATAACGTCCTGCACGATTCCTGGAGAAATGCCTGCACGATTTACTAATTCTCTTAATACTTTTGCTGCCAAATCATCTGGACGAACATTACTTAATAACCCTTTTCTTTTTCCAACCGGGGTACGAACACCCTCGACAATAACAACTTCACGCATCTCATCTTCCTCCAATTTTATATAATTTTTTTAAAAATTTATCTTGGAGCCATGCGAATAGCGCCATCTAAACGGATGGTTTCACCATTAAGCATGACATTTTCGATAATTGACTGAGTTAATTGTGCATATTCAGAAGGACGTCCGAGTCGGGATGGAAAAGGAACCTGGGATTCCAATGCTGCTTTAGCCTGCTCAGACAATGAACCGAAAAGAGGTGTTTCAATTAAACCAGGTGCAATGGTCATGACTCTAATGCCAGATTTCGCCAAGTCACGAGCGATTGGCAGCGTCAT
Organism: Neobacillus niacini; assembly: GCF_030817595.1. Classification (GTDB taxonomy): domain Bacteria; phylum Bacillota; class Bacilli; order Bacillales; family Cytobacillaceae; genus Neobacillus; species Neobacillus niacini_G. The sequence goes on from NZ_JAUSZN010000001.1 coordinate 910,461, forward strand.
ACCTACAACACCGCCTTTAGAGGCACTGTAAGCTGCCTGACCGATTTGACCATCAAAAGCAGCAACTGACGCGGTATTGATAATTACTCCTCTTTCACCTTCTTGATTTGGCTGATTATTTACCATTTCGGCAGCAGTAAGACGAATGACATTAAAGGTCCCAATTAAATTGATTTCTATGACTTTTTTAAAATTATCAAAATTATGTGCTTGATTTCTGCCTACCGTTTTTTCCGCGACCGCAATACCTGCACAATTCACTACTGTATTGAAACTGCCAAACTGAGCAATCGCTGAATGGATTGCGTTCAGGACATCTTCTTCACTTGTTACATTCGTCTTGTAAAAAACGGCATTTTCCCCTAATTCTTTGGCTAAACTAGCGCCTCTTTCTTCAGAGAGGTCTAGAATGGCGGCTTTACCGCCGTTTTTTACGATATTTCGGACAGTTGCTTCACCAAGCCCCGAAGCACCGCCCGTTACCAAAGCAATGGAATCTTGTATTCTCATCTTCTTACCCCTTTCTTTTTTTAAAACCCTAGTTCCTTCAAAATTTCATTTGTATGTTCTCCCAGACCGGGTGCATGCCGTCTAGTTATAACAGTTGAACTTGATAGTTTAATAGGATTTCCTAGTTGCTTGATTGTCCCCATCTCTGGATGGGTGATGTCTTCAATCATTTGACGATGTTTGATTTGCGGATGGTCTGCGAGTTCTTCTGGAGTTAAGACTGGGGAGACACAGGCATCAATATCTTCAAAAAGCTCAAGCCATTCCGTTAATGTTTTTTGTTGGATGGCTGTTTGAACTTCCTGCTTCATTTTGCACTGTTGTTCAAGGGGTTCCTCTAGTTGGTCTATTAGTTCTTCCTTACCAATGACTTTGCAAAATTTTTTCCAAAACTTATATTCAAGTGCGCCAACGGAAATAAATCGATCATCTTTTGTTCTATAAATCTCGTAACAGGCTTTCCCTCCGTTTAAAGTTAGTTCCCCGCGAGTTGGCTTTTCGCCGGAGGTCCAGTAGTTTGGCAGAATCGTATGCATCCATGACAGAGCACCATCAAGCATAGAAATGTCCACAAATTGACCGGTGTTCGTATTCTTCGCGTCAATGATGGCGAGTAAGATTCCTACCGCAGCCATCAATGCTCCGCCGCCAATATCACCAATTTGAACGGATGGGATGAGAGGTTTTTCGTTTGGAGCTCCTTGTAAATGCAGCAGCCCCGAATAACTCAAGAAATTCAAATCATGTCCAGCCTCTTTGGCGTAAGGTCCCGTTTGCCCATAACCGGTTATCGCACAATAAATCAGTTTTGGATTATGTACCTTTAACTGCTCATAACCAAGACCAAGACGCTTCATAACGCCAGGACGGAATGATTCAATCAGGACATCTGCTGTTTTCACCAAAGAAATAAACGCATCTTTATCCTTTTCGGCTTTAAGGTCTAGGGTAATGCTGCGTTTATTACGATTTAATGAAATAAACATAGCACTTTGATCATCGCTTACTCTAGGTTCATACCAACGGGCATAGTCTCCGATTTTAGGGTCCTCTACCTTTATGACATCTGCTCCATAATCAGCCAGGAGTAATGAACAATAAGTGCCAGGCAGAAGTCTTGTGAGATCAAGAACGCGTATACCTTCAAGAGGTAACAAACTATCATCTCCTTATAAAAAAACACCTTATCTGATACCGTTTACATCTCTATTTTAAATAATAGCAATTTTCTTATAATTTTACAATTGATTTATTTTTTGAACATTTGTTTAAAATTAATTGATTTTTCATATTAGCTGTCCTATATTTAAGATTACAAAGTTTAATAGATAGGGGGGGAGAGCATGTCCTCTTTTAGAGCGCAGAAAATGGCGAAAAAAAAGCAGGAAATCCTTCGTTCTGCAGCAGCCGTTCTTATTGAAAAAGGATACCAAGGAACGACGATGGAAGAAATTGCAGCCAAACTTCTCATGACAAAAGGATCGATGTACTACTATTTTAAAAATAAAGATGATCTTCTGTATCAATGCCATTTAATGATTATGGAAATCTGTCTGGATGGAATTGAGCAAGTTATCGAAAGTGATCGTAACCCAATCGAAAAGCTAAGAAGCGCGATAAAAGAACATATTCTATTAGCTACTAGTGAGAAATCAATGTTTATGGCGCTATCGAAGCCAAATCATAATTTTTCAGAAGAGCAGCTACAAGAAGTTCTCGAGCTGAGAAAAAGTTACTCTCACTATTTTGATAGAATCATACATGAAGGTATAAATAAACAGGTGTTTGGTTCTGTGGACGTAAAAATGGTACGTTTAATCATCTTGGGTGCTCTCAACTGGATCCAAGAATGGTATGACCAAAATGGTCCTCAAAGTGCAGAAGAAATCTCTGAAGCCTATGCGGACTACTTATTAAAAATGTTAGTGAAATAAGTAAATTGGCAGACGAAAGCCTCCTTATCATACAAGGAGGCTTTGCTGGTTATCCTATTTTTTCTTCATGATCTGTATTTAATAGTACTCTTTTATTAGAAGTAATCGGGGTAAGGTTGGATCGCTTTAATAAATAGTTTAAATGATCGAGTGGCATTGACCCATGACCTTTTCCATCTTCTAGTGTAAATTGAACGGTAATCCCATTGTTAGTGGTAACTGTCAACGATTCTGCAGAATTAAAATTCCCCTTGATGGTTTGAGAAATTTGATATTTCATTCCTTTTTCAATAGACAATTTACTATCTCCTTCGCTGTTATTTACTCATAGTATTCTCCGATAATTTTTATTCATACAAAATTATTCCATTTTGTCCTATCCTAACTGGTTATTAAAATAAGATGTGATAGAATATCTTTATCTATTAGGAGGTGCGCTTATGGAAGGGTTTAGTCATTTATTGAAAAGGCAGCGTGATTTCTTCCAAACAGGAAGAACAAAAGATGTATCATTCCGCATAGAAGCATTAACATCTCTAGGAGATATGATTCGCTCACATGAGACAGATATAATGACAGCACTTAAGAAGGATTTGAATAAGAGTGACTTCGACTCTTATATTAGTGAAATGGGAATATTGCTTGAGGAAATCCGTTTTACGCTCAAACATATAAGAGATTGGACTCAGCCAAGAAAAGTCAAAACGACCATGACTCAACTAGGGTCGAAGGCCTATATTTATTCTGAACCATATGGGATTGCATTTATCATTTCTCCTTGGAATTATCCTTTACAACTTGCCATCGCTCCTCTGATTGGTGCGATTGCTGCAGGGAATTGTGCGGTACTTAAACCCTCCGAACTGACACCAGAGACATCAAAACTTATGGCAGACCTGATCAATAAAACATTTCCGGAAGAGTACGTTTCTGTTGTCCAAGGTGATGCCGACACCACTCAGCTCTTATTAAAAGAAAAATTTGATTATATCTTTTTTACTGGAAGTGTTTCAGTTGGAAAGGTAATTATGGAAGCGGCCGCAATGCACTTAACACCTGTTACGCTTGAATTAGGAGGAAAAAGTCCTTGTATCGTTCACCATGACGCAGATCTTAAATTGGCAGCCAAACGGATTGCCTGGGGTAAGTTTATCAATGCAGGTCAAACATGTGTCGCGCCTGACTATTTATATGTACACAAAGACATCAAGGAACAATTTTTAAAAACCTTCAAAGAAACTATAGTTGACCTATATGAGGATATCGTGAAAAATGGTGAATTCACGAGAATCGTAAGTGAACGTCATTTTAATCGCGTAACCGGGTTATTATCGAGCGGGGAAATCCTTCATGGCGGCAAATATTCCAAGGATACGCTTACTATTGAGCCTACGGTGCTTGGCGGTGTTACATGGGATGACCCAGTCATGCAGGAGGAAATTTTCGGTCCTGTCCTCCCTGTCCTTGAATATGAAAATGAATCAGCCATGATTCAAAAAATTAATGATCATCCTAAACCATTAGCTCTCTATATTTTTTCAGAAAGCAAAGAATTCCAAGATGCTATCTTAGATTCTATCTCTTTTGGCGGCGGCTGTATAAACGATACTGTCATGCACCTTAGTTCACCTTACCTCCCGTTTGGCGGTGTTGGTGAAAGCGGAATTGGTGCCTACCATGGCAGAGGCAGCTTTGATGTCTTCTCTCACCAGAAGAGTATCTTAAAACAAACGACTACCTTTGATCTACCTTTCCGATATCCAAATCGTAAGGACGCACTAAAACAAATCAAACGTTTTATTAAATAATACAAAAGCCTTGCAGATTGTGTTCTGCAAGGCTTTGTACGATTATACCCAGCCTCTGAATTGGGAGGCCTCTGCTACTTTCTTAATCCCAACCATATATGCAGCTAACCGCATATCAACTTGATAAGTTTGAGCTTGTTGATAAATCGTGTCAAAAGAACTAACCATTACCTTCTCAAGCTTTTCCATGACCTCTTCTTCAGACCAATAGTAACCCTGATTGTTTTGCACCCATTCAAAATAAGAAACGGTAACGCCGCCTGCACTTGCAAGAATATCTGGAACAAGAAGAACTCCATGCTCTGTTAAAATCTTTGTAGCTTCAAGAGTGGTTGGTCCATTTGCTGCTTCAACTACAATACTCGCTTTAATGTTAGCTGCATTCTTTTCAGTGATTTGGTTCGAAATCGCAGCCGGTACAAGAATATCACATTCTAATTCTAGCAATTCCTGGTTGCTGATTGTATCCGTAAATAGCTGAGAGAAGGTTCCGAAACTATCTCTTCTATCGAGTAAATAATCAATATCAAGTCCGTCTGGATCATAAACTCCGCCGTATACATCGGAAACAGCGACAACTTTGGCACCTGCGTCATGCATAAATTTAGCTAAGTAGCTGCCTGCATTTCCAAAACCTTGGATCACCACGCGCGCTCCTTTTAACTCTTTTCCTTTTTTCTTAACCGCTTCATTAATACACATGGTCACACCACGGGCAGTTGCAGTTTCTCGTCCATGCGATCCTCCTAATACAAGAGGTTTACCAGTAATAAATCCTGGCGAGTCAAACTCACGCAGACGACTATATTCATCCATCATCCATGCCATTATTTGTGAATTAGTATAAACATCCGGTGCAGGAATATCCTTTGTTGGTCCAACAATCTGGCTAATCGCTCGAACATACCCTCTGCTTAATCTCTCAAGTTCCCTAAACGACATCTTTCTTGGATCACAGATGATACCGCCTTTACCGCCACCATAAGGAAGGTTTGTAATCCCACACTTTAAGCTCATCCAAATCGATAGAGCTTTTACCTCTGCTTCATCGACATCAGGATGAAAGCGAACGCCGCCCTTTGTTGGCCCAACTGCATCGTTATGCTGCGAACGGTATCCGGTAAAGATTTTCACGGTGCCATCATCCATTCGGACTGGAATTCTTACTGTCAATAATCGAATCGGTTCTTTTAATAGTTCAAACATTTCACTATTGTAGCCCAACTTCGTTAATGCTTCTTGTATGACCGTTTGTGTTGAGTAGTATAAGTTTAAAGATTCCTTTTCCTTTTGCTGTTCTTTTGACATTTCATTTATCACTGCCTTAACAGACATGCCCGCACCTCGTATTTTAGTAGTATAGAAATATAGTTATTAAGCTAAAACCTTAGTGATTTTTTCAATTGACCAATCTATTTCTTCCTTTGTAATGATAAGCGGCGGCGCAAAACGAATAACGGTATCATGTGTTTCTTTACATAATAAACCCTCTTCCTTTAATTGCTCACAGTAAGGTCTTGCTTCTTCTGTCAGCTCTACACCTATAAATAAACCTCTGCCTCTTATTTCTTTTATCACAGGGCTATTGATTGCTTTTAATTGTTCTAGAAAATACTTACCTAATTCAAGTGAACGGTCTGCTAGTTTTTCTTCCTCAATCACTTCTAAAGCTGCAATTGACACAGCACAAGCAAGTGGATTTCCACCGAAAGTGGATCCATGTGAACCTGGATTAAATACACCTAAAACTTCGGAGTTGGCCACAACACATGAAATTGGGAACACTCCGCCACCTAATGCTTTTCCTAAAATTAACATGTCTGGGTTAACTTCTTCCCATTCAACAGCAAACATTTTTCCTGTCCGAGCTAAGCCAACTTGAATTTCATCGGCAATAAACAATACATTGTTTTCTTTACATAAATCAGAAGCTGCTTTTAAGAATCCTTCAGGAGGCAGGATAATTCCTGCTTCTCCTTGGATTGGTTCAATTAAGAAAGCAGCTGTATTAGGTGTGATAGCAGCTTTTAATGCTTCGATATCTCCATAAGGAATAAGCTTAATCCCTGGAAGCATCGGACCAAATCCTCGCTTATATTCAGGATCAGAAGATAAGGAAACTGCACCCATTGTCCTGCCATGGAAGTTACCTGTACAAGCAATAATTTCTGCTTGGTTCTCAGCGATTCCTTTTACATCATAGCCCCAGCGGCGTGCTGCTTTAATAGCTGTTTCTACCGCTTCAGCACCTGTATTCATAGGAAGTGCCATTTCTTTATTTGTTAATTTACAGATTTTTTCATACCAGGGACCGAGTTGGTCATTATGGAAAGCTCGTGAAGTTAAAGTCACTTTATCTGCTTGGTCTTTTAAGGCCTTAATAATTTTAGGATGACGGTGTCCTTGGTTTACCGCGGAATAAGCACTCAGCATATCCATGTAACGGTTTCCTTCTGGATTTTCCACCCATACTCCCTCTGCTTTCGAAACTACGATTGGCAGTGGAAGATAATTGTTGGCACCAAACTTTTGTGTTTTTTCGATAATTTCAGTTGTTTTATTTATAGTAGTATTCATTTTATTTCCTCCTTATAGCGTTTCGGAAGTTGTTTTAGCTTGCATGTGAAGCAGTAAATAATCGGGACCGCCTGCTTTAGAATCTGTTCCTGACATATTGAATCCTCCAAATGGCTGATATCCAACAATCGCTCCAGTACAAGTACGGTTAAAGTAGAGATTTCCAACATGGAATTCTTCACGGGCACGTTCAATATGTTCACGGTTGTTTGAAATTAAAGCTCCTGTTAGACCGTAATCTGTGTTGTTAGCGATTTTCATCATATGGTCAAAATCACGAGCTTTTGAGAAAGCCAGAACTGGTCCAAAAATCTCCTCTTGCATAAGTCGCGCATTTTCATCTAAATCAGCAAAGATCGTTGGCTGGATAAAGTAACCCTGTGAGTCATCGCCTTCTCCACCGGTCATTAATCTTCCTTCTTGTTTACCAACTTCAATATAATTCATGATCTTCTTAAATGATTTATCATCAATCACTGGACCCATATAATTAGATAAATCTTCTGGGTTACCAAGTGTCAGTGTTTTGGTTAACGCCACAGCTTTTTCAAGCACTTCATCATAAACATCCTGATGAACAACTGCACGAGAGCCAGCAGAACATTTTTGACCAGAGAAACCAAAAGCTGAATAAACGATACTTGCTGCAGCTAAATCTAAATCAGCATCATTGTCTACAACTACGGTATCCTTACCGCCCATTTCAGCAATGACACGTTTAATCCATATTTGCCCTGGGTGAACTTTTGCCGCTCGTTCATTGATTCTGCACCCAACCTCACGAGAGCCAGTGAAGGATACGAAACGAGTTTTCGGATGATCAACAAGATAATCCCCAATCTGCGCCCCGCTGCCTGGTACGAAGTTTAAAACGCCATTTGGTAAACCAGCTTCATGCATTAGCTCTACAAACTTTGCTGCCACAATTGGTGTAGAGTTTGCAGGCTTTAAAAGCACGGTATTCCCAGACACAATTGCTGCAACGGTTGTTCCAGCCATAATCGCCAATGGGAAGTTAAATGGTGAAATAATGATTCCTACACCTAGTGGAATGTAGTGATATTGATTGTATTCGCCATCACGGCTCTGTACAGGAAAACCTTCTTTTATACGAAGCATTTGACGACCGTAATATTCGATAAAATCAATTGCTTCAGCCGTATCTGCGTCCGCTTCCTTCCATGGTTTACCACCTTCTTTTACAAGATAAGCAGAAAATTCATGTTTACGGCGGCGCAACATCGCTGCTGCACGGAATAGGATATTGGCACGGTGTTCAGGCTTCCATTTCTTCCAAGATTCAAATGCAGTTAATGCCGTTTGCATGGCCTTTTCGGCAAGTTCTTGGTCTGCCATGGACACACTTCCGATGACTTCTTCTTTATTTGCTGGATTAATAGATTGAATTTTTTTATCAGTTGTAATGGATTCCCCGCCAATCACAACAGGATATTCCTTTCCTAGCTGGGATTGAACATACGAAAGAGCTTGTTGAAATGCTTGTTTATTTGCTTCTTCTGTAAAATTAGTAAATGGTTCATGCGTATACGGTTTCATTCTTTTATCCCCCTTGTGGTTTGTTCAAAACAATATAATGCAAGTTCCGTGCCAAACGTAAAATCTATATTTATAAGGGATTTATGTTATTTATGTTTTTAAACGCAAAATATTTTTGCGCAAAATATTTAAATTATTTTTAATGCAAAAATATTTTGCGCTATTTTGGAATATTTGTTTTAATAGAAAGATAAACAATAAGGGGAATGAAGATCATGGATCAGACAAAAATGACAGTTGAATACCTGCAGTATCTTATTTCCATGTATAAAAGGATTTTAGATGAAGTGGATGTTGGGGTCCATGCTGTAGATGCTTCAGGGAATACGGTTATTTATAATAAGAAAATGGCTCAAATGGAATCGATGGACATCCACGATGTCATGAATAAGAATCTGCTAGATGTCTTTATGTTTAAGGAAGATCAATCTAGCACACTTGTAAAAGCGCTTCAAGATAGAAAAGAGACAAAGAATGTTAAGCAAACTTATTTTAATAATAAAGGCCGAGAAATCACCACCAACAACAATACCATTCCTATTTATGAAAACGAAGAACTATTGGGTGCAGTTGAAATAGCCAACGACGTGACCAAGCTGGAACGTTTAATAAAAGGGAATATCACGCGAAAAGGTACTACTAGATATACTTTTGATAGTATTACAGGAAACAGTACCGTGATGAAGGAAGTCATTGAAGGTGCCAAGCGTGCCGCACGGACCTCTTCTTACGTCTTAATTGTGGGAGAAACAGGAACTGGAAAAGAGCTGTTTGCCCAAAGTATACATAATGCCAGCAGTCGGTTTTCCGGCCCCTTTATCTCTCAAAACTGCGCTGCTTTACCTGATAACTTAATAGAAAGTCTTCTATTCGGCACAAGGCGGGGTGCTTTTACCGGAGCCATCGACCAGCCAGGATTATTTGAACAGGCCAACGGCGGAACGTTGTTACTTGATGAGATAAATTCTCTTAATCTAAACCTTCAGGCTAAACTGCTTCGTGCACTTCAAGAAAAAACAATCCGCCGGGTCGGGGATACAAAGGATACACCCGTTGACGTTCGTGTAATAGCAAATATTAACGAGGACCCGATCGATGCGGTAACCAACAATCATATGCGGAAGGACTTATATTATCGCCTTGGAGTTGTCACCGTCTTTATTCCGCCTTTAAGGGAGCGTAAAGAGGATATCACTCTCCTGGCCCAGCTTTTTATTAACAAGTACAACGATCTCTTTCAAATGAACGTAAAAGGTTTATCAGAAGAGGTTAAAGCTTCATTTCTAGAGTATGACTGGCATGGAAATGTTCGTGAACTAGAACATCTAGTTGAAGCGGCTATGAACATTATGATGGATGATGAAGAACTCATTGAGTATTCGCATCTTCCCTATCAATATCGAAGTAAATTGCATCTAAAAGAAAGAAACACTCCTTCTGTATCGGTTGATATGTTTTTAAAAGATGGAACAGATACGACCACTTCACTAAAGGAGCAAATGGAATACTTTGAAAAATCCTATATAGAACATATCTTGAAAAATAATGATTACAATATTACTAGAACTGCAGATGTGCTAGGACTAAGCCGTCAAAGTCTTCAGTATCGAATGAAAAAACTAAACATCAAACATGAGTAACAAGAACTAGTAAAATTGTACGAAATTTTTCATAATATTTGCAGGAATTTGTCGAGAAATAAAGGAATATATAAGTAGAAAACAAAAAGGAGGAAAATATATGAAAAAGATATTAACATTACTTTTTACTAGTTTGATTGTTTTATTGATGTTGGCAGGTCCAGGGAATCTAGCTTTTGCACACGAGGGTGAGGAAAATTGTTCATGTGATTCCTTTACTATTCTTGACGGTGCCGAAAAGAACAAAATAATAGCAAAATTCTTAGCAAGTGACGAGTTTAAGACATTAAAATTAAATAACTTAGATAGTGGCTATAAATGGAAGGGAATAAGTAAAGCGGAAGTTACCAAATTTATTAAGGACGTTCATTCAAAACCCGAAGATCCAGATAGTCCAGTGGTTATTAAAGCTGGCACTATTGGTGTTGCAGTTCCCTTTTTTACCAGTGATGGAAAGTTAGAAGTTTTCTATTTTCTTAATGGGATACCTGCTGGAAGCCAGGTAATTGAATAATCGATTTAAAAAAGCTGGCATCTGCCAGCTTTCTTTGACCCTATTCCTCTTCCTCATCCATAATCTCATCAAAAGCAGCAGATACCTTGTCAAACTCCTCATCGCTTTCGATAGCCGTTAAGTCTCCATCCTCATCAACTTTTAAAAAGAAGATATCAATGTCCTCTTCTGTTTCCTCTTTTATATCTTCAACAAATCCCACCGCTACATAATTGGTGCCTTCTATATTGATAGAAGCTAACACTTCCACTTCCTGCTCCTGATCTGTTTCATCACTAATTGTGAAAACTTCGCCAACTTCAATATTTGCCACGTTACATCTTCCTCTCATTAAAAGAATAAGCATTTCATTCCATAAGTATCTCTAAAATGGCTGGAAATAATGCTAAAAATAACTTATTTCTGTTCGATGACTTTAACAAATTCACGCATATAATCCGGTAAATCAGGTGGGCGTCTACTTGAGACTAAATGTCCGTCGACCACAACCGGCTCATCATACCAAGTTGCACCGGCATTCTCCATATCATCCTTAATCCTAGGTGTACTAGTTACCTTCTTACCCTGCAGGATTTTTGCCGAAATTAATACCCAGCCAGCATGGCAAATTTGACCAATCGGCTTTTTGTTTTCTTCGAAATGCTGAAGCAGTGAAAGAACTTCAGGAAAGCGGCGAATCTTATCTGGTGCCCAACCACCTGGAACTAAAATCGCATCGTATTCTTCCCCTTTAATATCACTATAGGAGTAATCCGATTTTGCTGGCACTCCATATTTTCCTATGTACTCTTCCTCAGCCTTTTCTCCTGCTAGGTCAACCACAGCCCCTTCTTCTCGTAATCGGAGAATTGGATACCATAGCTCAAGATCTTCAAAATCATGATGGACAAGACTAACAACTTTCTTACCTTTTAAACGCATAAAACTTCCCTCCTCCTTATTGATTATTATGACATAGAAAAATCAAACCAACAAAAAAAGACACCACTTTTAAAGAGTTTTGTTTTGAAAAATGAGGTTCTCTTTGATTTTTGTCATAAAACTTACCCCAATGTCTTGTCTTTATCTAGTAACCAGCAAATGTAAAATAAGCGGAAATTTTCCGGTTAAGTGCAAAATAGAACTCATTTCAGGTGATTTAGGCGGAGATTTTCCGTCTATGCAAAGAAAAATCTCCCATTTTCGAATTTTTCGAGCCGATAGGCGGAATCTCTCCGTCTATTTAAGCCCATTTTAATAATAATTACGAATTAGGCGGAATTTTTCCGTCTATTTATCAGGTAAGGTATTTGATCTAACCTGATCCTCCAACTGAGAAACATAAAAAAAAGACGTATGCCAATTCATACGTCAATTCTTAAAAAGAAAGCACTCGAAAACCGAATCCTCTACTTTCAATTTACATCCAGCCAAAGAATCTAACGGTTTGGGTAATAATAAAAGGAACAAGAATGGCAATGACCGTAGGAATCAAAAAGGCTAAAAACGTCCATTTTTTACTTTTAGTTTCTTTATAAATATTTAAAAGCGTTGTTCCGCATGGATAATGAAGCAGTGAAAATAACATCATATTTAGTGCTGTAAGCCACGTCCAGCCATGGTCGAGAAAGATTTGCTTTAAATCGACCAAGCTATCCACCTCTGTTAAGGATCCTGTTGATAGATACCCCATTAACAAGATGGGAAGGACAATTTCATTCGCTGGCAAGCCTAAAATAAACGCCATCATAATATAGCCATCAAGACCGAGCAATTTTCCAAATGGATCTAAGAACTCAACTGCATACATCAGAATGCTGGTATCACCAATAAAAATGTTTGCAAACACCCAGGTTAAAATCGCCGCCGGTGCTGCAACCTTTACCGCACGCATTAAAACCGACCATGATTTTGTTAACGATGAGCGAACCACCGTATCAAAAATTTTAGGTTTCCTGTATGGAGGAAGTTCTAACGTGTAGTGGGTTGGAATCCCTTTTAACGCTGTTTTTGATAGGACCCAAGAGACAAAAAAGGTGACAATAATACCAAACATGACAATCCCGACAATCACACCGGTTGTAACAAGGGATTTAAGTCCGCCTGTAAAATTTGCAGCCATAAATAACGAGGCTAATACAATTAATGTTCCCCAACGCCCATTACACGGAACAAAATTATTGGTCAATATCGCCAGCATTCGTTCTCTGGGCGATTCAATTATCCTTGTAGATATCACCGCTGCTGCATTACAGCCAAAACCCATAGCCATCGTTAAGGATTGCTTCCCATGAGCACCCACCCTCTTAAACAGACGGTCCATATTAAAAGCAACACGTGGTAGATAACCGTAATTCTCTAAGAGTGCGAAGGTTGGAAAAAAGATTGCCATCGGAGGCAGCATGACGCTAATAACCCACGTTGTACCGCGGTATAAACCGAGAACAAGAACGCCATGAACCCAGTCAGGTGCGTGAATAAAGCTAAAAAATGCAGTTAAATATTTCTCCATCGAACCAAAGAACTCTGCTAACATCGAGGACGGTATATTTGCTCCAGCAATTGTTAAGTAAAACAATACACCCAACATCGTAAGCATAATCGGAAATCCAAAAATCGGCGAGGTAAATATCGCATCTAGTTTTTCGGTCCTTGTGTCTCTGTTCGACTTTGTATACTTAATGCCCTCAGCACAAAGCCGATGGCTACGTTCATAGAGCTGTTGAACAATATCATCTCTCAGCTTGGCCGTTGAAAGCTGCTGTGCTTCTGTGTAAAGCTGTTGAATACTCATTTAAGCTCTCTCCTTTTGTCCAAATCGCTCGTTAATCTCATTCAGTAATGTTTCGTCACCATCCAGCAACCTTAACGAAACCCAACGTGCGGACAACTCATTTCCAATAAGCTCCGAAACTTTTGGTTCAATTTTCTTAATTTGTTCTTCAATATCATCCGGGTAGGTGGTTTGGACAGGTTGACATTCTATCGCACCGGTCACGATTCGGTCTATGGTATCTAGCAGCATAGGGAAGCCTTTTTTATTTCGTGCCGATATTTTAATCACAGGAACGCCTAATCGATTTGTTAAAATCCGCTCATTAATGTTAATCCCTTGTTTTTCTGCGACATCGATTAGGTTAATACAGATAATTACATTATTTGTCATTTCCAATACCTGTAAGGCTAAATTGAAGTTTCTCTCTAAGGATGTTGCATCCAGTACAACAACGGTAACATCTGGTTTTTCGAAAACAATATAGTTTCTTGCTACTTCTTCATCACTTGAATTGGAAAAAAGCGAATAGGTACCTGGAAGATCAATCAAATTAAACGTTGTATCTTTATACTGAACATTGCCTTGCGCGAGCGAAACAGTCTTTCCAGCCCAGTTTCCTGTATGCTGTCTTAAGCCCGTTAAGGCATTAAATAAAGTACTCTTACCGGTATTTGGGTTTCCCGCCAAGGCCACTCGATAACTATTCCCCATCTGTCATCAACACCCCTTCTATCCGAGAGCTTTCCTCTTTTCTTAACGCAATGGTCGTTTGACTGACTCGATAAGCAATTGGGTCCCCTAAAGGGCTTTTTCTAATGACCTCGACCATCGCACCAGCCACAAAGCCTAAATCTAACAATCTTCTTCTCATCACACCGTCCAGATTTAAAGAAGTGATTTGAATTAAATTTCCCTTCTCACCATCCACAAGTCTCATTGTTTTTGGTATGCTCATATCTCTTTCCCCCTTATTAAAATTTTTCCTTCGTGCAACTTTTTCTTAATTATATGCTAAAACATACCACTTGTGTCATTTTTCCGAAAAAAAAATTAGCTGCCTACTAATAGGCAGCTAAGAAGATAAATTTTAGGTCAATACTTCCCTTAGAAGTATTCCAAGTGTAATTCCTATAAACATCGATGTCAGCGTACCCAATAGAAAATACTCTGCCCAGTTGCGGTCATCCATTTGTTTGAACCGTGCAATCGACTTAGCCGCAACGATAAATCCAATCGCTGGATAAGCACTGTAAAAGGTTAACACGATAACTAGTAATCTCTCAATATAACCAATTAATTTTCCCCGTGAGAGATCATGTTTGCTAAAAATCGTATAGTTATATTCCTCTGTTAAGGCTCTATTACCCGTATGGTTCTTGGCATATTGAGCCTCTTGCCGTTCATTTTTAAATGTATATTTCCCTTCAAAGGTTAAAAGCTGATTAGGCAGGGAGCCTAATAGGATTTTTATCATGTGTCCACTTACACTAGTGGCAAGAATCAAAACAATAAGAATGAATAATACCGAGTTTATCGTGCCCAATTCTTTCCCGTTTCTAAAAAATTCCTGGATACTTGCAAGCTGAACACCTAAAAAATACTGTCCAGCAAGGAGAATTGTTCCAAGGTGTATCAGCTGATCAATCGTGAAGAAACTAGCTCTTTTTAGGTTTTCTTCATTGCTTATTTTTAAGGTATCAAGGAGCCTGATTTTAAGGATATCGGTAATTAAATGGCTGCTCACAATAAAGAGCAACGGAAAAATAAGACACGTAATAATACTCACTTCTTTAGATGAAAAAAGGTAAAAAACTGTCAGCACAAGTACATTTACAAGAAAATGGTGGCCAATATGCTTCTTAATATTTTTCATTTTGTCTACGACCATTTCATCGGTCTGCAAATAAAAATCAGCTATGAGATGGGCGAGAATGAGGGATAATAATAGCATGGAAACTCCTCTCTATCAGGTCATTGCTTAATATGATTTAATTTTAAATGATGTCGAATTGATTCCATTAATGATTCACTTTTTTCATTCCTCTGATTATCGTTATACGATTTTTCCTGCAGTGAATCTAGGATGGTGACCAATTCGCTAAAAACCTTTGTAATTTCTTCAGATTTTCCTTTTTTATAATGACTGGAAATGGTCGGTGCTGTTTTTTCGAGCAGCTTTGCTACCGCTTTTTGCTGCTGCAAAATAAAGTAATAGGTAAAAACCTGTTCTTGAATAGGAGTTTGCTCTTTTAACATGTTCATCTGTAAACGTAATAATGAATTAATTAAAACCTCAAACTCATTCCGAAACTGGTTATATGAAAAGAGTGAAATATCTTGATAAAATTGATCAAGTTCAAATTTGAATAGTGGTCTGACTGGCTCTTGTTTTAATAAATCGTTCGCATATCTCGCCTGCTTTATTAACGGGTGGATCCATTTCTCAATATCAACTTCTTCTAACTCTTTATCACTATCACCAAATGACAAACCAAAATAAGGGGTATGATCACGATACTTCCAAACCCTGCTGATAAAAAAAGCAATAATATATGCCGTCGAATAGCCATAACCAGCAAAAATAATCTCATCGCCCGCACGGTGTTTTACCTTGCAATGGCCAAACTCCTTCGTCCAAACATTGATTGAGGCCACCATCTCATCTAGGTAGTTCGTTAATTCTTCTCCTATTTCAGCGGAAGAAGAGTTACTTACATCTAGTATAAAAATTGAAATTGGATGATTCATTAGCTTTCTCCTTCATTTCAAAATTAGATTATATAGTCTAATTTTAATGAATTTAGATTAAGTAGTCAAACTTTCATCCAATTAGATAAAAAAGCACCTAAATGACCGTAAAACTCCGCCACTCTTGTGGTAAAAGGTCTTGATACTGCCTATGTAAAAACCGGTCGTCTACCAGCACAATGGTCCCGTGGTCCTCTTCCGAACGAATTAACCTCCCGCCCGCCTGTAAAACTTTGTTCATTCCAGGATAAACATAGGCATAATCATAACCGTTTTTTTCCTTTTGATTGAAATGTTCCTTTATCAGATTCCGTTCATAACAAAGCTGTGGCAGACCTACCCCGATCACCACCACTCCGTTTAACCGATCACCTTTTAAATCCACACCCTCTGAAAAAACACCGCCAAGTACGGCGAATCCTATCAATGTCTCTGTTTGATTTGGTTTAAACGTTTCTAAAAAGGCTTCTCTTTCCAGCTCAGACATTCCCGCACCTTGAAGTAAGGTATGGATTCCCGGGTATTCTGTAATAAGCTGTTCATATACCGCAAGTAAATATTGATAGGACGGAAAAAAAACTAAATAATTACCTGGTCGATTTTGAACTAAGGCATGAATCATAGATGCAATTGGCTCTTTTGTTCTCTCTCGGTCACGATATCTAGTCGAGAGCGGTTTGATAAAAATATCTGTCTGCTCTTCTTTAAAAGGCGAAGGAATCGAAAGTGTATAATCGTCCACTTGCCCGCCTAACATATCCTGATAATAAGATAACGGCGATAGTGTGGCAGAAAAAAAGACTTTTGACCGAAAGTTTTTTCCCATTTTCTGTAGTAATTTGGATGGATCGATACAGAACAATTTTAGTGTTACATCGTTTTTATTTTTCTCTCCATAAATCACATAATGCTCATCAAGTAATTCAACTATTTTCATAAAAGCATTGACTTGAAAGTACAGCTCCAGCAGGTTTGGAGCATTCTCTTTTTGTAGGAAAAATTCAGCACCTTCATTAAATTGGGTTAACAACTCAACCAATTCTTCATCCAGCTGCTCCACAGTAAACTCACTCTGCTCACCATGAAGCTTTTTCAATGAAATAAACCAGGCATTTATTTTTGAAGCAAAATCGGAGATAACCTTATTGACAGTTTTAAATTCCTTTTTTAATTGAAGAAACGTATCCTTGTTTAAGGAGGCAGAGAACATTTCTCTTCCGCGATCAACCAGATTATGAGCTTCATCAACTAACAAGAGTGTTGACTTCTTCTGCTCCTCGAACAATCGTTTTAACGATACGCGAGGATCAAAAATATAATTATAATCACAAATGACAGCGTCAACTGCATAAGCAAGATCAATCGAGAACTCAAAAGGACAAATGGTATGTTTTCGAGCGTATTTCTCGATTACCTCACGATTCATAGTGGTTTCATTCATTACGATATCTAACACAGCTTCATTTATTCGATCATAATAGCCATCAGCAAACTCACAATAATCCTTCTGGCATTTGGTCTCCTCCTTAAAACAAACCTTGTCTTTCGCTGTAATCGTAACGGATTTCAAACATAGCCCGCAAGATTGCATTCGTTCTACAGCCTCTTCAGCCGTTGTTCTGGTAATAGTCTTAGCAGTCAGATAAAAAATTCGATTTAAATGCCCCTCACCCATAGCTTTAACAGCAGGAAAGAAGGTTGAAATCGTTTTGCCAATCCCAGTTGGTGCTTTTACAAATAAACTCTTTTCTTCTGAGATCGTCTTGTAAACACCACCAGCTAGTTTCCTTTGACCTGCACGGTAAGAATCAAATGGAAAAACCAGTTGTTTACTACTTTCATTCCTCGCTTGGCGGTGATCATGAAGTAATTTTGCATAAGGATAATAATTTTCGACCACCTCATGAACAAAAACATCTAGTTCCTCCAATGTAAAACAATTTTTCAGATATCTTTTCTCATCACTTTCAACCTGCACATAGGTAAGCTGCACAAAAATCTCCGGTAACTGATGGTCCATGGCATATATATAAGCGTACATTTTTGCTTGTGCCCAATGAACAGGAATACCTTCTTGTCCAAGATGTTCCAACGGCTGAGAAGTGGATTTTATCTCATCTATGATTACCTCACCATTCCGCAATAATAAACCATCACATCTTCCATCAATAGTAAATATGACATCTTTAAAGGGTAGGTCAGCTCGAAGATAAACTTCCTTTTGATCAGAATCTTGATATGTACGTTGGATTTTTTGGTGAATTCTTGTTCCATCTAAAAGTGTGGACTGTGACCGAAAACGGGAATCAATACTGCCACTGCTATAAACATGTTCCACAAGCGTCCTAACCGCTATTTGTATGGTATTTGCCAAGAAAATCACCTTCTTCAAAAATAAGAATATATGTTTGTATCTTATTATAACAGAAATCTTTTCTCGCATAACAAGGATCGAAAAAAATAGAGAACAAGAATGTACCTTGTTCTCTATTACTTATTATGAACGGATTTGACCTGTTCCCTGTACAATTGCCTTTGTCGTGGTAATGGCTCTTAAACCCATTGGACCGCGTGCATGTAGTTTTTGTGTACTAATCCCGATTTCCGCTCCATAGCCAAATTGTTCCCCATCGGTAAAACGAGTGGAAGCATTATGATAGACGACGGCTGCATCGATCGCTTGGAAAAATAACCGTACATTTTCATCATTTTCACTGATGATGGCTTCTGAATGCTTCGTTCCATACTTGTCGATATGTTGGATGGCTTCCTTCACACTCTTTACCAATTTCACGGCTAGAATCGGTGCTAAAAATTCGTTCTGCCAGTCCTCTTCAACGGCAATTTTTACAAAAGGGTATTGCGCTGCCAGCTCTTTATCCCCTCTAAGCTCCACCCCTTTTTCCTTTAAGGAATGAACGATCTCTTGTTTATGTGGCCAATCCTCGTGAAGAATAAGGGATTCAGCCGCATTACAAACAGAAGGACGGTGTAATTTTGCATTAATCGTAATATCAATAGCCATTTGCTTTTCTGCAGTCTCATCAATAAATATATGACAATTCCCAACACCCGTTTCAAGCACAGGTACAGTCGCATTTTGAATAACCGATTGAATCAAACCTGCACCTCCTCGGGGAATCAGAACGTCAAGATATTGATTTAGTTTAAACATTTGCGAAGCTGTTTCCCTGCTCGTATCCTCGAGCAGTTGAACGGCATCGGCTGGTATTTTACTATCTGCTAAAGCCTCACGCATTACTTTCACAAGTGCCTTATTAGAGTAAAGAGCCGAAGTACTTCCTCTTAAAAGAACAGCATTTCCCGCTTTTAAGCAAAGACTGCCTGCGTCCACCGTTACATTCGGACGCGCTTCATACACCATTCCGATAACACCAATCGGAACACGAACGGTATGAATCTTTAACCCATTCGGACGCTCCCAAGCTTCAATCGTTTCGCCGATTGGATCTTCAAGTACAATCAATTGGCGAATCCCTTCTACAATCTGCTCGATTCTTTCTTCCGTAAGCAATAACCGATCCAACAAAGAAGGCGAAAATCCTTTTTCCTCTCCTGCTGCAATATCTTTAGCATTTTCAGTAAGGATCAATTCTTTCTCTGTCAATAATCGGTCAGCCATTTTTGCTAAAGCTTCATTTTTCTCTTCCGTAGTGAGAATAGCAAGAACCTTTGATGCTGCTCTTAGTTTTACAGCTTTTTCTAATAATTCACTCATAGTAAATTTCACTCCTCCGGCAAAAGGACCCAGTTATTTCGATGAATCACTTCTGCTCTTTTATTAATAGAAAAATTTTTCGTTTTCTCGCCAGGTAAACCTTTGACCATTTGAAGATTTTTTGCAGAATAATAGATTTGTCCTTTGCCAATCAATTCACCTCTTTGATTGTGAACCTCGACAACATCCATCGCATTAAAATCACCAATAACATTTGTAACACCAACAGGCAGCAAACTTTTCCCATTTGTAACAATTGCCTGTTCTGCACCGTCATCAATCTCGACAATGCCAGCAGTATGAGAATGAAAAGCAATCCATTGCTTTTTCTTTTGCATTTGTGTTTGGAAGGAGCCGCCAATATAAGTTCCGTCGCCTTTCCCCTCTAAAATATTTAAGAGCTTTTCCTTTCCCTGTCCTTTCCCGACAAAGACACTAACCCCGAAGGAAAGAGCTTTTTTCGCAGCAAGCAGCTTCGATTTCATTCCGCCTGTACCAACGGAGGACCCACTTCCTCCTGCAGCTTCAAGCAGTTCATCGTTAACCCTGGGAATAAAGTCATACTTCTTCGCGTCCTTCATCACTTTTGGATTACCGTCATATAAGCCATTTACATCCGTTAAGATAATTAATGCATTCGCATGTAAAAACCCGCTTACAAGCGCAGACAGCATATCATTATCACCAAAGGTTAATTCCTCAATTGAAACAGAATCGTTTTCATTAATAATCGGTATAACGCCCCTTTGAAGCAGCTCAGATATCGTATTGTAAAGATTGTGAAACCGCTCAAGGCTGTAAAAATCTTCTCTAGTTAATAGAATTTGGGCTGGTACAATACCAAACTCTTTAAATTGCAAATGATAATGCTGCATTAATAATCCTTGACCGACTGCTGCTGCTGCCTGCTTCCCTGCTGTGGTTTTTGGCCGTGTCGGATACCCTAACGCCCCAAAACCTGCAGCAACTGCACCAGAAGAGATGAGTATGACATCGTGACCCTGTTCTTTTATACATGCCAGTGCTTCAACATGGTCACGAATTTTTTCTTCTGATATCGTACCTGAAGCTGTTGTTAATGAACTGCTGCCTATTTTTACAACCACGAGTTGTTTCTTCATTTCCTCTAACCCCTCTAAAAAAAGTAAAAAAACGACTCTTCTGTCCCTGTAAAAAGGACGGAAGAATCGTTTCCGCGGTACCACCTTCATTGATGCTTTTAGCATCCACTTTAACTCCGTAACGAGGGAAAACGGCTTATGTTTTCATAAGCGGTGTGAAAAGGGCAGGTTCAATCTCTTTCGCGTGAGAAACCTTACAGCCTGTGGGTTTCACTCTCTTTCACGTTCCCAAGTTTACTAATCCCTTACCATTAGCAATTTGTAATTTTACTTATTATCTAAAGAAATGAGCAAATTGTCAAGGATGTTTTTTGAAAATTAAATCATTACATTTAGTTCTTTAGTTAATGTTATCTGTTACTAACTGTCCGATTAAATAATCGCATACCTTTTCTGAATTTAATTTTGCTGCAATAAAGGGAGGCTGTAGCCCTTTTCCTCTTCCTAGCTGGAAACCGAGCCAGAGAATATGCTCATCAATGACAACAAACGGGAAGGAACACCCAGCCTCCTGCCATGAGTCAGGCTGTATTTCTGGAATTGGTTTCTCAGAAATAACGGTGAGTGTGACGGACGGATTCCGATGAACTAAAACATTTGTCCATGACTCTGGTAAAACAATCGTTACTGGTAAGGAAATAATAATTGAAGAACGGGCATTTTCTATGTCTCTAAGCACCTTGTCTAATTTTAGTGCATGGATCCACTTTAAATTAGGATGTTGATTTCTAATCCAGGTGCCAATATCCTTTGTTTTCACACTTTGCTGATGTTTTTCTTGATGTTCAACCAACTGCCTAATCGTTTTCCTATTATAGACATGTTTACGTATAAAAGCGATATTACAGACATGAATAAATTTTCCCTTTGTTCTTGTAATTGCCACATTTATGAGTCGTTCACTATCTTTTCCCGTTAATAGCATTCCCGCTCGTTCCTGTGGATTGGAATCTACTGTATCAAAGATCATTACATCTCTTTCACTGCCTTGAAAGCGGTGAACGGTGGCAGAAACGATATCTGCAGTTAACCGTTCTTTTTCATATAAATCCTGCAGCAAGAGATCCATTAAATTTGCTTGTGCTCGGTAGGGTGTTACATAACCGATGGAACGAGCACCGCCTAGATAGGATTCATGAATCAGTTGAAAAGAAATCAGAGCCTGCCATAGATTTGACCTTGAATTAGAACTTTTTTCATTTATACAAAAAGCACCCATATAACTTGTATCTAATAGGATGGCAGCCCGTCCCGAAAAAGGTGCATGTTCCACAATCCTCTTTCTACTACTTCGTACACTTTCATGGTCACCTACAAGAGAATGATAAATGTATCGATTGGTAAAAGCAGATATATCTGGGTGCATCCTCCGCTGTTCTTTCAATAACAATAAATGCGGATGGAGCTTACCCTCCTCCACCCAATCTGCCACACCCGCTCGATGAAAAACATCCTCTTTTAGCCATTTTGTTACGAGTGAGTCCCTGGACGAGGCGATAGGTGGTAATTGTTTAAAATCTCCGCATATAATGACTCTTTTACCAAGAGAGGCTGCAAATGCTGCCTGTGGTACATAAGCCATACTTGCTTCATCCACGATCACAACATCAAAATCTTTCCCATATATAGCAGGATCACTAGCTGCTTTTGCAAGGGTGGAGCCCACCACAAGGGCATTTTTTACAAATTCTATTTCTTTTTGACGTATTTTTTCAAGCACTCTGGCAATCTTTTTCTCAAGTTCCAATAGTTGATTTGTATCTCTTTTACTAAAAGAACGGGCAATATCATGTTTTAGGTTTTTTCTTTCTTCTATTAAAGCATTTTTATCTTCTACGAGACTATGTTCCTGTTTCTGGAGGAGCTGACTGGTGGTAAGTGCTTCTTCGCTATCCTCTCCCACGCCGGTATTAGATCCATACCGAAGTACATCCCCTTCTTTGAAGCGGTCTTTCTTTTTAATAAAAGCTGAAATCTCACTGATTAATACATCTACTGCTTGGTTACTATGCGAAAGGATAAGTACCGTTTTTCCTTGAAAATATTTATTTGCAGCAACCCGTGCAAGGGTATAGGTTTTACCGGTTCCAGGCGGTCCCCACACAAAGGTGACCGGGTTGTATTTTGAACGTAGAACCAATTCATGGACATTGCTTTTAACCTTTTCAATGGGGTGTTTTGCCGGCATCGAAGGGTTCATTAACCGGTTGACCCTTAAACGTTTCTGCTTGCTTTTGTTGACTTCGTCTAACCGTTCGATGAGCTGCTGAAGCAGCTCCCAAGGATCATGATAGATATAGGCATCAGGGATTAAATCACCTAATGATTGTTCTAATTGAACAATGATCCCCTTCCCCTCAGAAGAAAGGGTCCGTCCTCCCTGTTTTACGCCTCCCCATACAAGCGTAATAGAAGAACCAACTGGTATTTTTAATGAGAAGGCAGTATCAAAATAATAGGTAAATGTCCCATCGTTTGACAGCAGCCTGCCATTGGTCACTCTATATTTGTTACTGCCATATTTTTTCAAGTAAAGTATTTCATTT
Source organism: Neobacillus niacini (assembly GCF_030817595.1). GTDB lineage: Bacteria > Bacillota > Bacilli > Bacillales > Cytobacillaceae > Neobacillus > Neobacillus niacini_G. Next base: position 933,910 of record NZ_JAUSZN010000001.1, read on the forward strand.
TCAAGTGCCTGCTGCCACTCTTTCATATAAACTGTCTTCGTCATTGTTTTCATCCTTTAATTACTCTAAATGTCAATTTACTATAGCATGTTTTAGCAAAAAAAATAAATCTAACTCGTAAAATTATGAATCTATGAATTATAAAATTTTTCTGCAGTGAAAAATTTCGACATCCATTCTTCTCTTTGTCATATTTTAAAAAATAACCACGATAAAAAAATTGCTGTCAATGTGTGGGATAGAAAGGAAATTTCAAACTGCAAAATGAATAGTTATTTAGCACCAGCCGCACAAGGTTGAAAACTACAAACAGGTGAAAAAGGTCTTTATTTCGAGAACGGTTTGTGACCTTGGACCGAGTATCCCCCGAGTGAGACTCGGAATTTCTGTGCATATACATAGGTCATTTTACGTAGTAAAACCATTTCTCTACGACTGTTTAAGGAGGTAAAGATGAAACGAAGAGATTTTGTTAAATATGCGGGAGGCGGTCTTGCAGCGTTAGTTGTAGGAAGTGTGATGCCTGCATGGCTATCCAATAATTCACTTTTTGCAGTTAAACAGGTGCAGGAACTCAACTTTACCATTACAGACTCTATAAAAGACATGGTTACACATAATTCTATTAACCAAGCACAATGTTACTTTTGGTTGTACAAAGAGGCTAATTTCCCAGCAGAAATTCCTGGACCACATATTTTAACTACTGAAGGAAGTCTCATTAAGGTTTCCGTCACAAATGGACTTGACGAACCACATGCTTTTTTCATACCAGGTTTGGTAAACAGCGGTCCGATTGCACCTGGAGCGACAAAGAATATCCAATTTGTTACATCCAAGGCAGGGACTTATTTGTATTATGACAACCTGAATGCACCAGTGGACCGTGTAATGGGTCTTCACGGAGCATTAATTGTTATGCCTGCCAAGGCTGCTCCAGGACATAAGTTCACGCCATATGCTAATCCGACACCAGCCGTGCAGCAGTTATTTGATGATTTTGGATCAACCTCCCACTTCCCTGGATTAGCTTGGGAACAAGGAGATCCAGCAACACATACACCTGCCTTTAGACAATATGTATGGCTGCTCCATGCAGCTAGTTCCCGTTTGTTTGCTGATGTTGGAAACTATCCGCCAGGAAGAGATTATCCTGCAGCACAATTTATAAGTGCCTACCAAAGGGATCGTTTCCGATCAGATGGATTAAATAAAAAACCTGATTATTTTACGATAAACGGTCATTCTGGATGGTTTGCAGCTCATAATCCAACCATTACCCCACATCAAAGGGTGGGTGAACCAGCTGTCATCAGAATACTTAATGCAGGTATTTCACTTCATTCTTTGCATATTCATGCAAACCATGTATATGCAACGGGGAAAAACGGAGTAGTGGAAGAAAATCCGATTTGGATGGACACCTTAACGGTCAAACCACTTGACGTTATCGAATGGGTTGTTCCTTTTACTAGACCACCAGATGTGCCGAATGAAAGGGGAATTGGACTTCCGGATAACCCATTGATTTCCATTCCTAATCCACGTATTTCAGGATCTGCTCCCCACCCCGTCTGGCCTCCAACAGAAGAGTTGGGAACATTTATGCCAAAACGCGGGGATGAGGCTGGAGATTTCGATATCTCTGTTCAATTATCACCCATTTGTTATCCAATGCATGACCACTCTGAAGCTAGCCAAAGTGCGCAAGGTGGGAATTACGGATTAGGGATGATGAGTACGATGTTGAGGCTCTCTGGGTTATTGACGATATTGATTCTGTTTGGCGGGATCAGGCTGAGCATGCTCATCAGACCTTTCCTGAACATGGTGATAGACCAGGAGTTAACGATGAGTTTCACACGAATGACAGAGGAAATGAAGAATTCTTTGCCTTTCATGATTACAACCCCGATTACTTTGTTGTCACCGGAGTTAATTTCCCAGGACGCGTTGGCAGTACTGTTTCTATTCGACCTGGATTAACCATCCCACCTTCATTAAATAGTGGTGTGGCCGGAATGCAGATTTCAGTTAACGCTAGAAGAAATCAGACAATTCTAATCCGGTTATTATGTGGTGCATATAGCAAAATCAAGGTGACCTTCCCAGTTGATGTTGCCGTTATTGCAGTTGATGGTCGTTCATTAGGTGTTCCTCCATTTGGTCGGTATAATCACCCATATACAGTTCCTGAAGGTACTCCTATAGACATGTCTACTGCCCAGCGCTGTGATGTGTTAATGAGGTTTGATCGACCAATTAGCTCTTATGCACAAGTCGAATACAGGCATCATTTAAGCGATACTTTTCTTTTGAATGGCAGAATCCCAATCGTTATTAAATAGTCTTATAGACAAAAAATCCTAAGTGTGATCTTCCCACACTTAGGATTTTTATATATTCAGTTGATTTTCTTAAGGGAGTCTGTAACTGTCTTAATAATAAAAGTAATGTCTTCCTGCTTGATAGTTAATGGCGGTGATAATGTTAATACGTTATTGTATCCAGCAACAGTGGCTCCGTTCTTACCAATTAATAACCCTTCCTGTTTGCAGTTGGCAATTACTTGATTAACTAGCGTTACATCTAAAGGTTCCTTTGTCTTCTTATCCTTCACTAATTCAATACCCACCAATAATCCTTTTCCACGTACATCGCCAACAAATGGATGGTCCTGAAGAAGGTCACTTAATTCAGAGACCACTTGTTTACCAAGGTCACGCGAGCGGTCAAAGAGATTTTCTTTTTCCATAATTTCAAGGTTTTTTAACGCCAAGGCACAAGCAGCTGGATTGCCGCCAAATGTGTTCACATGACGGAAGTAATCATATTCTTCCGTTCCTTTAAAGGCTTCGTATATTTCTTTCCGAACAGCCGTTGCGGAGAGAGGCAGGTACGCACTCGTTATCCCTTTCGCCATTGTGATAATGTCGGGCTTAACATCATAATTCATAAAGCCAAAAGGTTTTCCTGTTCGACCAAAGCCGCAGATGACTTCATCTACAATTAACAGAGCACCATGTTTTTCACAAACCTCTTTGGCTGCCTTCATGTATCCTTCAGGCGGCACTAGGATTCCCCCGCCCGTAATGATAGGCTCCATAATCATCGCTGCTATCGTTTCGCTTAGCTCCCACGTCATGGTCCGGTCGATTTCTTTTACCGATGAAAGTTCCCTTGGATCACTTACATTCACATCATCCCGATAGGAATCTGGCGGAGAAACATGAATGAATCCTGGAGCAAGCGGCTCATATTTATATTTTCTTTGTGCCTGACCGGTTGCTGCTAGAGCCCCCATGGAATTTCCATGATATCCGCGGTAACGGGATACTATTTTGTAGCGGTTAAAATCCCCTTTTTGCTGATGATATTGACGGACAATTTTAAAAGCCGTTTCATTCGCCTCTGAACCGCTGTTTGAGAAAAAGATGACGTATTCATCGCCAAGCATCTCATTTAATTTTTCAGCCAGTTTGATAGCCGGAATATGGCTTTGAGTAAGAGGAAAATAAGCCATTTCTTTTAACTGTTCATACGCCGCCTCGGCAAGCTCAGTTCTTCCATAACCAACATTCACACACCATAAGCCAGCCATACCATCTAAATAGCGCTTTCCATTGGCATCGGTTACCCAAGAACCTTCTGCTTTCGTGGCAACTATGGTTGCATTGGGATTATAAGGTTTCATAGAATGCCATAAATATTTATCATCCTGTGCCAGCAATTCTTCATGCGGTCGACCTGTTTGAACCATGGCTCTGTCCCTCCTTTTTTATGCATCAAAACGGGATGTAATCATTTTTTTACGCGTATAGAAGTTTAAGCCGTCTTTCCCATTTACATGGAGATCACCATAGAAGGAATCCTTCCAGCCTGAAAATGGAAAGAATGCCATTGTTGCCGGAACACCAACGTTAATACCGAGCATACCCGCGTCAGCTTCTTCACGGAATTGCCGGATGGCCTTCGCATTATTGGTATAGATGGTGGCTCCATTTCCATATCTGGATTTTCGAATATATTCCAGTCCCTCATCTAAATCACTGGCACGGAGCAGGCTTAAAACGGGGGCAAAAATTTCGTCTTTGGCAATGGTCATTTCAGGAGTAACATGATCGAAAATGGTTGGTCCTAAGAAATTCCCTTCTGGATGGTTACTCATTTCTTTGCGTCCATCGCGGATTAAGTCAGCACCTTCTGTGATGCCTCTTTCGATGTAACCAAGGACCTTTTCGCGATGTTCTTTTCTAATAACTGGAGTTAATAACACCTCGTCATCCATTCCATTTCCGATGATCAACTCATCTGCTTTTTTCGCTAAGGCCTTTACAAATGGTTCATTGTCACCGACAACCACAACCGCACTGCATGCCATACAGCGCTGCCCAGCGCTTCCAAACGTTGAAGAGATAATGTGCTGTACCGCCTTATCCATATCGGCATCTGGCATGACAATATGATGATTTTTCGCTCCAGAAAGCGCTTGAACTCTTTTTCCTTTCGCCGCTGCTCGTTCGTAAACATACTTTGCAACCGGCTGAGAACCAACAAAAGAAATGGCCGCGATATCTTCATGATCGAGTAATCCATTTACGACATCATGTGCACCATGAACGATATTTAATACTCCAGGAGGAGCCCCAGCTTCAGAGAACAACTCTGCTAATCTATTGGCTAAAATCGGTGTCCGTTCAGATGGTTTTAACACAAAGGCATTTCCGCAGGCAATGGCTAAAGGAAACATCCAAAGCGGTACCATCATAGGAAAGTTAAATGGGGTGATGCCGCCAACCACGCCTAATGGATAGCGGAACATTTCCGAATCAATCTCTTCGGCAATACCTGATAATGTTTCACCCATCATCAAGGTCGGTGCCCCTGAGGCAAATTCTACACATTCAATACCTCTCTGAACCTCCCCATATGCCTCTTTAAATGCTTTACCATTTTCTTGAACAATGAGTCTTGCTAACTCCTCATGGTTATCACTTAATAGACTATGATATTTAAAGAGGATTCTTGCTCGTTTTGGTACCGGAACCTTTTTCCACTTGCTAAACGCTTCCTTCGCAGCCGCAACCGCCGCGTTAACATCCTCTTTCGTCGAAACTGGAACTTTAGTGAGTAATTCATTTGTTGCAGGATTTGGGACATTTAGCGTCTGACTGCTGTTTGAACTTACCCAAACCCCATTAATAAAGTTTTGTAGAACAGTAGTATCCTTTTTAGTTACGCTCATATATTCGCCTCCTAGTTAAATAGATGAATGGTAATCATATACATTCATTATCTCGTATCGTTGAAAGTTGTTCATTAGACATACTGTAAGAAAACCCCTTCTTTTCTTACACAAAATGAACACTACGTAATATTTTTTTTACTGTTTGCGAGATAGGGTGATAAATAATCTTTTACAAGCAGCATGAACTCAAATGTTACTCGTTTTTCATGGTCCATTTCTTGTTTGGAACCATTACATTCTAAATACGTTTTTAATGTTTCTAACAGCTTGCCGTTATACTTTTTATCATATTGAATGACGGGCTGTAGATATTCCATGACAAGTTCCTGTAAATCTACATGCTTACTGATTTGGGATATGAGGCGATATAAATGTAAATCCTCATAAAAGTAAATTTTTTCTTTCGACATTTCTTGTTGAATACGAAGTGTTTCTTTTGCCGTTTGGCAGCTCATATGTATATCTGTTAATTGCTCAACGAGCTTACCTGCCGCCATATATATCTTTGCTGTACGCTTCTTCCTCAGAAACTCTGAATCCTCAATTGACTGTATTGCTTTTTTTAATCGATCCTTAATATTCTTATTCGGACGATTATTTAATAAAATGAATATCACTACATTTCTTTTTTCAACCAAAAATACAGCAAAGCCATTCTGTTCAAAGACAGAACGAAATAATATCTTTATATAGGTTGCGTCTTGGTTCTCTATCTCTTTAAATGAATGTAACTTGGCTAGTAAAACAACCGCTTCAGTAGATTTTGGTTTTATCCCGTGTTCCAGTAAATATTCGTTAATACTGTCTAAGGAATGGTCACCCTCTAGCCAGCCTTGGAGCCACTCAAATTCTTCGACCCTCCTTTTTTCTTCAGCATATAACTCTCGTAAGTCGCTAATTTTCCTGTATTGTTTGTTAATAATAAAGGTATGAATATCCTGTGTAATTTCAACGAACGGAACTTCTTTTTGAAAAATAATAATCGGAAACTTTTTTTCTTCTGCAATCTTGATGGCTGCTGCTGGAATTTCTGACAAATAAGTTCCCATTTCAAAGCAAAGACCTGCTGCATTCGTTTCTACCAGTTGATTGAGCATGGAAACAAACAGGTCCTCATTCTCTGTACATGCCACACCCGTTGATAGGATAAGTTCATCTCCGTTTAAAAGATTTCGAATGTTTGTTACTTCGACAACGTGAACCCATTTTACTATCCGGTTCAAACCTTCTTCCCCAGCTATCACGACCGCTTCTTCGAAGTGCTTCCGAGATAAAATATCGGAAACCCTTAATGGTAAATGCTCCTTCATCCTATTTCTCCCAACTATAAACATAAATTTTCAAAAGAGGATTGGTTATAAGCACCAATCCCCCTTTCTTCTCAGCTCATCTTATGCCTAAATTCTGTTTAATAAGTAAGCTGGAAAAATACTTTCTTGCATTGGCAGTGCCAATAAGCAATGTTTCCTTTTCTTTACTCGCTGGGTGGTAAAACTCAACCGAAGCCCCATCTAAGTGTTCATGGACTGCATTAATTCGAAACCCCTTTTGGATGAAAAAATCAAGCTTATCTCGTTCATTAAGATATTGTTGATAATCCGACATCGTATCCTCCTACAATTCAGAAATTTTCATTAATCAAATTTTAAACCAGCAGGTGCTTCCTCGATGACAGACTCAAATTCTTCTTCAATCACCCAATCACGTCCGACTGAGATTCCTAGATATTTTGCGTCACTTGGATCTTCAATTTCAGCTTGTTGATACTTCTTAAACCACCAGTATTTGGCCAGGACATAATAGATAGCAGCTCCAAGCAGGAAACCTACTAAAAATCCATACGCCGGGAGTAAATAGGAGACATAACCGCCAATAATCCAAGCAATAAAGCCTGCAAGATTCACACCGCCCCAATATCTAAATTGACCATGGTCTTCATATAACTCCGGCACATTTACTCTTCTTTTACGGATTAAATAATAGTCCGCAAAGAGAATACCAACGATTGCTGATAATATGCCGCCAACGATTAGTAGGATAGGAATGATGACACCAAATAACTCCCACGGTTGAACGATTGTACCAACGATTCCTGCTGTGATAACACCTGCCCAAAAAGGAAACTTCGGTCCGCCTACATTAGAGAAAATCGTTGCAGCTGGAACCACGTTGGCAGCTGTATTCGTTGACCACTGGGCTAATACGATCATCAACAGTAAAACGGCAAGGATAAACCCGCTGGCTGACTCTTGAAGTGCAACTACAGGATCAGCATTTAATACCGCAATGTAAGATACTGCACCGATGATGATCATAAAGGTCTGCGTTAATGGCATGGCAACTAGATTTCCAATTAATGAACTCTTATTACGTTTAAACCAGTTTTTTTCATTTGCAGGAGCTTTTATAAATCGCGAAATCGTGGGAATATCAGCACTCAATGTTGCCCAGAAGCCCATGTTACTAAAAATAACAACCATAAAAGCAGTAACTGCCGCACCACCTGTAACAGGTGATTCTACCCAGCTCCAAACATCTCTTCCCGCTGCTTGTGCTTGGTCAGATAATGAGGAATACATCCAAATCGAGATTAAGAGAATGATTGGCGCTGCTAAATCTGCAAACCGTTCAATTGATTTAATTCCTAATGCGGTATTAATCAATTGGAAAATTGCAAAAATTATAAAGCAGACGAACCAATTATCAAAACCAGATAAAATATTTAGAATGCCGTTCATTGCTGTCGCACCAAAATAGGTATTAATGCCAAACCAAGCTGATGCAGTAACTCCCCTAGTGATCGAAGGAATATGGGTTCCGATCGTTCCAAACGGTGCTCTCATGTACACAGGAAATGACAATCCATGCTCTATGCCGATATCCGCAATTAAGGAAATGAAAAATCCGATGGCGAGTGAACCGATAATGGTTGCAAGAATGACAAGTGGCAAGGAGAGACTTTGGACCCCTGCACCGCCAATTGCAAAAGTTGCGAGCACTACTACCATCCCAACCCACATAAATGAGTATCCTAGCTTTGTAACTTTTCTGTCTTTTTGTTGAATAGGTAATAAATCTGAAGATTTTAAGTGGCTTTTTTTCATATGAACACTCCTTTTCGGTTTAACTAAAGGCTGTGTTGATTGGGCCTGTTGATTTCCGCTACACTAAGGAAAGCTACTTCGAATAATCACCGCAGTGACAGGCGGTCTTTGCCTGTCACGAGGCACTTCGCGCACCTTAGGGCGTGCCGGGGAGCCTCCTCGGCGCTTAAGCGCCTGTGGGGTCCCCCCCCAGCCCCGTACTCCCGCAGGACTCTGTAGTACTTCCTCGAATCCGCCCACGCACGAAGAAAATGCGATAGCATTTTCGAGGAGTCTTCGTGCCTTTCGCTCCAATCAACAGGGTGCAAATCAACAATTATCTCGAACACAGCCAAGATTATAGAATTTAAATAATCAAATTCAATCACCGACAACAACTGAGGTTATTTAGGGCAATTGCTTGTTGTGTGCAAGCAATTGCAGGAGTCGTTCAACAATGAATGGAGAAGTGGGTTTTAATCTAATGCTGTTAAATAGGTAGGGTTTCGTTTTGGTTTACTGGTGCATTCACATTGTATTTGGCTCTCTTAAGATATTGACCTGAACCTGGTTTGCCGACGAACTGCTTATCCCGGACGACGAATTCTCCTCGTGATAGAACGGAAACAGGTTCACCTGTGACTTTCATGCCTTCAAAGGCATTGTAATCGACTGCCATATGGTGAGTTTCGGCAGAGATTACTCTTTCAACTTGCGGATCAAAGATAACGATATCGGCATCCGCCCCCACTGCAATGGTTCCTTTTTTCGGGTATAATCCAAATAATTTAGCCGCTCGGGTAGAAGTTAAATCAACAAACTGGTTAAGACTTATGCGTCCTTTCTTCACACCCTCAGAGAATAAAATCGATAGTCGATCTTCAATAATCGGTCCACCGTTTGGAATTTTTGTAAAATCATCTTTTCCTAAATCCTTTTGTCCTTTAAAATCAAAGGAGCACTGATCAGATCCAAGAGTTTGCAATTGGCCGCTCTTTAAAGCATTCCACAAAACTTCTTGGTTCCATTTTTCTCGTAATGGAGGCGACCAAACATATTTTGCACCTTCAAAATTTGGTCTTTCTAGGTAACTTTGATCTAATACTAAATATTGCGGACAGGTTTCACCCCACACATTAAAGCCCTTGCTGCGTGCTTCGGCTATTTTTTCAACCGCATCCGCACAAGAAACGTGGACCACATATAATTGGGAGTTTGCTAGTCCGGTCAGTGTGGCTGCTCTCCCTGTCGCTTCTCCCTCTAACTCAGGCGGTCTTGTCAGTGCGTGGTAGATTGGATCTTTGTTTCCTTCCGCAATGGCCTTTTTGGTTAAATAATCAATGACATCTCCATTTTCAGCATGGACCATCACAAGCGCTCCATGTTCTTTCGCTGATACAAGGGTTCGGAACAATGTGTCATCATCTGCTTGAAAAACGTTTTTGTAGGCCATAAACACTTTAAAAGAGGTAATGCCTTCTTCATTGATCACATAAGGAAGTTCGCTTAAGACATTTTCATTAATTTCAGCAATCATTAAATGGAAACCATAGTCGATTACCGCTTTTTCCTTCGATTTAGCATGCCAGGTTTGGATCGCATTTTTTAATGGTTCACCTTTCGTGGTTAGGCAAAAATCTATTACTGTCGTAGTTCCCCCAAAAGCTGCCGCCTTTGTTCCCGTCTCAAAATCATCCTTTGTCACCGTTCCTCCAAAAGGCATATCTAAATGGGTATGAGGATCAATCCCCCCAGGAATAACAAGACAGCCATTGGCATCAATTATTTCTGCTCCTTGTGATGACAGATTCGTGCCAATCTGAGATATTCTTCCATCTTCAATTAATATTTCCGCTATATAAGTATCTGAAGCTGTTACAATCGTCCCGTTTTTTATCAATTTCTTCATACAATATCTCCCTTCTTATTTGTGAATATCAATCTTACATTCTGCTGCTAGACTCAATGCCGTCTGTCGTTCATTCCAGGACATTGGCGGCAATTCATTTGGTACTTCCACCATATCAATTGCTCCATCAACTGGGCAGACAATCGAGCAAAGATTACAGCCAACACAATCCTCTTCTCTAACCTTCAAATAGCCATTCCCGTTTTCGTCTGTTAACCTATCAATACATTGATGAGAGGTATCCTCGCAGGCAATATGGCACTTGTTACAGTTGATGCAAACCTCGGTGTTGATTTTTGCCACAATATTATAATTAAGATCTAAATTACCCCAATCCGAATATCTTGGAACAGATTTACCAATGATTTCGCTAACAGATTTAATACCCTTGCCATCTAAGTAATGGCTTAGTCCTTCAATCATATCTTCAACAATACGAAATCCATGATGCATAGCAGCAGTACAAATTTGCACTCCAGTTGCACCCATTAACATAAACTCTACGGCATCTTGCCAGTTCGAGATCCCGCCAATTCCCGAAATCGGAACATTAATATTTGCATGTCGAGCGCACTCTGCCACCATATTTAAGGCGATAGGCTTTACTGCAGGACCACAATAGCCGCCATGTGCACCCTTGCCGGCAACATGTGGAATCGTATTCCATGTATCAAGGTCTACTCCCATTAAACTATTAATGGTGTTAATCATACTGATAGCGTCAGCTCCACCATTACATGCAGCTTCAGCAGTAGCGGTAATATCCGTAATGTTTGGTGTTAGTTTTACAATAACAGGAGTTTTTGCCACTTCCTTTACCCAATAAGTCTGCCGTTCAACTAAGGCTGGTACCTGCCCAGAGGCAGACCCCATTCCTCGTTCAGCCATTCCGTGCGGACAGCCGAAGTTTAGCTCCAGACCATCGACCCCAACATCCTCAACACGTTTAACTAATTCATGCCACTTTTCTTGTTGTGGCTCCATCATTAAAGAGGCAATAATTGCATGGTTTGGAAATCTCTTTTTCGTTTCATAGATTTCCTTTAAATTAACATCTAATGGCCGGTCCGTGATCAATTCGATATTATTGAACCCAGCAACCCGCTGTCCGTTAAAACTTATCGCCGCAAACCGCGAGGAAACATTTAAGATGGGGTCGCCCAATGTCTTCCAAACGGCACCGCCCCACCCCGCTTCAAAGGCTCGCTGAACCTGATACCCTGAATTAGTTGGAGGTGCAGAAGCTAACCAAAATGGGTTAGGAGATTTTATTCCTGCAAGATTAATACTTAAATCAGCCAAATGAATTCACCCCTTTTTAATAAGAAACATCCTTTATCTATAGAAAGCGCTTACATGATTATATTCTTTTTTATTTCATATTATTGTGTTACACCAGCTGCTTTAAATTGTTTATAAATGCTATGCGCTACCAGTTTCCCTTGCTGTGCAGCGGTAACGACCATGGCATCGCCATTACCTTTTCCAAAAACAACATCACCACACGCATATATTTTGGGATTGGAAGTTTGATAGGTTTCTTTATTTACCTGTACGACACCACTATCATGCAGTAGTTCTAGAGCTTCTATTAACTCTAGATGCCTAGTTTGGCCTATCGCTTTGATAACAGCATCCACAGGAATAACATATTCAGATCCTTCAACTGGATTAGGTCTTCTACGCCCGTCTTGATCAGGTTCACCAAGATTCATTTTGATACATTCAATCCCGGTTACCTTCCCACTTTTATCGCCAATAATTCTCTTAGGTGCCGTTAACCAGCGGAATTCCACGCCATCTTGTTTAGCAAATTCATATTCAAAATCATAGGCTGTCATTTCTTCTTCCGTTCGCCGGTAAAGGATTTTTACATTTTCTGCACCTAAACGGACGGAACAGGTAGCACCATCAATGGCCGTATTTCCCGCACCGATGACAACCACGCGCTTCCCAACAAAATCCTTAGATAATTTTCCGCTTTTTGTTCCCTTTACAAATTCAATGGCATCAAAGACTCCTTCGAGATCTTCACCTTCGATACCCAAATGAGGAACATGCGCCATGCCAACTGCCAAGACAATACAATCAAAATCTTTAAGTAAATCCTCTATAGGTACATCTTTACCAACACGAGTATTGGTTTTGATTGTTACATTAAGTTTTTCAACTTGTTCCACTTCCCAATAAGAAATGGATTGTGGAAGACGGAAAGAGACAATTCCATAAGTATTTAACCCCCCCGCTTTTTCTGCAGCTTCAAATATCGTCACTTTATATCCAAACCGGACTAATTCTCTCGCAGCAGAAAGTCCAGCAGGTCCGCCGCCCACTACAGCAACAGCTTTACCATTAGGTATTCCAGGCTCGAATAGGGTTTGTTCATTTTTGATGGCCCAATCAGTGGCATATCTCTGGAGATTTCCAATCATAATGGGTTTTGTGGAATGATTTAAGACACAGGCACCTTCACACAGCTCCTCTGTTGGACACACTCTAGAACAGCTTGCTCCAACTGGATTCGAGGTCATAATCGTTTTCGCAGAACCAAGTAGATTTCCTGACGCAATTTTTTTTATAAAAGTTGGGATATCGATGCCTGTGGGGCATGCCTTAATACATGGGGCATCAAAGCAATAAAGGCAGCGATTCGATTCTTCCAACGCTTCTTGGCTGGTAAGTGCACGTTCTACTTCTTGGAAGTTACGTTCTAGATTGATAGTGGAGATTCGCTGTATTTTTTCCAATAAAAAGCCCTCCTTTTTACAAGTTACTTTACTGAAAATTCTGCATCTATTTTTAATTTTACAGACCACAAAAGTACATTTCATTATACAACCTGTAAAATGATGCTCGTATTCTACTATCCAATATGTAACTCGATTAAATAAAACGCGAAAGGTGATCATGATTATTAGATGATGTTTTGAAGGGAACTTTCGTTGAATAAAGTAGTTGATTAATAAGAGTAATTCTTGTACCAATGTTAATCTTCTACCAATTTATCACATGTGAACAAAAAATTTTGTAAAATTACATCGAACCTACTAGTGAACAATAGTAAAAAAATAGGCAGCAAAATTAATGATAAAACCAATATTTTCAAATAGAAAATAGGGTTAATTTAAAAATCATTGACAGTTAATTTAACAAATAAGTTCTCGACATTCTTAAATTATTTGCCGAATGATAAATGACAACAAAAAAAGTGCACCTAACTTGGTACACCTTTGACAGTTAAATAAGAAGGTAAAATATTCAATTGTTTAAAGCTTTTTCCATTCTGAAAACCCAACCATAGAATCAATTTCATGTGAAAGATAGATATGTTTTCCCTTTTTATTTGACTGTGCCGCAACGGCCATCGCTGCTGCCACTTTTCTTGCTTGAATCCCTCGGTACTGACGCAGGGGACCTATCATGACTTTGTTCAACATACCGCTAGCCTTTTCTGCGAGTTTCTCTCCCAATCGGAACTCTTCCCGCTTCCCTAACAACAATGAAGGTCTGAAAATATGTAGTGAAGGTATGTTTAACCTAGATAGAGTTTCCTCTACCTCCCCTTTTACTCGACTATAAAAAAATAAAGACTTAGTGTCTGCCCCCATAGAACTAACAATCAGAAACTTTTCAGCACCGTTTTCCTTTGCTAATTTTGCAGCCTCAACTGGATATTCGTAATCCACTACACGAAAAGCTTCTTTTGTCTTTGCCACTTTTATCGTTGTCCCTAAGCAACAGAAAACATCTGTAACTTGAAATAACTCATGGTAATGATGTAGGTTATTGAAATCAACCAAATGTATTTCACAAACTTTAGATTCAACTTCAATCGGTCTACGAACCAATAAATGCACTTTTTGGTAGTGCCCATTTTCACTAAGTAATTGGACTAATTCATTTCCGATTAGACCTGTAGCTCCGAGCACAAGTGCCGTTTTTTTATTCACACCCATAATAGTGCAAGCCCCTCTCAATCTTAAGCAATCTCATAAGAAAATTATACCATGCACAAAAGGTTCAAATAAAAAGTAGAAAAGAAAATGTTTTTTTCGATAAATGATATATCATTTTTATGAGCTTACATAAAGGAGAGCGAACAATGAAATATGAATGGAGAAAAAGAGAGAAAGATATATATTTGCCTGCTGCGAACCCAGCTAAGATTGCAGTGCCTCCAATAAATTACTTCACATTAAAAGGAAAAGGAAATCCTAACAACGAAGCATTTAAGGAAAGTGTGGAGGCCCTTTATGCTCTCTCATATGTAATCAGGATGCTTCCAAAGAAAGGAATCACTCACGACGGATATTATGAATATACGGTTTACCCTTTAGAAGGAGTCTGGGACTTGGATGAGGAAGGTAGACAATTAGAACAGCTGGACAAAGACAGACTGGTTTATAAGCTAATGATTCGCCAGCCAGAGTTTGTAACTGCAGACCTCTTTTCATTTGCCAAGGAAGTAAGTGCGAAGAAGATATCAGATGCCCTGTTACAGGCAGCTAAATTTGAAACGATTGAAGAGGGATTGTGTGTCCAATGTTCTTCTGATTTAATAGTAATGGCATAAAGTGCAGTAAACATAGCAGGTACCGGTCCTTCGTGCCACGCCTTATTCTCTTTTGCACGAGCCACAATCACGATATCGGCAGAGAACCATTCTAAATCCAGGTCAACGAAGCCTTTAGGAGTATATTCCTTTTGTTGTAATGAACTTGGCGTTGATTGGCTGAAGCTGACCACTTCATCCAATCTTTGTACCATAGCATTTTCCCAACTGCTTGAAATTGATCTCCTTGTGATGATAAGACACATAAGGTATTGCTGTCGTTTGACCAGGAAGCTGTAGGCATCGCTAAAAAACTAACCCACTTTCCATCAAAACTCCATTTAAAATAGTCAGCCGATATCGCAAACAAATCGGATTCATCGGTTTGAATCGTATAAAAGGGCTTCATTTTCTCTGTATTAAGATTGGCATCCACAGGAATTCTAAACAGGGGAACAGGTCCCCATCCCTTAGGAAGTAAATTAGATTGTGAGGAAACAATAAATTCTTTCCCGTTCGGAAACCATTCAAAATCACTAACACCTAAGGAGACATTTTCAAATCCATGCGGCCGGCCATTCTTTTCTTTTGTAACATTTAAAATACCCCGTGAATTGTAGGCTAGTTGATTTTTTACCGGTGACCACTTAAAATCGGATGTTTCAATGGTTACATAAGGCTGGTAGCTTTCTTTTTCCTTTGTGTCATAAATGTATAAATTTGATTTCTCTCCCTGCTCATCGCCATCAATATACGCAATAAAACGACCATCGTATGACCATTTTGGAGAAAGTACATATTGTCCTTTTGTGAGTTGGACTTCTTGATCTCCCTTTTTGATCCATAGCTAATGGTCGCGAATAAATGCAGCGGTAAGTGGAACTTCAGCACTGACCATTATTGAATAATGAAAGCTGATACAGATTAATAGTAGTAAAACCCTAAAACCCATAATTAATCCCTCCTGGTAATAGGATGTCCTGATCATGGGTATGAATTCTACATGCCCCGGCTATAGTACAATTTCCCGTTTCTCAAGTCACTATGTAGTTCCCCACTTTTTTCAAGGAAAATAAGTCTTGCTATCGTGGCCATAAGAGGAGCAAAGAATTTGGTATTACTAAGAGAACCGTAGATATCCTGGCAAACTTGCCACGCTGTCTTTTCCTCACTTCCAACAAAATTTAAGATTTGCTGTAAGCGATAGTTGTGACTCTTTATCATTTCATCTATCCGAACGTTTAGGTTGTAAATGAGTTCACCATGACCAGGGAGTGCAAGCTTGGTAGGGTATGCTTTTAATTTTTCCAATGAGGCAAAATTATCTTTTATTGGATTCTCATCGTACTCCGACCAAAGTGCTATGATTGGTGAAAGTCCAGCTAACACATGGTCCCCTGTCAACATCACCTGCTGATTTTGATTATAAAAACAGAAATGGTCATAGGAATGCCCTGGAGTCCAAATGGTTTCATACCTTTCGTTTCCTAGCTTGATAGTCTGCTGTTCTTTAAATATTCCATCGGGTTCAAATTCATAGGCAGCGGCTTCTGAATTACCCATATTTTGAGAAATTTCAGGGCAATCATGTGATTTAAGAAAACCGTGAAGCCAATTGACTCTATGATGGTTTCGTTTTCTCTGTAATTCTTGATAACCTAAATTTGAAATAAAGACAGGAATACGATGATTTTCCTGAAACCATCTAGCAAGTCCACAGTGATCTGGATGGGCATGTGTTAACACTAATTTATCGACAGTGATTCCCGATGCTAAGGTTTTTTTCCATAAATCGATGGATTGTTTTGCTTCACTGCCTGTATCGACAATCGTAAAGCCGTTTTCTCCACGGAATAAGTAACTGTTCATTTCAAACATTCCAAACGGATATCGAACAACCAGTTGATAGATATCCTCCGAGATTTTAATTAGCGTTGGGTACTGGTCCATCATTAGAACCTCCCTCGATCTTTGTCTTGATTATACTTCAGCTTCCTATAAAATGTTTGTATTTTTTTAACTATGTAATAAACTAACAACATTTCTTTGAAACTTGTAGAAATGTCGTCAGTTATTTTACTTTTTTACGTTATTAACTACACAAACCTCCCAATAACCAAGGACGTTGTCGGTAGGGACCAATCGGAATTTGAATTAAGCTAGTCTTTCCTTGTGGTTCCATCTTGTAAATTTGATCACACAGGTTAGAATCATACCCGAGGAGCGGGTGCCCTCCCATTCCAACGGCTCCTGACGATAAGAGTAATCGTTGCACGAGCATACCTGCTTCCATTTGTTGGATTCGATATCCTCTGTACCCAAGTGTAGTTTTATAGTAATCCTTTACTCCTGTGACATGTATGCAGATTGGTACTTGGAGCAAATTCACATTATATAACGACATGCCTGATTGCAGTAGCAGTCGATGATCTCCGAGATGGACCTGACGTAATGAATGAGTAGTGCTGTCATATTGATACGCACCATTAGGAATTCCTTCAACATTATACAAACAGACATTAAGCGAGACACGCGGCTCGTGCTTCTTGTGCGCAGCTTCCAAATCATTTCGATACAAAAAGGAATCCGTTGCCTCGTGGAGCAGATTTGCCAGTTCGACCTGAGTTACCTTTCCCAAAATGAAATCCATATCTGGAGAAAATCGGTTTCGACAAACAGATCCCAGATCATACGACAGCCTCTCCACATGAGGCAGAGCTACTGCTTGACCCTCACTAATCACATTTTCCTTCGCCTCGATCAATGGAAACTTTGTTGTAGAATTCAACATGGACACTGCATTTAACTTGGTTAACATCGGATACTCTTTAACTCTTTGTGACCGGACGTAATGATTCAGCTTAATCGGTTTCAATTCTTGGCACAACTGTTCTGAAGATACCATTCTGTCCATTTCTCTCCCATTGGCTGACCAAATAGTTGGTTCCGCCGATAACGGGATAACTGCATACACGCTCTCTTCTTGTTCAGATAATCCAAGCAAATGATTAATGGCCCGATCAAGAAATTGGAAGTATACCCCAGATTCAAAGCCAAACCGTTTCGATACTTCCAATAATTGTCCAATTAACACACCCGCATCCAACCCCTGCAGTCGGTAGGCAAAATTGTTGTATTTAAAAAAATTTTTCCAAAACATAGTCGATACAAAAACAGTCCCAAAACATGATGAAATCTCACAACGATTACCAAGAGCCCTGGCTATATAAGAATCGAAATCTCCTTCCCTCAGCAATACTAAGCGATGGTGTGCCACATCATAATGATATACCCCTTTTGGCAAATCCTCGATTTTCAAATATACGTATAATTCGTTTGGATACAGTGCTCCACCAGAGGGAGCAAACCTCCTGTATGATTGCATAAGTTCTCTTATATTCTCTGTAGAATCTAAGCTAAAGACTGATTGGCTAAATTGAGTAAGGCCATAAACATACCAAAGAAAATGCCCTATTTTACGCTGGTCAGGAATGGAGGGTTGGTTTTGTCCTTCAAGTGTCAGTGGTACTTCTAAAGATAATGAAACCACTGGCAAACCGCGGTATAGTTTATAGGGAAGCGGTTTGTCTTCCCAATCCACTTCCCAATTTGGGATGCTTGCCTTCTCAATATCAAAATGTAAATTATGCAAAAATTCATCTAGACTCATACTCTATCCTCCTAGTGACTGCTTATGGAAACGGATGAGGATGTGGATTGAGCTGTTCCGCTGTCAGCGGTTCCTTTGAATATCCAAGTTCCATAGGTACCCTGAACACTCTCTCCAACCCTGTTACACGGGTAAGGTGATGTCCGAATGTCATCGGCAGCATCCCTGGAATTAACACTTTCACACAATACAGTCCGTTTCGAATCGTTTCCGGTGTTGTCTGGTCAACCACAATCACATCGAGGTTTAATCGGCGAAATTCTTGAAGAATATCCTGCAGATCCTGCGTAAGATCTAAATGTTTTGACTTCCACTGGAATTCCTCGTGAAACGGTCGTAATGGGCGATTTTCTTCAAGCAAAAACTGCAGGCGCTCTTCCGCTTCCGGCAAACCGTACATCATTCCATGGTCATCCATTTGCTGCACTAAGGAAGAATCATGCAGCATTCGTATATACTCCTCCTGGTTCTCCTCTAATTTCTCATCCAATGACAGCATCATGCCAGCTAACTCGTGAACTGCAGTTTTCACCGCCCGTACCGGGTCCAAATGAGATCCGGCCGCACAGATAAGGTTCATTCCTTTTTCCTTTCTGTTTTTCGCTATGGCCAAAATACTTGGAATTCCGTGCTCCATGGTAGAATTATATAAATATAGGTCATATCCCGCGACCGCACGCATCCGTTCAATCATTAACATGAGCTCTGTATCTTCAATTGAGTTTGGTTCAATACGCGGGAGGGGCATCTGCGCGTACCAAGTCATCAGGAACGAATCACGTTCCACCACTTCCAAAATACCATAGAAAATGGCTTCTTCTCGACTTCCACCCAACGCGCATCCATTGGAAGTTTCATAGACAAATCCTCGTGACCCGCAGCCCAAACTATAATAGGCAAGCAACTCTGGAACCAGAATCGGTCGCTGCTGTAAAAACGAATATCCCCATACCCAATCTATTGATCGATCTGGATCAAATTCTGTAAATGGAAAACCAGGTTTCTCATACTGTTCCTTGGCGTGTACACCCACCTCGATCGGATTGAGTGCTTGATTTTTTAACTGGTTATAACTGTTATGAACCACTGTCTTTTTGCCTCGGGGCTCAAGTCCACAGTACCGCTCCAATCCTTCCAAAATGGCCGTTAATTCACTAACCGCGAAAGAGTTAGTCCGTCCTGCTGTTCCCTCATCCCCATTGAACAAAGGCAAATTAACACTTACATCAGCAAAAGGATGCACGAGGTTAACCATTTTATTATTCAAAAGGCCTGTTCGAGGATCCAAATAGTCTTTTATGAGAACATTATTCAGGTCATCTAACGAACGGCTGCGAAAACTGTCGTTGGTAACCTTCGGACTTTGCTGAAGTGATATTCGAGCCATGGCTAGTGAATCTTCAGGCAATTGACTGCATACCTGACACAAGGGTACGGGCAAAAACCTGTGCCAAGAACTCTTCAACGTTTTTAGATTGATAAAACATACCTTTCCCTCTGATTGGGCCTGATTTCCTTGGATAATTCTTTGGACCTCCGCCGCCATCAGGTGAGCCAAGTGTAAGAGACCTGCACGTGCTGCCCAAACTTCCTGCTGCATTTCTCCCGATAACTCCAACCTTTTTTGTATCTCCCACATCTCTTTCCGGTCGTGACCTGCCATATGACGCCTCAAATCAGCGCATTGTGAACATCCAGGCGTCCCCGGTCGAACAAGAGGTCCTAATACGCCCTCTCCAAAAGAAACAAAACCTCTTAGCCAAGGAGTGTTGGTTCGACGAAACACCTCTTCTGCTTTTTGATGAAGGGAGGGACTCCATGCATCATGTAAAACCAATGCCAAATCAATATTTCCGGGTACGATTGCCCCGAAATCAGTTTGGCGAAATATCAAGTATTGAGATGACAGTTCCTCACACATGTGGTCTGCCAGCAGCCCTTCTCCTACAACCAACATGACAGCACTCACCTTAATCCCTCCTCTTGAACCAATATCCCAAATATCCCTGCCAATCCATCTTTCAAAAAAGGTTCCATTTCTAGTTCATATACAAATAACTGCTTTTCGTTCCGTTTTAAGATTTCCATAGCATTCAGTAAGTCCTCTGGCTGTATTCTTTCTTCACTCGCAGGAATTTCAATCTTTAGTGGCACTTTTTCATCCGGAATCATAGATGAAACCTCCAAGGATCGTGCCATAACGTAGTCCTCTTCATTTTGCAAATTAAAAATTGCCTGTTTCAGGGCATTTCGTAATGCCATCGTGATATTCAAATCGACACTGCCATACCATCCGTCATTTGTTCCAATCCACACAGCCGGGAATCCAGAAACTTCCTCACCGATTCCAATAGTCGGTGCTCCCTGCAATGTCGTCAGTGCCTGCAAATAAAAACGACAGCGTTCATCTTCTACAGAACTTAACTGCACAGGGAGGACTGAATACTCCTGTTTAAGACTTTGAATGATCAACTCCTCGTCCAAACACTTTTGCAATCCCCGGCAAACACTTTCTGCGAACGATTCACCTGCTCCAACCTCCACTTCCGGTGGCAGATCGAGCAAACCGACTATGTTTGATACATACGCTTCAATTCCGGACAAACCCGCTTCCCTTCTTGCCTCCTCATGTGTCAGACCTGTACAGACGATAGGATCCAAGAGTTGAGATGGCCCCTCCTCCATTGGGTTGACTGTTTGAATTCGGCATTGAGCTAACGGCAGCTGCCTTAAATCCCCCTCCTCCCAAATATGAAAAATGCCGGTTACCTTTGAGGTCAACTGGTTGAATGCCAGAAGTAATTTACCCGGATCCCCTCTTTCCGTTCCTTGTGCTAATCGATTATCTAAATCTTCTATCAATCTAGCTGATATTTGTCCTGTCACCAGTGGATGAGGCATGTACCAATGCCAGTTTCCTTCTAACGATTCCAAATCTAGAAGGAAGAAATTATTCCTATGTGCCTTTTCGGATACGCCGGTTACGTCTTTAAATAATTCAAATACGATGACATTAGCCAACATAGCTCCAGCTGTGGAGGAGAAATCGGATAATGGCTGGTTTTTGTAGAGAGCCGATTGGTGAATACGTCGCCATGCAGACTCCCAGCATCCTTCTGAGTCTGGATACACTAATGGACCCGCTAAACCCGCCTGTTCTAAGCAAATAGCAGGGAGAAACACTTTACCCGCTTCCCTGCTAACCCGATGTAGAAGCCGGAGTTCCTCTACATCGTCCTTTTGTGACACATACAAAATATAGTCAAATGGTCTTATAATCTCCTCCCAGGAAATTTCCCCTTGCTGGTTTAGTGTGACCTCTTCAATCTCCACTTCAGCGTCTGTTTTACGCGTATGTTCCACAAGTTCCATTAACCGCCTTCTATTGGTTTGAACACTGTCATTGATTAGCATATGGAACTTGGGCAATCCAGAATGAAGTAAGGAAGAAACCAATGAAACTAAAAAAGGACCAGAACCTACTGCCAACACTTTTGCCTGACGATAGGTCTGAAAACGAAACGCTCCCGAATCAACCAAATTGTCTACAAATTCAATTTGCGATGCATACTTTTTTAGAACATGTTCCTTCAATTGGTGCGAACGGTCTTCGCTAACATCTCGAGCAAACCCATTTCGATATAGTGCCTCTGCAATTTCAAACACTCTATCTCGGTATGCCGCCGGCAATCCGTTGGTCAAATAATCCAAGGTATAATCGCCATTAAACATTGGTATCAGCTTTTCAACCCATTGATCGATCATACTGCCTTCCATACGAAATGAGCTTACATTGTTCCGAAAATACACACCACTGTTTGGATCAGGGAGAAAAAACGTGTCCCTTTTCACCTTCAGACGCACAGAAGGGTTCATATTTGTCATTTCCGCTCCTCCTTAGCCTTAGCATACTTCATTTATAATTATCATCACTATCATCCTATGTACTGCAATTTGTCCCTTATGTTAATTGTTGTAGAGAAGAAGCCCCTGCAAAAACTGCAAGGGCTCTTCTCCTCTCCATTTCTAGGTGGAGTCTTTGTTAAAAATCTATTGTTATCAACCGCCGCAACGATGGCCTCCGCCACCACAACGATGACCGCCTCCGCCGCAATTGTGTCCTCCGCCGCAATTATGGCAACGATGGCCACCGCAATTATGGAAGCAATTATGGAAACAATTATGAAAACAATTATGGAAACAATTATGGAAGCAATTATGGAAGCAATTATGGAAGCAATTAAAGCAACTAAAACATCGCCCAATACTGCTAATACCACCAAAACCGCCAAAACCTCCTAAACCACCAATACCACCAACACCGCCTAAACCACCAAATCGATTTGGATCAGTATAGTACATGCTTGGGTCAAAAGGAACTGCCTCGGTCGCTTGGAAATCGCCAAGACTTAAGCCCTGGAGTTGACTTTGGAAATCATTCATTTCAATACCTCCTAATATATTTAAAAAAGGGCAGCGGCAACTTGAAACGGGCACAGAACAAACTTGAAAATAGGTTAATACCGCTATACCTTCCCCAACAAAATATGTATAATGGGTGGGTATTGCTACTAATATAAAAGCCTATTTTATTGTTTCAAACCTTCAAGGTTGAGAAAAGAATGTTCTAAAGATAAATAGGAAAAGAGGCCCAGCTAAAGGCCCCTATTATTCTATAAATCATTTACATAAGATTTTGAATAAACTATCCTAACTCATGACGAGCCCACCATCAACAAACAGTGTCTGCCCTGTCATAAACTCACTCCATTCGGAGGATAAGAACAAGACGGGTCCTACAATATCCTCCGGTTGGGCAATCCTCCTTAACGGGGTTTGGGCTATGATCATTTCCTTTACTTCTTCTTTTGTTTCTCGGCTTGCGTCGGTTGGGTACACCAAACCAGGTGCCACACAATTCACTC
The DNA here is from genome assembly GCF_030817595.1 of Neobacillus niacini. Lineage (GTDB taxonomy): Bacteria > Bacillota > Bacilli > Bacillales > Cytobacillaceae > Neobacillus > Neobacillus niacini_G. The sequence continues at coordinate 957,297 of NZ_JAUSZN010000001.1, forward strand.
GTATCCCAAATGCTCCTAATTCAACGGCAAGATTGCGGCTAAACCCCATTAATGCTGATTTAGCTGTTGTATAATCATGATAAGGAATAATTGGCCGTTCCACTAAGTTTGTTACGATATTAACGATGCTTCCTCTGGTTTGTTTTTTCATTAAGGGGATGGCTTGTTGACATACATAGTAAGTAGATTTTACTGCTCCATCGATTTGTTCCTGATAGTCTTCCCATTTTAATTGAGAGAACATTTTTCGTGTATCGGGATTAAACATATAGGGTTTAAAGGCATTATTGACCACTACATCTAATTTGCCTACTTCTAACTCAATTTGCTTCATCATACGGTTAACATCCGATTCAGATGTAACGTCTGCTTGAATCGCCCAAGCATCACCACCAAGTTCAAGACAAGAAGCCACTGTTTTTTCTGAAGCTTCTTCATTTTGAAGATAATTAACAATGACCGTTCCTCCTTCTGCTGCAAAACCTCTCGCGATGGCTGCTCCAATTCCTCTGCTTGAACCTGTAACTAATACGGTTTTACTCTCAAATTTTCCCACATGCTCCTCCTATTTCAAAAGGTCTTCAACAATTACTTCTGACAAATGTAAATCCTTATCAATTAGTCCTAACTTTTTATAGATATCAGCACCCTGTTGTAGGACATCGACTTCTAATGCTCCTAATCCTTTTTCGCTAGTGGCATCCGAAATACTGGCTTCGTTTCGCAGTTTAATAATATCTAAATTATGTTTTTCATCCTTGCCGTCAATTGCATAATTTACGGCTAAAGCAGCAGCTTCCTCTGGTTCGTCAATCATCCACTCCGCACTCGTTTGATAGGCTTTAACAAACTTTTTCAGTAAATCCTTTTTTTCGTTATACGTTTTTTCTGTGACCACGAAAACATCGCTCGGGACATTTATATGATCCTTTACTTCAAGGACATTAACATCCACCAATCCCTTTTCCTTTGCTGTCACTAAGCCAGTGTCCGTTGCAGCCGTGGCATCAACCTGACCTTGCATTAACGGGGCAAAATTCAAAAGACCTGTTTCAACAATGGTAACGTCCTTTTCGGATAGGCCTGCTTGGTTCAATAGAACAAGAAGATTTTGCCTGGTACCACTGGAAAGGCTATACACGCCAATCTTCTTCCCCTTTAAATCCTCTGGGTTCGTGATATTTTTTTCTTTTAAAGACACAACATTGAATACGTTTTGAGGATAAATATTATAAATAACCTTTAATTTCTCCCCCTGATTTAATGCAAAATAGAGAGACCCTGGATCGGTAAAGGCAATATCGGCCTTACCTGAAAGGATATTTTTTATCGCATCTCCTCCCCCTGCACCTGTAATAAATTCAATATCTAAACCCTCTTTTTTAAAAAAATCTTTTTCCTCACTTACTAGTAGGTTCGTTTGTTCTGAAATCGGCTGACTCCAGCTGGCGATTTTTACTGTATCTTGCTCTGTTACTGCAGCGGCTTGCTGCTTATTATTAGAACCACAAGCTGTTAACAACAATACGAGGATGATGACGGCTGCTGGAATACTTCTTTTCAATTTCATTTGTAATAAACTCCTTAATGATTTCTATATTTAAATATGTGACGTTCAATAAAATAAATCAGTTGATAGAGAAAGGTTCCAAGTATGGTAATTAAAATAAGCACCGAAAACATTAACGGTGTGTCCATCATCCCTTGGGAAGCGATAATCAAAGCACCTAATCCCTCACTGCCTCCGATAAATTCCCCCACTACAGCACCGACAACAGCGAGGACAACGGCAACCCGAAAACCAGCCATGATACTGGGCAGCCCTGCAGGTATTTTTAATTTAAACAAGGTTTGCCATCGGTTGGCCCCTAACACCCGAAACAATTCTAATTTTTTAGGATCTGTGTATTGAATGGCAGTAACAGTATTTTCCATTAACGGGAAAAAGCAAATTAAAGCAGTTATGACAACTTTTGACGTCATTCCAAAACCAAACCAAAGAATAAATAATGGCGCCAGCGCAAGTTTTGGAACAGCTTGACTTGCTATCACATAAGGAAATAATAGCTTTCGGATAAACTCCACTTCACCCATCCAAATGCCCGTAAGGATTCCTAATAAACTCCCGAGAAAAAGTCCAATGACAATTTCCAAACTGGTTCGGAGAATATGGGGGGTATAATAACCACTCGTTAATCCCTCTATCAGTGTGGTGACCACAACGGACGGTGCTGGAAGGACCAGTTCGGACATTTGCTTGGCCAGCATTTCCCAGAGTAATAGAATCAAGATGAATAATAACCAGGAATGTATTGATACTTTTTTCATCTTTGTCCTCCACTAATGGCCGTTCGGATTTCCAGGCAAAGCTGACTAAACTGCCCGGAATATCGACTATCTGGTGTGTGCCGGTCTTGCAAATCTACAAAAAGTTCATGAATGATTCTCCCTTTATCCATAACCGCAATCCTGTCTGACAAATAGACCGCTTCTGAAATATCATGGGTAACAAATAACACCGTCATTTGATGGAGTTCACAAAGCCGGAGAAGATCATCTTGAAGCTCCTCTCTTGTGATGGCATCAAGAGCTGAGAAAGGCTCATCCATATAAAGCAAGGTCGGCGATCCGATGAGCGCTCTTGCAATCGATACTCGACTTTGCTGTCCGCCAGATAACCGAGTTGGGTATTCCTTTGTTAAATGAGATAGCCCCATTAAGTCTAATAAGGATTCTGCTTTTTCTACATGTTCTTTTGTTACTTTATGTTTAAGAGAAACGGGTAAAAGAACATTATCCATTACTGTTTTCCATTCCAATAAAGTTGGTGACTGAAATACAAAGCCTATTTTTTCTGAAGGTTTTATTCTTTCACCTTGTAACAGAATTGAACCCTCATTTGGGGTTAATAATCCTGCCGCCAGCTTTAATAGCGTTGTTTTTCCACAGCCGCTTTTACCTAGTAAACTGTGAAACTTTCCTTTTTCTACATCGAAACTTACAGCATCGACAATCAGGTTATTTTTTGCATAGCTGTAACGAACATCTTGTAAACTCAAATAAGCCATTTCTGCCTCCTAATCAATATAAGCTGCAAAATACTCCGCATACTCTTCCGCTGAATGCTCAATATCAACCATTTGAACCAAATCTAGTAAATTAAACCTGCCATCATGATGCCAGCCTGCTTCAGGAGAAGTCATCTTCCCAAGAGCAGTAATTCTTGTTACACCGATATTTCCAAACTTTTCAGCCCATCGAAACAGGTCCTTCGGAGCGGCAGCAATACCAGCACTTTGTAAGAATTTACGATAGTGCTGGATACTTGGCAAAATGTCCTCTAACTCATCAAAAGCAATAACTTTCACCGTACGGTTGGAACAAGTTGGTGAGAACGCAGCACCCTCTTCATAAACAACGGTCCAATGGTGATCCGTTTGACCAAATACTTGTTTCGCAGGGTTTGAAAAAGAAGATACCTCTTCTTGGTTACGCCAATGGACGGCGGCTGTCATTTCTTCTAAGGTAAGAGTGCGCCTCGGGTAACGTTTTTGATAACTTTCTAGTTCCTGTGCAAGATACTGCGCAAACTCAGCCGGTGTTACATTTCCCCCTTTTTGAACATAGAAAATATGTGGGGAATAACAGCCTTGTTGATCAAATTGGATGATATCAAATGCGGCTTGATGAGCAGTGGCTAATGCTTTCCGTGAGTCTAGAGCAGCGTTACTAATTACCCCGAAACTGACTTTATGTCCGAATGGCAGGAAACGAGTGGTGACAGGAATTCTTCTACTCATGGATTCTAGCGAAGTATTACTTCCATAGCCGACGACAACATCTGCATATCTAAAAATCTCCTTTTCTCGTGCCTCATCTCCACCCTTCCACCAGACAACCGCCAGGCAGTCTTTTAATTGGGGAGCCACTTCGACTAGAACCTGTGCGAACCAGCCAGCAAACAACGGCTCGGCACTCGATACCTTGCCAATGTTGCCAGACTTAACCAATAACCCTGAAATCAGACTCCATAAGGGGAGTGCGGGTACATTTCCAGCCCATACATGGAGAATCAAGTCGGGTCCCACTGCTTTTGAATATCCCCTTTTTACGCGAGGCTGGAAACCATCTAGCAGCAAGGGATTTCCTAAGTCCTCGACCACAAAACGCTGCAGCTCATGTTTGCGGAACTTTTTTAAAAAAGAAGTAAGCCCCAGGCGAATCATTTCTTTATCGTATCCGGTAACAATTGGCAGCAGCATTTCTGCTTTTTTCCGGTAGGTTGAATGACGATCGAGCAGAACTTCTATGGCGGAGTCAATGATCGAAATTATCTCAGTGATACTCATGTTTTTTAATACTTCTGAACTTGCTGTTTTAACCTTTTCTGTCACCAATTGCATTTGCTCCATAGTAAGTTGTGGCGCTTCTACCTCAAGCACTTCACCCTTTCTAGTAAAGGTAAGAATCTTGGTATCTATGATTTCTTCCCCGATATCAGGAAGGTATCCAACTCTTTCTCTCATCGTGTTGGCTCCGTGGCTGCCTTGATAAATTCCTCAACGGCAAGCGAACAGCCCTTTGCCTCAGTTCCTTGGACCCTGCCTAATAGAAGGAACCCCTCACCAACCTTCATACCTAAGTCTTCGGTCAAAATAGTACTAACAGAATTAAAGTTTGCCAGATCACAATGGACGATAACCCCACGTTCCCCCTCAGCCACTTCTTTACCTGTTAACGGATGTATAATTCTCGTTTTCAGCCAATGAGGACCGGATTTAATAGATGGAACCTGTTCATTTCCAGTGTCATATAGCTGTGAACTTAACTCCGTCATACCGTACATATTGATACAATCTTTTCTCGGGACACCTAGTACTCTCGATAACTCGTGATAAAACTCGCCGAGTTCCCATTCTTTTGACTGATTTTTAAATCCACCTGTATCTAAAATCTTACTTCCAGCCGGTAATTGAAAGCTGCGGCCGATTTTTGCGAGTTCTTCGAACAGATGAACAAAACTGAACGAAGCTCCTAATATTGCATAAGGTTCATCTGAACGTTCTGCATGCTCCAATTCTTGAATCAGCCTCTCAAGGTCAATCCCATTTTCACCTAGAAGATAGTGACTCTCCTCTGTACCAAACTCCTGTTTCGCAAGCGCTAAATAACGAGCTAATGAGGAATTTGGCATTTCTTCCTCCGTCGGAAACAGAATCCCCATGCGGATTTTTTCCGTTTCTTTCATAAAACGCTGTTTAAAATAGGTTTTCATCGATAGATTCCATACTTGTAAGGTCGGATGATAATGCTTCCCTTTCACACCTTGTGTGGTGCCGCTTGTCATAAAATACCTTTCTGCTTCTTCAGGCGGCGTACAGGTCAGGGCCACCTCTTTAAATGCATTAATCGGCACCGCTGGAATGTCCTTCCATGATTTCACTGTCCGTATGGTTTTGCCTTTTTGCTGACAGAACTTCCGAAAGGGAAGGTTATTTGTGTACTGATAGGCGAATAGTTGTAAGGCATAATGATTAAACTCATCGTCTGATAACGAATCTGATTGTAAGACCGTCATTAGTTGATTAATGATTTGCTGCAGTTCCATGATGGTACTTCCTTTCTATTTCATAGTCGTTCCGTTTTGAGTAAATATAGCAACCTTCTTTTTTAAAAAGACTGATAGGATAATGGCGCCAATAAGTGCACCCGCAATCGAGCTAAAAATAAATAACGGGATAAATCCAAATACGGCAGCTTCCTGCCCCATTAATAGAGTGGCGATTGGATAGCAGAGGATCGCTCCAAGAATGCCCGTTCCAATGACCTCACCGAAAAAAGCCATATAAATCTTTCTCGTTTTCATAAAGAGGAGCCCTGCCAACAAGGCACCAACCATACTTCCTGGAAAGGCAAAAACCGATCCAGTTCCCATGATATTTCGTAAGATGGAGACACAAAGTGCCTGGGCAACCGCATAAACCGGTCCTAATAAGACTGCAGACAAAACATTCAAGAAATGCTGAATCGGAAACACCTTTGTGAACCCAACCGGAATAAACAATAAATTACTCGAGAGAGTACCAATCGCGATCATCATCGCTGTCAATGTAAGTTTATGTGTTTTTCTCATAAAAAAAATCCCTCCGATTTTTTAATAAGCACTGGGGGATTACGGGTTAATACATTCCATTATGGTTCAAACAGTTCATGGACGTATCGTTCACTTCCCTACGCTGGTACTACCCAGATCAGGTTCAGGGGTTTAAGACCTTTAATAGTCTAATCTCAGCCAGTTTCGGCTCCCCCAGTGCTAGTATGAAATTTTAATAAATAGATAGCCTCTTAGATTATTCATGGGACCCTGATTACATGAGTTTTGGCCTCATAGACCATTCATGGGACCCTTTTTTAGATTTCTTACATAAGTTTTGGTCTCATAAACCCTTCATGAGTCCCAATTACAGCTTTCTTAAACACGTTTTGGCCTCATAGACTATTCATGAGTCCGTTTTTAAGATTTCTGACCTGACTTTTGGCTTCATAGAATAGGATAAAAGACTTCTAACCTTCAAAAACCATTCTTTTTAAGTTTTTTGCTGCTTCTGTAACAGAATCTGCATGGCTAATCGCGGTAATGACCGAAACTCCATCAGCACCTGCTTGGATAACAGACCCTGCGTTTTCTGCAGTAATTCCACCAATTCCCACAATCGGAATACTTACTCCTCTGTCTCGCAGTTCTTCTATTAGCTTTGTTCCGTTTGAAGGTTTGGTGTCTTCCTTTGTTTTCGTTGGAAAAACGGGCCCGATGCCAAAGTAATCAGCACCACCCTCTAATGCGTTCATGGCCTCGTCGTAACTATGTACAGAAACTCCAATGATTTTATCCTGGCCAATCTTCTTTCTAACTTCCGCTACAGGCTGATCTTCTTGCCCGATATGAACACCGTCCGCGTTAAGTTCAAGAGCCAAATCGATATCGTCATTGATAATAAAAGGTATTTCGTGCTCTCTGCATATTTGCTGAAGTTCTTTGGCCAGGTCAACTTTTGCATTCCCTGTTAAAGCACCGGTACCTTTTTCGCGGAATTGAAAAAGGGTTATTCCCCCTTCAATCGCTTCCTGCAATACCCGGGCTGGATTGTCCTTGCAGTTAGGACTGCCCATTATAAAGTAAACTTTTAATGCTTCTTTTATTAAATCACTATTGCTAATATTCATGCTGGTCACCTACCTCATCGCCACCATTCTTTTTCGATATGCCCAGTGATTGGTTGGTCCATGACCTTGACCAATCAGCAGCTGATCTTCAATGGCTGCCTGGATAAAATGCTTCGCTTTTGATACCGCTTCATAAATACTTAACCCTTTGGCTAGTTCTGCAGTAACAGCTGCTGAAAACGTACACCCTGTTCCATGAGTATTCTTTGTCGGAATTCTTTTACTCGTAAACGTCTTAAATTCGTTCCCATCATATAAAAGATCAACCGACACATCACGGTCATCATCATGCCCGCCCTTTATCACCACATGTTTAACACCTAAGTTATAAAGATATTTAGCGGCTTCCTCTTTATCCTCATCTGTTCGAATGGAAATCCCTGTTAAAACTTCCGCTTCAGGAATGTTTGGTGTGATCACCATCGCCAGTGGTAATAAATACTTTTTCAATGCGGTAATGGCCTCAAGTTGGAGCAGTGACGCCCCACCCTTTGCAATCATGACAGGATCCACCACTACATTTTGCCAGTTGTAGTATTCTATTTTTTCAGAAACAGCTTTGATGATGTCTGCATTAAATAGCATGCCTGTTTTAATAGCGTCAGCACCCATATCTTCGCCAATCGACTCGATTTGTTTGCTCACCGCCTCAGCTGTCATAGGATAGACCGCTTGAACCCCCAAAGTATTTTGGGCCGTAACGGCTGTCAGTGCTGACATCCCGAAAACCTCTAACTCTTGAAAAGTTTTTAAATCCGCCTGAATTCCTGCACCGCCGCCGCTATCGGAACCAGCAATCGTTAATGCTTTTTTCATGATGTCCACTCCTTATACTTGTTTGAATGACGCTAATTGTTGAATATCCTCAGAAGAAACGTGTGATAGTTGATTTAAAAATTCAATCTGGAAGCTACCAGGTCCCAAATCACCCGCCTTTTCGAATGCTTTCTCCGCTGCAATTCCATAAAAGGTTAGCGCCGACACCCCAGCAAGCAGTAAGTCCTTTTCAACTCCTGCAAAGGCTCCAATGACAGAGGTTAACAGACAGCCTGTTCCTGTCACTTTTGTTAACAGAGGGTGACCATTGGAAACCAAAAACGTTGTCTTCCCATCTGTCAGTACATCGTCTTTCCCGGTAATCACGACAGTGGTACGCAGCTTTTGTGCCGCGGTGACAGCCAATTCGACATTGCTTCCCTGACGTGCACCGCCATCCACGCCCTTGATCTCCCACTTTTCGCCTAGAACATTGGCGACTTCTGCGGCATTTCCACGTATAACAGATATCTTCACCTCTTCAATTATTTTTTGTGCCATTTCTGTACGGAACAGGGTGGCTCCTGCACCAACAGGGTCGAAGATGACCGGAATTCCCAGCTCATTGGCTGTTTTTCCAGCTAAGATCATCGAGCTGACCACGTCCTTGTTTAAGGTCCCAATATTCAGTACAAGCGAACGTGAAATTCTCACCATATCCGCTACTTCTTCTGGAGCATAAGCCATTACGGGTGAAGCCCCAAGTGCTAAAAGACCGTTTGCGGTAAAATTGGTGACCACTACATTGGTAATATTATGTACGAGCGGGTTTTCATCTCTAACCCTTTGTAAAATAGAACTTACTTCGTGATGATTCATCACAACAACCCCCATCTTTTTCATTCACCTATTAGTCTTCTAAAAATAAAAAAGCCAGATCCATTAAAATAGGACCTGGCTTAATAGTTAGAGAAAAAGGTAATTTCACTTGGCTACTTTCCTACGCTGGTATAATCCAGATCAGGTCCGAAGGGTTAAAAAACGTAACGTTTTTCTCTCAGCCCCAAGTTCCGGGCACCCCTAGTAGTTAAATCGTATGAAGTTATTTTTATGTTAGTCTACATATTTCTATATGTAAAGTATTTTTTACCAATAAAATTTTACGTCCCTTTGAAATTAAAGAAAAAAGCAACTTTAACCACAGGTTAAAATTGCCTTTTTTACAATATGTTAAGCTGCATGAAATTAATTACTCTTTTCTTTTGGCATTACCAAGATTTTTTAAACTTAACCGCACTTCCTCCTGTTTTAGCAGATTTATAGGCAGCTTCTGCAATACCAACAACTGTTAGCGCAGTATCTATATCAAATCCAGGTAAATACTGATCCTTATTGGACTCATCTAAAACAAAATCAATAAATAAGTTTATTGGAACTGAACCATCCGATCCATACACAGTCGGTTCAATCAAATTCATTCCTGTTTCCATCCCCGAAATATGTTTAGAATTTAGATAAACAGATTCTCTACCTTCCACACCCAAGACTACTAGGATCCCATCTGTTCCGATTACTTCTAATGAATTTTCCATTATGCTTGTAACCATATTCGTATGTGCCGTACCGATAGCTTTATTTTCAAACTCCAGCATGATTGTTGCACTATCTTCAACTTCTCTTTCTGTCCAGTTTTTCATAAAAGACGAAACCTTCGTTGGTGTTCCTGCAAGATAAGTAAGCATGGACATACCATGTACGCCTAGGTCAATTAAGGCCCCACCTCCTGCTACATCTTTGTCATACCAGGTTTCAGGCAGATTGTTTGTTTTCGCCATACCATGTGCGCGCCTAAAATTAATGGCAACAATATCACCAAGACTTCCTTCGTCAACTAATTTCTTAGCATATTGATATGAACCAATAGGTAAGGATTCATGTGAGACTACCAGTTTTACACCATTTTCTTCAACTGCCTTTTTCACACTTAAACCATCTTTAACAGTAGTGGTTATGACTTTGTCTGTAAAAACATGCTTTTTTGCATTTGCAGCGCGGATAATAAGATCTTTGTGTAAATTAGTTTCGGCTTCAATCATAACCGCATCTATGTTTTCGTTATCCAGGATATTTTGATAATCAGATTCATAAGGAACACCAAGCATTTCTGCATATTTCTTACCTCGTTCAGCATCATGGTCCCAAACCGCTACCCATTCAACTTTTCCAGCTGATTGTTTAGCTATTTTTTCAATAAACATTTTCGTATGTACATGCCAAACACCCACAAGCGCAAGACGTACCTTTGTATTGTTTTGTGCTGCTGAAGGCACATCAGGATTAATCGTACCTGCAATTAGCACTGTCAATAAAACCGTCGAAATGAAAACACATACTATTTTCTTCATATCCATATACTCCTCCTCATTGTTTAAAAACTACTACCATCGCTTCATTAACTTTGTACTAACTCTAGTGTTATGTACTCCTCCCTTCGATCTATTTACCTTACCCACCTTAAGTTTTGGTATCTTGATAACATAAATGTAATCGATTACATTTATGTGTAGCGCACTATTATTAAACAATTTTTAATAATAGTGCGTTACTCTTAGTCTAAGGTTACAAGATATCTAAATTTTTGAAATCGATTACATTTCCATGTTATTATTTTTTGAATTATCTGTAAATGTGTCATTCTCCTTATTTGTTCTACCTACCTTATACCTATATTTTCCACTTATCCCTTTTGTTTCCAAATCATGCTAAAGAGCCTCGCTGGTTTTATAGTTTAGAAAATGATAAAGTAATACTTTTAAAGATTATTTTTTGAAATGAGGGATACATGTTGAACATATTATGGGATTTTGATGGTACGCTTTTTGATACATATCCAGCCCTGGTGGAGGGTTTTGTTAGATTAAGTCAGCGTGACCTTGACCGCAATGAAGTCTTACGATGGTTGAAAGTCGATTCGAAAACGGCTTTTAAACATTTTGGGATCAATGAAGACCGCCGTGCCGAGTATAAACAACTAGATATACAATATTCGAAAGAAAGTAAGCCGTTTGAACACTTAAAAGAAGTGTTAGCAGCGGTTGATAACAATATTATTGTGACCCATCGTGACAGAGAGTCGGCCGACTACTTGCTTGAAAAATACGGTTTATCAAAATACTTTACAGAGATTGTTTCTGTTGAAGAACAAGGATTCAACAGAAAACCTCATCCCTCTTCTTATGAATTTGTCTTGAAAAAGTATGACATCGACTTGGTCGTGGGTGACCGGGAATTGGATTTACTTCCGGCTAGACAACTTGGAATTAAAACAGTTGCTTTTCAAAACCGCAACATCGAAGCAGATTTTCACCTTGATAGCTATGCTGAATTTATGCCATTGGTTTTCCAAAAATAAAAGCTTGTAGAATCAGTCCTATTGGACTTTTTCTACAAGCTTTTTTCATATAGTCATTTCACAATAAAAACGGGACAGTGTGCCTTTTGTACGACATAGTGGCTGACACTTCCTAAGAATAGTTCCTTCAATCCACTTAATCCTCTGCTTCCCATCACAACAAGATCCGCGTCATTTTGTTTCACAAATTCCACAATCATGTGACCTGGATTGCCCTCTATCGCAAATGTTCTAGTTTTATTAGGCAGCGACTCCAATTCCTGCTCAAGCTCATTACGGATGGCTTTTACTTCTTCCCGTTGCTTTTCATGGTATGCCTCAAATGCATAACCATAGGAGTAAACCATAGGTCTATCAGGTTGTGTGACCATAACCACCAACAATTCAATGTTGTTTATCCTGCTTTGCTAAATTCATGGCCATCTTCAATGCTTTTTTACTTAATTTCGAATGATCATATGCAACAACGATTCTTGAATAATCCGTTAACATTGCTATCATCCTCTCATAAAAAAACTATTTCTTATATTTTTATTATACTTCTGTGTTGTTAATTTGTGGCAGCGAGATAGTGACAACTTTGTTAAGGAAGTCTTGTTACGATGCCACAAATCCGATCCATACAAATACATACATCATACCGCCAAAACGAGTCGACCAAAGATACAGACTCTATGGTTCTGTACCATCATTGGACTTCCAGAGGACAAAACTCAGAATGCTACTAAAAGATTTTTCTTTCAAATATGGGCTTAAGGACAAATCCCTGAAGGCTACTGAATGAATTGTCCTTCATAAGGGGTCTTAAGGACAAATCTTGGATGGCTATTAAAAGATTTGTCTTTCATAAAGGGTCTTAGGGACAAATCCTTAAAAGCTACTGAAAGATTAGTCCTTCATATAGGGTATTAAGGACAAATCCTGCAAGACTACTGAAAGATTTGTCTTTCATATAAGGGCTTAAGGACAAATCCAAACTGTTCTCAAAAGATATGTTTCCAATCACTGTGGTTATTTCATTTAGTTGTTTTTTGCAAACTTTGTTGCTTTTTAACCAAAATAAAAAAGTGGATTATAATTATTGGGTAATAAATAGCTTGACCAAAAGTTATTGACTAAAAAATATTTAATTGATACAAAGCTATAGAGGTGATTTTTTTGTTTTGTTTATATTAATAGTTCTATTAGCCATTCCGCTTTTACCAGTATTATTTTTGCAAAAGAAAATCAATATAGCTGGTAAGAAAGTAGTTTTAAAATCAATTGGGAATTATTTTTTATTATTGCTTATACAAATTTTAATGTTCGTGGGAAGTGTGTATTTTTTGATAGCAACCAATATTAGCAAAGGAGAAGGGGCTGGTTGGCTACTTATACTTTTCTTATTCGCTTCGCCATTCATTTTAATAGCAGATTTAGTGATTATGTTATTGGCATATAAGAAATATGGTAAAAAAAATAAGAAACTATACCCACAAGTAATTTCTTTACCAATAAAAAAACCCTTTTGTGAAGACAGGTCGTCCTGTCTTCACAAAAGGGATAAGCTTCTTGTTATGCAACTTTTTTGATATCGACTTTTTTACCTTCTTTTATCCTCTTCTTATATTCAGCGGTTGCTGTGAAAAGGACGTCCGTTGAGGAATTAAGCGCCGTTTCAAAGGAATCTTGTAACACACCGATGACAAAACCTACTCCAACTACCTGCATCGCTACATCATTAGGAATTCCGAATAAGCTACAAGCGAGCGGGATCAATAATAGTGAGCCGCCGGCAACACCTGAAGCTCCACACGCACAAATAGCTGCAACGATGCTGAGGAGAATCGCTGTAGCAATATCCACTTGAATGCCCAGTGTATGAACCGCTGCAAGGGTTAAAACTGATATGGTAACCGCTGCACCAGCCATATTGACGGTGGCGCCTAATGGAATCGATACAGAATACGTATCTTTATCTAAATCTAGTTTTTCACATAATTTCATATTTACCGGAATGTTAGCCGCAGAACTACGTGTAAAGAATGCAGTAATACCACTTTCCTTAAGGCACTTTAAAACAAGTGGATAAGGGTTCTGACGTACATTCACGAATACGATAAGTGGATTGACAACGAATGCCACAAATAGCATACATCCAATCAGGATGACAAGTAATTTTCCATAGCTTAAGAGTGACTCAAGTCCATTTGTTGTAATGGAATCAATCACTAGACCCATGATCCCTAGCGGTGCCAGTTTGATGACCCATGTCACCATTTTCGATACAGCGTCTGAAAAATTAGTAATCAGTGTTTTAGTTGATTCTGGAGCACTTTTTAAAGCCAACCCTAGAACAATCGCCCAAGCTAAAATACCAATATAATTTGCATTTGCAATCGCATTAACCGGGTTATCGACAACGTTTAACAGTAATTCTTTAATTACCTCTACTACTCCACCTGGAGCCGCCAAATCCTCGGCGCCCTTTGTAAGAGTAATGCTTACTGGGAAAATAAAGCTTGCAATTACGGCAATTAATCCAGCAAGAAATGTTCCTAGAAGATATAGGTATATAATCGATTTCATATTGGTTTGCTGCCCACTCTTGTGCTGTGCTATTGCTGACATAACCAAGAATAGAACTAGTACTGGTGCAATAGCTTTTAATGCTCCAACAAATAACGATCCTAAAATGACAACTGGTTTTGCTGCTTCTGGAATTGCGACAGCCAGGATAATACCAATTAGTAAACCAATAGATATTTGCTTTACCAGACTGATTTGATTCCACTTTTTCAATAAGTTTTTCATAGATGTATCCCTCCTACTTGTAGTCAATCAAATTTCACAGGACTTAGAAACAATAAGGTGTGTTCTTAGGTATCTAATAATTCATTACCCGATTAAATATTAATAAATAGAATTATAGTGAATATTTAGATATATTACAATAGTTTATCGTTTAGACTAGTATAACAACATCATAGTCGTTTAGCAATAATATATGAACAATATTTAGCTTTATTTTATATTCATTCGTCTTTTACCGCATATTAATTAAATTTAGTATTAAATCGTTCGCTTTTTTATTATTGAAGTGTTAAACCCTAGATACAAATAATTTTATAGGTAGAAAGACTAAAGGAAATTAGTAGGATTTACTTTCCCCAAACATCTCTTAAAATATTAATGGGAGGTTAGTAGTATGTTCAAAAAAATAATCATCCTTGGAATACTCGTATCTATCTTAACCGTGCTAATGATTATCAAATCCCAAACCAGCACTCCTGTTACCACTCAAGACAATGAAACGTCTGAATACAAAACGGTTGAATACAAAATTAGTCAAATTAAAGAAGATCAATTTTATGGGCAAAGTGAAGATGGAACCAAGATTGAATTTTCTGCTGAAAGCATCACATCGAGTGAAAAAATTCAAGTTGGTGATGTGGTTATTTGCTATTTTGAGAAAGATAATTTTGGAAAAGGGTTAGTAAAAGTGGAAAAAAAATAAACTCGCAGGTATCCGAGGCTAATATCTTTTTGTTAAATTCTGATGATGATTTACTGTGTTTCAAAAATAAACGGAAAAATTCCGGCTATATTGGAAAATACCCATATTTCCTTAAAAATAAGCGGACTTTTTCCGGTTATATGATCCAAATCTTTGGATTTGTCTCTCTTTATAGAAGTTAACCGGAATATCTCCGCTTATATCTGCTCCTTAAGCTTCCTCTTTATCCGTTAACAGGAAATTCTCCGCCTATTAATTCTCATACCTACACGAAAATCAAAAATGAATCATAATAGCGCCTTAAAGCCATCCCCAATTGAGGATGGCTTTGTTATTTTGATGATCTTCTAGAATAAAGGCTTCATATGGATCAATGCTGGAATTAATAGAACTCCCCAAAGGAGTGTAATCCAAGCGGCGAAAATCATCGCTAAGGATGAAAATGTAGCTTCTTGTTCTCCATATTCCATGGCCTTATTGGTCCCTGCACCATGTGCGGCCATTCCGAGAGCGAGCCCTTTTGCGATAGGTGTTTTTATTGACAGCCACTTGATGACGGAAGGTCCCATTACCCCACCCATTACCCCTGTGATAATGACAAAAACTGTCGTAAGAGTTGGCAGGCCGCCAATTTCTTTTGAAACCTCAATGGCAATTGGCGTCGTAATCGATCTTGGAAGAATGGAAGTTAAAAAGTCAGATTTTAAATGAATCATCTTTGAGAGGGCAAATGTCGAAAAAATCGCCACCAACGTTCCTGTCGTTACACTAATCATAATCGTTCCTATATATTTTTTTATCGTAGGTAAATGCTTATAAATCGGAACAGCAAATGCAACTGTCGCTGGTCCTAATAAATGTGTGAGCCATTTGGTAGCATCCAGATATTGATTAGCAGAAACATTCACACCTTTAATCAGCAGGATTAATAGAATAGGTGCAAGCAACAATGGATGAAAGACTGCTACGGCAAATTTGGAATAAACCAACTTCGCTAACCGGTAAATAATAAATGTAAGAACAGTAAACAAAATCATCATCAATGCTGCTCACCTCTTTTTCTGCCAGTTATTCTTTCTGCTGCAAGAGCCGTCATCCCTAAAACAATGACGGTGCTGATTCCAATCAATAGAACAATTTCTGCTCCTTGCAGACTTAAAATATCGTCGTAATTCACAATCCCAACGGCTGATGGAACAAAGAACAATAACAGCTCGGCCATTAGCCATTTTGCCCCTTTTTCTACCCATTCCAGCTTTACAATTCTAAAATAAAGTGCGAGAAAAAGGAGAATCAAACCAAACATCGATCCTGGTATTGGGCGCGGAATCACTTCCTTTAACGCAGCACCTAAAAATAAAAACACATGTATGAACAATACCTGTAGGACAATAACTGTTAATTTCATCGTAAAATCCTTTCTATTAAAAAAAGAGTTGGGTTAACTCTTTCAAAAACCTTTTTTAAGAATAGGATAATGGTACGACGAAATTAACCATTCGTAAAATACATATTCAGAATGAGTTTCATAACTAAAAGTTATAGACGTTCGTTTAAAATGAAATCAATAAAGGTTCTCCCAGCGTTAGAGATATACCGGTCCCTCTTCGTGATAACTGCAAGTTTCCATAAGATTTCTTGTTTTAAGTTAATAATCTTTATGTCCTTGTTAAACAGACGATTACAGATGGACTGCGGAAGAATGGTAATCCCGAGATTTGCGGCAACCATCTCTGACATCAGGTCCCATTGAGAACTCTTAAATAAGATTTTTGGCTCAAAGCCAGCAGCGATAATATGATTCCTCATAATTTGATGAAGCGCAAATTCTTCATGATAAAAAATAAACTCCTCGTCCTTTAATTCTTTTATATTTACCTCGTTTTTTGAAGCTAGATGGTGGTCTTTGTAGACGAGCAATTTCATTTCTTCTTCTACAATCGGGTAGACATGAAACTGCTTTTCGTCAATAGGAAGAACGGCTACTCCAAGTTCAAATTCTCCTTCTTCGACACTTTTCACCACCCTAGCCCCTCCATACTCCGTAATATTCAAACCAATATTCGGATAGGAATGATGAAACTTAGCCATTACCCGCGGAAAAAATAAGCTGCCAATAAACGGAGGCAATCCAACATTTATCTGTCCCCGTGTCAGGTTTGTCATGTCATTCAAGGTATCTGTCATCTCGTCAAGCAGCAGCGTCATTTTTTGTGCATATTCCAACACCACTTTTCCAGCATCGGTGATCTCGCTTGTCTTATTACTTCGAATCATTAACAACATGCCCAGCTCTTCTTCCAGGGCCATGATCGACTTGCTCAGTGCTGGCTGTGAAACATGCAAATGCTCTGCAGCTTTCGTTATACTTTTATGCCTCGCTACTTCTAAAAATACTCGTAATTGTCGCAATTCCAAAGCATAATACCCCCATGTCTTTATATTTTACTAAAGTATAGTACTTTTAACGGTTTATCGCTATTTGGGTATAATTTACCATTTTTTAGTTATTTCGTTATAATAAATTGCTTGGAAGTGCATCATGGTAAAAAAATAAACTAGTTGGAAGTGTTAATTATGGAACATAATTTGACCGGGAATTATAACGATTACTGGTTCGTTTTTTCCATTCTCGTGGGAATTCTTTTTTCATATATAGCGTTAGATCTTCGCTGGAAAATGATCATTTTTAAAAGTTTAAAATACAATCTTTGGTTACTAGGTTGTGCGATTGCAATGGGGATTGGAATTTGGACCATGCACTTTGTGGGTATGTTTGCGATGGATATGCCAAGTGATAGTGAGTATGACGCTAGGATGGTATTGCTTTCACTGTTGATTTCAATAGCAGGTACTGGGCTTGCCTTCTTTATGATGAAAATGAATTATGGCAGACTCCTTTTCTCGAGTCTGTTTATGGGCGGAGGAATCGTGGGTATGCATTATTTAGGGATGGAGGCAATGCATCTGAACTTCTCCATCACCTATAACCCTACGATCGTGCTTTTGTCGTTATGTATTGCTTTTACGAGTGCATTTGGCTCTTTATGGGTACTTTTCTTTTTTAATCATAAGCGCTCAATGAAATTTAATCGCCGGGTATTGAGCAGTATCCTAATGGGCATTGGAATCGCTGGAATGCATTATATTGGGATGTGGGGTACGAATCTTCACTATCAACCTTCTCACCTACCTTCAGCGGTATATTACTTAGTTAGTTCCAATAACTTGAGTTCTTTTATCTCAGTCCCTGCCATTTTCGTCGTGTTGATTATGTTATTATCCAGTGCCTTCTTGGATAAAAAGCTAATTGCTCAAATGAAGGATTTAAATAATCATGAGAAAAAGTTAAGAGAATCTGAGAAACTATCGCTGGTAGGAGAACTTGCGGCTGGTGTGGCACATGAAATTAGAAATCCTTTAACGACCCTAAAAGGATTTACGCAAATGATGAATGAAAATACCGATCCCGAAGCAAGTAAACGATATTCCAAGATTATGATTGATGAAATAAACAGGATCAATTTTATTGTGAGTGAATTTATGGTCCTTTCTAAACCACATATCGTTCAGTATTCCTTAACCGATATTTCGCAAAGTGTAAAAAATGTGATTATCCTCTTAAATACACAGGCGATCATGAATAACATAGAAATCATTCCGGAGTTTATTGGAGACCGATTTTTAGTTAAATGCGAAGAAAATCAAATAAAACAAGTAATTGCCAATCTGATTAAGAATTCAATAGAAGCCCTGCCGCAAGGAGGAAGAATTCAGATTAGAATGGAACACAAAGATGCGAATCTTGTCATTTCGGTGATCGATAACGGTGTAGGGATTTCGAAGGACAATCTTCCTTTATTAGGTACCCCTTTTTATACCACAAAAACAGAGGGAACCGGTTTGGGGTTAATGGTGAGCAAAAAAATAATTCAAAATCACAATGGGAAATTTGAAATAAAAAGTGTTCCAAACATCGCTACAACTGTAACGATCACTTTGCCCACAGATCTTAACCATTTAGAGTATGTCAAACAGAATCTTAAAGATGATCTCACTTTATCCCAATCTTCCTAAGTTGAACTGCTTTACCACACAAAAAGGTAAAGCTTTTTTATTGGTTTCTTAAGATAATCATTCCCATAATCATAGGTACAACCATTAGCAATCCAACCGTTAGAGTAGGAATGGAAAATCGGCTAGAAAAGATGGCGCCAAATTCACCAAGAAAACCTCCTATTAAAAATGGGATGGCGGATTTGGTTTTGTCTGCATTTGGCTTAGCATAATACCAGGCATCCCAAACCGTATAGGCATAAAATCCAGGATAAAATAACAGGTATTGGAAATTGGCTGCCTCTAAAGCTTTTTGGTGGAAGCCGTTAAAATCTAAGTGAATGGCAGTATTGATTCTTCCCAATACATTATCATAATGTTCAACAATGAGAAGAAATACACTTTTCAGGAATTGTCGATTGTAGAGTTGACCAAATCCAGGCATGAGCATGGAAAATAAAGCAGCAAGATTCCTCATGAAATTCTCCTTTGTGATATGTTTGCTTATTCCGTTTTATGGAAGTGTTTATTATAGTTTCCATTTATTTGGAAATTAATCGAAATAAAAAAATACAAATATCGACATTTTCCGACCGAATCGACATTGCTAGTAAAAAAATGCAGAGCAAATTCGGAATCGAATTACTCTGCTACTTTAGAGGCGATGAGGTTAGCATAGGTTTCACCGCCAGCCCTCGTTAAATGAACTCCATCATTTGCAAAAAACTCCGGATGGCCGGCACTGGTACTATACCAATCTACGAGAACAGTATTCGGCGTACTAGTAACGACCTCCTCTAACGTACGATTCACAGTGGATTCCCAGACACGTGGTACTCGACAGTTTACTAAATAGACTTTTTTATTTTCCAGACTATTAATTACATTTAGTAAGTCTGTTTTCACAAACGGTCCATTGGTTCCAAGTTGAATAATCACATTTTGTCCTAATTGCCCACTGCTCTCTAGTTGCTGTATGACCGCTGGCACCTCAGACATTTGCCGTCCGACTCGGTAATCGATCACCGCCTCTGGGTAAAGATTTTTTAAGAATGGAGCAACATCATAAAGAATCGAATCACCAATAACGGTAATCGTTTTCAATTCAGGAGTTGGTTCAGGTTCTATGATTGGGTCATTGTTGAATTCAATCTCATGTATCGTTTCAATCGATAAAGGTGCCTTGGTAGTAACAATAACAGGTGTTTTTGCAAATTCGACTCCAATACCGATTAATAACGCAAATAGTATAGCACTGCTTCCTATAACAATCCTTCGTTTTATTAAGGTCAGTTTTTTAAAGGTTGTTAACGTAAATTTAATCTGCCCTTTTCTAATTGGTGTTTCCACAAAATGATAGGAAAAAGCAGAAACAATCATTGTCGCAGCTATTTGTAAGGTTATTCTCCAAAAATTTATTCCATCTGTGTTAATAATCGGTGTTGTTAGGATAATTATCGGATAATGCCACAAATAGATACCATAAGAACGAACCCCAATCCATCGCAAAGGCTTCACACTAAGCCATTTCGCTAGCATACTTGCAGGATGAGCTAATGCTGCTGTTACAAAAACGGTAATAACGGATAATAGAAGCATGCCTCCCTGATAATGAAAAGTGTCAAATTCGGATGTAAGGATAAACATTATCATCAGTAGTAATAATCCCGTGATTCCCACAATTTCTAGAACCCAACTAGCATGCCTTGGTAAGGTCTTAGATAATCTTTGACTTGGCCAAACGAATGCCAGTGCCGCACCTAGTAGTAATGAAAAAGCTCTTGTATCCGTTCCATAATAAACACGAGAAGGATCTTCTCCCGGTGCATAAAGAAATGCCATTAACCAAGCAGAAATGACCACTCCTGCCAGGATAGCCAAAACTCGAAACCTTTTTCTTTTTATAAAAGTAACACCAAGCATCATCAGCAGCTGCCAAATAAGATAAAATTGCTCTTCAATACCAAGGGACCATATATGTGTAAGGGGTGAAGCAGGACCGAAGCGATCAAAATAGGAAACTTCATGGAAAATGTACCACCAATTTGTAACATACAGTAGTGAAGGAAGAAAATCTGAACGTAGTTTTTCAAATGAAGGATGATTCGTGAAAATTACCCATAAGGTAACGATAAAAATCATCGTCAATAATGCCGGAGCCAGTCTGCGAAAACGCCGAATCATAAAGCGAAAGTAGTCAATTTTATTGTTTTTACCCCATTCATCAATAAGGATGTCTGTAATTAAGTAGCCAGACAAAACAAAGAAAACCGTTACACCTGAAAATCCACCCTGAAACCAAGGGATATTCAGATGGTAAAGAATAACCCCAATGACAGCTATTGCTCTTAGACCATCAATTCCAGGCATATATCGGCGTTTATGATTGCTTGGGACTTCCATTCCATCCTCTCCTTCCTTTATGTTGAAAGGACAAAAAAACATTAGAGGTTTAATTACGCCCCTAATGTTTTTTATGATTATGATGGGTTAATCATTCCCCAAACCGCGTCTGTTCTTGTTTATATCTATTTCAATTTTACTTTTAGCTATTGTTGATTATTAGTCCAACGGTATAAAAAGGTTGATGAAAGACTAATCAGGGGACTTCCAGTGAAATTTGTCCTTTATAAGCATGTTGAAAGACAAATCAGGAAAGCTTTCAGTGAGATTAGTCCTTCATAAGCAGGCTGAAAGACTAATCTGGAGAGTTTCCAGGGAGATTAGTCCTTCATAAGCAGGCTGAAAGACTAATCTGGAGAGATTTCAGTGAGATTTGTCTTTCATATACATGTTGAAAGACAAATCAGGAAAGCTTTCACTGAGATTTGTCCTTCATAAGGATTTCTTTGGGAAAATCAACATCTTTCTTTAGCAGAGCCTTTCTTTTATGTGAAATCCTGGACATTGCCACAAGGAAATCCCATTAGATGTCTGTGTAAAGATTAGACTCTTAGCGACCCACGAAATCCCCTTGCTGCATAGTACGAATCTGCTCCATTATGGTAAACAAAGACAGTATCATAGCGACGATCACAAAAGAGAGCCCCGCCAAGTTTTCTAATATTAGAAGGTGTTTGCACCCAGCTCGACGTTTTTAAATCGAATTTTCCAAGTTTCTGGAGCTCCCGGTATTGTTCTTCTGTTAAAAGATCAATCCCTATTTCAGCGGCAAGATCCATTGCGCTATTTTCTGGTTTGTGATTTTTCCTAGCGTCCAGTGCAGCACGGTCGAAACATACACTTCTGCGACCTTTAGGACTTTCTGCAGAACAATCATAAAATATGTATTCGCCCGTCTCTTCATCATGGCCCACCACATCCGGTTCACCGCCAGTACCTTCCATTTCATTGAGCGACCACAATTTATCAGGATTCGCTTCGAGCTTAGCTTGTACATTAGTCCATTCAAGACCTTCATGTCGGATCATGTTTTTCTCAAATCGGGCTTTCAATGTTCTAAGTAATTCTTCACGTTGTTCCAGGGACAACTCCCTATTTTTATTTGTCATATTGGTTTCCTCCTTGTGTATATTCCTTATTGTATAAGAACGAACCTGGTCATTCAATTAATCCCATAGATTTATATTCATCTAATGGCAAAATTTATTTATAATCAATGTAAGAATTCCATATTTAAAAACAATTTTTTTCAAGCTGGATTGGTGAAATTGATGTTCATGAATGCCAAAATAGAAACAAATCGATTATTCCTACGACCTCTCATAGAAGAAGATGTAAATCCAATCTTTAAAACGGCCATAGAAGCAAGTCACTTTAAGTATCAGCTGAACCTACCCCTACAACGATAAATGAAATTGAAAGCCCGTTAAATGGTCTAAAAGCTGTAATCAGACAAATACTCCTGAGAGGATACATAAGTTTAATTTAGCTTTTGTGTTAAAAGATACTTTAGAAAGAATTGGGATTGGGGGACTTGGCCTCATGATATAGACAATCAAGAAATTGAAATCTACTATGCATTTCGAGTAGCCTACCAAGGACGGGGATTGTCCACTGAAGCTGCGAAAGCCATTTTGGACTATGGTCTTAACACTATCGGCTTAAAAAAAGTCATCGCAACCGTACATTTGGAAAATAAATAAATATTGAGAGACTGGGTATGAAATATAAGAAGACATTATCAGGATTAACAGGGGAAATTAGCAATTTTAACGGTTATCTACTTTATGAAATTATAAAATTAAAATAAAAAAGTATACATATCTAGCGAAGTGCAATTTTGATGGCGAATATTTCCAATAAAAAACGCATTCTGTCGTTTTCTCGTTTATACATAAATTAATGAACGCTAGTGTAGAGAAAAGATATGAGTTTCTCTACACTAGCGTTTCGTTAAATTAATATAGTAGAGATAATTTCCTAAATTCATTTTGATTTTCCTGTATTAATCAGATTTACTTTAACTTTAACTTTTAAATTCAAGTTTGAGTATACCTTATCCCATTTCATCTTGTTCCATGTTTCATATGTTAGACTATTACGTACCAATTTTCCTATTCCTATAGGATCTGTATGATATTTTTGTAATTTCGTTAATAGCTTTTTTGAATTAGAAATTAAATAATTTTCAACCTGTTTTTCAAATTGTCTTTGTTGCCTTTCTTCACTTAAATTCATGGTACCTGTGTATTCAAGGACGCTTCCTTTTAAATCTAGAATAACTTCGACTGTCATATTGTTTTTTTTTCTTGTTTTCACTTTTTTATCATTAATAGATTTGATACTGCTTAACAAAAGTTGTTCATTTTTTCCTGACTCTTTATCATGAATACTAATCATTAAATTGCCATTTTTGATGTCTCCGCTTAATAAATTAAGGATCTGTGATTCACTTAAAGTAAGTCGTGTAAAATATTGATCTCCTTTAAAAGCACCCAATCCTTTTAATTCAATGTTCTCGCCTTTGTATGAAAAAACTGGTAAAACCGGATCAATACCATCGTCGTAATAATCTCTTAAAAAACGATATTTATCAGTATTAAAAACTTTATTTTGTTTTCCTAATTTCTCTATGAACGTATAAAGGTATTCAGCATTATCTGGAATAGAGTGTATCTTTTTTTTAAGAAGTTCTTCGCCTTTTCCCTCCACGATCGCAAATTTAACACGAGTTCCGACTTCTGGATCTCTTGTAAACGTCTCAACAATATCTATAAGTCCTTTTTTTGACAATTCTTCTCCAAAGAGAATCGTAGTCTGCCCTCCAACTATCTTTAAATTTGTTAAATTTTGAATTTTGATGAAGGTTTCATGAGATGATTTTCCGTTAGCAGTTAAAGTCTGAGTACCAGCTTTTCCTTGTTTAGAAACAGTGGGAAAAAGGACAGTTGTTTTTATTGGATTTTCTTCACTTTCCGACATATCGTAAGCAACAGATTCAAGTATTGCTAAATCTTCAATAATATTACTTGCTCCACAACCTGTTAAAAACAAACAACATATTGCGATCAAAACAGTAATTTTATTTTGCATTATCTGTCTCCTTATGGTTTTTAAGAATTTGAATAAAAAGGATGCATAGCACAAAGATAGGTAATGCCCAAGCTATACCAATTCCACAATAACTCAGCCACTTTAACCACTCTTCGACAGACACCAAGGAATCTGGGATCAATGCGAGGATAAAACCACTTGCTAGTATTATGAATATCCAAAAATTAGGCTTAATACTTTTAAACATATTTTCAAAAATTTGCTGAGCTCCCCAGTAATATATTGCAATTATTGATAATATCTTGAAAGCTAAAACGGAAAAGCAGAGATTTTCTGCTCGTGTAAGGAAAGCAACTTCTGTATATTCAAATAATGTCATAACTGGGAATATATCCTTTAATATTTGATCGAAGCTAAAAAAGCCAAAGCATATAAAGGTAACAAGGAAATAGACTACCGTGGACAGAAAATTTCCTATAAAAAGAGCCTTTGTCCATTTTTTTTCTACCATAGGGAAAAAAAGAATGGAAACTTCAAAACCCAAAAAAGCTGTATAAACATGAAGTGTCCCCTTAAAAAAATCTGTTTCTCCTTTAAAAAAGAAAGTCGTATAACGTGCAAATTCGAATTCTGGAATAAGATAAAAAAGCAAAAAAATCATCGGTTGTAAGATGGCGCATAGAACCACAATTGCTTTAGCCATCTTGTAGATTCCACCTCTTAATAATTGAAAACTAAGAAAAATAAAGAAAATAATAAAAAGTGAGGCAGGTAACGTTGGGAAAAACATCATTTTATATATGAAGATATATGCCTTCATATTCATGCTTGCCATTCCAATCCAAACACCAATGATAAACAAGTAGAAGGGCACCATTACCCATTTGGGAACCGTTGCCTCAATAATTTCAAAAATTGACCTTCCTTTACCCAGCTTATAAATTACCGCAATCATCGTAATATTAATATTAACGAGTACGAAAATGAAAATAATACTTAACCAGCCATTTGTTCCGAAATATTCGGCAACTAATCGAGGTAAACTATACAAGACAAGACCATTTTGAATCATATAGATTAGAATAGATAATGGAAGTGGATGGAGTCGTTCCTTCATATAATCACCATTAATTCCTCTCTTTTTCACCATCGTTTTGCATCGCTGGTTGCCCCTTCTTTATTTTATAAAAAGGCCCTCTCACAATACTATCTATCCAATCTTTGAAAAACGTTGGAGAAATCGGCATAAAATAAGGTGAAGATAAATTTGTTAACCCTGTTAAGTGAATGGTTATTATACCTAAAGCGAAAAAAATCCCAATATTCCCCATAAATCCTGCCATTAAAATAAATAGGAACCGAATGATTCTAATGGAAGCACTCATAATATAACTTGGGACTATGAATGAAGCAATGGCCGATACAGCTACAATAATTATTAAGATATTACTAGTAATCCCAGCTTCAACAGCTGCTTGGCCAATCACAATACCGCCTACGACTCCAATTGTTTGACCAATTTTGGTAGGCAGTCTTGCACCAGCCTCCCTTAGGAGTTCAATTACTATTTCTAAAAATATAGCTTCAATGATAGGCGGAAAAGGCACTCTACTCCTAGACTGCATAATGCTTTGAAGTAGGGATTGTGGAATCATTTCGTAATGATACGTACATATAGAGACATAAAAAGCTGTGAGTATTAATGTGATAAATAAAGCTATGTATCGCAAAACCCTAACCGCTGTTCCTATAATCCAACGCTGATTATAGTCATCTGGTGACTCAAAAAAATCAAAGAAACTAGAAGGAGTACAAAAAATGTTTGGACTATCCTCGACAAGTCCGATGATCTTTCCATCATATAGTTTTGCTACAGCAATATCTGGTCTTTCAGTCGTATAAAATTGTGGGAATGGTGAATGTTGATGATCATCAATTATTTGAATTAAAACATTGGCGTCCGTTATTGAATCAACTTTAACTAATTGAATCCTCTCTTTTAGACGATTCACAATATCTATATTTACAATGCCCTCAATATAGATTAGAAGAACTTTTGTTTTTGAAATGTCTCCAACAGATAACGTAATCATTTTTAAGCGAGGACTTCTTACTCTTCTTCTAATCAATGAAACGTTCGTTTTTAATGTCTCATTAAAGGAATCATGGGGCCCATTAATTACAGATTCTGTTTCAGATTGTGAAATGGATCGCTTCTCGAATCCAGCTACATTTATTAAATAAGTATTCTCCTCAGCGAACATAGACACATTACCATCTAATATTCCATTTATTACTTTTTCTTGATTATTTTCTCGTTTAAACAGTGATTGTTGAAAAGCTTTTTCTAAATTATTGAATGACATTTCTCTTAACGGTGAAAGTATTTCCCACTCTAATGTTTTGGAATCCACTAATGAGTCTAAATAAATAATGTGAATTTCATCCTGATTAAATGAACGATGAACTAGGTCAAAAGAATCCCCTAATTCTGTAAGTGTCTTGTCATAAGTTGCTTTTGTAATTGTTTTTTCATTAGAAGCTATTTTATTACTATTCAAATGCTGCGTTTTTTGCAGATTAACAAATTCTGTATCTTTATGTAAGAAAATCTTTTTGAGTATTGTTCGAATGCGACCCATTAAGTTCCTTCCTTTTAACCGGGATAGTTCTATTATTTACCATTGATTTTCAAATATGTATTTAGATACCTCTACAAAAATAGAAAGACTTAATAAAAAAATACCACGAAAAAATTTCGTGGCGGTCAATTTGCTGCAAAAAAGTTATTCAGTCACCCATCAACGGGATGTAAGTATCGCCTGAATTGTGCGTTGTACCGTTACGCCCGGTCGGTATGAATGGTCCTGCCTTCATAGAACATACGATCTAGGATCACTTCTTTCTCTTTGGCCGAAAGGGATGATGCGGTTAATTTATAAATCAAAGTTTTACTACCTAAGGGCGAAACATATCGTTCCAAATGACTCTTTCCCAGCGGTCGATCATAATAACCTGGCACATATTTGTTAAGCATGACCTGCATGGCTTCCGTTGCCTCGTTTATGTCGGTTACGCGAACCAAGGATCCTTCTATAATCACACTCATATATGCTGTATCCGTTTTCGCGGGTATCGGGCTGGTAATTGTCCCATAATTTGCGCTTACGGTGAAGCAGGCAAGAGGGTTATTCTCGATGTAAGTGACTTTTCTTCCTTCCTCTGACCCATGAAAATAGATGGCTTCGTTCAGCCAAACAAAATTAAGCGGAAGGACATATGGGACGTCTTCTGAAGATAAGCCGAGAAATCCGGTTTGTGCATTTTCTAGAAAGTGTTGGATTTTGTCGGTGTCAGTACAATTGCGTTGCTGATTGCGAATGGGAAACATCTAAATTATCTCCTTTTAAAGATTTTTAAAATTACTATTAGGGTGTAATTAAAGCTTGAAAAAATTCAAGGAAGTCTGAGTAGGATTAAAAGTTCTCCTCTATTCGCCAAACGAAAGAATTAAAATGCAGCCCCAACTTTTATAGGGCTGAAAATATAAGTTTCGTATCTTGCTTCTCTTTTAATAAGCTAACAATAAAAGTGGTTTTCCCGGCAGAACTTTCTACTTTAATCTCGCCATCATGCAACTCAACGATACTTTTGGCAATGGCCAGTCCTAACCCGGCACCCCCCGTATATTCAGAGCGTGATTTTTCCACTCGATAAAACCGATCAAAAATATGTGGAAGGTCCACACTTGGTATTGGCTTACCATAATTACTGATGGCAATTTCTATCGTTTCCTCTTGTTCCATTATTCTAATATCTAAATATTTCCCTTCTTTTCCATAGCGGATGGCATTTTGAATCAGGTTTTCAAATACTCTGGCCAGTTTATTACCATCACCCCTAATAATAGGATTTTCGGTGGTTGTGAATTGTCTTAATTGCATTCCAGCTTCTTTCAGCTGAATCCTATATTGAACCGCTATTTGGTTTACCATTTCTTCTATATTAATTGGGTCTTTAGTAATCAAGATTTCTTTGTTTTGAACATACGTATATTCAAACAAATCATTGATTAAGTGATGCAATCTCTCAGCCTTTGATTGTACAATCTGAGTAAAATATCGTAGTTCGATCTCATCCCGGTAATGATCGTTATTGATTAGGTTTAAGTACCCAATAATAGAGGTGAGAGGTGACCTAAGGTCATGGGCAACATTCGTTACTAAATCATTCTTAATTTCCTTTGCCCTTCTTTCTTCCTCAATCGCCTTTTGGGCTTGAATGATAATAGTGTTAATACTTTCAGCTAGTTGTCCCAATTCGTTTTCATCTATTTCTATTATCTTTTTATCAAAATTAGCTTTTGCAATTAACTGAATTTCCTTTGATAGTTTATAAATCCTAAAGGCTGTGTATCGTTGTTTCTCATATTGATAAAATAGAAAAAGGTACATACAAAATATAGAACAATAGAAAAAAATAATGATAAATGGCCCAAAATAGGATAATATTTCAAAAATCTGCGAAAAAAATCGTGAGTGTTCATTGTAATACTCTAAAGAAGGAATAATAATAAAAGCCGTAATTGTGGTCATAAGTGCGGAAAGAAAAAGATATAGATAAATTTTCTTATTCGGAATAAATTTTACGACATCAAGGAAATTATTTATCAACTTTATAGCCAACCCCCCAGACTGTCTGAATAATCGATTCTCCAGGCAAAGCTGCTTCGATTTTATCTCGCAAGTTACTTATATGAACCATAACCGTTTTATTCGATCCTGCCCCAGGTTCATTCCATATCTTTTCAAAAATCTCTTCTGAGCTAAAAACTCTTCCGCGATTCTTGGCTAGTAAATATAAAATATCAAATTCAATGGCAGTTAATTTTATTGCTCTTCCGTTAGCCGTTACTTCATGACTATGTTTGTCAATTTCTAGTGAAGAAATTTGAATTAGATCATTGTCCACTGCCGGCTGCTGGTAACTGGATCTTCTAAGTAATGCTTTCACTCTTGCCGTCAATTCCAACGGGTTGAAAGGCTTACTCATATAATCATCGGCACCTGTCATTAATCCAATAATTTTATCCATATCTTGTACTTTTGCACTTACCATTAAAATAGGCACCTGATTCACTTTGCGAACTCGTTTACAAAATTCTAAACCATCCATTTTTGGCATCATAACATCTAAAACAATGAGATCGACTTGATTCTTTTTCAAAAAATCAAGTGCTTGAACTCCATCTTGTGCCTTATTGATGGTATAGCCATCATTATGAAGGTATACTTCAATCAACTCCGCAATTTCTTTATCATCATCGACTACAAGTATTGACTTACTCAAAATACATCCCCCCTACACCCAGTGTGGATTCAAGCATAAATCCCCCCGGATTGGGGATTTATGCAGCTTTTGCTAATGAAAGTTTAGAAACCAAAACGTTGAATAGTTTTATTTTTACCAATTTCTTTATTATTAAAAATCCAACTGCAGCCCCAAGTGTATTTGCAAGAATGTCATTAATATCTGCGGTTCTGCCGCTTCCCAATGCGATTTCCAGTGTTAACTGTAATACTTCAATGGATAAGCTTAGGAAGAAACCATACTTTGCGGCTTTTTTTGCTGAGAGTACCTTACTGTTTAGTAACGGTAAATACATACCAAAAGGCAGCAGCATAATGATGTTTAAAACAAAACCTGGAATGTCGATTGTTAAGATAGGAATAAAATTTATTTTTTGCAAAATCACTAGCCACAATGGCTCCGTCGATTTATTTACTCCTAACCAAACCTCTATCGGAAAGAATACTAAATGAATCACTGCTATAAGGTATATAGCAAATGTTATTAACAGAAAATATTGTCCCACTCGATAGTCTTTTTTTCTGGTTCCAATGAAAAGAGTTACTAAAAAGAGAATGAAAGCCGGAAGCAAAATATACCATGAATCTATTGTGTAAAACATCTTGTTTCTCCTCCTAATTTTAAAAGTTGTGGGTGGCGCTGTTCTTTTCGCTTAAGCTTGACTTTAGTATATTCGCTATTGTTAAAGTTTTTTTAAAGAGAGAATAAAGGTTCCCTAAATTTTAAAAAACATATTCACTTCCTTATTAATAGCAGTTTCTTAGTTAATCAGCTTCGATAGTAGCAACCGAAAACTAACGCCCTGTTTGTGCAATAAAAAAGGAGCATGAAATTGCAAGCTCCTTTTAAATTGTATTAGGTTGTTACTGAGCTGTTTGTTATAGAATAGGAACGATTAAATTTAACAGAATACATCAATACATAGATAATGATAAGTGAGGCAAATAAATTTAACACAATCAATGATAAGTTCAAATTAAAAAATTGAGTCAATACTCCGACACCAACAATCGGAACAATAAATCCGGAGTAGCCGCATAAATAAAAGGCCGTAATAACTCGGGGGCGTTCTTCTGGTTTCGGTAATTGGCCGGCTAACCTTAAAGTAACTTGAAACACCCATCCACCGCCTACAGCTTGAAAGAATATCCCGGTACAGAGCAACATTAAACTCGCTGTCTGACCAGAAATAACAATGATCCAAGATCCAATAACAAGGAATAGTAATCCTAAACGGATCCGTGTAACCGGATTACTTAGCCAAGGAATGAACTGAGCCAAGGCCCCTCCACCAAGAAGCAACAAAATTAACAATCCAGAGACAGAGAGGTTGGAAGTATGAATAACATTTTTAGCAAATGAAGGCACTAGGGATAACACAATTCCTTGTAGCGTGAAACCAATAAAAACCGGCAGCCCGATAAACGACCAAAAATGGGAGCGAATATTGCTCGGTACACCAATTGAGATCTTCGTCTTAGCTGGTTTCTGCCCAGGAAGGTAATCATGTTTTGGCAGGGTTTCCATAATTAATAA
Organism: Neobacillus niacini; assembly: GCF_030817595.1. Lineage (GTDB taxonomy): Bacteria > Bacillota > Bacilli > Bacillales > Cytobacillaceae > Neobacillus > Neobacillus niacini_G. The sequence goes on from NZ_JAUSZN010000001.1 coordinate 988,604, forward strand.
TGCGCTAATTAACATGATAAGGAGAAACCAAAATGGTAAACGAAGCGGCTGCCAATGTAGATATTGCAAAACTAAACCTGCAATAGCTGGTCCTAGGCCAAAACCGATCAATACCGTTACTCCTGATAACTTGATCGCTGTGCTCATTTTATTAGGAGAAGTTACTTTTATTAAAAATGCAACAGCAGTACCCGTAAAAGCTCCATATGCGACGCCTTCTAATATCCTTGCTATATAAAGCATCCAGACATTAAAACTCCCCAGAAAAATCAAGGTCGATGCGATTGAAATCCATACACTGAAACGAAGCACCCTTTTCAATCCCCAATCACTGCCTTTGGCTCCTACGATAAGCAATGTGGGCACCAGGATAGCAGCATAGATGGCAAACAAGATGGTAATTTGAAGACTATTCAGATGATAATACTCACTGTATAAAGGAAATAACGATGAAATAAACGTTGCTCCACACGACATCATAAGAATAACCCAAAGCATTCTTTTCATTATGTTCCCTACTTTCATGAATTTTTTAAAATCAGCTGGTTATAAAATATTTAAAAGAGACCAATTGGTCTCTTTTAATTCAAAAAAATTAAATAATTAGAAAAGCATGCCTTTTATCTGCATGATAACCATCTCTAAAAATTGCTTATCCTTATACAATCTGCTGAGGGCCAATGCACCTTCTAGAGAAGAAAGAATGAACACCGCCATTTGTTCAGAATCAATATGTTTGTCAATTTCATTTTGACTCATTCCAAACTCAATAATGCCTTTAATAATATTTATTAAGCCCGCAAAGCCTTCTTTAATGGAATCTTCAATTAAAATATTGGAGTCATCAGCTTCAATGGCTGCATTCATTAAAGGACATCCACCCACTATGATGTCATTGTTAAACAATGTCATAAAAATAGTAATAAAAGCCTCAAGTTGCTCGTTTGCGGTCTCCTTGGATTTAATTGCTTGTAAATAATTTTCTTTTAGCGTCATTAACGAGTATGAAAACGAAGCTTTGGCTAAATCATCCTTACTATCAAAGTGGTAAAATATCCCTCCTTTTTTTAATCCGGTGGCCTTCATGATTTCAGTGATAGAGGTGGATTTATAGCCAATTGTGTTGAATAAAGATGATGATTGCTCAATAATAAATTTTTTCGTTCGTTCCCCTTTACAACGATATATTTTTTCTTAAAAAAATTTATGATGATGATCAATATACATAGTAAAGGGATGTATCCGTATAGAAGGATACCTGCTGTAACTGATAACAGAAAGTCGAGCCTCTCGATAATCTTTTGGCCCTTTAAAGGAATTTAACAAATAAACACAATAGTACATGTAATCCATAATGATGGCCTTGCTTTAAGACCGAACGATTTTTTTAAAATTCGTGTCCCTGCCCACAAAGCAAAATGTCCCCTTTATGTCATTATAAAGATGCCATTAGAAGCGCTTTAAATTTACTGCTGTCAAAATGGATTGCGGTGTTGATTAACTTGACAGCGCAGGCGAGCCTGCCGGAGAAGCTAGGCAGAACTTTCTGCTCTTACACCCCCGGCAAGCCTGCCATGATCACATTACTTCTTCTTATCGGCAAGCTGCTGGCGATACTCCAACACAGGCAGTCCGCCCCAACCCCAACTCTCGGTATCAACCTCTTCGATAACTACGAAGGTAGCTTCTAAGGGTTTGTTTAGCACATTGAGCAGTAGCTCGCTGGCCCCTTTAATGAGTGCAGCTTTTTCTTCCGTCGTGATAGACTGACGATCTGGTGTTGTGCCCTCACGGGTCACTTGAATCGTAACGATTGGCATGAATATTCTCCCCATTCTATTTGGATATGTTTTGTACCTGCTGCTACATTTGCTTAGTGACCAGCATTCTGTCCACCTCCATCAACATGAAGGATCTCACCAGTTACGAAGTTGGCTGAATCTAGATATAAAACTGCTTCGACAATTTCATGCGCCTCACCCATGCGTCCCATAGGATGCAGTTTAGCTAAAGCATCGTGTGTTTCAACAGGGTGCATAGGTGTTTTAATTACCCCTGGTGAGACTGCATTCACACGAATACCTCTTGAAGCATACTCAATTGCTAAGGATTTTGTTGCAGCTTTCAGACCGCCTTTCGTCAATGAGGCAAGTACGGAAGGAACGTTAACTGAAGGTTGGTCTACCAGACTCGTCGTGATGTTAAGGATGTGTCCCTTTCCTTGTTTCAGCATCTCATCCACCGCGCGTTGGGTAACGTGGAAGAAGCCGACGACATTCGTGGATAAATATGTTGTAAAGTTCTCTTCTGTATACTCCGTAAATGGTTTAGACATAAAGATTCCGGCATTATTTATTAGAGTGTCGATGCGTCCATAGTGAGCTAAACCTTCGTCGATTAGACGCTGCGCGATCTTAGGATCTGCAATATCACCAGCAACAAAACGAACTTGTTTTCCTGTAGGATCGATTTCTTTTACAGCCTCAGCCAATGCTTGTTCATTGCGTCCATTAAGAACTACATTCGCTCCTCGATTCACCATCTCAATCGCTATAGCTTTCCCAAGACCGCTGCTTCCGCCAGTTATTATTACTACTTTTCCTTGAATACCCATGTGTTATGCCTCCTTGTATTTCATAATTTATAGAAAATAAATTAACCGTAATGAATCGCCTACATGTATGATCTTGTTATGTGATAGTTAATATTATTGTCCTAAACCGTTTTTCACTGCTTTAGCAACCGATACGGTGCGTTTTGCTTGGTGTTCAACAGCAGCGCGCACGTCTTCTTTCATCGCTCCATTTTGATCCACTGTTACACTTGTACCGTATGGATTCCCTCCGGCAACAAATACCGATGGATCAGTAAATCCGGGAGCTGCCACAATCGCACCCCAGTGGTACATAGATGTGTACAGCTGAAGTATCGTTTGTTCCTGTCCAGCATTCGGATTTTGAGCGGAAGTCATGGCACTCACGACTTTATTCACCGTTTTGCCTTGGGCCCAAAGACCACCTGTCGTATCGATGAACTGTTTCATTTGAGCTGGAAGATTACCGTATCGAGTGGGCATACTAAAGATGATCGCATCCGCCCATTCCAAGTCTGCCAAAGATACGGTAGGGATTTGTTTGGTTGCTTCTAGATGAGCTTTCCAAGATGGACTGCCATCAATAACAGATTCTGGCGCAGTTTCTGGTACCTTTAGAATTTTTACATCTGCCCCAGCTTGAAGACCTCCTTCCGCTGCCCATTGAGCCAATTGAAAGTTAGTTCCGTTCGAACTGTAATAGATGACTGCTAAATTTACTTTTGATGCTGACATTTGTGTCGTCTCCTTTTTAAATAGTTTTTGAAATATGCTCATGAATATCGCTCCAAACATTTTTAGTCATTGCGGCTTACATTTTTTCAAACAAGGTATTGAAGTCGTTAGTGATCCCGCTTGCTCCTGCTTTTTGGCCAAATGCATCTACATCTCCGATGTTGATATCCTCTTCGAAATAAGAAGTATTGATTTTCTCTATTAATCACTCTTCTTTCTTGTCCTCTAGAGCTATAGTAATTAATTGATGGGATAAAGACGTATTGGGTGTATATTTTTACTATATCCATAAAAATTTAAGTACATAATGAGCACCGATTCGTAATACTGCCTCATTCTTGCTTTGAATTGAGGAACCTCGCCTAATCGGCCAATCATGACCTGCCGATAATCTTCACCTTTAAGACGAATACCATAGCGGTTAACAAGCTCTTTGTTACCATACGAAACAAGGGGCAACTATTATCCATATAAACATCAATCATCAAGTTTTTCATTAACCAATCACCACTGGCTTTACAGTTTTAATATGATGGATGTAATCAATTCTACTTTGTGCCAATCGCTCATCGGAAAGGTTAGATGCATCATTCAGCGTAAAGTGAGGCAGATAAGAAGCACTGATAAAATGAGCAGTCACTTCAATCGGACGCAATATTTCTTGCAGTGTAAAACGATTGGACCCAGTTGCTTGATACGATTCTTCAGAACCATATGTCGAGACTGCTACGCCAATTTCCTTACCTGCTGTTTTACTGCCATCTGGCCCATAAGCCCAACCGTATTGTAATACGGAATCGAACCATTTTTTTAGTAATGCAGGCGTGCTGTACCAAAAGAGTGGAAATTGGAAAATAATCCGATCATGTGCCTCAACCATCTGCTGCTCTTTAGAAACATCGATATTTTCATCTGGGTAAGCCTTATATAACTCATGAATTGTAACATCACTTTGCTTTTGCAATTCCTCCATCCATCCTTTATTCACGCGGGATTCTTCAATGTTCGGGTGAGTCACAATTACTAATGTTTTCATTTTATTTGCTCCATTTCATAGTTATTTTTTAAGTTTTTTTCTAATTTAAGGACAGTTTTCCAGCATGATTTCATTTATTCTCGAAAAATGATACGTTTTTCATAAATATACTTTCTTGTTTGTTCACTAATGGTCCATCAAGTTCTGTAATTCTTTTTAATTCTATCCATTCAGGATCGTTGCGGAAACGATCATAGTTGAGGTTACGCATTTCCATATTGGAATGCTCGACAACATAATAAAGACGGTTATTTGCCTCATCATTCTCTTCCCAAAATAGCGTCACTTTCATATCATGCTTCATAAATAAGTCGATAACATAATCTTTGAACCTGTCTTGTATTGCCCGCATCTTGCCAGGATTCACATCATATACTCGCAGTTCATACAACATCACTTCACCTCATCTATTTTGTAAAATGTTTCGTCACTATTTTTGACCTATTAGTAGGTAGATTTTATTTTTGAAAAAATATCCACCTTCTTTTTAGGTTAAAGCGGATATTAATGCTTCAGCAATCCTGTCAAACCTGCTCAAATCCCGAGAACTTCTTGCAATTAATTGCGCACCTGATCACTCCCTTCTAAATATTTCTTTTTCCAACTAAATTTTATCTATCTACTAAAAGGTAGATTTATATTCAAAAAAATATCCGCCTTCTTTTTTAAGTTAAAGCGGATATTAATCTTTCGGCTATCAAATCAAATCTATTTAAATCCCGAAAGCTTCTTGCTAGTAATTGCGCACCTTGAAGCGAAGCAAGGAATTGATGGGCTTGCACATCCGCGGCACCTTCAAAGTTTAGATGCCCTTCACGCCGCCCCTGATCCAACACACGTTCCAACCATTCTAAATTGGCGGTGAATAACTGAGCTATCCCTTCTCGTGTTTGACCTGATAAAGTAGCCAGGTCAGTTGAAAGCATGACCCCCATGCAAGTACAATAATTTTGAACAGGGCCACCGTAAAGCATAATGAATTTGCGCAGTTTTTCCAAATTGTTCTGTGTCTCAGTATCGATTTGAGCGATTGCAGAAATAAAATTTTTGTGATACCGTGCAATCAGCGCTTCTCCCAGATCCTCCTTATTCGGGAAATAGTAATGAATACTTGCAGTACGTATCCCAACTTTTTTTGCAATGTGTGCATAACTGAATCCGTTAAACCCAAACTCCTGCACGATCGACTGAGCAGTATCCAAAATAGTTTCTGCTGTATTCTTATTTTTGTTCATGGTGTCATTCTATCTTCTAATAGATAGTTTGTCAACATAGTTATTCACTCCCGCTCGTCCACTACAGGAGCAACCCCTGCTTCTTGATGTGGAACAGTAGTGTCATCAATGGCTTTTCTAAATGCAAGTTGCACAGATTCCCATCCGCATCTCTACGGTCATAATCATACACCCGGTAGGTTGTGTCAGAGCTTTGCTGGGTTTCTAATACAAGTGTGCCCTTACATAATGAACTTAATGTCAATTGGTTAAGAACCGCTGCAATCGTGCGTCTGTTTGCCAGAAAACATGATTTTTTAGATCAGCAGACTTAATCCGCATCCAACGATAACTTTTCCCATGCAGCAATTTCTTCAATCCTTTTGGCAAATGAGTCACGAATACTATAGGATGCGAAAGACCCAACCGGAAAATGAATCGGAGGATTCTCACTGTTGATCATTTCAATAATAGCCTTTACACCTTTAGCCGGATCGCCTATTTTCATGGAAGAAACACCCTGGTTATATGCTTCATATACAGATGCATATTCAGGCTTTCTCTCGGTTTGTTGTAGCGCATGACCAAAAAATTCAGTTGCATATACGCTTGGCTCAACAATTGTAGTCTTAATGCCAAATCCTGCAAGCTCGACTGCCATTGATTTCGAAAAACCTTCTACAGCAAATTTGGTTGCTGCGTAGATGCTGTACGGCGGAATTGACCAAGTTCCCAAAAAGGATGATATATTGACGTAGTGTCCTGACTTTTGCTTCTTAAAGACAGGGAGGGTAGCGCGAATAACATCCAGCATTCCAAAGACGTTGACATCAAATTGTTTTCTAATTTGATCATCTGTATATTCTTCAAGCATTCCAAAAAGGCCGTAACCTGCATTGTTTACTACAATATCGATCCTTCCAAATATTTCAATGGATTCTTGGACTGCTGATTGGATTTGGTCCCTATTGGTGACATCCAATGCAACGATATGGACATTGTCAGGTGATTTCAACTTAAAATCAGCAATTGCTTCTATATTACGCGCAGTTGCGATAATTTTATTATCTGTTTGGAGTAACTGCTCCACAAATTGTCGACCGAATCCCGTTGAAGTTCCTGTTATAAACCATACTTTACTCATAATTTTTCCCCCTATTTTTTAAAAAAACTTTCAAAGAAATTTAAACAGCTTCTTTTATTCACTAAAATTCAAAAGCTTATAGGGAATCTCTCCCAAAGCATCAAAGTTTAAAGAAATTTTGTATTCATTCGTTATTTATATTAGATTGTTACTGGGCTGTTTCTTTAGAATAGTAACGATTAAATTTCACAGAATAAATCAACACATAGATAACGATAAGTGAGGCAAACAAATTTAGCACAATCAACGAAAAGTTCAAATTAAAAAATTGAGTCAATACTCCGACACCAACCACCGGAACAATAAATCCGGAGTAGGCGCATAAATAAAATGCCGAAATTACTCGCGGACGTTCTTCCGGCTTCGGCAACTGGCTGGCAAACCTTAAAGTAACTTGAAACGTCCATCCGGCGCCAATTCCTTGAATACATATGCCAGCCCAGAGCAAAAATAAACTCGCTGTTTGACCAGAAAGAACAATAACCCACGATCCAATGATAAGAAACAGGATTCCTATACGCATCCGTGTAACGGGATTACGCGGCCAAGGAAAGAACTGCATCAAGGCCCCCCCGCCTAGAAGCACCAGAATTAACAACCCGGGAATAGAGAGATTGTCGGTGTGAATAACGTTCTTGGCGAAAGAAGGAATAAGAGAAAATACAATTCCGCCTAACGTGAAAAGAGTAAAGATCGGAAGTCCGATAAAAGACCAAAAATGGGAACGAATATTGTCGGGAACACCGAGCGAAATCTTAGTTTTTGCCGGTTTCTGAGCTTGGGAATCTTCGTGCTTCGGTAACATTTCCAGAAATATTAATGAACTCAATAACATGACGAGCAGAAACCAATATGGCAAACGAAGTGGCTGAAAATGCACATATTGCACGATTAAACCTGAAATGGCTGGGCCCAGGCCAAAACCAAAGTTTACCGTTACTCCTGATAACTTGACTGCCGTACTCACTTTATCATGAGAGGTTTGTTTTAATAAAAAGGCGCTGGCAGCACCCGTAAAAGCGCCATAAGCGATGCCTTCCAAAATCCTTGCCGCATAGAGCATCCAGACGTTGAAACTCCCTAGAAAGAGCAACGTCGACACGATAGAAATCCATATACTAAAGCGAAGAACCCTTTTCAATCCCCAGGCATTCCCTCTGGCTCCCACAACAAACAATGTCGGCAGCAGGATAGCGGCATAAACGGCAAACAAAATGGTGATTTCCAGACTGCTCAGCCGATAATACTCACTGTACAAAGGAAATAACGATGAAATAAAGGTAGCTCCACACGACATCATAAGAACAACCCATAGCATTCTTTTCATTACGATTCCTACTTTCTCGAATTTTTCAAATCTCATTAAATAATATTAATATATACAATTAGGTATAAATAACTCTCCTAAAAAAGAGACTGAACGGTCTCTTTTTGCTCAAAAAAAAGAATAAAAAATAGAATTAGAAAAGAATAGCATTTACCTGCATGATAACCATGTCTAAATATCGTTTATCCTTATACAATCTGCTGAGTGCCAATGCACCTTCCAGAGAAGAAAGAATTAACACCGCCATTTGTTCAGAATCAACATGTTTATCAATTTCATTTTGACTCTTTCCTAACTCAATAATGCCTTTGATAATATTTATTAAGCCACCAAAGCCTTCTTTAATGGAATCTTCGATCAAAATATTTGAATCATCAGCTTCAATGGCAGCATTCATTAAAGGGCATCCACCTACTATGATTTCATTGTTCCACAACGTTATAACCATAGCAGTAAAAGCCTGAAATTGCTCGCTTGCGGTCTCCTTGGAGTTAATCGCTTGTAAATAATTTTCCTTTAGTGTCATTAACGAGTAGGAAAACGAAGCTTTGGCTAAATCATCCTTACTATCAAAGTGGTAAAAGATCCCTCCCTTTTTCAATCCGGTGGCCTTCATGATTTCAGCGATAGAAGTGGATTTATAGCCAATTGTATTGAATAAAGACGATGATTGCTCAATAATAAATTTTTTCGTTCGTTCCCCTTTATTCACCTTTCAACCCTCCTTTTATAAAAAAGACCAATTGTTCTTTTTTATTTAATACTATTAATACCGTTTTTGTCAATACTAATGTTTCCCTTTAATTTTAACCATATGTTTTTTCTTAAAAAAATTAATGATGAGTATCAAAATAAATAGGAAAGGGATGTAGCCATAAAGCAGGATTCCTCCTGTAACGGATAACAGAAAGTCGAGCTTCTCTATAATTTTTTGCCCCTTTAAAGGAATTAAACATATAAACACAATCGTACTTGTAATCCATAATGACGGTCTAGCTTTGAAACCGAATGTTTTTCTTAATATTCGTGTCCCTGCCCATAAGGGGACACAGCATCGGGCTACAATAATTAAGAACCAATTATATACATAGATGGAATCAAATCTTTCGAGGAACGGTAGTTGAATGATTTTGGACAGTATTAGGGTCGGCCAAATCGTATGCTCTAACTGTTGAATGTTAAAGTAGGAAAAAGATACTAAAGTTATAAATAAATATAAAATCGTGGTATGTACATTACTAATATGGGCCCACTTTTGTGATTTTTCGTTGTTTTTTATAAAAGGGTAGAGTAAAAGCAAAAATTCTACTCCACTGAATAACGTCAACGAATGGAAGGCGGATTCGGCATAATCATTGAATTGATGGTTAAAAAGCGGGAGGAAATTAGTCCAATGCGCATATTTTAAAGGAACAGAGAGCGATAAAAGTAATAAGGAAGGAATAATGATACAAAAAAAGCAAACACCAGCCACCACTCTAAGTCCACCGGAAACAAGATAAATACAAATCATTAAAATCATAAGCGAAAATATCCAAATCTTTGTATTTGGAAAAACCCAAACATGTAAAACTTCTACATACAAACGAATTTCAGTTATGAGAAATAAGAGTATATAGCCATAAAAACCAAGAGTCAGACATTTGCCCAACCATTTTCCAAACAATTGTTGGTGTAAGGAGATAACATCCCCTTCATTCGCATTTTTCAGCACAAAAAACATGATCCAAGTAATAAAATGCATACTTATTCCTACTAATAATAGAGAGACCCACGAATCCTGTTCTGCTCCGGTAATGATATATCTTTGAAAACTTAGCATAGCAATCCCCACTTGTGTGCCATGAAGTAGAAACCAAAGAAGATATGGAGATAATGTTAAACTTTCTTTTACATGATTTCCCATTCATTACTCACCCGCCATTTATTCACCTATGCCTGATTTAGTTAGTTGAAGATTTAGATCAACATCAAATGCTATATTTGAATATTCTTCTTTATAAAATTGATTCTCATTCCAATCCCTGCTATATGCTCTTACTAAATCCCCTGTGCCTAAAGGGTCCACCTTCTCATCCTTGAATTTATTTAATAACAGCACCAAGTCCGTTTGGAGCTGCTTTTTTAAATGTACAAGTGATTTATTCATTTCTACTTGTGTTCCTTGTGGATATTCCTTTACCATTCCATTTAATGTCAGGTGGTAGGTTACCTTTGTTTCGTTTTTATCTTTTGAGACCGTCTTGTTCCCCTTTCCATATTGAATAGAGAATAGGGCTGTACTTTTACCCTTTTTATCATTAATTGTATAGGGTATATCCCCTTGAATAAATTTACCTTGTAGCAATTTGTACAACATCATTTCTTCCCTATTAATTACTATTTTCAACCGATCATCTTTAAATATTCCGAACCCGATTATTTCAGTTTCCCCGTTTTTATTAAATCGAATATACGGAACCGAGAAATCTCTTCCTTCCCCATAAAAGTCAAACAGTACCGTCGAGAGATTGGAATGGGGGATGTTACCTGATTGCATATTTTGTTCAATCATATAATATGGAAGATTTTCACGACCTTTATCTTTTAAACCTTTTGAAACAGAAGCAATGGATTCCTCCGTAACAACAATATATAAATAGTTACTTATGAGAGGATCTTTACAAATGGTAAGTAAAAAGTGCGATAACCCCTCTTTAGCTACCTCTTTGCTAAACATAATCATCCTCAATTTTGCAATATCGATCCGTTTGGTAGATTGATTATTCATTTTATTTAAAATCAGCTTAATTTGCTTTGAATTTCCCTGGAGAAAGCTTATTTTTCCACCCTTTTGACTAAGATCGGAGTACAATGCTGTACCCGTATAACCTGACTTATTTTTATCAAATCCCAAAGTTGTCAAAATGTGTAATTGATCTACTACCCTTTCATTGCTGCAACTAGTTAGAACCAGCACCAACAAAAAGAGAAGAAGTAGCATTCGTTTAACTCTCCTCATGATTAATATCCTCCACGTCTTCGCTGGGTACATATCGTTTAAATGACAATGGCTTTAAAGATTTGTTCCTTTTATTTATATATTGAAATGATGAACGGATAAAGCTGTCCGCAAAATTCCCTTTTCGAAAAGGGAATAAGGGCACCAAATAAGGAGTCCCTAAAGATTTCAGCCTCAATAAATGCCCCATAAGTAATAAGACTCCTGCAACAATCCCTAGTCCCCCCCAGATGGCTGCGAGAATAATAAAGGGAAACCGTAAGACCCGAATGGTGTTAGCCATTTTAAAAATAGGAGTTGTAAATGAGGCGAGTGCTGATAAAGCGACAATGATAAGCAATATACTACTGGTAAGCGCTGCTTCAACGGTAGCCTGCCCAATGACAATCCCCCCCACGATCCCTAATGTTTGACCAATTTTGGCAGGCAACCGAGCACCTGCCTCACGCAACAATTCAATGGTTATTTCCAAAAAGATAACTTCCATTACTGGAGGAAATGGAACATTTGCCCTCGAAATGACAAGAGGCTCAAGTAATTTTTCCGGAATCACTTCAAAATGATAGGTAAGAACAGCAACATAGATCGAGGTTGCAAATATCGAAAAAATAACACTACAAATTCGAGCAATACGAAAAAATGACCCGAGTATCCATGGTAATAAATAATCCTCCGGCGAAATAAAAAAATCCAAAATGGTAGACGGACCTGAGATTACATAAGGAGAGCCATCGGATAAAACGGCTACTTGTCCCAATGTAATTGAATACGTAATACGATCGATTCTTTCCGATGATGTAAAAAGCGGGAAAATCGTATTGGAGTTATCTGAAATGATTTGATCTAGCATTGACGAATCATAAACAACATCTAAATTAATATTATTGAGCCTCTGTTTCACAGTTTGGACTTGTCTAGGATTCGTTACTCCATCTAAATAGGCAATAGCTACCCTAGTGTTAGAGACAGTTCCAATCGTTATTTCTTCAATAACTAAATTGGAAACTGCAACTAGTTGCCTTAAAAGATGAATGTTTATATCGAGATTTTCTACAAAGCCAACTTTGGGTCCAACTACACTAAATTCATTCTCTGTATCATTATTCTTTCGATGACCCATTTGACCATTATTGACATTTACGAGTATAAAGTCATTTTCAACATTCTTTAGCTGTATGATCACAAATCCCTTTATAAGTTTGTTTTCAACATTTTGGGTATCATTGGTTACTTTGATTTCATCAAAAGGAAGGATATTTTTGATATCTTCCAATTCGTTAATCTTTTCTATATTCTTTTGAATTTCCTGTATAAGATATCGATTTATTTTATCTTCGTTTATTAATGATTTATAATAACTAATCTCTATTTTTCCAACGGGAGAAAATTGATGAAAGTCACTGGATTTACAGGCTTTCGCCATAATATCTTTCAATGACTTTTGTGCCGTTTTATTAGAGTGTGGTTTAAACCATCCCATATCGTTGGTCCCTTCACTAAAAGATAAGACAACACCATTATTTTCTCGGTGTTTCAAAAATCTATACTTTAAGTTTGGAAATTAGCTGAATGTCAGTGCTAATATACAATGCAAATAAAAAACGAATATCAAACACTACTTTTAGGTAGTATCTGATATTCGAATTCAGTTCAATATATGATCTTTGTTATTATCTTAAGGTTTTTAATGCCCCGCTCCAAGCAACAACTTGGTCAAGCATTTCATTTACATTATTAAGGTGCAAGTCAGCTGGTTTAAATGTAGTATAGTTTTCAAAGTCGGTAAATAAGGACAATGTAGGGTGTACACGGACATCTGCAATCATTAATTCACCCATGATTCCTCGTAAATGTTCAGCTGCACGAGCACCACCAGTTGAACCATAACTCACGATACCTGCTGCTTTGTTATTCCACGCTTCACGAGCGAAATCAAGTGCATTTTTTAAGGATCCTGTTATACTGTGATTGTATTCCTGAACGATAAATATGAATCCATCCAAACTATTCAGTTTTTCGTTCCAGGCTGCAATTCCTGGTTCAGTCCCATCAGTTGTTCCTAAAAAAGGTAATTGATAATCAGCAATATCTACGATTTCATAGTTTGCATCTCCTCGTTTGTCAGCAATTCCTTTCACCCATTCTCCCACTTGCGGGCTAACTCGCCCTTCCCTTGTACTACCTAAAATAATTCCAATATTTAATTTCGCATTTGTCATTGTTTCTTCCCCCTGTAACTGTATAGTTTTTTAAATTTATTTATCCAAACTTTGTGCACCCATTCCAATTCTCTTTAATAAATCAATTAGCTGTTCTTTTTCATCATTCGAGACAAATGATAAATTTTGAGAAATGGTTGCAACGTGTTTGGGGAAAATCTCGTCAAATAGTGCTCTTCCTACTTCTGTCAGGACCACATTAGAAGCCCTTCTATCATTAGGGTTTGGTTGTCTTTCCACAAGCCCTTTCTTTTCTAACTTATCAACAACATACGTGATACTTCCACTAGGAATCGAGAATATCTCACTAATTTTTTGGACAGGATGAGGACCTTTACTGTAAAGCAATTCAAGAATCATAAAATTTTCATTACTAATTTTATGACTTTCAATATCTTTCTGAATATTTTCAACAACAGCTTTGGAAGCCTTCATCCAAACACGTAACAATCTCAAATCCAGATTACTTTAATCTTGCATCACCGAACCTCCTTTTAAAATTAAGGTTATCTTGGTTTTCTGTATAAAGGATAATCAACTTCAGTTGGAATCTCTATTAGCAGCATCCGAAGTTCTTCACCTTTAGGCTGAATGGTAAAGCTTTCAACTTTCTCTGACTGAATTATAAAGAAATCCTTGTTCTCAAATGAAACTCCAATCCATCAATCACACCACCATTACCTCTAATAGATAAACCAGCTAGTGTCCGATTAGGTGAAAGAGCAAACTTATAGGTTGCACCATTTCCAATTTCAACATCGTACAGTTTGGCATCTATCACGAGATTGATTGGTGAATGCTCACCTAATATTGTCTTAACCATTACACCGTTTTCTGAAGTGAGTGGGAAATCTTCATGCACGTATTTTGAGTAAGTGGATTTGCCGACAATTTTTGGGACAATGTTTTTGACTTCCGACACGTGAGCACTGCTTCTGGTGCACACTTTTTTTATGGCTAGCGGAAATTTTCCCATTGACACATAGTTCCCCTTATTTTGATGTCTGAGGGGAACTTTGTGTCATATCAATTTAAATTATCATATTGATTCTAAAGGATTTGTCGACCGTTATTATTATTAGAAAATTCTTTCTTCAGATCCCCATCTTGCGACCTCTTCTCGAACCCGCGGTGCGACTTCCTTACCCAATAGTTCAATGGATTTCATAACATCCTCATGTGGCATGGTTCCAGTAGGTAAATGTAGGAAAAATCGTGAAAAGCCTAAATGTTTGCGCATGTAAATAATTTTGTTGGCCACCGTTTCGGGATCGCCTACGTAGAATGCGCCTTCTAAGCTGCATGCAGCATCGAATTGTGAACGGCTATAATGTCCCCAGCCACGCTCTTTACCAAATAAATTAAAAGATGCCTGAGTAGGAGGGAAATACTTGTCGACCGCAAGCGAGGTACTCTCCGCAACGAACCCGAGTGAGTGTATGGCTATCGGTAATTTCGATGCATCATGTCCTGCACGAGTAGCAGCGTTCTTATAGAGCTGCACGAGCGGAGCAAATTGCAAGGGACTCCCGCCAATGATCGCCAAAACAAGAGGCAGTCCAAGTACCCCTGCTCTTATTACCGATTCCGCATTACCCCCACTGCCAACCCACACGGGTAAAGGGTTCTGAACCGGACGCGGATAAACACCCAGATTCGTAAAGGCAGGTCGATGCCCTCCTTTCCAGGTTACCTTCTCCGACTCCCTTAATTTTAATAATAGTTCCAATTTTTCCTCGTAAAGCTCATCATAGTCTTTTAAATCATAACCAAACAATGGAAACGCATCAACCATAGAGCCTCGACCCGCGATAATCTCAGCACGTCCATTTGAAATACCATCGAGCGTGGCAAATTGCTGAAACAAACGTACTGGATCAACAGCAGAGAGCACGGTAACCGAACTGGTTAAGCGTATCCTTTTGGTCATGGGCGCTGCTGCAGCCAGCACAACGGCAGTAGCGGAATCCCCAAATTCCTTACGATGATGCTCGCCGACCCCAAATATATCCAACCCAACCTGATCAGCAAGGACGATTTCTTCAACAACCTGCCGCAATCGCTCCGCATGACTTATCGTCTTGCCCGTTTTAACATCCGGTGTTGTTTCGACAAACGTATCTACACCTATTTCCATTTTCAAATCCCCCTAAATACAAAATTAAAGTAAAATCCTTCTTTCAGAAAGAATCCGACACATCATTTTTGGCATTGCCTCATGATTCTTGGTACCATACCCGATTTTCTTCAGCACGTGAATAAGTTCGAGCTTCTCCTCATCCGTCGCGAAGGACAAATTGTCGGAGATCATTTAAACATGCTTTGGGAAGATATTATCGAAGTTACGTAGTCCTTCCTCGGTCAATCCACATTTGTTTTACGTCGATCACCCGGGATGGGGAGCCGTTCCACATACCCCTTCTTCTCCAGCTTATCGACCACGTAGGTGTTACTCCCGCTGGGAATCGAGAAAGTATCGCTAATTATCTGGATGGAATGCGAATATTGTAAAGAAACTCGAGAATTCGGAAGGTTTCCATACTGGGCCCATAGCTGTCAATGGCACTTGCTAAACTCGCGTACAGCACTTTCATCGAGTTATTAATTACGCGTATCAGTCTTAAATCAAGAGCCTTATCCTCAGCGTCGCGTTCAGCCATTCAAAAGCCACCCCTATCTCCGTTTCATACACACCCTTTAAAATCCTCTCTTTTTATCCTAAAGTTATTTATCTTGATTTAAAATGGCCTATATTTAGGATAAATATATCCTAACATTAGGCTATAATTTGTGTCAACAAAAAAAACAACCCAATTTATGGTTACTGAGTTGTTGTGTAGTCATCTACTATACATAATTGTTTTTTAAACTAATCTCCCCGTTCAGTGGCATAAGAAAAAAACTCCCAAAGTGACATCTGAAATCTTTCCATTTCTAATTGATCACGATTTATCTGAGAATTTTCTTTAGCATTTTCATCACCCATAAAATAGTTAGTAACTTAATTATATTAAAAAAGACTCTAGGCAAATCCATTTTTAATTGGATTTGTCTAGAGTCTGAGATGACTCAATAAATGAGTCATCTTAACTTTATCAATCATTTACTCTAAATCATTATTTAAAAATGCCGCAACATGTACTGCAAACATTTTTGGATATTGAAATAAGAAACCATGACCTGAGTCTGGATAAATGATCAGTTGAGCATTTTCAATTTTTTGTGACAAAATAAATGAATTTATTGTTGGAGCCATGATATGATTTTGACCATTCATAACCAGTATAGGTTGCTTGATTTCACCTAGGCGTGAGATTAATGAATCTTCTCCCCCTTTTTTTTGTAGTGCTGTTGCCATAAACGATTCTTGTTTAACTAGGGGAGAACGATCCTTGTGTCAATTTTGAAGACGTTTAAGGTATTCTTTTCCTTTAGCTTGACTCGTTTCAGTTGGCTCGAAGAATAAATATAAGAGATCGCCACGCGTTCGGGACCGACATCCAGCACAGATATGCGGCATACCCTTCCGTTAGATTCCATCCGAAGTGCAATTCTTATTCCATTTTCACAAAAAAGGTTACTTCACCAACAGCAGATAACAAATGGGACTAACGCAACCCGTTCGCTCGCATCCATAGGAGGCAGGCAGATGACCATCACGATGGTCGATATTTCGAGACGTCGAAGGGAGTTCCAACTTGGCCCGGCGACCCGCCATTCTATCTGAAGAAATCTGCAAATTTTGTCAATTAAAACAAAAACCGGGCATAGCCCGGTTCTTGTTTGTTTAACGATTATTCGGACAGCTTGCAGTAATAAGACTATGTCAACAAACTGAAATGTATTTCTTCCATTTTAATTATCTGGTAATAGTCGAACCCCCGTCTATTCTTCTGCTTAGAAGTACGGGTATATGGCATTGGCGTATACCTGTGAACCTTTTTGGTTCGGATGGCCAATGGAAGCCCGCATGCAGACTCGAAGTCCATATCGGTTCAGCCTGCTTCTGTATATTAAACGAGACGTTCTGCGCTATTAAATCTTGTGGTTATAAATTCTCGGAACTAGAAGCGTCCTTCCATTAAAACTATCGATTCCGCTTCTTTAAATAAGAAGCCCTGTCCATAAACGAACAATATTACTGATTTTTATTACATTCTTATTGTTATAGGATTATCCTTTTCCTTGGAGACAAGACAAAAAGCATACCTCATTACAGGGAAATGCTCCAATAACTTTAAACTATTCAATTAAACATTATGTGTTTGTGCTCCCTTATCCCACAAAAAAGAGTTTCTTTATACTTCCACCAACCGAACGTCCAAGCAACTTGGTACATTATTGTTTTTATCACCGTTGCAAACAAGGCGACAGGCGTATATCTACGACGAGCAGAGTTGTTTAAAAAGATTAAAGAAAGCCAGGATAATAAAAAGAATGGCCATAAAACAGTTTTATATTATATATGAAGTCTCCTTTTAGACCATTAATGCACCTGTTTGTTTAAGTAAAACGTCAATCTTTTGATTGAGTAAACTGACACTGTAAATAAAAAACGAATATCAAACACTACTTTTAAGTAGTATCTGATATTCGAATTACATTTCAATATGATAATTGATTATTTTCTTAAGGTTTTTAATGCCCCGCTCCAAGCAACAACTTGGTCAAGCATTTCATTTACATTATTAAGGTGCAAGTCAGCTGGTTTAAATGTAGTATAGTTTTCAAAGTCGGTAAATAAGGACAATGTAGGGTGTACACGGACATCTGCAATCATTAATTCACCCATGATTCCTCGTAAATGTTCAGCTGCACGAGCACCACCAGTTGAACCATAACTCACGATACCTGCTGCTTTGTTATTCCACGCTTCACGAGCGAAATCAAGTGCATTTTTTAAGGCTCCTGTTATACTGTGATTGTATTCCTGAACGATAAATACGAATCCATCCAAGCTGTTAAGTTTTTCGTTCCAAGCTGCAATTCCTGGTTCAGTCCCATCAGTTGTTCCTAAAAAAGGTAATTGATAATCAGAAATATCTACGATTTCATAGTTTGCATCTCCTCGTTTGTCCGCAATTCCTTTCACCCATTCTCCCACTTGCGGGCTAACTCGCCCTTCCCTTGTACTACCTAAAATAATTCCAATATTTAATTTCTGATTAGTCATTGTTTCTTCCTCCTGTATCGTTTTTTAAATTTATTTATCCAAACTCTGTGCACCCATTCCAATTCTCTTTAATAAATCAATTAGCAGTTCTTTTTCATCATTTGAGACAAATGATAAATTTTGAGAAATGGTTGCAACGTGTTTGGGGAAAATCTCGTCAAATAGAGCTCTTCCTTCTTCTGTTAGGACCACATTAGAAGCCCTTCTGTCATTAGGGTTTGGTTGTCTTTCCACAAGCCCTTTCTTTTCTAACTTATCAACAACATATGTGATACTTCCACTAGGAATAGAGAGTATTTCACTAATTTTTTGGACAGGATGAGGACCTTTACTGTAAAGCAATTCAAGAATCATAAAATTTTCATTACTAATTTTATGACTTTCAATATCTCTCTGAATATTTTCAACAACAGCTTTGGAAGCCTTCATCCAAACACGTAACAATCTCAAATCCAGATTACTCTGATCTTGCATCACCGAACCTCCTTTTAAAATTAAGGTTATCTTGGTTTTCTGTATAAAGGATAATCAACTTCAGTTGGAATCTCTATTAGCAGCATTCGTAGATTTTCACCTTTAGGCTGAATGGTAAAACCTTCACCTATCTCTGACTGAAGTATAATGAAATCCTTATTCTCAAATGAAACCTCTAATTCATCAATCACACCACCATTCCCCCTAATAGATAAACCAGCTAGCGTTCGATTAGGTGAAA
The DNA here is from genome assembly GCF_030817595.1 of Neobacillus niacini. Lineage (GTDB taxonomy): Bacteria > Bacillota > Bacilli > Bacillales > Cytobacillaceae > Neobacillus > Neobacillus niacini_G. The sequence goes on from NZ_JAUSZN010000001.1 coordinate 1,007,761, forward strand.
GTACATACTTATAGGTTGCACCATTTTCAATTTCAACATCGTACATTTTGGCATCTGTCACGAGTTTGATTGGTGAATGTTCACCTAATATCGTCTTAACGATTACACCGCTTTCTGAATTGAGTGGAAAATCTTCATGCTCGTATTTTGAGTAAGTGGGTGTTTGCTTTATAGCTTTGCTTAAATGCGGCTCAAACCAAATTTGGAACGCTTCTGACGGTTCGAGAAGAGTTTCGGCATGGTGTACACCTGAGCCAGCTTGCATCACTTGAACACCACCAGCACCTACTTCGCTAATTGTACCAAGCGTATCTTGGTGACGACCTCTCCCTTTAATGAAGTAGCCTAATATCTCAAAACCCTGATGAGGATGTAGGCCAATACCACCTTCGCCTTCAGATTTTCCCCATCCCCAGTAAAACAATGGACCAAGACGATTAATGACTGAACCTTCACCAGAAAAGCCAATGGGTTTTTGTGCGATTATTTTACCGCCATCAAACTGCTCCAATGCCTGATCCTGTGGTTTAATAACCTTAATTTCCAATTTAATCCCTCCTTTATGTTAATGTCCCTTTATCCTAATATTATTTATCTCGAAATAATTCATCCTAATGTTAGTGTAAATATATCCTAACATTAGGGTATATTTTATGTCAACAAAAAAACAATTCATTTTATGGTTATTGAGTTGTTGTGTAGTTTTCATACCATGTATGATTGTTTTTTATTCAACTAACCTCACCAGAAATGAATAATTAACATTTTTATTAACAGACTATAAAGAAGATAAATTAGTGGAGGGGCCTTTAAGATGAATGTAAACGAATTAGGCTTTCTTTGGTACCTAAAATCAAATTCAAATATGGTCAATATTTTTTTGAAAAATCTTATTGATACTGCTGAAGATAATGATTTGAGGAATACTTTAAATGAGATTAAAACACTATCAACATTTCAAGAACAAGAGGCTATACAATTATTGTCTGAAAATGGCTTTAAAGATGCCCCGTTTTTCAGTGAAAATGATTTATATTGCTCTTCAGCAAAGTTGTTTTCTGATCAATTAATTATAGAGATTCTTAAGCACATAACTAGTAATGGACTTCGTGTACTTGCTTTTCAATATTCTGACTTAACCGATTATAAGGTTAAGAATTTTTTTAGAGAAATACTCTATAAGATTACAGAAATTGATAATTCTCTTTTAAAATTGCTAGATAATAAAGGTTTATTACAAAATAGGTCATTTTCTTACAAAAAAGCTGAGGAAAGAGAAGGCACATTTTTTAAAGTTGTATCAACTCAGCAAAGGCCACTAAATGCTGTTGAATTAGCAAGCATGTTCGGTTCATTTCAATGTAATAATGTTGGTGTAGCCCTATGTACTGCTTTTTCAGATGTTGTTAAGGATGAAGACACAAAGAGGTTTTTGCAAGATGGGACCAAGTTGGCTATTAAACAAGCTACTACTTTATCCGACATATTTAGAGAAAACGGAGTTCCAACAACAACCGGCTTAGAGGCACACGTTTATAAGGTGAGTGAATCTCCATTTTCAGATAAACTAATGGCTAATTTAATAATGTTCCTGAATCCAATAGGAATCGCTAATTTACAAACAGCTGTTGTATCTAGTTATAAAAAAAGTCACGTAAAAATACTAAAGGAACTAATCGAACAGGTAGAAAACTTTTCAGAGAAAGGGTTTAAGTTATTAGTAAGGAAAGACTGGTTTAATGAGCCACCGATAACTAATAGGTCAAATAATAATTAATATTACAAAATTAGAAATGTTTAGGATTTACAATGAGCTCATAAATTTTGGCCCCATTCAAAAGTATTAAAAGGATGCAATGTTGATATGAAATCTGAAATGAAAAGTATCAGTCGAATATTTACAAAAAAAGGTAGGGTACGAGAGGTTGATAAACAACCTTCATATCCTACCTCTTTCATACTTTTTTAATTTTTAGATTAACCCATTTAAATCTTTTACTATTAATGAAACTTTATCTTTTGGTGCATAACGTTTTAAAACTTTACCGTTACGGTCTACAAGGAATTTTGTGAAATTCCATTTAATTTGTTCAGATCCAAGTAAACCTTTCGCTTCTTTCTTTAAATAGTCAAAAATGGGTGCAGTATTTGGACCATTAACTTCTACTTTATCAAATAATTGGAATGTTACTCCATAGTTGATTTGACAAAAGCTTTCAATATCTTCATTTGTTCCTTTTTCGCCACTACCAAATTGATTACAAGGGAAACCTAAAATCTCTAATCCACTATCTTTGTATTTAAGATGTAAATCTTGAAGCTCTTTATATTGATCTGTAAAAATACATTTACTAGCTGTATTTACAATTAACATTACTTTCCCTTTGTAATCCGCCATTGATTTTTCTACGCCTCTATTTGTTTTTACTTTATAATCATAAACTGTTGTCATTTTTATTTCCTCCAATTTGATTAAATATTGTAATGAATCGGGACGATATTTTAATTATCTGTTCCCTATGACAACAATATACTACACTATTTCATAGCGGTCAATTAAATAGTACACTATATAAAATGGTAAATAATTTCATTTTGTTAGTTGAGGCTTTTTAGCCAAAAAAAATATCTAAGAAAACATGGAATCTATCTATGTTCTCTTAGATTATCTTATATCTATCGTGCGATATCATAAGCTTTTTGCAATAATTCTTTTGATTTGTCCAGGAAACCAAAATAGCTCTCTTCCGTCTTACAAATCTTCTCGAAAATTGAAATCGATACATCTTTTAATTCGTTCTGTAATGCTGCTCCTTTATCTGTCAAACCTATTTCAACCCTTCTTTCATCTTCAGCAGAACGTTTTCGATAGACCAAATTCGCTGCTTCAAGTCTTTTTAATAAAGGGGTTAATGTGGCAGAATCTAGATAAAGGCGTTCTCCCAGTTCAGTAACCGTGCAAATTTTCTTTTCCCAAAGTAAAACTAGTACCAAATATTGTGGATAGGTTATGTTAAATTTACTTAGAATGGGCCTATAAATACGTGTAATCTCGCGAGATGCAGCGTATATATTAAAACATAGCATGTCTTCTAATGTCGTGACTTCTCTGTTAGTCATGTTAGTAATCTCCTTTTCAATTACAGTGTTACTGTATTTAGTTTACCTTATTTTAAGGTTGAGTATAACTAAATAGTGCACTATTTCATAGGAAAGTATTGCTTAAACGTTAAAAGATGACTCAATTATTGAGTCATCTTAAATTTCTCAGTCATTTACTCTCATTAAATTTCTTAAATACTAAAACAGCATTATGACCTCCAAAACCAAATCCATTGGAAAGTGCGTAATTTACTTCCGTATGAATTGGATTGTTAGGTACATAATCAAGATCACATTCCTCATCAGCATGTTCATAATTAATGGTTGCAGGAATCAAATTGTCTGAAATGCTTTTAAGGGTGATAATGGCTTCAACTCCGCCTGCTGCACCGAATAAATGTCCTGTCATTGATTTTGTTGAACTGACTTTTAGCTTGTAAGCATGTTCTCCAAATACATTTTTAATTGCTTTTGTCTCTGATTTATCGCCTTCTGGTGTACTCGTACCATGTGCATTTATATAATCAATGGCGGTTGTTTCTATGTTCGCCATTTCAATCGCTAGCTTCATTGCTCGAACCGCACCATTATAATCTGGTGAAGTAATATGATAAGAATCTGTGGTAGATCCATACCCAATAATTTCTCCCAATATGGTTGCTCCTCTATTTTTCGCATGTTCATATTCCTCAAGTAACAAAATTCCAGAACCTTCAGACATAACAAAACCGTCTCTTGTCTTATCGAATGGTCGACTCGCTGTAATTGGTGAATCATTATTCGTTGACATGGCTTTCATTTTAGAGAAACCTGCGAATGATAATGGATTGATCGACGCTTCTGTTCCACCGGCTAAAATGGCATCAGAATATCCATGTCGGATATTTAAAAATGCTTCACCAATCGCATGATTACCTGTTGCACAAGCGGATACAGGTGAAAAACTTGTACCTCTAAATCCCGTTTTAATTGATACAATACCCACAGCCATATTTATGATCATCATCGGTGCCATAAATGGAGATACTTTCCTAGAGCCTTTTTCTAAAAGGGTTTGATGATTCTCTAGAACGGTATCTATTCCTCCTATTCCTGAACCAATGTACACTCCAAGGCGATTTTCATCTTCATTATTAACGTTTAATCCAGATTGATCTAACGCTTGTTTTGCAGCTGCATAGGCATATTGGACAAATTTATCAAACTTACTTAACTCTTTTTTATCTAAATAATTTTCAGGTGAAAAATCATCAATTCTTCCACCAATTTTAGTAGTTATGTCTTCAAAACCTTCAAATTCAATCTTTTTAATGCCAGATTTTGAGTTCTTTATGTTATTCCAAAATGTCGCGACATCATTTCCTAATGGTGTGATGGCACCATAACCTGTAATAACGACTCTACGATTCATATAAAATCCTCCAAATAACTTTGATTTTGGCGTAATGTTCCCTACTTTAACGAATTTTTTCAAAATCGCCATTCATGTGCTAATTATATTAATTTTACAAAAAGGACCAATAGGTCTTTTTTTATTAAAAACCATTAGAACCGTTTCTGTCAAGAGATACTAGACTACAAACAATATAATAACTAAAATTCCAATTCCCAATACACATATTCCATAAATACATAAACGATTTAATGAACGCAATACCCCTCTTTTTATCAAATACTCATTGATTCCAAAGAATAAAATAATGGGTATAATCCACCAAAATACTTTTAATATAGTAATTGCACTGGCTCCAGTATCATTAAACAGGAAACCTACTCCCATTAAAAAGAATGAAAATACTAGTAACAATATAATCAAATATCTAACAACGTACGGTAATAATGTCACAATATCCCTCCTAGAGAAAATAAGCTACTTTGTATATCATTTTTGAAAATGATCTTAAGTCAATATATTGGTCTGCACTAGGTTTCTGCCAGTTCAGTACGCTGTTTCTCCTCCTGAGATATACTTAAGAAAGATTCTCTATTTCTAAGATATCCATTTAATAACCTTTATTACTTTAATTTGAGTAAATGTGCTAGTATATAAATTTAAAAAAGAGACCATTTGGTCTCTTTTTGTCCAAAAAAATATCAAAAAAGATTCCCTTCTGAATTCCCATTCTCCTACTGGATTATTTTTCATACTCACATAAGTAAGTGAAAAAATGAAATTGGCATCAAATACAAACTATGATGCTCGAGTATAATTATTTTTCAGTTGCTATATTTACCATTCCAACTGTTAATTTGATTAATTATAAGAACAAGGTCAATATACTGTTTCTCGTGTATAGCAACAAATAAAAAACTATTGTGTAGCTTTAGTTAACTGTCTTTCTATAGAGCTCTCCTCTAATGCCTTATTCTTTTTTATAAAGTTCATTAATATTTCGATAAAACCCTTTGCAGCTGTTCCAATATATTTTTGTTTATGGTGGATAATAGTAATTTCCTTAATGAAGGCTGGATTTGTTATTTTAATAGCCTTTAAATTCCCTGTATTCTCCAACGAAAAGAGTGTACTAGATATAATAGTAGCCCCAATCCCTTCCTCGACTAGTTCCAATATCGCCTTTGAATCGCTTGATTCAATGATAGGCTGGATGACAATCCCCGCAGATAGACATGCATCCGCAAATAATTTCCTAAAACAATGGCCTTTTGGATTTAATATAAGTGGAATATTCCGAATTTCATGAAACCCAATTTCGTCTCTCACAGACCAAGTATGATCCGTACGGACGACTAAATAAAATTCATCCTCGTATAAAGGAATTTGGATAAAACTTTCATCCGGTTTTGCCATGAAGGTTAAAGCCAAATCAATTTCGTTTTGTTTTACCTTTTCTACCGGATCATCAATCGAGAAAAACTGGATCTGAATGTGAGGGTACTCGGTATGAAACTCTAACAAAACCTTGGAGGCTATAAGACTTAGGTCACCAGAAAGGGATCCTATCACTAATTTCCCTCTTTTTACATTTTGCAGCTCTGCTATTTGTTCAGTGGCAAAATGTAAATTTTGGAACACTTTTTTGCAATGCTCAAGGAGGATTTCGCCGGCCTCGGTAATCGCAATTTTTTTACCTAAACGATCAAATAAACGAACACCCAGTTCATCCTCTAATGATTTCATTTGATAGCTTAAGGTAGGTTGACCAATTCTTAGTTTTTCAGCAGTCTTTGTAAAATGTAGTTCTTCACAAAGGGCCATGAAGTATTCTAATTGTCTAAGTTCCAAGAATTTTTCACCCCTTTTACGTTTCATTTTTCTTGGAGAACGGTACTAGCTGTCTTTCCACCTAATATCATCATGATAACACGACAGCTCACGCATTCGTGCGGATGGTGAACTGTCACTATTATCTGATAACTATCAATCTATCTTAATAAATTTGTAAATGGACAACAAGCTATTTGCCTTGAACTTGAATGATTGTAATAGCTAGTCCAATTTACTTGTTCCAAAGCTATTTTGTTTGCGAATGATCTTGTGGAGCTGTGTTCTCATTGTTCATGACTGCTCGAATCATCATGTTTCCATATTGTGGATCTAAATTGTGATTCCAATTTCCATCTTCAAAAAACCAGTTGCGGTCATGGAAAGGGCTATTTTGATCACTTCCAAGACTTGGTGAGTAATTGAAGACACCAGGTTGTACATAAACTAAATAAAAATCTCCTGTGACAAAAATGTTATTATCCGTTAAATCAACAAAAGTCCATTCCCCATCCGTCCGCGCTTCAGCGTCAATTGGACCTGCAATTCTTTTACCAGGAGCCCCGTTCAGACCTGTTGAATCATATACTGCTACTTGAAATCTGGTTGATCCCGCGCTAGGCCATTCAGTATTAATTTTGAAGAGTCCACCAGTTAACCAAGAATTGGTGACTCCTTCTTCCAATGACATTCTTATCGCAAAGCCATTATTAGCATCGAACCAAGAATATGAATTTTCCATAGTTCCATCATCATAGCCGATTTCTCCAGGAGTTCCCAAGAACCGTTTTAATTCAATATTCTGTTTGGTTTTCTTTTTAGGGTAGAGTGTAATCGAATAATCTTTATAAACATAATCTTTCTTGAACACATGTAACGTATAGGTACCTTCATAGGCTGTAAGTTTAAATCTGCCTTTGCTATCCGTTTTCACTGGAGTAATGGCGGCATCCTCTATTATAGAGACGATGGCATCTGGTATTGGTTTCCCTGTCGTTTGATCCTTGACTACCCCTTCTACCGTTCCTTCCCCTAAAGGTTGAAGATTAATGTTCGCCTCGACGATCCCGTCCTTTGGAATTGAAACGACTTGGTCTTTGGAATGAAAACCGTATGCCTCAGCACGAAGAGTGAATTCCCCTGCATTATGTATCATGGAAAACTTTCCATTTGCAGGATTAGTTGCAACTGAGTACCCTGAATCTATTAGCGTCACTTTTGCACCGATTGGCAATACATTGGGTTGGCTAGAAGAATTCTTAACCATTGTAGACGTCGGAGCTGCTAGATTCGTATATGGTTGTTTCTTTGTATGGATCTCCCCTGTTGCCTTGTTTACCTTACTACCCATAAGAGGTTTGTCCGTTAAGGATATATCATCTAAGTACCAGCCATCACGAGGTTCCCAATCAAACCCGGTTAGCCATGTAAACATATAAAAGCTGATATAAATCCTTTTTCCAGCGTAAGCAGAAAGATCCACTTCTGCATTAACCCAACCATTTGTAGAATACTCTAGTGGTACTCCATTTTCACCAAATTTAGTTGCTTCAGTTTTAGATAGTACTTCCCAATTCTTGCGGTCAGTAGAGACAAGGACCGCACCGAAATCGGTTGAACCGTCGACTCCATCCGGACTAATGTCATACCATTGCTTATACTGCAGGTATGAATTACCGTTTTCAGGTATGTCTATAGGAGGCATATTGAGATAAGATTCCGAAAAATCAGAGTATGGTCCCTCCAAATTAGTTCCATATACGTTTTGTCCTGAGACAGCTTTGTCAGGTCCTGCTGATGGGCTGCCCCATTCCCAATCGTTATTATATCCTTCTGAATACCAGCCTTCAGGAACTGCTTCTAAATCTTGAAAATAACCAATTGTAATCGCAGGTTTAACTTCTGCATTAAATTCCGGAGAAGTTACTTGGTTTTGTCCATAATCAACAATTTTCCACTTATACGTAAAAGTACCTTTCTTTACATCCTTTCCTGGAACCACAGCTTGATATGTCCCGTTTCTAAAATCACCAGCTGTTCTACCTGCTTTTACCGTCTTCCATTGTTGACCAGCTAAATACTGAATTTCTACGGTCTCAACACTGATATTGTCTTGCACTTCCACTGTTAATGGCAGCACTACCTGATCGTACACAAAATCAGGAGAGGTATGTTGGTAGGTTGGATTTGCTTTATCTTTTCCATCATATACAACTAAACCCTCAATTTTCCCATTTCCATTATTATTTCCTTTTATTGCATTGTAAGCATTAATAAATCCACGACCATACCCATAGTTAGGAGAAGAAGGAAATTCTGTGTCTGTCAATGGGATGGCTGAATTGAACAGTATGTCCTCAATTTGGTCAATTGTGAGAGATGCATTTGCTTGCTTTAACAACGCTACGATTCCTGTAATATGAGGTGTTGCCATTGATGTCCCACTCATCAGTTCATAGTCATTGCCAGGGACGGCTGAGCGGATATCGACACCCGGTGCTGAAACATCTGGTTTCGTTTCATCATATGGAGCTGGTCCACGGGAAGAGAACCACGCTAAGGCATTTTGATCATCCGTTGCCGCAACCGCAAAAGATTCTGGATAGTTTGCTGGAGAGGCAACCCATCCTTCCCCATAAGAACCGGAATTGCCAGCTGCAAATACAGGGAAGATATTAGCAGCCCGCCAATTTTGAACCATAGGCCGATACCATTCATCTAGTCCAGGACCACCACTCCAGGAGTTGTTTACGACATCCGGAGCTAATTCAGGATGGGGATTTCCTTCAGCATCTTTTGGTGCCAATATCCATTCGCCTGCCTCGAGCAAATCTACATCCTGACCACCGCGATTAGAGAAAGCTTTAACCGCAATCCATTTCGCACCTGGGGCAACACCAATTTGGTTACTCCCATCAGGCTCTGAGCCAACCATGGTCCCAACCGTATGCGTACCATGTTTATTATCATCATACGGAGCTTCTTTTCCTCCAACAGCATCAAACCAGTTTAATTGATGATCTGGTTGATCTGGATTCACTGGATTATAGCCACGGTATTTTTCCTTTAAAGCAGGATGTTCCCATTGAACACCTGTATCAATACTGGCTACCACAATTCCTGCTCCATCGATTCCCATATCCCATACTTGAGGGGCTCCGACTTTTTCAACTCCCCATTCAACCGTTGATGAATTTAGATTGGTGGTTTTTTCCTTGGGTTGGATCGGAGCGATTATTTGCCTCGTTTCATTCGGAAGAATTTTAGCTACCTCAGGAAATGCTGCCAATTTGTCCATCACAGCCTTGGTTGCTGTCACCGCTATCGCATTCACAACATAGAATGATTGGACGCTTTTCACTTCTCCTTTTTGCTTTGCTTCCTCCAGATACTCCATGACTTCAGTCTGTGTTTCTAGAGCAGTATTTCGTAATGACGAAACTACAGCGGAACGGACCTGAAGTTTAGTACTTACTTCCGATAGTTTCTGTTTCTTTGCTTTTTCTGCTGTTTCGATAGCAACTCGATTGGTATCCGCCTGTTCTTTAAACTTTAATATAAAAGTGTTCTGATCCTGATCTTTAAATTGTTTAATAAGCTTAGAATCTACTTTATTTACATAAGATGTGTTTTTAATTTCTGAAATTAGTTTACTCTCAAGAGAAACTCCTTGTGCTACTGCGATACTGGGAAGGAAAAGGCTGATAAATAGAATGATAGACACTAGTAAACTTAAAGAAAAATTCAACCTACTTATACTATTTCTCAAATGGTGAAACTCCTCTCAACTTTTTATTTGAATAGATGATAACTCTGTAAGCAGCACTGTTATCATACAACTTACAACTAGACCTCCTTTGTATTTTTAAAAGTCTACATAATCGTATAAGTATTCCGAATCATTAACAATACATCATTTTCGATTGAAATCATTAAGAAATTAGATGGAAAAAACTAGTTATTATAAGCATGGTAAACACACAAACAAGGTGAATGGTACTGTTGTCTAATCTACCTCTGTCTTTTGTCGTCTTCCCACGACTCTATAGTCAAGTCAGTCGGATGTGGTTTTAGTCATAATTAAGTAAAACGATCTTCTATGAATTTAACAGTAACCGATGGAACTTGCAGGGACTACCAATATTTTCATCAGATGAGGAATGTATGCTTTACCTCAAAAGAAAATCCTCATATCTCTATTTAATCGTATAAGTGTATAGTGATAAGTCAATACTTGGAACAAACAATGTAAGTTAAGGAGAAAGTGGGTAAAAATGCAGACAACGGAAAAAATCACGGGAACTCAGCTCGGCTTATTACTTTTTACTTTTATCGTTTCTACCACCATCTTAACCATTCCCGGATGGATGGTGATGTTTGCAGACCAGAATGCTTGGATATCCGTGGTTCCTTCTACTACAACAGGTTTATTAACTCTTTGGGCCTTGACTACACTCGCCAATCGTTATCCGGGTTTGTCGATTATACAATACAGTTCAAAAATCATCGGAAAATGGTTAGGAAGATGTTTGGGGTTTTATTTCATTTATTTTTGGTTTGTGTCTATTTCGGTTATCGTCATACAGCATACTTTTTTTATTAAAACGCTTCTTTTACCAAAAAGCCCAGCCATAGTAGGAAGTCTAACGTTAATGATCCTATGCGGTCTAGCCGTTTTTATGGGAATTGAGGTCATTGGAAGATGTAATGAGTTTCTTACACCATTGATCTTGGTTTCTTTGATTCCGATCTTGATTCTGGCGATTGGGGAAGCAGATCCCGCCCTACTAAAGCCATTTTTAGGTGAGGGAATACTGCCGGTATTGCAAGGAGCTGTCATACCAGCGGGAGCATTCATGAATCAAGTGTTTATATTGGGATGGCTCCTTCCTTATTTAAATCAGCCGAAAAAAGCTCGCAAGGTCTCGCTGATTGCCTTTCTCAGCATTTCCATTTTTATATTTATCATTGTATTACTTGCGATTATGATCCTCGGTCCATTAACGGGTAAACTGACTTATTCAGTTTTAAGTGTCATGCAATACATTGGCATTGAAGGTTCATTTGAACGTCTGGAGGCCATCGCTGTTGCGATGTGGGTGTTGGGGAATTTTGTGAAGGTTTCGGTAGCGTTGTTTATATTGTGTCTTAGTATAAGCCAGCTTTTTAACATTCGAAATTATCGTGATATCGTAGCTCCGATAACACTTTTGTCCATCATTGGATCGGTTTGGGTTTTCAAAAATGGCGCAGAGCTTCAAGCTTTTCTTGCTTTCGTTTATCCATTCACTGGTTTTATCACACAAAGTATCATTCCGTTGTCACTTCTCATAATAGACACAATAAAAAGAAAAGTGGGCTTCTCTCAATAAAATAGATACTTTTCTGAAAGGGAGTGACAAATAACCCCAGAGCTTTCATGCGGTTGACCACCTTCTTTGAAGAAACCTTAATAACGTTTTGTTTTACAAGCCTATCATGGATTCTTGGGTTGCCGAACACAGATAGATTATCGTAAAAATGAAATAGAATGCACATCCTATTCACGATTCCATTTCTCTCTTTGTAGTTTTTTCCTGTTCCTGATGTTTTTCCAAGCATAATAACCGGAGGATGACACACCTAATATTTTACACCTCTTCATACGTCTACTCATTCTTATGGGCCAGAATGAATGCAACCCTCACTCTTTTCTTGCATGTAGATGTACATAGAATTTTTTAGGATGTGGTTTTCCTCCTCCAACTCAAGATTCCTTTTTCCTTCTGCTTTATACATTTCCTTATATCAGAGGCAGTAAGCAACTTATTCTATCTTGACGCCACTACCTGTGTCCACTTTTAATACTAGTATCAAAAGCGGTCCATTCACTGCATTAAAATCATTTTTCCGATGGGTTCAAAAATAATTTTGAACGGGACAACTATGCTCGGTATGTTAACCCCGGCAATTAATAAGGAACCGATAATGGATGATACACCCATTAAAAAACCGTAAACTGCTGCTTCTTTGTTTTTTTGCTTACTCCGCAAGGATTGTATTCTAACAAAAGACCATACAACCAATAAAAGTACATATCCCGCTATTTGTACGATCAATTTTTGATCTCCTTTTCTTTCAATTGTAGAGGAGCACCTGCCATCCCAGTTCCACGTACATTTAGCTTAACTTCAACCGAAACGTCTACGTCTGGAAACTTATGATCCCATTGTTCTTCCAACGTTTTCCATTGTTTCGGCTTATTACGGTAAATTTCTTGGCCGAAACCCACACTATCTACTTTGTACTGCTTCTGGACTTTGGATACTGCATCTAGAACTTGTTCCCTGATCGATTTCTCGAATGCTTTCTGTACAAGTCTAAGATTCTCCGGCAAACTGACATCCAGCGGGGAATTATTTTCCCAGAGACTTCCTTCCCCTTGCAGTTGAATCTTGAATTTGATCTTATCACCACTTATCTCCGGGGTAATTTTTCGTTTTGCATTGACCAGAACCACCCCCAATGTTCCATCATCTTCTGGTAAACTGGCGTTGATTACGCCATACTTCATTCTATTTGTAACCCAACGAAATCCATTTGTTTCATTCTCGTTTAGAAAACCGACTAATTTGAAATCCTTAAAAATGGCTGAACCGCCCAGCTTAAAAAGTCTTTTGTTTTCTTTTCTTCCTTCTGACGAAACGTCTCGCTCTATAACTCCCAAAACGGGACTGATACCTTCACTTGATGCCGCTAAAAAAAAGTCTCGTAACGTAACCGATAACCCGCTTCCTAATGCTTCCATTTCCTTAACTGCTTCGGTAGGCACTTGTTCGAAGGGATACTTAATTTGCAGAAGTTCCCGCCCTTCGCCCCCCTTTACAACTATGATATATGTTTTTAACCGCTGACGCGGATCGTGGGTGTAAACATCGAGAATATCCTCAATCCCATGTTTGGCTAACGATTCTCCTACATAAATAAGGCTACGGTGTGAGGTAAATAACGTACGGGAAGTTTTTTTCTGAAGCTTTTGAAATGCTTCACTGGCATTCCTCCCAGTAGCAGATGTGACGAAAAACGTCTCTTGCCTTCCTCCACCCCCTAGTCCCGCCTGAGCGGTAGAAGGGATTGGAATCTGATGCGATAATATATATTTCCCATCATCCGTTAAATCAAATGACGTTCCCGAAATAAACGCAAGATCATTAATTTCCTTACGATCCCAACAACCGCTTGTGGTCAATACTATAAGTAGTAAGCCAATGTACAGGAATGGTTTCATTATGATGTCCTTCTCCTTTCTTGCCCCCCAGACAAGCCCTAATTGTTCTCGGATGACTGCTTCCCTTGGCTTGGACTTGGCTTTTGACCTGCCGGTTCACGGACCGGGTTATTAGAACCTGTTGCCTGTGGACGACGGGTTTTAGCCCATATAGGTGCCCGGATGAATATGTCCTTCAAATTCGTAAAGGTAACCGGGGCTAATGGAGTAAAATAAGGCACTCCGAACGAACGAAGGGATGTGACATGTAACAAGATGCCCAGAAACCCAAGTACAATGCCATAAAGTCCAAACGTACCCGCCAAGAACAGCATCGGAAAGCGCAGTAAACGGATTCCGTTTGCAAAACTATATCGTGGAATCGTAAACGCTGCAATCCCAGTGATCGAAACGATAATGACGACCGGTGCGGATATAATTCCCGCCTGCACAGCCGCTTGTCCTATCACCAATGCCCCTACAATGCTTATCGCTTGCCCTATTTGTTTGGGTAAACGAATCCCTGCTTCACGCAAGGCCTCAAATATGATTTCCATTAATAAGGCTTCGATGAGTGCCGGAAAAGGAACCGCCTCCCTCGACGATGCAATACTCAGAACGAGATTAGTGGGAATCATTTCCTGATGGAAGGTCGTCACCGCAACATATAGAGGAGGCGCAAATATGGCGATGAATATGAAAAGGAAGCGAATCCACCGCACAAAAGTTCCGATGGTCCAGTGAATATAGTAATCCTCGCTTGACTGCAGTCCGGTCCAGAATGTCATGGGAACAATTAATACAAATGGGGTGGTATCGACAAGAATGGCTACTTTCCCATCCAACAGCTCTGCGGCTACAACATCAGGTCGTTCGGTACTTTGTACTAATGGAAAAGGGGAGAAAGGAGAATCCTCAATAAATTCTTCAATATAGCCTGAATCGAGGATCCCGTCAATTTGAATCCGAGTGACCCTTTTTCGAACTTCCTCAACTACAGATTCGGAAACAATACCATCGATATAAGTAAGGACTACTTCAGTTTGAGAAAGCTCTCCAAGCTTAAAGGATTCCATTTTTAGTCGGGATGTTTTAAGTCTTTTGCGTATTAGACCTATATTTGTTGAAATGTTCTCAATAAATCCTTCCATCGGCCCGCGAATGACCGGTTCGGAAGTAGGCTCTTCAGGAGTTCGCTGTCCTTTACTACTGTTAACCTTGACCATCATCGCATTGCTGTCCCCGATAGTAAAAACGACAGCATGACCATTCAACACATGATTAACAATGTCAGTTACTTTGGATGAAATGAGTGTTGTCCCTACGGAGATAAATTGATCATCCAAAGCTTCTGTTTTATCATTTATCAAATCCTCTTGTTTTGAACGTTTAGATATCAATGGTTTCAAAATATGTTCGTCAATCATCTTTTCATCAACCAGAGTTGCAAGGTATACAACAATCCAATGATTTTCGCCAGCCAGCCGAACTTTACGGAATACGATATCGGAACTGTTTTGGAATATTTTTTTAAAAATCAATTCATTTTGTTCTAAATCAGAGGTTAACATGCTGTTCTCCTCATATTCAGAATGATGATCCACTTGTATGTTTAGAGGTTTAATGCGCATCCGCTTTCTAAGCCCTCTCATTGAACATCCCCCTAAAGAAAACACTAATACGTATATATCTTTTCTTATTTTTTCAATAATATCCTTAAGCTGGGATAGTCCCTGACAGAGTCGATGTAGTAATACTGGGGGACATAATGCTGTTACTAATATTAAAATTTACAAGTATAGACAAAACAAATCTTCTAGGAATTGATACAAAATCGATTACATCATTATCAAAAAAAATAAAAACCGTAAGCGTTGAAAAAATAAAGTTCAACCCTAACGGTAGTACAAATTAAACCTCTACAAGATTCTATTATGGAAAATCTCAATGTAGTTAAAGTCCTTTTAATTGTTTTGTAAGTTCTTTAAATTTCAGATAAGTTCTGTAAATTCTTTATTCTTAAGTGTCATAAAACTAAGTTTGCCTAATGGTGTGCCGTGGGACGCCACGTATGGGCGTATTCCACCTGACTCCGATTAGCGTAGCGACTTGAATGCTGCGCGGAGTTCTTCAGTGAAAAGCTTTGGTTCCTCCCACGCCGCGAAGTGGCCGCCTTTGTCGAGCTTGTTGTAATAGATGAGGTTGGGGTAGGCCTTCTCTGTCCAGCTCCTCGGGGCTTGATATTGCTCGCCGGGAAAAACGCTCACAGCCACCGGAATGGAGACGCCCTTGGCGTTGAAATAGCCACCCTTATATTCCCAATAGAGCCGAGCCGCAGAGACCCCCGTGTTCGTCAGCCAATAAAGAGTGATGTTGTCGAGAATCTCGTCACGCGTCAGTTCGCCAGTGGCGCTCGTCGTCCGGTTCAGGGCCGAGGCGATCGTCGCCGCCGGCTGACCATCGGCATCATTGTGGTCGAGAAGCCAGGCGGCGAGGCCAACTGGTGAATCCGCAATGCCGTATAAGGTTTGCGGGCGAGATCCCATAAACCTAGCGTATTCAACTTGCTTGAAAGTTCTAACTAGTTGCTCATAAGCGCGCTTTTCGTCAGCTGAGAGACCTGATGGCGCTGGGCCACCGGCCAGGAGAGTCTTGTCAACATCAGCTGGAACGGTGGCAGGCATGTTGGTGTGGATGGCGAGCAATCCCGGAGGTGCCTGCAAACCCATCTGGTCGACGACAATTGCACCCCAGTCGCCGCCTTGGGCAACATAGCGGGTGTAGCCTAGGCGCTTCATCAGCTCTGTCCAGGCTCGGCCAATGCGCTCGGGGCCCCATCCGGTGCTCGTCGGCTTACCAGAGAAACCGTAGCCGGGCATTGATGGGATGACAACGTCGAACGCGTCTTCGGCGTTCCCGCCGTAAGCGGTTGGATCGGTCAGCGGTCTGATGAGCTTGATCTGCTCTAGCACCGATCCTGGCCAACCATGTGTGATGATCAACGGAAGCGCGTTCTTATGGCGCGAACGGACGTGGATGAAATGAATGTCCAGCCCATCAATCTTGGTGATAAATTGCGGTAGCGCGTTGAGCTTTGCCTCAGCTTTGCGCCAATCGTAATCGGTCGCCCAATGGCGTGCGAGTTTCTTCATTGTTGCGAGCTGTACGCCTTGAGATGTATCCGCAACTGTTTCCTGATCTGGCCATCTAGTAGCGTTTATACGTCTACGCAATTCGGTAAGTTCCGCTTTCGGAACATTCACATGAAACGGACGAATGGCGTTCTTGTCTATAGGATTCTTTTGATTAGTTTTGGTTGTTAGGGGATTTGCTTGTGAATTCTCGCTTTTAGCATTGGCATTAGTACCGAAGATCGTCAATCCTAGGAGAAGGGTCAAAATCATTGCCAAACGAAACCCATATCTGTTGCTCATAAGTAGTAACACTCCATTCGGTTTTTTATGGATACCCTTCCATTAGGTTCCATCCGAAGTGCAATTCTTATTCCATTTTTTCAAAAAAGGTTACTTCACCAACAGCAGATAACAAACAGGACTAACGCAACCCGTCTGCTCGCGTCCATAGGTGGCAGATGACCATCACGATGATCAATATTTCGAGACGTCTGGCGAAGGGATGCCCGGTTTTTGTTTTAAGTGCCAAAATTTACAGCTTTCTTCCAATTTTGACCGTCAAATTCCGTAGCAATTAAATCTTGTGGTGATAAATATCCGGAACTAGAAGTGTTCTTCCGGTAAAACTATCGATCCCGCTTCAATAAAGAAGCCCTGTCCATAAACGGACAAGGAGGTCGACGAGACTTCAGTATAGGGAAGAGGATACCTCTTATTTATAGAAGATGGCGAACTGAAAACACAGCCGCTTGTGTCCTATCACGCACTCCCAGCTTTGCAATGAGATTTGAGACGTGATTTTTCACCGTACCTTCCGTAAGATAAAGCTTGCCTGCTATTTCTTTATTATTTAATCCTTGACCCAATAAAGCAAGTACCTCTTTTTCTCGTTGAGTTAAATACCTCAGCTCATCGGGCTCGTCTTTATTTAATGGATGTGCCCTAAACGGACTTTTCTCTGACATTTTTTTAAACTCTTTTAACAGTATCGCGGTTATGTCGTGTTGAAGCACTGTTCCGCCATTGTATACCGATTGAATAGCACTAATAATTGCTTCCGATGGCATATCCTTCAATAAATAGCCATGAACGCCTTTCTCCAAAACTTGTATGATCCGTTCCGCGTCATCGAAAGTGGTCAGAATCAATATCTTCATCTCCGGAAAGTTCTTAAGTATCAACTCCGATCCTTCCACACCATCCATTCCAGGCATTTCAAGATCCATCAGTACTACATCAGGTTGCAATTCGATTATTTTGGCATAGGCATCTCTTCCATCCACAGCCGTTCCAACCACTTCGATACCTTGTTCCAATCCGATAATGGTTGCAAGTCCCTCTCTCATAAGCCTTTGATCGTCAACTATCAAGATTCTCAATTTGTTTTCGCTCCATTTCCGTTAAAGAATAAGGAAATTTCAATTCAACAGTAAATCCGGTTTTCCTATCCATCCTAAAATGTACCACTCCATTCCACTCACTAGCCCTTTCTTGTATATTAATTAAACCGAATCCCGGCTTTATTTTGCCAGGCAATTCACCATCATTAGTAATGCTTAAAGAAAACCCTGTTTCGCCATAGTCCAACACAATGACAGCCTTTTTCGCTTGTCCATGTTTCTGGGCATTCGTAAGGGATTCCTGTACAATTCGGAAAGCTGTTAATTGAAGATCGTTCGGAAGTGCAACAGGCGTTCCATGCACTTCAAAAGACGTATGAACATGTGCAAACTTAGTAAATTCTTCTGATAATATTTTCAAGCTTTCATTTATGGAAGTAGATGTAATTGGTTCTTCTCTTATCGCTCTTACGGAAAGGCGGACCTCCTGTAAGGCCGACCTAATTAGTTCCTCACATTCCAAATAGGCTTGCTCGCTGCGTATTGAATCTACCCTGTTTAGCTTGCGGGCCACCTGCATTTGTACTAGCAATGCCGTTAGTTTATGACCAACTGTATCGTGAATATCACGCGCAATTCTCACTCGTTCCCTAACAGCCGCCCACTCTTCTTTCTGGAGTGCGTATTCCTGAAGCCGCTCATGAGATAGCATCAATTGTTCATACAACTGTACCGCCTCCAAACGCGCCTTTTGGTAAAAATTAATTAACAAGGTGACAATACCTGCAAACACAATAAACGAGCATGAAATAACGTAGCTCGTTTCATCAAACCGCTTATAAAAGTACCAATCCACGCTGCCCATGGTAACGATAAAGAGCAAAATTAACAATATACAAGAAATAATGAGCACTTGGGTGGTTTTTGAAAACATTAAAATAGCTAAAGCCGTTATTCCAATAAAAAGGTGATGCGGGAAAGTCCCCCCTAAAAAAACATAGCCATAAGAAGCAGATACCAAAAAATCTATGATAAGAAGATGAAGTAACCACTGTTTTTTTATGCTGGAGTAAAAAAAATAAACTATAAGAAAAACGATCAGGGAAAAGATCACAAAACTTAGCTTCCAGAAGATTGTGATCGAATGTTCAAAATAAAAAATACCAGTTAAAACTATATCAAAAACGAGTTTCAGACCAAAAAACCACCTCCACCAGTGGGGGTTTTTATTCAATAAATCCGTGTCTTTTATCATAATCCATTTCATCCTTAATTTTTAGTTCTTACGTTTATTCGATAAACCTTGAACAAGCCGAAAGCTCGACTGGAGCAGTCAAACTTCGGTTTATACATTCCTCTCTTCATCCATATCAAAGGATTTACGTCCCTCTTAATTAGTCTCCTTGAGCAGAACGCTCAAACCTAGTATTGACCTCTTCCAGCCTTTTCGTATAAGCTTCGCGAATCGTATATGCAGCTTGAGAACCAACAGCCAAACGAAAAGGCGGTTGATCGCCTTTTAGAACAGATATGATCAATTCCACAGCCTTCGCCGGGTCACCGATATTGATGTTTGATAATCCTTTTTCGTACTCTTCATATAGCCACCGAACATTCTCATATTTTATCCACATCGTTATTTCGAAGCCACACATACACATCTCTTAGATGCTTAATTATGGTGATAAGGAGGAGCACAAAAAATAGCCATGCCAACTCATAGAGCACACTTGGAAATAGCATCATCAATGAAAAAAACAGAAACGCTTCCGTACGTTCCAAGATCCCAGGGTTATAATGGAACCCTTTTGCTCCTATATTGGGAATCACATTTCCCGTTACGAGAAAAACTGTAACCGTGATAAGAATAGCGGCCAAATCTAGAACAATCGGCACATAAGCGTCAGGATGGACGAATAAAAGTGCAATAATCATTGTCCCTTCAACGACCCGATCAAACGTGATATCTAAAATATTCCCCCATTTAGAGGGCTTTGTCATTCTGGCAAGCGTGCCGTCCACAGCATCAAGATAACCCGATATCCAAAGAGTAAAAACGGCGGCTATAGGAAACCCCAGTATAAATAAAATCCCGCTTCCTACCCCCAACATCATAGCGATCCAAGAGATCGTATTGGCAGATAACCCGAAATATTGGACTATTTTTGCGCCTTTATCAATGACTGGTTGAACCTTGTGGCGCGCATAAGAATCTAGCACTTGTTACACCATCTCCTTTTGAAGACACCAAACATTTGGGGTTGTCAGGCGAATACCTGTTTCCATCCCTGGTTCATAAGCGGAAAAGCCAAGTTGCTTAATGACGACCAATTCTCCGCTTACATGGGCCTTCAATTCTGTATATTCTCCACGAAAAGCGCTGCCCTCTATCGTGGCTTTTATCGGTGATGTTGGGTCTAGTTGGAGCCATTCTGATCGAAGAGCAATATGAACCGGACCATCCCGGACGGTTGCACAATTTGGATGGATCTCTAAATTACCCATAAACGTTGTCACCTTTGTTCCGCATTTCATTCCGTCCACAACATTATCGACTCCCATGAAATTCGCTACCCATTTATTGGCAGGCTCGTAATAGATGTTTTCAAGAGTCCCCGACTGTTGTGTGATACCATCTCGGAGAATTAAGAACTGGTCTCCTAGTGTCAAGGCTTCTTCCCGATCATGTGTGACCATAATCATCGGAATATCCCACGTTCTTTTCATGTCGCTTAGCCAGCGCCCCATTTGTTTCCGCAGCAAAGGATCCAGCTGACTGAAAGGTTCGTCCAGCAACAAAAGCTGCGGCTCGATGACAAGCGATCTTGCTAACGCCACACGCTGTTCTTGTCCACCGGAAAGAGAAGATAACGGACGGTTATAAAATCCCTTCAAACCAACTTCATTCAGAATTTGTTCTGTTTTCATTTTGCGTTCTCGGGAAGATAAACCTTTTAGTTTAAGTCCGATTTCCACATTCGCTCCGACCCCTAGAAAAGGGAGTAAATACGGTTTCTGAAAGATCATGGAAAGATTCCTTTTTTCTGGAGGCAGATGTTGAATCGGTTTGCCCCCCATTAAGATACTTCCATGGTCAGGGCTTAATATACCGGAAATAATCTGAAGCAACGTTGATTTTCCACTGCCTGACGGACCTAGTATCATAAGCAACTTTCCCTTCTCAAGGGCAAAAGATTGCTTGGCCAGAGAAAAGGACTTTGTTTGTTCGTATTGGAATGAAACATCGGTAATCTGAATAAATGGATCAGACATTTGGATTATTCGCCTCCTTCCCTTTGTAGAAGTCCCTCTTAACTTCGATAGAGGTGAAAATGACAATGACGAGCGCAGGCAGGACAAACACCGTGCATAAGGCACCTATAAGCGAATAATCACCGCTCGTTAGCGTACTAAATAGTAACATTGGTAGTGTAATTAGATTGCCACCTCCAATAAAAACCGTAAAGAGATATTGGCTCCAGGATATTAAAAAGCTAAACAAGAAGCTGAGGGATAAAACCGAACGCAGCAGTGGCAGCTCGACCAGCCTGAATGTTTGCTGTCTGCTCGCCCCGAGTAAACGAACCTGCTTTTCGTATCCGATATCGTATCCGGCATAAAATGCGTACAACAAATAAATCGAGTAAGGAATAGCTGGAATCAAGTGTGACAACAGTACCCCAAGCCATCGATCAGATAAACCGAAATGAAGGAACAAAACATGAACGCCTATTGCAATGGAAATGCCGGGAATCAATAGGGGAGCTATAAGCACAAACCGAATCGTTTTATTCCATCTTTTTACGTAAAGCCCCAATGCACGAGCAGCCGGATATGCAGCCACTTGAGACAACAAACCAGTAGCTAAAGCTAACCCCAAACTGTTTAAAACAGCATCCTTCACTTGCGAGTGCGCTGAAAATACATAATTCCAAGTCCGCAATGAAGGAATTGGAAGTACGTTTGGGAATCTCCAATGCTCCGTGAATGACCAAACTGGAAGAAGTAAAAAAGGGAGAAAAATGAACAATATAAAAAGGGCAAGCATTATTACGTAGCCTTTTCTTGATTTATTGCCGTTTCGCCGCATAGCCTCCCCCCCATTTTATATATAAAATAATTAAAATCATGCTTATTATTGTAATGATCGTATTGATGGCCATAGCCTCCGGCCGATATGAAAGATCCGGATTGAGGTAGGCTTGATAAGCCAGTATTGGCAGTGTAGGCATACTCACTGAACCTAATATGTAGGGAACTTCGAAGGAACCGAACGTATAGGCAAACACGATAATCGATGAAGACAGCAAGGCAGGCAGCATGAAAGGAAACGTGGCGAACCTCCATCTTTGCCATCGGTTTGCTCCGAGCAATTGCAGCTGTTTTTCATAAGGGACCGTCCAAGACTTTAATATACTGAGTACGGATACCGCAATAAACGGAACCTCCTTCCAAACATATTCCAGTACAATTCCAATACCAAACTGATCGGTAACCCAAATCGGAAACTGGGAAGGCTGCTGAATGATTCCTGCCCAGTAAGCTAAACGAGAAATCAATCCACTTTGCCCAAAGAGTATCAATATGGCAATTGCTCCTACAACATGCGGGATTGGCAGATTGAATTGCAACAAGAAATGAAGCCATCCACCTTGACTAACATATTTCCGCAGCCAGAGGGCAAGAATAACCGCAATCAAAGCCGCAAGAACGGTTGCAACCAAGGATATCCCCAACGAAAAAATGAGTGAACGATAAAATACGGCAGATTGAAATATTCCTATATAAACATGCAGCGATAATGTTCTTTTCCCGATTAGTGGGAAGTAATCCAGGCTTTGAATACCACAAATGATAAGCCCTGCGATAAATGATCCGCCCACAATAAAAAGGGCAGGAAAGAGCATACCGGCCGAAATTAGCAGCCTTATGGATTTACTTTTGGAATAAAACATGATTCTTCCAACCTTCCTCCAAAGCAGGTGTATAAGCAGCCTGTATGTCGGGGAGCTTGTGCTTTAACAACTCGTCCGCAGATACGGCTGTTTCGCGGGTTTTAGACTTAAGCTCGTCGAAAAGCTTTTTGTTTTCACCGTCCAATCTCGAAGGATCGATTCCAATGCCGTCTCCCCAGCCTTTCGTAGGATCAGCTTTTTCGTGTTGCAGTTTTGGATCAAGAATTAGATTGGCAACGACCATGGCAGCTGCTTTATGTGCGGCATTGTATGGAATCGCGACATTATGGTGATCGCCAATCGTTCCTGAATCAAACAAGTATGGACGTGCTGTCTTCGGTAATTTTCCTTTGCCAATTTCCGTCGCGATACCTCCGATGTCCTGTTTGAAAGCAAAGTCTACTTCATTGTTATTGAAAAGTGTCGTTAATTCAGCGACCGTTTTAGGATACGTTTCCCCATCTCTCCACAAGGACGGTTTTATCTCGTTTAAGTAATCCCAAGCTTTCGAAGCTTCAGTATTAAATTCTTGCTGGTTGAACGGTTTTGACCACTTTTCATACCCTCCGCTCAATTCGTAGAACAATTGTTTGACAAAACGTGTACCCGTAAAGTCAGGAGGTGCAGCGTAGGTGAATCGTCCGGGATGCTTCTTTACCCATGACTTCAATTCTTGATAATTATGAGGCAGTTCGTCGGGTTGAATCCGTTTGGAATCATACACGAATTGAAACTGTGCACTGCCCCATACCGATTCGTATCCTTCTGTTTCAAGACCGAAGTCCTTCGCGACAGCAGGATTATCATAGTCCACGTATTTAGCATTCGGAAGTTTCGTTGCGAATGGACCAAACAAAGCGTCTGCTTGCTTCAAGGTAGCAAAGTTCTCACCATTAATCCAAATTAAATCCACACTGCCGCCTTCATTTTTGCCAGCTTGCTTCTCATTTAGTACCTTATTCACCGCTTCTGCGGTATCGCTGATTGGCACACGGCGGAGGGTAATATTGTACTGTTCCTTTAGTAATGTTCCATATTTTGTATCCACAAATTCATTAATGGCATCGCTTCCGCCCCACATATACCAATTCACGGTTTGTCCCTTGGCTTCTGCCAGCACTTGATCCCAGCTGCTTGAAAGAAGAGATTCGTCGGCTACCTTTCCTTGATCGCCGGAATGTTTACCAGAACAGGCGGCTGTAATCAAGCTAACGATGCATAATAAGATAATACCTGCAACAGAACGTTTGTATTTCAAAACGCCCGCCTCCTCCCATGTTATCGAAACCATTTTACATATGCTTTTAATAACCGCCCGGTAATGCCTTGAGAAAACTTATGTTGCCAATATTGATCAGCTGTTTTCCTTAAAGCTTCGGAATAGGTTGGGTAAGGATGAACCACTTGCGAAATATCGGGAAGCTTATGGCCGTAATGTTTTGCAAATACCGCTTGCTGCATCCATTCCCCCGCCCCGTTCCCAACGGCATGTGCGCCAAAGATCTTTCCTTTTCCATCTGTAATGACCTTAACGATGCCTTCTTTATGTCCGTCAGTAATAAATCGATCCACCTGATCTAAGGGTACTTTGTAAATGCTGATCTTATCGCCAACATACTTTCGGGCTTCCTGCTCCGTCATCCCCAAATGAAAGATTTCCGGTTCTGTATACGTTACCCATGGAACGTTGTCGTAGCTTACTTTTCGTTTTAAGCCGAAAACTGCATTTCCTACAACAATTTTCCCCTCCATCCCTGCAGCATGTGTAAACGGAAACGGTCTGATTACATCCCCAACAGCGTAAATATGTGGAATGCTGGTTTGCAATGTTTTCTTGGTCGCGATATGGTCTCGGTCCATTTCAATTCCAATACGCGAAAGTTCAAGACGATCTGTATTCGGCATTCGGCCGGCAGCAATCAATAAGGCGTCTGCCTCCAATTGAAGCTTTTCACCGTCTCGGTCTATATAAAGCCTTTTTCGTCCCTCAGGGATGGCTTCAACCTTGTTCACGGTGGCTTTTAACAGTAAAGTCATTTCTTTTTCCAAAGCAGCTCGTGCATATGGAACGATTTCCTCGTCTTCTTTGCTTAATATTTCCGGACCTCGATCGAGTACCGTTACTTTGGCACCCAGGCGAGCGAAAGCTTGACCCAATTCCAAGCCGACTGGCCCAGCTCCAATGACAACAAGACTTTTCGGCAAAGCTCTCATATCAAATACACTTTCATTGGATAAAAAATCTACGTCTTGCAAACCATCGATAGGGGGGATCGCTGGTCTGGAACCTGTAGCAATGACAATCCGTTTACCATAAATAACCTCGTTACCATTAATTTCGATATGATGCGTGTCCCTGAATTGACCATGTCCGTGAAACACATCGACCCCCATGGAGCGAAACCGTTCCGAGCTGTCGTGATGTTGAATGGCAGCTTTGGCAGCCTGAACTCTTTGGAACGCTTCATGGTAATCCGCTTTTCCCTTTAGCTCCAAACCAAATGCTTCTGCAGCTTTCTTTGCCGTATGGAGCTCCGAAGCCGCGGCAATCAGCGCTTTGGAAGGAACACACCCAGTATGCAAACAGTCTCCTCCAGGTTCAGGCTCTTTTTCTATCAATGCAACCTTTACCCCAAAGGCGACTGCTCCTGCGGCTACGGTTAGCCCTCCTGATCCACCGCCAATGACAACGATATCATAGCTTTTCAAAGTAACCGTTCCTTCCGTTTGAATTTTTAACCACTCGTTTCTTAAGAAATAAAGGGATCAGTGTCACAAGGATAAACACGGCCGCTGCAATGATCACGAATAACGTGTTACCTAGAAAAAAACTGGAACCGAGAAAATTATAAGCAAACGTACCTGGAATGATTCCCAAGAGTGTACCGAACAGAAATGCCCAAAACTTCACTTTCGAAATACCTGCCGCGTAGCTGACAAGATCAAAGGGGAATACGGGAATCAGTCGAAGCAGCAAAATATAGAGAAAGCCCTTCTCCCGTAATTGTGTTTCCACATTTTTCCACTTCTCCAACCTTACACGGAACAGGTTTTTGCCTAAAACTCGGGCTAACCCAAAAGATAGCATTGCGCCAAGCGTGGCGCCAATGATCGTATAAACGGTTCCCCAAACCGGTCCAAAAGCCAAACCGCCTGCCAACGAAAGGATAGAGGCCGGGAACAGGATCAAAGGACGTATTGTGTAAATAAGAATATACAATACGGGGGCAGCCCAGCCAAAGGATAAAATCCAAACCCTTATCTCTTCGGGAGCCAGATGCAAAACATTATGATTAAACCACACTACCCCCACTACTACTGCGATGCACAATAATGAATTAATCAGCCAAGATTGTCGTTTCATTCCAACCTCCTCATGTGAATTTCTACTATTGTTTTGTTTATTTATCAAAAACAGCAGTCAAGTAAAGAATTATGACTGCTGTTTTTGTATTGCCTATTATTTTTCTTTCAGCACTTGCAGCATTGCAGCCACAACACCATTATGGTTGGATAAATGCGCCGCAGCCGTAAGAATCAACTCTCCGTAATTTTCAGCTTTTTTGAAGTTCTCTGGTACAGATTCATCCAGTCTGTCTTTAAACGTATTGTAAAGATGTTCGCGTTGTTCTTTAATCTGAGCGATCATGGTATCCCAATCAGGCAGCTGCTCAAGCTGTTCTGCATTCCATTCTGTTACTTTCGTTCCATAGAAGAATAGTTCATGGTACTTTTGCGGAAGGGTTGTTGGTTGTGCTGCAAGATCAAACACAAGAAACTCAGTTACTCGAAGGACATGCCCTAAATGCCAATAAAGGCTGGTGTTAAAATCTTCAGGGACTTCCATACGCTTGTCCTCAGAACATTTTGAAAGCAGGTCTAGAAATTTATCAAATTCAACATTATATAAGTGATATATAAAATCTCTTCTCATGTTTAAACCTCCGAATGTTTATAGTTATATTTTTATCATGAAACAGTAAATAATACTGCAGGTACTATTTTTTAAACAACTTCGTATAATCGCTATACCCATTTTCTTCAAGTTTACTTTTCGGGATAAACTTCAAAGCGGCTGAATTAATGCAGAACCGCTGTTCGTTTGGGTTTGGCCCATCATCGAACACATCGCCAAGGTAGGAATCAGTATTACGGCTTTTGGCTACGGTTTTCCTAGATAAGAATCCTCTTTCCTCTTTCAATACAACATTGTTTCCATCTATAGGTTTTGTAAAACTAGGCCAGCCCGTGCCTGCATCATACTTATCCTTGGAGCTAAACAAAGGCTCGCCAGAAAGAATATCAACGTAAATACCTTCTTCCTCATTGTCCCAATATTCGTTATGAAACGGTAACTCATCTGCGCCCTTCTGAGTTACGTTATATTGGAGTTTAGTGAGCTTCTTGAGTTTTTCTTCTTTGTTAAAATCGTCACTTGTTTTCAATTTACGACCCCCTCTAACATTATCCGATTATAATTATGCTTTAACCATGAAACTGTAAATGATAGTGCTGAAACTATTTATTAAACAGCTTTAAATAATCACCATATCCACTTTCTTCAAGTTTATCTTTTGGAATAAACTTCAAAGCTGCAGAATTAATACAGTACCGCAGTCCCGTTGGTTTCGGTCCGTCACTAAACACATCACCCAAGTAGGAATCAGCATTACGGCTTCTAGCAGTGGTTCTCGAAGAAAGGAACCCGCTTTCTTCTTTCAATACTACATAGTCTCCATCGATAGGCTTTGTAAAACTAGGCCAGCCCGTCCCTGCATCAAATTTATCCTTAGAGCTGAACAAAGGCTCGCCCGAAACAATATCTACGTAAATACCTTCTGCTTCATTATCCCAATATTCGTTTTTAAACGGCGTCTCATCTATGCCGTTCTGAGTTACATTATATTGGAGTTTAGTCAGCGTCTTGAGCTTTTCTTCTTTGTTAAAATCGTCATAAGATGCTTGTTTGTCACTTTTAGTTGCTTGCTTGTCATTAATAGTTGCTTTTTTGTCACTAATTTTTACTTCGCGATCTTCCCCCCAAGCATCATCCAAAAACGTATCACGCCCGGATATAAGCACACTCAATTGGTAGCTCATCGAACTTTTTTCATAATAATCTTGATGTTCTGACTCGGCTTTGTAAAACGTTGTTGCCGCATCGATTTTCGTTACAATCGGTTTATCAAAACGCTTGGAATCTTCTAACTCATTTTCAGATGCTTCGGCAGCCACTTTTTGTTCATTGTTCGTGTAAAAAATACCGGATTCATAAGGGGTGCCGCGATCACCAAATTGACCGTTTGCATCTGTAGGATCGATGTTACGCCAGAAAGTCTGAAGCAACTCGTCATACGATACAACATTAGGGTCATAATGAACTTCTACTGCTTCGACATGTCCCGTAGCTCCGGAACCTACTTCATTATAGGTTGGATTTTTCTCGGGCCCTCCCGTGTACCCGGTATATACACTCTTAACCCCTTTAAGATTTTCGAATGCCTCTTCCATATGCCAGAAACAGCCGCCAGCAAAAATAGCAGTGTTAGTAGACGAATTCAAATTTTCACTCGTTATAGTACCTTGAGCCTTCGCTACCTCGGCTTGTTGATTCGAACCGTAGATGGAAAACCCAGCAATTACTACAAGTACACTTGGTATTAAAAATAAAGCACTTTTTTTCAAATTCAATTCTAGTCAGCTCCCTATCGGAAATGGTGGACGCCACTAAATGCCATACACTAAATCACTCAGGTAAAATACGTTCAGAATTCGTTAGTATAACTGTATAATTCCTGATTACACAGCAGATGTTATTTCTTCTCGAATCGTATTATTCCATCTGCGATTTTGCTGGCTATTCACCTCCTTTTCTTATACTTTCATGATACAAGAGTCGACCGGATCCCGATTCTGTAAAAAGTAATGTATTGAAGTAATGTATTTACCAGGTATTTAAACGCCAAGGCATGATAAATTTCATACCCCATGCCAAAAGTCATCTCCACTTCGATACACTGTTACCACCTTTAGCCATTCATCCAACAAAAAATCGCATAAAATAGCAAAAGCATCCAAACTGGTTCATTTGGATGCTTTTGTCCACAATTTGAGAATATATTCTTTGTTCTGTTTCACCCATTTTTCGAGCATTTGCTGCGTGCATATTCAAACAAAATGATATGCGCCCGATCGTAATATAAGGTTTGCCAAAAATTTCTGGTTGCCCTTTTACGATTTGGTCTAATTATATAGGTAGTCAATGTGAATGTAAGCACCCTTGGGTATGACTAAGAAATTCTCGGCGCTGATTAACCAACAACGTTCGAGATTACTTCGATATTACCACGTGTTGCTTTGGCATAAGGGCAAACCTGATGAGCTTCCGCAACGATTTCCTCAGCCACGCTAGTTTCTACGCCTTTAATAGTGATGTCCATAGTAATTGCTAGTACATAGCCGTCGTTCGCATCCTTGCCGAGTGTAACATGAGAAACAATTGTTGTACCTTCTGCTTTAATCTTCTTTTCTCTAAGAACAGCACCGATCGCCCCTTCAAAGCACGCGGCAAATCCTGCAGCGAACAGTTGCTCCGGATTTGTTCCAGCTCCATTACCCCCTAATTCCTTGGGATATCTCAGGTCCACATTAAGATTCCCATCGCTGGAAACCGCATTGCCCTCTCTTCCGCCTTGAACATTAACTGTAGCCGTGTACAATTTCTTTTCCATTTTAATCATTTTTCCGAACTCCCCTTTTCATATTGGATTATTATTTCATGCTCACATTAGAAAGTTAATCAATAAAAATGGCAGCAAACAAACTAGGATGCTCAGGTATAATTATTTTTCAGTTGCTATATTTCCCATTGCAATAGAAATTCTATTCCAACTGTTGATTTGATTAATGATTAGAACAAGGTCAACATACTGTTTCTCCTCATAGTGTTCACGTACTCGTTGATAAAGCTCATCTGGAACACGTTTTGTCGGGATTAATGTCACGTGCTCTGTCAACTCTAAAGCTACTTTTTCTGCTTCTGTATAGAATTCACACTCTTCCCAGGCACTAACACAATATATTCTTTGTTCTGTTTCACCCATTTTTCGAGCATCTGCTGTGTGCATATTCAAACAAAATGCGCAGCCGTTAATTTGGGAAGCACGAATTTTTATAAGTTCACGAAGTTTACGGTCTATACCAGTAGTTTTCGTATATTTTTCCATTTCCATCATTATTTTAAGTGCTTCTGGTGCTGCATTGTAATAATCAATTTTTTGTTTCAATTTAATTTCCTCCTAAAAAAGTTTATTCAATAAATAATTGAAGATAGTGTTTTAAACCTCAATTACAGACAAAGTTAATCGGCGATTAACACTATCTATAATAGGGTATTTGTTTTATTCTGTCAACCTTAAGTGCATAATTGAAACAAAAGTATGTTTGACAAAGAAATAAAACATTTCTAAGATTAATTTAAGCAATTACTTTTTATTTATGAAGAAGGTGTTTTTAATGCAGTATAGTATTGGAGTTGAGTATGCACTTCACTGCCTCGTTTATTTAATTGATATTCCTGAAGATTCTCCCACTGGAATAAAGGAACTGTCTTATTTTCAAGGTATTTCAGATACATATCTCTCCAAGACTTTTAGTAAATTATCTAAGGCTGGTATTGTAAGTTCAGTTCCTGGGGTTAAGGGTGGTTATAAACTTGCTAGATCCCCAGAAGAAATTTCGTTTTGGGATGTAATTGAAGCCGTTGAAGGTCCTAAGCCGATTTTCCAGTGTAAAAATATTAAAGATAATGGTTATTTGTATAGAGAAAAAGGCTGCTCCCCAAGTGCCTCTTGTACTATCAATTTAGTTATGCTCTCTGCAGAGGAAAAAATGCGTGATTTTTTGCAAAGTAAAACACTTGCATGGTTAAATGAGGAGCTGAATCAAGTCTTATCCAAACAAGTACGTGAAGATACTCGGAAATATTTTTCGAAGAGCAACATATAAAACGAACCTCTCGTGAAATTCCTTAATCAGAGGAATTTTAGAGAGGTTTTTTCTTAGTTCAAGGAAACCCATTTGGACATTTCCTAATAAACCAACTGGTGTTATTCGAAAATTAGTGTTCCAGTATCGTTTTTAACAACATTCTTTGCCCCTTAGGACATGGAGTCGCTCATCAAATTTGAAAAACATATATGACACCTACTATTGAAACATATCCAAAGCTTCCTTTTGCTTGTCCCAATTGTATTTTTCGATTCTTGTTTAATGAATCAAAGGTTTCAGGTTCGCACTCATAATGACGATACAAATCGTTTTATCTGTTTATAAAAACAAAATGGATCGTTACAATTAGTTTTATCAATGATTAGCTTTTTTTACCCACTCTGCTACTGTAACAGTACGTTTTGCCTGATGTTTAACGGCAGCTTGAACAGCAATGACATCTTCAACCATTTTTCCATTCTGATCAACAGTAACACTGGTTCCATATGGGTTACCACCTGCTCCAAATATAACTGGATCAGTATAACCAGGAGCTGCAATAATTGCACCCCAATGGTACATGGTTGTATAAAGTGATAATATAGTTGCTTCTTGACCACCATGAGAATTTTGTGCAGAAGTCATTGCACTTACGACTTTATTCATAAGCTTTCCATTAAACCAAAGTCCACCTGTCGTATCTAAGAACTGTTTCATTTGTGACGGCATATTACCAAATCGAGTGGGGATGCTAAAAATTATTGCATCTGACCATTCTAAATCTTCAAGTGATACAGTTGGAACACATACTGCAACTTCTTCAACATAGTTCTTCCATGAGGGATTCGAATCAATAACCGATTGAGGAGCTAATTCTGGAACTTTTAAAACCTTAACCTCTGCACCAGCTTCTTTTGCTCCCTCGGAAGCCCATTGTGTTAATTGATAATTTGTACCTGTTGAACTATAAAAGATGATAGCTAGGTTTACATTTGACATGGTGCTAATCTCCTTTTCGCTTTTTAATAAATATAAAAAAGTTAAACCTTCATAATCAAATTCATAATCATTATGTTGCCCTTGCCTTTATTTTCAATTCCTCTTTTAACCAATTTCCTTTCCTGCCAAGCAGTCTTTTGATTGTTCCTAAATGCTGATAAGTTAAAATTCAATTTATTAAACTAAAAATTCGTTTGCCATACAGGAATAAAATAATCAAGTGAATACAATTTTAGATTGTAATTATAATAAGGATTGACAATATATTAGGGAGTACATTTGATGTTTAAGAAAAAAAATAGTCAGAATACAGAAAATCTAACACATACAGAAATAGTGAAAAGAGCTAAAAAATCATCTGATTTTAAAGAGATTAAAAAAAATGTTTCAGGAGTCCAGATATTAATTTTCTATTTCACCACACTTATTGATCATAAGACTATGGAACGTGTATTTCTTCCCTATATTAATGAATGTGAAAAAAAGATAGACCAATCTCTAGATATTAATCAATTTAAAAACAATCTTCCTCTTGAAGATGTAATTAGAACTCATGATGCAAATGAAATCGAAGAGAAAATATATAAAGGATATGTACTTATAACATTTGGAAATAGCGCTGAAGATTGTCTTTTAATAAACGTAAGCAATTTATATAAAGGGGTTAGAACAACGAATGAAACTGAGAATGAGTATAGTGTTACAGGGCCAAAATTAGGGTTTGTTGAGAATCTTGATACTAACATTCTTTTACTTCGAAGTAAGTTAAAATCTCCTTTATTAACGACTGAAGAATTTATTCTAGGCAAACTGTCGAAAACTAGAGTTGTCATTGTTTATTTAGATGGTATAACAAATAAAAAACATATAGAAACAGTAAAAAACAGAGTGTCTGAAATAGACTTTGATATTATTTGGGATACTCATGTTATTGACCAAATCATTAGAGATAATTCTTATACTCCTTTTCCGCTTTACGTAGCTTCAGAGAGGCTGGATAGAATTTCTTACACACTCTCTAGTGGCCAAGTAGTTATATTTAGTGATGGTTCACCATCCGCAATATCCGGGCCTTCTACCATACTCGATTTTTTTATCGCATCAGAAGATTATTATTATAACTGGATTACTGGTTCGTTTCTTCGTTTAATACGAATATTTGGGATCATCTTTTCAATCATTTCTTCATCTATTTATATTGCTGTTGTGACGTTTCATTATGAGGTTATTCCCGTAGATTTACTAGGTCCGTTAATAAAGTCCAGAGCAAACGTTCCATTTCCACCGTTATTGGAAGTTCTGTTTTTAGAAATGACAATTGAATTATTAAGAGAGGCAGGAGCTCGCTTACCTACTAAGATTGGACAAACATTGGGAATTGTTGGAGGTATTGTGATTGGGCAGGCAGCAGTTGCTGCAGCACTGACAAGTAATATTTTATTAATAATCGTCGCTTTATCAGCCCTTTCTTCATTCACTACACCAACTATTACTATGTCCAACACAATTCGATTATTAAGATTTCCCTTTATCATTATGTCCTCATTACTAGGTGGGTTAGGTATCATCATCGGTTTTGCCGTTTTACTATGTCATTTGTTTAAACTAAAATCGTTTGAAACTCCTTACATGGTTCCTTTATATCCATTTCGCCGCAATAATTTTCAAGATAGTTTTATTAGGTCACCTTTCCGTAAATTAAATAAAAGGCCAGATTATTTAAGAACTAAAGAAACAATAAAATTTTCACCAAAAGAGAAAAACAAACAGAAGGAGGATATTAATGACGAATAACACTTTAGCAAAATTTGGTTTTGTTGTTTTATCTCTACTCCTGTCTGGATGTATACCTCACAATATTATTGATGAGGTATCTTTAATGCATAACATTGGATTTGATAGGGAGAAGAAAATGTTAAAAGGTATTGTTGTCTATCCTAATTATCAGCAAGGTAATAATTCTTCATTGATTTCTGCTCTTGCAAGTAATCCTTCTAATTTACGAGAACAGCTTGGTTATAAGTCCCAATATAAAGTAGAAATGGGACAATTACGGGTAATTATATTCGGAAATAAATTAAGTACATACGGTTTAGCACAGATCCTGGATACAATTTGCAGAGATCCTCAAATCGGCATTGTAAGGATCGTCATTACAAATGGTTCCCCAAGCAAAATAATTCAAAAAACACTAAATGAGAGTCCACTTTACTTGATGAATTTAATCGACCAAAGCATTAAAAACGAAGGTATCCCTGAATCCAACATTCACACCATATATGATCAATATTTTGGAAGTGGGATCGATATGTCTTTTCCACTTTTAAAAGTAGACTCCAGTGGAAAAGTTAAAGTTGATGGAATGGGAATATTTAAAGAGGATAAATTAAAATATAAGATTTCAACGAAAGAGGCTTTATTATTCAAATTAATGACTGATAGGAATAAATCAGGGGTGTATAATTTAAAACTCACCAAGAACAACGATAGCAGCAACATTGGGGTAAGGTTTCTTTATGGAAAGCATAAAATTACAATTATTAACAAAAACAACCGCGAAGAGGCAAAAATTAATCTTGTTCTTAATGTAGAAATAGCAGGTTTACCAGACTGGATGACAGTTGAAAATGAAAAAGATTATAAAAAAATTAAAAATGAATTGGAGAAATCAATTTCAAGGGATGCTACAACACTTCTTAATAACCTCCAAGCCAAAAATGTGGATCCTATAGGCTTCGGTAGAATGCACAAAATTAACCATAATAAATGGTCTGAGGATAACTTTTATAAAAATATATACCCTAATATGACGTTTAATGTAAGTTCAAACATTATCATTAGACAAGCTGGAGTGGGAAAATAGTGAGCGTTAAAGTAAAAGAACAATTTCAAGTTTCTACTTTTTTTACTTTCTTTTTAGTTCATGCTTCACAAACGGGAATTGGCATTTTAAATTACCAAGCCAATATCAGTAAATATGCAGAACAAGACGCGTGGATTTCTTTGATCATTACGGGAGTTTCCATTCATTTGATACTTTTCATCATCTTCAAAATGTTGGATCCCCATAAAAATGATTTAGTAGCTGTCAATGAACACTGTTTTGGAAAAGTTTTAGGAAGCGCGCTCTCTATATTAGCTTTAGGCTACTTCTGGCTGGCCTCTTTTACAGTTTTTCGAGCTTACATTGATGTCATACAAGTATGGGTTTATCCGACAATCAAGACCTGGCAACTTAGCATCATATTCGGAGCTGTACTATATTATATCGTATCAAATGGATTCCGTGTTTTAACTGGTTTCAGCTTCTGGGGAGTCATTTTACCATCTATTTTATTCGTACTAATATACTTCCCCATGAAACATACGAATTACATATATTTATTACCTGCTTTTAGTCACCCTATCAGTGATTTACTCTTATCTGCCAAAGCATCAACATTGCTTTTTCTCGGTTTTGAGTGGATATTAATGTACTACCCTTTTATTAAAGAGTCATCGAAAATTCCTAAATGGGCATACTTCGGAAATTTATATACTATCATTGTTTACCTAATCGTAACATTTATTTCATTTCTCTATTTTAATCAAGAAGTAATAAAAGAACTACCTTGGCCAACTTTAATGATGCTTAAAATCGTCCACTTTCCTTTTTTGGAAAGGTTTGAGTATATATTTATTTTTATTTGGTTATTGGTCATCATTCCTCCAATGTGTATCTCAATGTGGGCGTGTACTAGGATAATTAAGAGAACGTTTTCATTTCCCCCGAAAGGTTTTTTAATATTATTCATTCTTTTAACCATTATTGCATCAATAAGTTTGAAAGATGTTGAAAGTGTAAATAAGGTTAGTAATCTTTCTTCTAACGTCGGATTTGTATTTATTTATATATACATTCCTTTACTTTTTATTACAAAACAAATTAAGGATCGCTTCATGAAGAATAAGATAACAAGTTTTTAGTCATTTTTATGTTTTATTTCCTTATCTAATTTATTAACCTTTTTAATATTATCTAATTTCTCTACATGCCATATAACGTTAAGGGGGCTTTTCTTATATGAATTTTACTTGGATACTTGGTCTAATGATTCTATCTCAACAATCAAATAATCCAGGCAGTTTATTAATTACTAACAATGGTCAGCCTATATCAACGGTTAATCATTCTGACTTATCATTGTACCCGCCTGGATTACCCATTATGAATACAGAAAAGTTTAATAAATTTATGGACGAAATAGACAAAAATGTTTCCAAAGATCCCAAAAATGCAACTTTAGATAGGTCCGGAAATATCATTCAAGAACAAGTTGGTTATCGTTTAGATCGTCAAAAATTTACAGAACAGATTTATACTTATTACTTTAATAATATTACATCTGAATTAGAAGCTCCATTACAAGCCATTTATCCTCAGGTTGATAGTGAATTACTTGGAACAATTCGAAGTGAAAAAATTGGGGAATATGTTACGTCGTTCAGTACCAATAAAAAAAACCGAAACAATAATATTTATCGTGCTGCAGAAGCGATTAATAATTTTATTCTTTATCCCGGTGAAACCTTCTCATTTAATAAAGTGGTTGGGGAAAGAACAGCAGGTAAAGGCTATTTACCCGCGCCTGTTATCGTGAAAGGGAAATTTGCAGAGGATACAGGTGGTGGAATTTGTCAAGTTTCATCAACTCTCTATAATGCAGTAGATAATGCAGGTTTAGAAGTTATTAAGCGTTACCCCCACAGCAGTCCGATTTCGTACGTTCCACCTGGGCGGGATGCCACTGTAAGTTGGAATGGACCTGATTTCGTTTTTAAAAATAAATACAATCAACCGATTTTAATTCAAGCAAATACGTTAGGGAATCAATTAATCATTGAGATCTATTCTTCGGATGTAATTTCCTTTAACCCTAAAAATGTTCCATACCTGCCTTATCAGCATAGTCGTCTTCCCAAGTGA
Source organism: Neobacillus niacini (assembly GCF_030817595.1). Classification (GTDB taxonomy): domain Bacteria; phylum Bacillota; class Bacilli; order Bacillales; family Cytobacillaceae; genus Neobacillus; species Neobacillus niacini_G. The sequence goes on from NZ_JAUSZN010000001.1 coordinate 1,044,715, forward strand.
GTTTATTACTTGGGTCTTTCCCCGTTTTTTGTCTTTTATTCTATATCGGTTCTATCCTCTGTCTACAAAGGGACCGGGGATAGAACACATAACCCATAAGGAAACCCCCGGTAAATGTGCAAATTAATTATCACATTTACGGAGGTATAACTGCAAACTGAAGAATTGTGAAAGTAATAGCTTTATAATCGGGATAAAATGCTTACGTTAATGCATATTCACTTATTTAGTATGATTAAGATTTAACTTGCTCTTTTGCCAATACAAATGAATTCCTTAATGTCCCAATCTCTTTAATTATACATTCAATTGTATCTCCGGCACCGACAAAATCTGCTCCAACCGGACTGCCAGTCAGGATGACATCCCCCGGCTTAAGTGTCATCACTTTTGTCAGATAGGATACCATTCTTCGGATCGGAATAATCATTAGCTCGGTTGCACTATTTTGCTTCTCCACACCATTCAGTCTTGCTTCCACCTTCACAGCAAATGGATCTAATTCTGTCTCAATAACTGGCCCTAGTGGTGTGAAGGTATCAAAGGACTTACCAATGGTCCAATGCCCGTCCTGATGAAAAAATTGAGGAGCTGTTACATCGTTTCCAACCGTGTATCCGAACACGTAATCCCACACTTCTGATTCAGGAACATTTTTAGCTTCCTTACCAATGACAATGGCTAACTCTGATTCGAACTTCACCTTTTCGATCCCTTCCGGAATGATGATATCTTCCTCAGGCCCAATAACGGAGGATATTGGTTTAAAAAAGAATACAGGAATTTCTGGAAGCTCTGAAGGTCGGTCTTCAAGTTTAGAAACATAGTTTGCTCCAATTCCAATAATTTGGTTTGGCTTTATAGGCGCCAGCAGTTTCACATCAGTTACAGAAAATTTTTGTCCTGTATACTCCCAATTATCGCCAAAAATATCTCCATTAATTTCTTGTATCGTGTTTTCAGACATCACACCTGTGTAAACGGACGAACCTTTAGTAAATCTAGTAAATTTCATTGCGATACTCCCTCTCAAACATTGTATTCTAATTCAATCTTCTTTCGAGCCACTTCCGTTTTGATAGCAGTCTCGGCAACTGCACATGTGACTGCTGTCCGACTTTTTTTATTAAAAGGATGAGGAATCACATATTCACGGGAAAGTTCTTCCGGCGTGATTAAATTGGCAATGGCAGTCTCGGTGCAGTCTTTTCATCAAACGGATGCTCATGCTTGAACAGTATGAGTAATTCCCAAGGGCATTCTAATGGCTACAATGCCTTGTATTCTAACTATGATGAAACGATTATTGTTTTACCGCGAACTTAGCCTTTGCTTCCATGCGTCTTCGGTGAAGAATCGGCTCAGTGTAGCCATTTGGCTGATCATAGCCTTCAAAAATCAAGTCGCAAGCGGCCAGGAAGGCAACGGATTCGTTTTCCTTTTTGTACATACTTTGTCATCGTACGTTTCCTCCATTGATTTCTTAAAAATATAGTAATCTTGGAAATTATGTTCCAACCTAGTTGTTTGCTATTACGAAACACTGTTTCTTAATTTATTTTAAAAAAATAGCATGATTATCTAATTGATTTCAATCATTTTATAAAAATGGCGTGCCCAAACTGATATTAGTTTAGGAACGCCATTTTTTTACTAAAAGCTATTTTTAATAAATAAAAATCTTTTATGTCACGATGAAGCAAAACTCTTTCCGTTCAGATAATAAGCGGACTCCTGAAATGTGCTGAAAGCGACTTCTACTTCTGGAAATTCGAGTGCTTGAATATGTTTGGTTACAATGCTGGCAAATTGATCTTGAATTTCCTGACCGCGGTTGAACCATTTTACTTCAATTAATGGGTAACCCGGCACTTCATTGCCATCAAATACATAGGTAGAATGAACAATTTCTAAGGTGAAATTGTCCGTTCCACATGCACATAAATCCGCCAAATCTTGAACTAATGAAGTACTAACCGTTTTTACCTGATCCACTGAAACTCCTCTAATGATTAAATGTGGCATACAAATCTCTCCTGTAAGGGTTTAATAAATTTTTACTATATAAATTATGACACTAATTTATCTAATGGCCAAATCAAACCTGCTGATGGAGTAGCGATCAATTGGGATTGAAGTTTCCCCATCCAGAATTAACTCAGTCATAAGAGTCCCTATTAGTGGCGATAGAGTTACGCCGCTATGCGTAGCTGCCACATAAAGGTTTTCAATACCCGGGATATTCCCCAGAATGGGAAAACCATCTTCCGGCATGGCTCGAATTCCTGAAAAAGCGCGAACAACCTTTGCTTTTTTTAATTGCGGAACATAGTGAACAGCCATATTAGCCGTTTCTTGAATGACATCCAATGTGGTTGCTCTGTTAAATCCTTCTTCTTCCATTGAATAACCGATTAATACCTCGCCATTAAAGGCCTGTCTTAACCCGCTGATGGTATAATGTAAAAATGGTTTTAGTGGTTCGGTAACAAGAATCTGCCCTCTTAACTGGTTGACTGGAATGCTGATATCTACTAATTTTCCTAATTCTCTTGACCAGGTGCCGCCAGCAAGAATAAGATTATTACATACAAATGTTCCCTTTCGTGAGGAAACAATGAATTTCCCAGGAAGCTTTTGAATTTCCGTTACTTTATTATAAGTAGAGTATTGAACTCCATTTTTCTTGGCCGCCCTCATATACATATCGACTAACCGAAAAGGATTTACGTTGCCATCAATGGAACTATACGTAGCGCCTGCAACCTCCGGATTGAGCGATGGTTCCTTTTCTAAGGCCTCCTCACGGGATAATACCTTAATTTTGATGCCAATTTTTTTGTAGGCCTCCGCAAGGAGTAACGCTTTTTCGCGATCGGCTTCATTAAAAAATGGGGAAAGTCCGCCAGTCCGTTTATATTCTACATCCCCAATTTTTTTTGATAAATAAGGATAAAGTTCGGCACTGTACATATTAAACTCTGCATACCAAGACGGTGTTTTATTATGGACCCATACCCACGCTTGTGTGGAACCTGAAGTTCCCGACAGAGGGAATTTTTGATCCAGTACCAGAATTCCTTCCTTTTTTCGTTCCGAAAGGTGATAAGCGATGCTGCTTCCGACGACCCCTCCCCCGATAATGATGGTTTCATAACTAGTTTCCATTTATCTCACCTTCCCATCCTCTAGCTCCACCTCATCTAAAACTGATTTCACCGAGGAAAATGAGGTACTATTCGTTGCTAGGGTTTCAAGCTTAATTGGACTAATCGGCATCCTCATACGCGGCAGTGGAATCTCGTGAATAGGAATGCCTGTTTTCTCATGAATGATAGTGGCCACCAGGCTATTGCATATTTTTGACTGGCATGGACCCATGCCGCAGCGTGTCATTCTTTTAATATCATCAAATCTCTTGGCGCCATTCGAAATAACTTCCTCGATTTCTTCGTAACTGATTTCTTCACATCGACAAATAATCATGGTTTTATCCAATTTATTCACCTTCTAGTCTCTTAATCTTTTCGAACTAAGAGATAAATTGGTCCTTAAGGACGGGATGTTCAAAGTTTTCAACATGCTGCATTCTTGCTTTCCATGCATCTGGATAAAGCTTCGTCTCCATAATTTCAAGTTCTCTCCATAGAGACATGGTCTCGATATCGGCCTCTTGCTTACTGATAGCTCCCAGGGATTCAGAAACATAAACCCCGGCTATCATACCTGTTGTTAGTAAAACTCCCTGAGAACTGACCCCGGCAGCGTTCCCTGCTAAAAAAACATCTTCCCGGTCTGTTTGTAAAGATTTGTTGTATTGCGGGATCCAGCCTCCTAGTTCTTTTTGATAACTGAATGAACAGCCAAGCTGGTAAAAAACATCGAGAATAGGCGACCGGCCGCCATCTATACATACGACATCAACACTTACGGTAAGAATCTGTTCTCCGTGCACGATATCAATTTCCTCTACCTTACCAATTCCCCTAGCTTCCTTGATGGAGGAATTCACATAAACTGGAATACCTTTTTTTCGAACCTCTTCCACTTTTTCTGCATCCCGTGCCGTTAAGCTTGGAGTTTTTTCAATTATCCCCTTAATCTGTACACCTAGCTCAGAAAGCTGGAGCGCAACATCCATTGCAAAATCACTGGATCCTAAAATAACGGCATGTTTACCAGGCAGAACAAAATCCCGATTTATTAAGGTTTGGACTGCACCTATGGTCATGACTCCCGGCAGCGTCCATTTCGGAAAGGCAAGGGCATTTTCAGCCGCACCCGTAGCCACGATTATTTTTTTTGCTTTAAGAGGAAATACATTGATCTCATCGGAAATACCAACACTTCCATCCTTGTAAAAGCCAATCACACGATGACCTAGCAAACAACGAATCGAGTAGTCCTCTACTTGTTTCGTTAAAAGACCAGCCAGCTCAAACCCGCGCATAGGCTGATAGGACGAAGGAAGCGATTGAAGGAGCTGGGTCTGTTGAATGAATTGTCCGCCCATAGAAAAAGATTCTTCAACTATGGTTACATCTAAACCTCTTGATGCTGTTTCCAATGCAGCTGTAAGACCTGAGGGACCAGCACCAATAATAAGAACATCAGTCTCCACGGCATTCACTCCTTACTTCTGGATCTCCATCATTCGGATAAATCTTCATGCCTTCTTCGACCTTCGTCATGCATGTTCGTACATGATCCTCCCCATTGACCGTCATATAGCAGCTGCAGCATCTGCCCCGCGAGCAAAACAAGCCTCTAGGCTGAATTAAATTCCTGCTCAAACCTAATTTTTTTATATCATTGGCCATCAAGGCTGCAGCCACGGATTGGTGTTCATAGGCCGCAAGCGGTTCATCTTTAAAAAAGATTTTTACTTGTTTTTGAAGCTGTTCCCCTAATACGGGATGATGTTTAATGTGCATACAAACACCTTCTTATGAATTTTTCGACTCAAATACTTTTCCTACGCCTAAGACTCTTTCGATAACGACCATTAATACGACTGTTAAAAGAATCATGATACTAGAAACAGAGGTGATGATAGGATCATACTGATATTGCATATAGGTATAAATCCGTACTGGCAGCGTCACCACATCGGTACTGACAATAAATAGGGCAACGGTTAAGTCGTCGAAAGAGGTAATGAAGGCAAAAATAGCTCCTGCAATCACACCCGATTTAATGATTGGAAGTGTAATTTGAAAAAATATCCTGAGGCTTCCCGCCCCTAGATTCATAGCCGCCTGCTCGATCGTGCGGTCGAATCCTACTAAACTGGCAACAACCAGCCGCATGACAAAGGGGATGGTTAAGATTATATGACCAATAATTAAAGCTGCCGGGCTCGCGGCCAAACCAATCCAGGAATAAAACTGCAAAAGTGCTACCCCAAATACAACAGAAGGGATCAAGAGAGGTGAACCAACTAACTGCATGATTGCTGTTTTCCCTCTAAATTGATATCTGACAACTGCAATAGAAGCCATTGTTCCGATAATCGTTGAAATGATTGCTGTACCAAATGCAACGGTAATACTAAGCATGAAGGACTGCATAAATTCAGGATGATTGATTAATTCGGCATACCACCTGAACGTGATCCCTTTGGGAGGAAACATGATAAACTCAGTGGTTGTCAGGGAAGACAATAAAACAACGACAATCGGGGCAGCCAAAAAGATGTAAACGATCAGACAAAAGAAATTTAAGCCAAATTTTGGTAACGCCTTCCTCATTGAATGGCCACCCCTTTTTTGGAACTAGTAAGCAATTTGCTATAAATAATGATGGTAATAGTGGCAATAAAGATTAATAGGAACCCAATAGCCGACCCATAAGGCCAATTCAGCATGGTACCAACCTGTTCATATGTAAGGAATGACATCACTTTTACCTGAGGCCCCCCTAGAATCGCAGGAGTAACAAAGGAACTCACGCCTAAACTAAAAACCATAACGGAACCAGCAAATATTCCAGGCAGCGTTAAAGGCAAGATGACGGAAAAGAAGGTTCGAATCGAGCTTGCACCTAAATTTTGTGAAGCTCTTATCACAGAAGGGTCGATTCTTTCAAGCGAACCCATAATACTTAACACCATATAAGGAAATAACACGTGCACCATTCCTATGACCACGCTAAACTCCGTATAGAGCAAGGTTAATGGTTTATCAATCAACCCAAAATTCATTAACGTATTATTGACCACTCCATTATTGGATAACAAAATGACCCAGCCATAACAACGGATTACCATGCTGATTAACAGGGGTGACAGAACTAAAAGGGTTAAATAATTCTTAATCCTTCCCTTTGCTTTTGTAATTTGATAGGCTACTGGGAACGAAATAACAATCGCAGCCAGAGTAGTAATCAGCGCTATTTTGACCGTCCGCCATACAACCCCAAGATAGAATTTATCTGTAATAAATTTAATATAATTCTGCAGCGTCCAGTCATTGCCAATCCCGCTTGCTGCGTCAAAAGTCTTAAAGCTTGTGATAAAAAGGAAGAACAACGGAAGCAAAAAGAAGAAAATAAATATACCGAGGGTCGGAAGTAATAAAAGCATATAATCAAGCTTTTTTTTCTCCCTGAATAGCAGTTCCTGTTCCTGATACGCTGTTTCAGCCTGCATTGGATAGAGTCACCTCACTTTTTGGTAGCTAATAAATCCTCTGGATTCCATTTAATACATACATGTTTCCCCTCCTGAACCAGATCAGGATTTAATGCAACATTGGAAATATCAGCAATGAATTGTTTCTCCTTGTTAACTAAAATGTACCGGGTTTTCGCACCCAAAAACATTTTCCTTTCCACGCTAACCTGAAGACCATCACTATTTTTAATCGAAATTTGTATTTTTTCAGGCCTAATATAAAAGTCAATCACAGAATACTTCGGCTGGTGAACCGATAGAACTTGCTCATAGCCGTCCAATGACACTAAACATTGATTATCACTTAGTGCCTCGAGCACCTGACCTTGAATCTGGTTTACTTCGCCAATAAACCTAGAGACGAAATCAGTCTGAGGGTGGTTGTAAATGGCCACTGGAGTATCGACCTGTTCAATTCTGCCTTCATACATAACCGCTATTCTGTCTGAAATCGCAAGTGCCTCTTCCTGATCATGGGTTACAAAAATGGTGGTAATCCCAACCTTTTTTTGAATTTCTACGATTTCTTCACGCATTTCTTGACGGAGTTTGGCATCCAGATTGCTTAATGGTTCATCAAGAAGCAACACTTTCGGCTTGATCACAAGTGCTCTTGCTAGTGAAACACGCTGCTGCTGACCACCGGACAGCTCCTTTGGATAGCGTTTTTCATAGCCTGCCAGCCGGACCATCTCAAGTGCTTCTGTAACACGGGTATGAATCTCGCTTTTACTAACCTTGCGAAGCTTTAAACCATAGGCAACATTATCAAATACGGTCATGTGGGGAAAGAGAGCATAGTTTTGAAAAACCATGCCCATTTCTCTTTTATTAGGAGGAAGCAGGTGAACAGGCTTCCCATCCACCACGATTCTCCCGCCGTCTACATCTAGAAACCCAGCAATCATATTTAAGGTAGTTGTTTTTCCGCAGCCTGATGGCCCAAGGAAAGAAACAAGCTCTCCCTGCTTGATTTCAAGGTTCATCATTTTTACAACTTCTGTTTTATTAAAGGTTTTTACTACGTTTTCAAGGCATAAATAGCTCATCATTTCACCCCTTCATTAGTGGGTCACTTCAATTTCTTTATTTGCTCTCTCTGTCCATTCAGCTCTCTTTGTATTGACATACTCCCAATCTACTTTAACAAGTTTTGCAATTTCATCTTCACCGTAAACGATCTTCTTGGTAATATCCCCATCTAGTTTCACGTTTTTATTGACAGGACCGTCAAATAAGGCGTTTGCAAATTCCACTTGGGTATTTTCACTTAAAATAAAATTAACAAACTTTTGGGCCAGCTCTTCATTTGGAGCGCCTTTTACCACACTAACCGTTGCCATAAGTGCAGGGGCACCCTCCTCTGGTATCACATACTCAATTGGGAATCCTGTATCTTGCAGGGTGTACACGCGGCTGCTTCCCCACGCACTTGCAACTGTTTGTCCTTGTAAGAAGTAGTTAGAAACATCAGCGGTTTTATCAAATGTCACTGCGTTTTTAGCAATTTCCTTCATTTTTTCAAATCCAGGTTCAATATCCTGCGCGCTTCCGCCGTTTGCTATAGCTGACATGAGAAGCATATGCACTCCGTACGTATTGGCAATGGATGGCAGAACTAATTTATCTTTAAACTTAGGATCTGCTAAGTCATTCCAGGATTTAACCGGCTCCCAGCCATTTTGTTTAAAGGTATCTTTGTTATAAGCTAATCCCGTCGTAATAATCCCAAAACCAACTCCGATCTTGTCCTTATCTTTGGCAATATCATAGACATCTTTCAGGTTTGTCACAATACTCTCATCTAATGGTGCTAGTAAACCAAAAGCTTTTGCCTGAGCCTGCGGTCCATCATCCATAAAAGCGACATCGATTTGAGGCTTATCCTTTTGTGCCTGAAGTTTTGACAGTGTATCAACAGAACTTCCGGTAATATACTTCACTTTTACACCGTATTCCTTTTCAAACTTTGGAATAAGTGTCTCTTTCATTTTTTTTTCATAGCTTCCACCATAGGCAGCAAATACTAATGTTTTTCCTCCTTCACCTGCTGATTTTTCAGACGAATTGCCCGTTTGGCTGCTGCACGCAGAAATAATACCCAGAACAAGAATAATTAATAGAGCTAACGACACTTTTCTTTTTTTCATCATTACTCCTCCTCAAATATAGATATCTCTCATTGTGGCAATACTTTAGCTACTTGACTTTCCTCCCTTTCCTTTTAAATTATTTTAGTAATCATTGATGTAATTTTTTAAATTTTCAGATAAGCGCTTTCAAAAAAATATAATATTATAATCTTTTAAGTTATAATATTATACTTTTATACTTATCTAAAAATTAATTTCTGTATAGTAGGTAGTATTATCTTGATGGTCATAAAATTTTGAGTATTCAACGACCTCTCCCTGTTTGGTGTAGGTAAACCTTTCCCATTTAAAAACTGGAGTGCCTGGTTGAACCTGCAGCCTATCTGCTTTTTCATCTATTGCAATATATGGCTTAACAAATAACTTTGCCCTGCCTAATGAAATATGAAATTTTTTCCTCAAAATATTGTAAATAAGGTCATTATTAATGTCATCCGTTGTGAGGCTGGGGCATATTTCATATGGAAGATAGGTATATTCAAGAGTCACCGGAGCATCATTTTCAATCTTTAAACGCTTTATTTTAAAGACCTTTGTATTAGATTCTAAACTCAGTTTTTCCGCTATTTCTTTATCTGCATCCTCAAGAGAAAAACTAATTAATTCATGTGGGTGTTCTTCTTCATCTGTTGTTAAAGAAAAAATGGAGGTGATATCCTGTTCCTTGGTAGTGCCAGAGACAAATGTTCCTTTCCCTCGCTGCCTAAAGAGTAACCCTTTATTCACCAGTTCAATAACAGCCCGTTTGACCGTAATGGTACTCACATCAAACAGATCAGCTAATTCCTGTTCAGTTGGCAGCTGATAACCTATATCCCAGTGCTTGGATTTAATTTTTTCCTCTAATACCAGTTCCACTTGACGATAGAGAGGTACATGATTATGTTTATCTATTTTCATAAAATCACACCTAATTTATAATATTATAACTTTATAACCTTATAGTATATTTACTATTAATACATAATTTACCGTGATTTCCCTCCGTTGTCAATATTTTTTGAATATTTTGTACATTAAAAATTTTGATTATTAATTGTAAGAAACATTTAATTCATTTCATCGCCGGGGTGCCACTCAAATGTTCACGATGTTGAGTCGTGCGCGTCTGCCAATTCCGCCACACATGTTGTAACTAAAGAGTTTTTCACCTTTTTTGTCAATGCTAATTATGTAAATGTCCACACGATGTTGGTGGCGAGTTGATTTTGCCACCATCCGAATCCCAAATATTTTAAGGGTTTAAATAGACCTTAATTAACAAAAAATGTATTTTAGTTTGTTAGCCCTTTAATGAATTTAAAACCTAAAAATTTTTCTTAGAAATAACGCGATAAAGCTTCCAGAAATGACAAAGCCTAGAACCTGTTGTAATACTACTACAAGCCTTGTAACACTATTCATAGGAGAGATATCGCCATACACACTTGTTAGCATTGTCGTGCTATTAAAATAAAAAGTTGAAACAATTTTGTTAAATGTACCTAACTCAGAATCCAAACCTTTATATTCTAGAGGTCTCCATTTAAAGGGGAAATTGATAAATAAAAAGACTATTTGCAATATTATATAAATATACCAAAGTCGTTCTGGTTTTTCACCAAATCCGGTACACATATCGGAAGCGCTTAACTAAAAACGCTTCCACTTGTTCTTTGTTTGTAACTTAATTCCTTGGTTAAATAAATATATTAATCGACTCATTTGTGTAAAATTTCCCGTATTCCTACAAACTGATATACTTCCTAAGAACATATCATTATAAAATTGATCATAGTTGTAATCCCTCTGATTAGGAAGATTATGATAGTAAGCATAAACACGATCTAAAAGGATAAAAATTTACGCGGTAATTCAGTTTTTAAAAGTTCAAATTCTCTCTCATAAATTTCATATAGCTCCATAAGAAAATGCAACTCTCGCTCTGCTATACCTAAGTCTAAGTCTTTATAATAAGTGTCCTTTTTATATCCCAAGGGTGCCTTATTACTGTTGGTCCATTTTCCCTGTTCTGCAGCTGCTAATCGACCTCGACTTAAACGTTTTTTTATTTGCTTATATTCAAAATTTGCTAGCATTGCCTGGAATGAATATAACATTTCATTACTTTCTTAAGTGAGATCAATTGCTCCTTGTGGTGTCAAAATTTTAATATCATTTGCTATTAACATTGTTTTAATTTGTTCTGCATAAGCATTGTCACGGGATATTACCACCGGTCTATCCCATTACTAGTTTCAAACAGAAAATACGCGGTTTCATTCAAGTCTTTTTTATTTATAAGCCGCTTCATTAATTAAAATGTCTAGCGTAACCATTTGAAAACCCTTATTTTTAAGTCCTTCTATGATCAAAGGCAATGCCTTTTCAGTTTCGGTTTTATCTTCATCAGAATGCATTAAAATAATATCTCCATTTCGGACATTATTAAGGACATTATCTTTAATATGAGCACTTTCCTTTTGAGACCAATCAAGAGTGTCTATGGACCATAGGACGATTTTCAAATTATTTTCTTGTGCAGATGAAAGGACAAAATTATTTGTTGCTCCATATGGAGGCCTAAACATTGCTGGACTTTTCCCAATAACATCTTGAATCGCATCGTTTGTCATTACAAGATCTCTTGTTATATCATCCTTACCACGCTTACTAAGGTCATTATGATAATAACTGTGGCTTAATACTAAATTGCCATCGTCATATGCCGTTTTAACGATTTCTGGATAAAGACGAACCTTCTCACCGACAAAAAAGAAATTACCTTTTACGTTATATCGAGCTAATATATTCAATATTGCAGGTGTCACCGTTTTATCTGGTCCATCATCAAAAGTAAGGGCCACTTTTTTCTGGTTAGATCCATTTAAAAATATGTTCTTAGGGTAACTTTTAGCCAAAGCAAGCATTTCTGCACGTGACTTCAACATATTCGTCCATGCTTTTTCTGACAAATTATTGGATGTTCCTTTGATTTCTAAAATATAGTCCTTATTAATGTTTGATGTATCGTCAATTTTTTCAGTAAGGAATACCGAGGTATGATCTACTCTGCCTGATTTATTAGGGATAATAAATTTTAGCTCCATTTCTTCATTCAGTTTATACACATAAATAGATTCGTCATTTACGCTCCTTGTATCGGTCGGTTCTCCAAGTGCTGCACTAATTTCATCATAGGTTAATGACTGTAGTTTGTCATCGTATGAACGAATATCAAAGATTTCCCCGTTTTCATAAAAACCAAATGTAATACCCCGTTGTTCATACGTTACATAAAAATTCTCGTTATACTTATCTTTATAATCAGGATTGCCCCAATTTTCATAAATTCTTTGGATGTTAGTTTTCAATGTAAATTCGGAATTAAGACCTTTTCCATTCAAAGCTAAATCTCTTATTTGTTTTGGAAAAGATTCTGATGGTTTACTTTCATCCTTTGTTGGAGGGTCAGATATTATATCTTCTTGATGGTTGGGTTCTTCATTACTTTTAGATGAACTGGTATCAGGACCTGGGCTGCAAGAAACAAGAATTATGAAATAAAAAAATACAAGAATCCATAAATATCTTTTCAAAAAAAACCATCCTCTCCTACTAAAAATCACTGATGTCCTCAAAATTACAAGTCTTTTGAAGCGTCGACACTAAATTTTTTTATTAAAGTAATAGCTATTTTCTTTTCTTCGTTTGTAAGTCCATGCATAGCTCTATCGATTGCTTTACTGTGTATAGGGAAAATATTATCAATCAACTCTGTACCTTTTTTCGTAATATGTGCATAATTTACACCTTTTGATGGAACACGATTAATGTATCCTTTTTTTTCTAATTGATTAATGTAAACCATTATGTCTCTACTAGTTATCAGAATTTCCTTACCAATTTCCTCAATTCGCACCTTTTTCTTATGATAAAACAATTCCAATATAGAAAACTCGGTACCAGATAAATCATATCCTCTTATTTCTTTTGCAGAACATTCCAAAAGAGCTTTATAGTCTTTGGATATAAACTCGTACAATTGTAGAGATAAATAGTGTTCATATGGAAGTTTCTCAGCTTTCATTTATTCCCCTCGTAATTTCAAAGTTTAGATTTTTCGATTTAACTAACCCTTTCGGTGAAGATGACCAATAGTGAATACCTAGTATATACGAGCCAGGGTTTAACCCTCTAACACCAGTTCATTCCTTTCATTCATCGCTTCACTCATAAAAATTCCTATTAAAATCAATAAAACTCCTAGTATACGTATCCACGTAATTTCTTCTTTTAAAATGATTAGAGCAAAAAATATCGTAGCCGGAAGTTCAATGGAACCTAATATTCCTGCCATTCGTCCCCCTATCCGTGGTATGGAGATTAACATAAATAATAAAGGGATAACTTGACCAATCAACGCCATCAAAATTCCCCACCAAAGAAATCCATCTTTAAATAGTACCCCAGAAGTGAGATACGTTGGGGGATAAAGGATGTGTATCACCACTGCTGATATGGTTATCGTGATTGCAGATCGAAAAGCAACAGAAGAATCATTGTTAATATATTCAGGTAGATATAAGCTTACTGCGAAACAAAGTGCAGCTAATAAACCTAACGCGACACCACTAACAGGGATATTTATTAAATTCACACTAGTTAACCCCACAGCGAAAAATGTTCCAAAAAGAATCATTATCATACCTGCCACTTTTTCAAAGCCTGGGATCTTCTTTTTAACAATAATATCTATTAAAGTGATAATCCATGAAAATTGAAATAAAAGAATTATACTTAAAGAAACAGGTAACATGGTTAATGATTGAAAATAGAAGTATATCGCGCAGGCACCACTGACTGCTGTTCCTGCTAAGAAACACAGGGTTTTCCCGCGAGGCACCTTTTGATTCCGAATTGTAGGAAGAACTATCAGCCAAATGATTATGACGGCAAAACCGTATTGAACGTTCGTTAAATCCTGAATCCTGAAACCATCTTTGTATAAATAATTAACGATTGTCGCTGTCAAACCCAGTAACGAAGCAGCTAACAACATTAATAACTTAAAGAGTAAGTTTGAAAATTTCATGTTATCCCTCATTCCTTGTTTTTATTGATATTAGAAACGGGAAAGTATTACCCGTTACAAATGTTATGCTTTTAGAAGTTCACCTTTGAAAAGGAATATTAACGTACGAACAAATATAACTCCTAGTACTATAGTTAGAATGATTAAAGAAATTGCAGCTATTGCTTTTAATGGCCATATATTCACATATGCTGCATATTTAAAAGCTGCATTAACAACTGCTGCCATTGGAAAGCTTACGGCCCACCAAGATGCACCAAACGGTAACCCTTTTTTAAATACTTTTCCAAAAAGAACAATCCCTAAAAATAATCCAAAGTAAAATAATATGGAGGCAAACATATCAACATCTTTTATAATGTTTGTGTATGCCAAGAACCCCACTCCAAATGGCGCAATTAAAACCATTAATGAAGGTGTTAATTTTTCCGGCATAGGATCGTGATGCATTAAGCGTGAAAAAATTAATGTGAAAAACACAAGCGCTAAGATACTTCCTACTGCAAAGCCAAAAAGATTGATTTCTTCGCTCCATGCAAAAGGCATGGTACCACCAGCAACAGCTATATCAAGCGTACCCACACCAGGAATTAGCCATGCAGGAGTTGCATGAAGTATTTCTTGTTTTTGATTTATTAAGCGATGAACGATAATAAAAGCCAAAACGATTGTAAGTACTGTGCCAATAACCCATACAATTTCAGAAAGTGCTTTACTATAAGGCGCTATAACGGAAGACAGTAATAGGATCGCGATGGTGATCGTTCCAAAGAAATTTCCGACAATCGGATTGTTAAATTCATCTTTAACTTTTTGTGGATACATAAAAAATTTTATTAAATATGAAGTACTTAAAATAATAAAAATGATTATTGCCAATGCCCCTATCAACTCACCAATAAACGAATAAGTTCCGAATAGTTCATGAGACCATCTCCACGCCAGGGCGAGCCCTGATATTCCCATTACGGAACCAAATAAGTTTACAGGCAAGAATTGAAGAGGACTTTGTTTGCTCTTAGCTATTGTTCCATCCATAATATGACTTACACCCATTTTACCCATCTCTCCTAAAGTTATATTTTCATTTGGAAAACCTGGGAAAAGACCATTAATTTATCATTCCCCATTGATGTTTTCTTATATGTAACTGAATTATAAATCCAGAATAATAATAGAACAATATTATATTTTCTATATAAACGATAGAAATCATCTATCGTTTAGTATCCTTTTTTTATTAGTCATAAAAAAACCTCAAGAGATAAACAGTTGGAGGACATGCCTATAACTGTTACCCCTTGAGGTTTTTGTCTGCTGAAAATCTAAATTATGCATGATCATATTGCATCACAATTTATGGGTTCTTCCAAATTTAGATTTTTAACATAATCGGTTAATAAATCAATAAACTGACGGGCTGCATACCCAATGTATTTATCTTTATGAACAACAATACCAACCTGCCTGCATATCGTTGGATTTACAATATTAATCACTTTTAAACGTGAAGTATCATTAAGACTAAGTATCGTTTTTGATAATATGGTTGCTCCTGCCCCTGCTCTAACTAAGCTGATGATGGATTCAAATGTATTTGTTTCTATTTTGGGCTGTATTTTAAGCCCAATAGAGCTGCATGAAATATCTACCAATTTTCTGCACTGATGGTTTTGTGGAAACATAATAATAGGCAGGTCATGAATTTCTTCAAATTTAATTTCGTCCTTACTTGCTAAAATATGATTTTCAGGGATAACTAAGAAGAATTTTTCTTTATATAAGGGTATAACAGTTACTCGATCATCAGACTGAACGGGTATAATTGTTACGGCTAAATCAAGTTCATTTTTTAACACACGTTCATAAAGGTCTTCTAGTCCGACAAGTTTTATTTGAATATCAGGAAACTTATCATGAAAATTCAGCAATTGTAATGAAACCAAATGATTTATTTCACCTGGCAGCGCTCCAATAGATAGCTTCCCCCTCTTCATTTTTTGAAGTTCTCTTATTTTTTCTGTAACACTTTTTAAGTTGCCGAAAATTTTGGTGCCTTGCTCCTGCAAAAGTAATCCTGCTTCTGTAATAGCAATTTTCTTTCCAACACGATCAAATAGCGGCATTCCTATTTCATCTTCTAAGGCTTTTATTTGATGACTAAGTGTAGGTTGAGTAATTCCGAGTTTTTCTGCTGCACGTGTGAAATGTAACTCTTCACATACAGCCATAAAATATTCAAGTTGTCTGAATTCCATCCAATCAACCTCATTCTAAATAATATGGTTTATGTTAATAAAATTTATTGTAAAAGGTTATTCCCGCTTTTTGTATTAATTAGCTAAAACATTAGATAAAGTATAAAGATTAAAAAGATATTATTCAATGTGATAATTTCTATTTATATCATTACTTTTACCTATGGTTATTTTTGCATATTTTCTTAAAATATAGGTGATTCTAAAACATGCTAATGACTGGCAAAGGAGATATACTCTTATGGAAAATAATAGATTACGCCGGTTAATCAAAAAAACAAATCATAAAAGTCAAAAATCACTATCATCTAACAATCAAATTAAAATAAAAGAACCATTAACAACTAATTTATCAGACAATATCATTTTGCTAAAAAAAATTTTTCATAATTGCAGTGATATTGTTTTCAGGGAAATAGTTTTAGAAAACTAAGAAAAAATTCATGCACAAATTGTTCATATTGACGGAATTACAGATAAAAACACCATTCACGACAACATCATGAGTTCATTATTACACAAGTTTCATTTGCTACAGACAAATGGAGTATTAAATTCAGGTGAAAGACTTTCCCAAATTAAATATAGTCTAATAAGTATCGCAAATATTAAAGAATCATCGGATATTGAAAAAGTAATCGATGAAATATTGAATGGAGAAACTGTCATCCTTTTAGATGGTACCGCAGTATGCCTATTCGCTAGTACTAAGGGAGGCGAAGTACGCCCTGTGTCTGAACCTGCTACAGAATCTGTTGTTAGGGGGCCAAGACAAGGGTTTACTGAGAATCTTAGAACAAATACATCTCTTGTGAGAAGAATTATTAAAACTCCCGAATTAAAAATGGAGAAATTCATTGCCGGTACAAAAACTAAGACCAATATCGTTGTAGCTTATATAGATGGTGTTGCTAATGAGGACGTTATTAAAGAAGTAAGACATAGAATAAAAAAGATTAATATTGATTCCATCCTTGACAGTGCGTATGTTGAAGAATTAATTGAAGACAATCCTTACTCCCCTTTCCCGCAAATAGCCCATACGGAGCGGCCCGATAAGGCGGCAGCGGAATTGTTAGAAGGCCGGGTTGTTATTTTAGTTGACGGAAGTCCTTTTGTTTTGATGGTACCAACCGTTTTTATTCAATTTCTCCAATCTAGTGAAGACTACTACGAGCGGTACATATTTTCTTTTGCTGTAAGGACTGTACGTTATTTCGTTTTTGTGGTCGCGTTAGTACTACCATCTGCTTATATCGCAATTACCACATATCATCAAGAGATGCTGCCCACTCCCCTCCTTATCAGTGTTGCAGGTGCTCATGAGGGGGTACCATTCCCTTCATTTATAGAGGCGATTCTTATGGAGATAACATTTGAGGCTCTCCGGGAAGCTGGTGTCCGGTTGCCAAAGCCGGTTGGACAAACAGTAAGTATCGTCGGTGCTTTAGTAATTGGAGAAGCTGCAGTGTCTGCTGGAATCGTTTCCCCGCCGATGGTAATCGTGGTCTCGCTTACCGCCATTGCTTCCTTTGCTATTCCAGCATTTAATATTGCCATTAGTATAAGAATGCTCCGTTTTCCTTTAATGATAATATCTGGTGTCCTAGGATTTTACGGTATTATGCTGGGGCTAGTTGCGATCCTAATCCATGTATGTTCTCTACATTCATTTGGTGTCCCATACCTAACTCCAATTGCTCCATTTAATTGGAGTGGGATCAAAGATACGATTTTTCGTGCTCCATGGTGGAACATGAAAAATAGACCTGAGTTAATCAGTTCCGAGAATCTCCAAAGGGAAAAAACGTCGAAACCTGGTCCATCTAAATAACTTCTTTTTAAACCTGTATATTAATTAGGAGGTCCCATGAAAAAGAAAGGTTTATTTTACCTATTAGTATTTAACATGACAATATTTTTAACAGGGTGTTGGGACCAAAATGAAGTTGATGATTTGGCCATTGTAATTGGAATTGGCGTAGACAGGGTACCAGGGGAAAATCCTATTCAAATTACTGTTCAAATTGTTAATCCATCATCCACTATAAAATCTGGAGAAGCCAATGGAAAGCCATTTGTCTTATTCACTGTAAAAGGAAAAACAGTCTACGACGCCGTCAAAAACTTTTCCAAGGAATCATCGCGTAAAATCTTTTTATCTCATAACTACGTAGTTGTCTTTGGTGATAAAATGGCCAGGCATGGATTAGAAAATGTGCTTGATTATTTTGAGAGAGAGCCATTATTTCGTAGAACTTCATGGATGATTGTTACAAATGGATCTGCGAAAGAAATACTTGAAACCGAAATTGACCTTCAAAAATTTCAAGCAATTGGAATAAAAAATATGATCAAACAATTTAAACGTGAATCCTTGGTAAAAGTAATAAAATGGGAAGATTTTATAAGTGAGTATGAAAGTGGACCCACTTGTGCAACTGCAACTATGTTAGAAGTATCGGAAAGTAAACCGCAAAATAAAATTAAGTTAAATGGTACGGCTCTTTTTAGTAAGGATAAACTTGTTGGCTATCTCGATAATAAAGAAAGCATTGGGTTAATGTGGATTCTAAATGAAATAAAAGAAGCAAAAGTGGGTATAAACTGTCCAGGTAAAGAAAAGGGATCGATTAATTTTAAAGTTACAGAAACAAAACATTCAATCGAACCCTTCATTAAGAGTGGGAAGCATTTATCCATTGATTTGGATATTACAGCAGATTCTACAATAGCAGAAGTAAATTGTGAAAACGTCAACCTTGAAAGCCAACAGGTGCTTAAGGAATTAGAAAAAATGCAGGAAAAAGAAATTAAGAATCAAATTCAAATGACCATTCAAAAATCTCAAAAGTTAGGAACAGATCCCTTACAATTTGGGGAAGCATTTCGACGTTACGATAACAATGAATGGAAAAAAATAAAAAAAGATTGGAGTAAACATTTTAAGGAGATTGAAGTGTCTATTCATGTCACTAGCAAGATAAGATTAACGGGTACAAAGTCCGACAAAGTAAAAATCATCAATTAATCCCCCATTAGCCTTGTTTGTCAATTCGTTTTCTCTTACGTATCCTAGCAATTATCAGCAAAAGTAATGGGATTCCAAACAAAAGGACAGGCATAGTAATTCTTTGTGTAATAAAAACAGGATATAGAATGTCCGACTTAACAATACTACGAGGCAATAAGCTGATGATATAAACAATGGGTGCATTAATAAAAATCATTTTCTTCCAGTCTTTTATTTTTAAGAATTGTGCCGAGCCGTAGCTTGCCACAAAGAAAAATATTGCTAACCGCATGAAAACACTTGTCAACCACACAACAATAAAAATAATATCAACATTTTGGATAAAATCTGCTACAGAGATAACTCTGATTAACCGGAAATAAGGATACCACATATGTGCAGGTAAATTTGGACCGAATGTAGCAATAACAGTAAGGGTAGCAAGCGAAACCATGATAGCAGGTAAAGCCGTTCCCCATAAGGCGGGAAATAAACTTTCCTTTGGCTTTTTCATAAACACAATTAGCATCATGATGATTGCGTTTTGGCCAATAAAACCAGCAGTCGGAACAGCTCCCTTTATGATAGATAACAGCCCTGTCTCTGAAATTATAGGTGTCAATTTATAGAAGTCAACATTATTTAGATTTAAAAATAATGTAATTAAAACAATGAAAATAATAATAGGACCAATAAATTCTCTACATCGACCAATGACTTCTATTCCTTGATAGGTAGCATAGCACAATTAAAAGCATACCTAATATAATAACCCAAGTAGGAGTCCTAGGCATGGTTAATTTCATTAGTTCTGAAAATTCGCGTAAGATTAAACCGATTACCGAATACCATTGAGCAAAATAAATTAAAAGAATTACCCTACCAATCTTATTTCCTAGAATTTCTTGAATATATTCAATAAAGGATTGATTGGGAAACATCTGGCTGAGTTTTACTGCAATGAAAACAATGAATATGCTTAATCCTCCCCCAATTAAAACAGATAACCAAGCGTCTTGCCTAGAAATATCAATGGTTTGTCTTAATATGAGCATTATAGCTACACCAAGTGCATGTGTAGTCAGCATCCAGAATATTTGAACTTTAGACAACTTCATGTGACTTTCTGACTCCTTTATATAACCTGTCTATTTAATTCTTATATTAGGTTTGACAGAGCTGTATGCACTTAAACGTTTAATGTGTCTATAATTTTTTTTGATAAGATTTGATTTAAATAAACCGCTATCAAGATTTGTATGTTCCAGAAGCAAGGGGCAAAAGGCATTGAGATTCGGAATACTGCTGAGCAATTATGAAAAGCCGATGCGGTTATTTTTGCAGCTAACGTTGGCGTTAAGAATGAAGATGATATACTCCTCTCCCAAAAGTAAAAACATCCGTTTCAGCACCGCTAAATTTCGTAATTTAACTCAATGACAAAAACAGGATACATTTGTTGAAGAAGACGATATAATTACTTTTAAGTGTAGGGTAATATTGTATCGTATAAGGGGGTTCGTAAACATCAATATTCTAATTTTAGGTGCAACTGGACGAGTTGGATATCAATTAGTAACTTTTGCTCTTCGTGACCGACATCATGTAACTGCATTAGTCCGCTCTCCTGAGAAAATTCAAATAAATAGTGTTAATTTAACTATTCTTCAAGGTAATGTTTTAAATAAAGATGATATTGTCCGTGCCATGCGTGAGGTTGATGTAGTTATTAGTGCATTAAATACTGATGGGACTACCACTTTATCTGACAGTATGCCATTAATAATTGATGCAATGGAAAACGCAAGTATAAAACGAATCATAACCATAGGCACTGCAGGCATTCTTCAAAGTAGAACAAGCCCAAATACACTTCGTTATCAGTCAAGTGAATCAAAGCGCAAATCAGTCCGCGCAGCGAAAGAACATCATAAAGTTTACAATATGCTTAAACAATCCACACTCGAATGGACTATTGTCTGCCCTACCTATTTACCAGATGGTAAGAGTGTAGGTAATTATCGTGAAGAACGTAATTTTTTACCGGAGGGTGGGGTTGAAATTTCCGTGCTGGATACAGCAGAATTTACATTTAGCCAGATAAAAAGTAGTGATTATCTAAAATCACGTGTGGGTATCGCCTACTAATTATATTCTTAAACTACTTTGTTATTTGCTAGGAAATATAACCTTTTAACATACTGTTAAGGATATTGTAAAAAAAGAAAAATTTAATAAACAATATTAAATTAATAAAAGACATTCATGGTGAAAGAATGTCTCATATTGTCGAGAAAGGTATCTCTCTCGGCAATTTTTATTTTTCTGCCTGCCCAAAGGCCTGTTGACTTCCGCTCCAGGTGCTTCGCTTTCCGCGGGCGTGCCGGGGAGCCTCCTCAGCCCCGTACTCCCGCAGGAGTCTTCGCACCTTCCGCTCCAATCAACAGGGAGAATGAACCTGGAGATTGCCACACACTCTTTCCAACCTGGCTAAGTGCGTGGTAATCTTTTTCATGTTTTGGTATGCTGCGGCGCAGATTCAAAAGAACTGCATGGGCTTCGCTATTGCAGGTTACGGGGATTGCGAAATGCGAGTGACCAAGTGTTACCGAAGCTTCGCTCTACTTTTTCTTTTCTAAATTTATATAGTATTTTACCTGACTTTGAAAGTCGGTTAAATCGAACCTTTTCCTTATGTTCCTCCCAAACATGTCTGGTAACTACTTTTGTTTTATTTTGAGATTTTGTACACTCCTGCAAGAGTGGGCAGTTGACACACTTTTTAGGATCTGACATATATTCCCAATATCATTCCCTTGTAGTTGTACGATATTGTAAATACTGACCATTTGGACAAACATACAAATCTCGTTCTTTATCATATGTAAACTTCCATTCAGGGAATAAACCTTTTGTTGGGTCCGAAGGACGCCCGTTATTTTCTGAATAAAAAGGACGGACCCTCTCACCAATAAAAGAAAAATCTATATATTTGTCCACCTACCTTAATAGGTAATCTTGCGGTACTAAATCATCAATAAAAACAAATTCAGCTTTCGTTTTGAATTTCTCTTTTTGGCTTGTACATTCTATCCACCGTCCTGTTATTTAAAGTTACATTACCGTGGTGAATCGTTTAAGTGATTATAAAATATAATAGCTGTCGAGATTTTCTCGACAGCCTGAGACATTCTTGGTAACAGAATGTCTTTTTTCGTAGTTCGAATCCTTTCTCAATCCAACCTGCTTAGCTTAATTAATTCAATAAAAAGAGCGCCAATCCTAAAAATCAAGATAACCCTTCCACTCTTCTGGCACAAATGACATAACACCATTTGTACCTTAAGGCTCTTAAAAATTAACAAAAATTATTTTTTTACGAAGACTATTCTATCAAAAACTAAATATATCAAAATTTGTTAATTACACGAGCTTATGCGCGTACCATTTTTTCCCTTTGAAACGCATGTTAAAGATGATAGCCCTAGAGCCCCATTCGACGATCATGGCCATCCAAACACCAATAATACCAAATCCTAAGGTAATTCCTAAAATATACCCAAGTACTACCCGCAGCAGCCACATCGACACCAATGAGGCCATTGATGTAAAGTTGGAATCCCCTGCTGCCCGTAAGGCGGATGGCATAATAAAGCTTTGTGACCACACGATTGGTTGGGCAATCGCAGATATTAAAATCATTATAAAGATGGTTGGGATAATTTCATCCGGCGCGTTGAACATTTTGATCAATAACGGAAATAATGGTAATAATACAGCTGCTGCTATTACAAAGAGGATGGCGGAAAATCCAATCAACGAATTCGTAAACTTCCTTGCATCCCTTATGTTCCTTCGTCCGATACACTGACCAACAACCGTTACACTGGCAATGCCTAGAGAGTTCGGCCCTAATTGAAATAACATGGCAATAGAATTAGCAATTGCAAATGCTGTCAACGCTAGAGTTCCTAATTGCACAATAAATGTTTGGGTTAACAGCTTACCCCCATTGAAAAAGATTTGTTCGGCTGCAAAAGGAAGACCGATAAACATGACCTTTTTTAAAATAGCGTAGTCAATCCGCAATGCATTTTTTATTTTGAAATGGAACGTCTCATTGTATCTTGTAATATAAATTAATGAAGCTGCCGTTCCTAAAGTTCTTGCCAGAATAGTGGAAATCACGAGGCCTTCCATACCCATTTTAAATAGTAAAATAAGCAAAACATTTAGAATCGTATTAGTTAAATTCATTAATAGGGATAACTTCAAGCAGGGTTTGGTGTTCCCAACCCCTCTTAAAGAGCCAGTAATAGCTTGAAATATGGCGATGAGCGGATAAGAAATACAGCTGCCGATTAGATATATTTTTGCATTATGAAACACTTCTGCTTCAGCTTGCCCGAAAAGAATATTTAAGATAGGCATATGAAATATAATGACAAGGATACTAATAAGGACTGCAAATATCGTAACTGCAGATATGGCTTGCGTAGCTGTTTTGGACACCATCGCTCCGTTTCCACTGCCTTTATATTGTGCAACCATAACGGTTCCTCCTGTTGCCACAGCAATAAAAACATTTGCCAAAAATATATTTAACGAATCAACCATACTCACCGCACTGACCGCAGCAACCCCAGCTGAACTAATCATCGCTGTATTTAATAAACTCATTAGGATTAAAAAAGCCTGGTCTACAAATATTGGCATGATAATCGCGAATATTTTCTTGTAGTCTATTGATTCTCCAGTAAAATATTTGTCTAACAAACTAACCGTACCATACCTAATTTTCAGCTCTAATTTCATCACACAACACTTCTTTGCTATTTTTTGTGGAATCCAACAATGAATACCAAATTTACATGCATAATCATACCACATTTGCGAGAAAATACATGCTTTTTTATGACTGTTTCTGTGGAATTTTATATTTAAACCGAAAAAGGAATATATTAATCTATCTAACAACCTCTGCTGAAATTTCTTTATTAATAGGAATTTCAACAGAGGTTTGTTCTTTGCATGGATGTGCAAAACTTCTCACTGACTATTGATTAACGATAACTTTGTTTGTAATGAACACCTCTAACCTAATAACAGCCAAATCCGAGAATTTTTCCATCTTTTTAATGCATTTTCTACTCTACATTGGTAGTGATTAAGTAATAGGTATTATCTATTATTTTTCAGAATATTAAAAAATCACAAATTTATCTAAATAAAATCGCTACTTTGTATGTCCTTACCTCTCGTACACTTAATTTGGAAAAGAAAGCGTTTACTTAAATTATAGGGGTGATTGTCTAAAACATAATATTCTATTTATTTTGTTTTGCTGTGTGAATGTGGCCTGTTGATTTACCCCTTGGAGGTTCTATCAACATAATTAATGACCTTTCGCACAGCCCATTATGTAAGACTATTATAAAAATGAGGGAGGAAAAAAGGTGGGTTTATTGAAAAAAATAAAAAAAGCAGCTGTATTATCAGCGGGAGCACTGATGTTATCATCGTTAGTGATTCCTTATGCCTCGGCTGACCGTGGAAATGATAACAAAGCAGAGGTTAAAACAGTCCCTCAACTTAGTGTAACATCAAAGGATATTCTTACCATAAATGGTAAGGAGTACAAAGATTTAAATGATAATGGAAAACTAGACAAATATGAAAACTGGGACCTACCAGTAAATGTACGTGTAAAGGATCTTGTTAAGCAGATGACCCTTGAGGAAAAAGCCGGGATGATGTTAATCTCTTCTCATTATATGGGAAACAGCAGATCTTGTCCGGACACGGGGGACTTTATTACATGTGAGCAAGATACACTAACTAGTACTAATCGCTGGTCTGTTCCTGGTCAGCAATTCTATGAATTTAATCCGCCGATTGTTGAAGCATCTGCTGCGACAAAGGGAATTCAGGAACGGAATTTACGCTACTTAATTATTCGGGACAATCCTGCTGCTAAAGATTTAGCCTCATGGATCAATGAGCTACAAAAAATTGCTGAGGATACAAGACTAGGAATACCTGTCGTCATGACATCAAATCCTCGAAATCATGCTGGAAATTTAGCATTTGGTTTTAGCGAAGCATCCGGACAGTTTTCATTATGGCCAGGTGAACTAGGACTTGCAGCTACACGAGATGCAGACCTAGTTAAAGAATTTGGTGAAATTGCTGCGAAGGAATGGACTTCTACAGGAATTCGTAAGGGTTACATGTACATGGCCGATGTCGTGACAGATCCACTATGGAATCGTATCAACGGTACTTTTGGAGAACACCCTGACCTTGCTTCTGAAATGATTTATGCAGTGGTTAAAGGATTCCAAGGTGATGAGCTTGGTACACATAGCGTTTCACTAACGACAAAGCATTTCCCTGGCGGCGGTGCTCGTCAAGATGGTCATGATCCACATTATGAGTGGTCTAAGTTCAATCCATATC
Source organism: Neobacillus niacini (assembly GCF_030817595.1). Lineage (GTDB taxonomy): Bacteria > Bacillota > Bacilli > Bacillales > Cytobacillaceae > Neobacillus > Neobacillus niacini_G. The sequence continues at coordinate 1,070,345 of NZ_JAUSZN010000001.1, forward strand.
CAACGGAAGGCAGCTTATATAAGTACCACCTTCCATCCTTTAAAGCAGCGATTGAAGCCGGAACGACATCAATCATGCCTTATTATGCCTACCCAAGTAATGAACATAGCGTGCCTCAGTTGAAAAAAGGTGAGGAGTTTGAGGAAGTGGGCTTTGCCTACAATAAAAGGCTGATCACAGATTTGTTGCGCAAAGAGCTTAAATTCAAGGGATATGTAAATAGTGATACGTCCATAATCTACTCTATGCCTTGGGGAGTAGAAGATCTGACAAAACCTGAACGTTATGCGAAGGCTATTAACGCAGGAACAGATATTGTTTCCGGTGAAGCGGATCCTACTGACCTTATTAAAGCAGTTAAGGATGGATTAATTACCGAGAAGCGAATCGACGAAGCGGTATCAAGACTTCTAAGCGAAATGATGGAATTAGGTTTATTTGAAAATCCGTATGTTGATCCGAATCAAGCACAACAGATTGCCGATGACCCAGCTTCACAGGCAAAAGCAGATGAAGCACACCGTAAATCCGTTGTCTTGCTGCGTAATGATGATAACACATTACCTCTGAACGATAATAAAGTCGAGGATATTAAATTATATATTGAGGTATTCTCCTCCGGAAACAGCGCACAAACTAGAACTGCTGATTTGAAAAAATCGATAACACAGTATGATCCAGCTATCCAAGTAGTTGACAACTTAGAGGATGCTACTCACGCACTAGTTTATGCCATTCCAAACACAGTGCCTGATCGTCCGGACATTCCACTTTCTGTTGCTCTAGGTGCAGAAACAGGCATAAATGTGGAAAGAATTAAAGAAATTGAAGAAGCAGTTCCTACCATCCTGACCGTCAATATGACAAGTCCATGGTTAATTGGAGAGATTGAAGAAAACGCGGCAGCTACTTTAGCAGTATTCGGAGTGAAAGCAGAAGCGTTAGTCGATGTGATTCGCGGCAAATTTGCTCCAACAGGAAAACTTCCATTCACCATCCCTGCTGATCAAGAAGCAATTAATAATAACAATGGTGATGTTCCCGGTTACGATGAAGATCCTTCCTATGTATATCGTGATAAGAACGGTAATGCATATGGGTTTGATTTTGGCCTAACCTATGAAAAGTAAACAACATATCGTTTAAATAATTTAAAATGGGCTGACTTAGCATAGTCGTTATAAAACGGCTAGTATAAGTCAGCCTAACTTTCTTTTATTTTGGTTGTTATTGCTTAGATTAATGTTTATAAAGGGTCTTGAGGTCACATCGCACGACCTGTTAGAAGGATTAGTCTTTAATCCAGGGTCTAGCGGACAAATCCCTATTCAGAAAGTTTTGTCCTTAAATATAGGGTTTTTTTGAAAAGTAACAAAGTTTATGAAAAGAGTCCTTATTTAAAGATATATCTCTTCCCTACTGTGTTTCCTTTCAGTCTGGTTATTTCTTTTGATATTTATTTAACTTAGTAGTGATAGATACCGGCTTTCTGTCCTGTTTCAGCAGTTTTAAGTTAGATGCCCAACGGATACCAGATTCGTAATTTTGGGTATTTTCCTTTTTTACTAGGTTCTGTAGTCGTTCTTTATTCTTTTCTATCGATTCTTCCACCGAGAGCATCCGGCGCGTTGGAAAGGATAATCCTGCAAGAACCGTTGTGATCGTTGGGTCAGTTTCTGTGATGTACGTTCCTTCAAATAATTGCAGAGGTTCCCCCACTCTTTCAAAGATGGACGGTACATTTATCAGCTTTGAAATGTTCTCAGGTCCCTCATAGATCAAGCCAGCTCGGATTACCCCTTGCGATTCAACAGGACAGAAAATCGAGTTTTCCCAAGAAACCTGGACTTTCTTTGATACTTCCGATGTATTCTTTGCGTCCGTAATCGGAGCAGAAGAGATAATCGTTACACCTCTGGATCCAAGGATATTCATTAAATCGGTTTCATCAAAATTGCCAAAGAATGAGCTTTTCTTCGTGATTTTCAGAAGATGGTTTATCGCCTCTATGGCTTGAAGATTAGCAGATAGGTAAATTTCGTGTTTACTTGATTGTGGTTTCTGTTTACGCATTTGATCATTGTCGACAAGGAATACAGAAGATATCCCTTCGATATTGGAAAGTTCTTCGATACACTCTGCGGTATTAATACGATTTCCTGCTAATACATTTCGTTCAGGTATAATTGCAATCGCCCCTACCTTGACACCAGGCAGTTGATCCATTAACAGATCAATTAGCATTGGACTCATCCCAGACCCCGTGCCACCGTCCGTTGAAAAAGCGACTAATAGGAGCTTAATGTTTTTAAAGGAGCTGTTAACAAAATCAATAATTTCCTTATAGTTTTCTTGAAGCGCCCGTAATCCCAATGAACGATCTTGACCTGCACCATTATATCCTGGAACAAAAAACTTTTTTTCTACCCTGGTGTTTACAACACCATCCCGTTGATTCGTATTAATGAGAGCTGTCGGAAAATTCAAGGCTGATGCAATTTCAGCTATATTCCCACCTGCTTGACCTACGCCCAAGATTCCAATCGATTTCACCAAACACGCCTCCTTAATAAGTTAATTATCTAAGTTTGTAAAATTCAGAAGTATTTTTACCAATCATGGATATGGAAAAAACAATCCTTATACCATTTTTACTATTTAGATGTACAGATTATGACCAAAATATGTCCCTGCCCTTTATAACAGCGCACATCTATTTTCATGGCTGTTATAGATTTCGTTATTAATGTTGTTTTTTGTATTTCAATTTACAATCTTTGATAAAATGCTTAGAATGGTCGTTATGGAAGACGAAACGTAGTTTAAAAGATTAAAAGGAGTTTTTAACATGATTAATGTATTATTTGTCTGTTTGGGAAACATTTGCCGTTCACCAATGGCTGAGGGCGTGTTTCGTGACTTACTGAAAAAGGAAAATTTGTCTAGTAAGGTCAGCGTTGATTCAGCTGCTACAAGTTCTTGGCACATCGGTTCTCCTCCGCATAAAGGAACTCTTGCCATCTTAAAGAAATACAATATTTCCGCGGAAGGACTTGTCGGGCGTCAATTAACAAAGAAAGACTTTGAATCGTTCGACTATATCATCGGGATGGATGAGAGCAATGTTAAGAACATTTTCGAGATCACCGGTAAACCGAAACATCCGAAAATTATCCGTCTGCTCGATTTAACGGAACATAACAAAGATGTCCCTGATCCATATTACACGGGAGATTTTGAGGAAACCTATCAGCTGGTTACAGAAGGCTGCCATGCATTGCTAGAAAAAATTCGTAATGAGCAAAACTTAAGCTAAAAAATATCCCACCAATTAGACGATAAAATGCCCGTTTTAGGTGCGTTCTAAAAACAAGTAAATTGCGCAAGTACCGATACCTGAACCGTATGAACCAATGGTTGTGGAACCTAAGAGGGATTTATGATACATCATATGACAGTGAGAAAAAGGTGCTGTTGTTGAATTAGTTACTTCTGCTTCCTCCGATTTTGATTTTGGAAGATGGTCTTGGGACAAAATCGATTCTAATATTTCAATTATCGATGTAAATAACAAAAAAACAGAAACTGTAAGGCTTCTGTTTTTTTGTTACGCGAGTATCACATCAGCTAAAATGCACTTTCATCCATATAAACGACTTCCCATATATGACCGTCTAAGTCCTGAAAACCCCATCCATACATAAATCCATGATCTTGAGGGTCGCTATAAGTTTTTCCGCCAGCTGAAATCGCCTTATTTACCAACTCGTTCACTTGCTCTCGACTTTCAGTAGATAAACAAAAAATCGCTTCGGAGGCAGTAGTAGTATCCACAATTTCCTTCTTACTAAACTCCTTGAAACGTTCCTCATTCATGATTAAAGCAAAAATATTGTCATTGATGACTATACTAGATGTGTTCTCATCGCTAAATTGTGGGTTGAGTTCAAAACCGACCTCAGTTAAAAAGTTGGTGGATTTCTTCACATCTTTTACTGGTAAATTGATAAAAATATTCTTGGATTTAAATGCCATTTTTTTTGCCTCCCATTCACATTATTCTGATTATTACAAATTACTTGTTTACTTGGGTTAAATAATCACCAATTTCGTATTAAAATATTCATTCCTCAACTAACATCGCCCGATAATTTAATAAGGTTCTATAAAGTTAACATAAACCCTTCCGGATCAACGCACCCAATAGTTGAATAAGAAAAGGTTAGTGTTAAGGCAACGGAACATGAAAGTAAATAATAAAAAAAGCTGTAAATAGAAACGAAACAATCCAAGCAGAAATGGGTTTAAGGTAATGAAATCTCAACATAATAACCCATAAGAAATTAAAGGCTACTGACCACCAATAATTCCAACCGTTATGATAGGTGATTTTTTCAGCAATAAACATGATCGTTTCAATCCCAGCAAGAATGGATCCTGTTATTATTAAATATAGTATTACTTTCTTCCGAGTCTTAGGTAAATAAGACAAGAACAGTATTGCAATGCACGGTAGTATAATGAACGATTGTACTAAAATAGAAAACGTGAAATTCAATAAAAAATCAGGTTCCAACCTCCATAGAAAGTGTTTTTTGCCAACAAAGAAGCAATATAATAAATTGTTTAAAACAAGGTATAAAATAGTTGGGTAATACTTTTTCCAATTTTTTATATCTCCAAATTTCCAGCAACAGAGTATAACAGTAAGGCACAGAAGAATACGCAATAGAAACACCCTTATTAAACAGTTTGGTTTTAATATTTGCTAAATAGTCAATATTATTAATTTTCTAATTAGGGTGACTTAGTTTCCGAACCAGCTTTAAATTAAACAAAAGTGTTGAAAATATTAATGGATAAGCGATTGCTGAATACCACAGTTTCCACCCATTGTAATAATAAAATTTAGTATGTAAACAAAACCATTCAAAAGCGATTGAAAAAACGGTCCAGCCTAAAATGTAAATTATTTTTTTTCGTTTATTACTTTCTAAAGGATATAGATTAAGAAATAGTACACTGATAGATGGAAAATACAGAAATATAGCTAAAAGTCCCAACCATTGAAATCCTTCTCCATAATATCCGTAAAAATCATAATGTAAGTCTAATATCATATCGACTGTAACACCATAGGTGAAGGCAAAAAAGGAAGTAGCGTAAATTTCTATTTTATTTAATTTTTTAGGTATCAAAAATGTAGCTACGTTAAAAATACCAAAACATAGAAATACAAGTTTCCACACAAATTATATTCTCCTTGGAATTTAATTTCCTATAAGTCATTATATATCACCTCCATTTTAAAACCTAACCACCTTATAAAAGAAATCTACTTCCAATATCATGTCCCTCTAGTACAACAAGAAAAAGCTGCTTAGTTCGGCAGCAGTATTATTAAGTAATGCTTAGAAATTCTTAAATTTAATGATACCGAAACCAAACAAACCATCCTTTTTCCTTACTTTTTGCTAAAAACATTTGACCTTGGGCTAAGTTCGCACCAGGTGCTTTTGGGAAATCTAAGCGTACAAGCCATGACTTTTCAGCAATTTCCAAACCACAAAAGTTCTTTGCCATTCCAAAATAGGCTTCTTCTTCTTTATTGCCAGCTGTTTTAGGAAAAGGTTTAGCAGTTACTACATTCCATTTAGTGTATATGTCGGGAAAATCATCTATTCCAGTTCCATAAGTTTTTGGTATTAAAGTATTTAATGCTTCAATAACCTCTTTTCTATCCTTGATGGATATTTGCTCTAATTCACCTAACACAGGACATTCTTTAGGTTGTGCGTTGTCTTCAGATGACCCCAAAGTAAAAAAGAAAATGATAAAGAGAAGTGGACCCAATGTTTTCAAAATAAATTCACCTCTTTTCTAACTTCCCCTAAATAGAAAAGAGTGATCAATTCTTCTTGAAGTAACCTGATCATTAGTCAAATTAGAATAAAAAACTTGCCGCAGCGATCCTTCTTGAGCTCTAGCACCCGTTAGTTGAACAAGGTTAGATTGTTTTTACTTCCAAAAAATCGCATCCAGTAATTCCGTGTTTTAATACAATTTCTTTATATTTTTCTGAAAAAAACATTGGTATTTCATAACCTTTAATTTTGAATATATGATAATCATTTACTTTATTTTTGTTTATTGCGTATTTTCGTATCGAATAAACCTTTTCATCATCAATTTCGAAAACGCTATAATCAGAATGTTGAAGGTTCAATACATCCAATACACTAAGGATATTCGCAACAGAATAACCCTCTCTTTTAGAGTTATCTTTTGAATTAACTACTCTTACTGGAAGATACTGAATTTCGCTTTTATCAATTTTTTGTTACAAGCATTTTAGTTGATGTGAAACGAGGAACCAACCCATATTATTTGCTAAGTAATCGGTCTGATTGTTACCTTCATCTGGATTAAAATAAAAGGTTAAATCCCCATTCCAATTTTTTATAAACTTACCATTTGTAAGGTGATATTGTTCAAACCCTTTACTGTCTTTAAAAAAGCATACTGTATCGTTCTGATTACTATCATCAAGAAGTAATTTATAATATTTCATATTACTACCAACCAACACTTTTTCTCTATATTTTATCATGTTCTTCTTCCACTAACTTGCCCATTTAGTACAATAAGAAAAAGCCGCCTGAAATGGCAGCTGATCTGGAAGAAACGCACCCGTTACTTAAATAAGATGCTACATAGCATACCTATACTTTGCATTGTACGTTCTTGGAAAGGAACCCTATTTATTCAAAACAAAATGTAGTGATTTCTTCGGGCAATATTTCATCTTGAGGCTGGGCTCCAAAACCATCAATAATAAAATCTCTGACTGTATCTTCAGAAGGAGCTGGTCTATCTACGAATGTAACCCTAAATCCTCTTAGGATATTATCACCAGCTATCATACCTACACCTCGAACTGTAACCAAACAGATCTCACCTATAGTTTCACAGCTAACCTGTGTAATAATGGTGGAAGCAAATATGAAACTTCGATCTGGGGTGGTATTGTCTGTATCCATGAAATTGAACGTTACGGAACCAGCTTCAAGTCTATCAGCACAGGCATCAGCAGTATAAGTACCCGTTCCTTCTACAGTAGTATTATCTTCAAAAAAAAGGAATTCAACTGTACCCTCTGCTGTTAAAGGAGTTGGGATTAGTACACCACATGTACAAATCAATCCCATTTTTTACACCTCTTTCTTTAAAGAATTACTATTAGTATATTTATGATGGACAAGTTTGCTTGGACGAATATCAACTTTACTTGATAAGTCTTGTTAATTAAATTTAAAAAATGTAGCTAGATAAAGTAACCGAAATAGGTAGGTTAATGTTTGTTAATTAAAAAAACACCAAAAAATGTGAGGTTGATTCTTATCATTAATGATTGAAGAACCAGTGAAAGCTTATTTCACTAACCTGCCCCTTTAGTTCAAGAAAAAAAGGCTGCTGCAGCAACCTAACCTTAAATAACTCAATCCCCCTTTAGTTGAATATTGCTAAATGTTCAACATTTTTTTTAAATGTGGAATAGCTAGTTCATAGTCATTGTTGTATTGTGAAAAACTTTCTTCTTTCATTATTTCGAACCCTACCTTTAAATAAATACCTATTGCCTTATAACTCCAAGTCTGTGTATGCAAATATATGTCATTATCCCCATCAAGAAGAGATAATCTATTTAGGCACTCACAAACTAAAGCCTTACCAAGACCTTGATTTTGGTATTCTTTTTTGACTGCGAACCAGTGGATTGAAGGGTCCCGTTTTCCTTCTGTCATATTCCACCAACCTGTTATAGTACCAACTTCATTTCCCTTTTCATTCTGGATGAAAAGCACTCTCTGTTTTAATTCACTCAAAAAAGGTAAATATTCAATTCGAAAATAATTAAGGGCATCATCTGTATTTAAAAATTCACTAACAGATGCTTCAATTTCTGCCCACTGTTGTTCTTTTCCTTCTGTAAACCAAGCGAAAGAGTAACCTTCTGGCAATAAAAAATTAGGAATTGGGGTTCCAGCAGGTCTCTTCATTATGACATTAAAATATGGGATGGATTTATCTAACAATATTTTCTCACCTCTAAAACGCTATATATTTGTTTATATTCGTTTATATACTTTCATATCCTTCTCTTATTGAACTATCCTGCCACGATAGTACAAGAAGGAATCAGTAGACGCAATGAGTTTTGCAAAATAAAAAGACTATCAAATTATAGACAGCCAAAATTGATAACACATTATTTATTTTCAAATTTTCTATACCTTCTAATAGCTAAAAGCAAAGCTGTGGTAACGAAAATCAAACCTAGAATACTCCCGAAGATAGGTGAGTATTTAAATATTGATTTAAATATAATTCCTCCTGCATAGCTTATTAAATTACTCAATGATTTTTAGGTTTTATTTTAAATTCAATATCACCTGATAATGTTTTGTTACCTTCGACCCATTTTAAACTAAAGGATAAATCTTTATTCTGTTTTGAAAAAACACTTTTCTCATAATCGAAACTTCCAAATGATTTTTGAACTTGTAAAGGTACTAAATCATTATAGGTTACTTTTGTTTTATCATAATAGTTAACTGTTAGTTTTACAGGATTATCTCCCAAATACTTAATTGCTGTGTCAAAAACCCATTTTTTATGATCTAATCTTGGTACAACACTAATATCCCAATTCTCTAATGTCGATGTTTGTTCAACCACTAACTCTTTTGGTTGTTCAATTTCATTACTGACATTTTTCGATATACATGCAGAAGTAAGAAGGCAAAATGTTAGAATTAATGTTAAAAAGTATAGTTTTTTCATAAACCCTCCTAAGCTGTTATTACTCTTTACTCAAGAAGAACTATTAACACTTTTCCTTTTCTTAATGAACTAAACTTCAATAATAAAATAGGAGATGGTTGCTCAGCTCCTTAGTTCAATAAGCTATTAATATTAAATATAGATTTACATTGTTAATTCATAAATTGCTCTTGAAGTATACTTGTTGTTTTTGAATCAAGTTTGTAAATGTTACCCTTGTACGAATAGAGCCTTTGCTTGTAATTTACTTGAAACTCCTCTTTCTTACCATCATCATTAATAAATGTTAGTGTTAAATCAGGTGTTTCGATTTGTTCGTTTTGCGATTTTTTTGTTTCGAATCCTTTTTTAACTAACTTGATTAAATTACTATCTTTATCTACCGAATAAATAATAGTGCTAACGGATGTGACGCCTACGATTCCGACTGTTTGAATAATTTTACTCTCTGTTTTTGTTTTCAGTGAACAACCAAATAAAAGAAGTGTGCAAACCAAAACCATTAAAATATTTTTCATGCTTTGTCTCCTAAAATTTAAATATTTTGATACATTAACTTCAACACCAAATAAGTATGACTTTTCTTTAAAATTTGACAGTCTTTAAATGATTCTATTACATGTTTATTTGTCTAAATATAAAGTAACTTGTTACTCACTTTTTGAGAAAAAATTTATGCTTTATCCTCCAAATCAATGCAAAAATTGCAATTCCAACAATAAACATAATAACTTCCTAGCCAAGTGATATTCATATTTAATTCACCTCTTTTAAGTAAATGGTTCTAATAGTTACCAATTTTTTTAGGTCATTAAACGAATCTTTAATATTATCAGTGTAATATTTTTTTAACTTTCCGTAAATTGGGGGAATTTTCAATATGGATAATATATTTTCGGTGTAAAATTATACAATTTTGCTCAATAAAAAATGCAGAGACACTGAAATAAAGTAATATTTACTCATAACATATATGTAAAAATAAACATTTTTAGAGAAAATAAACTTTAACTTGGGGGAAAATGTATTTCCCCCTTGAATTCCGTAATTAAAATTATTTAAAAAGAACTTCATTTTTGAAGTTCCTTTTTTGTTTCTAATCGAACTAACGCACCCGTTACTTTAAGTACGATACTTCACAAACTTACTCAACGAAAAAGGCAATGTTAATTAAACATCGCCCAAAATATTTCTAGAATAAATTAATCTTCTGTTCCTAAAACATCTGTATTTGGGGGCTCATAACCCATCTGACGGAGCATGGCTACTATTTGTCCCTTGTGATGAAACTCGTGAGTAATGGTGTGCATTAGCAATTTACGAGGAGTAATAGATAATAGTTCAGGTGCTTCTCTCCAAGGGATTTCTCTCTCAATTAGCAGGTTTAACTTATGTCCATGTAGTTCTAATAATTCATTTACTATTGAATCTACTTGTTCAAATCGTGCTATTATTTCCTCTAAACTGAGATTATGTAATTCTTCCCTTGGAGTAAGTGGTTTTTTTGTCTTCAATAAAACAAATGAGCCAAGCCATGCAACATAGCAATCTGCTATATGAACCAATGTGTCTCTTACACTTTGCCAACCGAAACCATTAGTATGAGTAAAGTGATTAGAATCTATTTTCCCACAAAAATCTAACAGAGTTCCTCTAGTCTGTCGAACCCATCCATATTCGTGTTGAAGCATCAAAACACCCACCTTTAACAGATATAATTACTTATTCTATACAGGTATAGAAAACCCCTTTCTTACTGACTATTCATTTATAAATAAAAAAAGACCATTTCATGTGGTCCGAATTCTTATTAAACTAAATATCCTTGCACAAATTAAGAATAAAGGTTCGTCGAAGCATTTCCCTATTTAACATAAGCACCCTTTAGTTTAAGTACATTATTTCACAAACTTGCTTTATCTATTTTTTTACAGGAATGTAGTTTTATAGCCAAACAAATTGGGGCATTGATCTAAGAAGGATCAATGCCCCGGTTTTTTTAAAGGTAATTCGTCAGAAAGAGCATATCCGGATGATAGAAACTTATAGCACTACAGTCGCCACCTGTTTAACAATACATCAATGTGGTGAATTCATCACCTTGTGGTTGACTACAACGCGGCGGATGAAGAGTGCCATGACCAAGCCAATTAATGCTATAGTCATCGTGAACCAGAACACGCTTTGTGATCCTGTCGTCATCGCGTTGGCTATTTCGGTCAGATTAGTCGGATCGGAGGAGCGGTGCAAGTATTTCTCCATACCACCAGTAAGGATACTGATTGCGACCGCTGTTCCAATCGCCCCTACGACCTGCTGTAGTGTGTTCATGACTGCCGTGCCGTGCGGGTATAACTCCGGCGGCAATTGATTTAGACCGTTCGTTTGAGCAGGCATCCATATCATGCCTACCCCAACCATGAGCCCGATATGCAAAGCCACGATAAAGCCCACTGAAGAAGCAGGAGATAGGGTAGTAAAGAACCATAACATGACTGAAACGATCACGAGACCGGGAATAACAAGCCATTTCGGTCCATATCTATCGAACAAGCGCCCCATACGCGGGGAGAGGATACCGTTGAGTGCGCTGCCCGGCAAAAGCATGAGTCCGGTAGTGAACACAGACAGTCCTGTGCCCGTCTGCAGAAACATCGGCAGGATAATCATGCTCGACATAATGATCAACATACACGACAGTACCATAAGCAGCCCAACGACGTACATAGGATATTTGAAAACGCTCAGATTCATCATCGGATCGCGCATGACGTTCTGCCGGAGTATGAACAGCACCAGCGCGATGAGTCCAACGACGATTGAAGTAACCACGACTGCACTGCTCCAGCCTTCAGATCCTTCGCCTGCCTTACTGAAGCCGAAGACAACTCCTCCAAAGCCGATCGTTGACAATGCGACAGATAGTAGATCTACCCTAGGCTTTGTGACATCAGTGACATTTTCTAAATACTTCAGCCCTATCAACAACCCAATAATCAAAAGTGGCAGCGAGAACCAGAAAATATAATGCCAGGTTAAATACTCTATTAATAGACCGCCTATGGTAGGTCCGGTTGCAGGCGCAAACATGATAACAAGTCCAACGAAGCCCATCGCCGCCCCCCGCTTTTCCGGCGGATAAATGACAAGAATGGTATTGAACATGAGAGGAAGCAACAATCCCATGCCTATTGCCTGTAAAACTCTAGCGAACATCAACATATCAAAATTGAAAGCGAGTGCCGCAATCAATGTACCTACGATTAAGCTAATTAGTGAACCTGTGAACATCTGCCTCGTCGTAAGCCTCTGCAGCAGCAACCCGCTCATTGGCATTAAAATGCCAAGAGTCAGCAAGAAACCGGTTGTTAACCACTGTGTGGTTGCAGCTGAAATTTGAAATACTTCCATTAAGTTAGTCATTGCTATGTTTAGAGCGGTCTCGCTAAACATGCCAACAAAACCGCAGATAAGCAACGATGCCAATATGGCACGCGTATTGTATTTTTTCATCTCTATATCTCCCTGTAATCGATTTAATTAATAATAGTTTATTTTTTTGCAAATCCTTGTTTGTTTAAATACTCAAGCATGAAGGGCTGTCTTCTCTATTAATTATTTTCATATTTCAGCCTTCCATATTGATAAGGAACTCCCATATTCTCGCGCAGTGTTTTTCCTTCATATTCCCTGTGGAACAAACCTCGATCCTGCAGAATTGGAACAACCAGTTCCACAAAATCAGCAACTCCATCATAGGCTATATCCGGAACAACCGAGAAACCGTCACATGCACCTGCCAAAAACCATTCTTCCAAGAAGTCTGCAACTTGTACGGGTGTACCTGCAACTACTGGATGATAGTTTATGACCCCATGCGCAAGAACATCTCGAATGGATATCCCTTTTTTCAGCAGCTCTAAAGCTCTGTGGGAACGTGGATCCATTGAGTTGGCATATGCCTTTTTCAACAAGTCAGCTGATAAAGGTTGATTAATATCTACCGAATTCACCGATAGTGGTAAACCAACCATGGAACCAAGGTATCTTACTCTGCTTGGAATCTCCTCAGGATTAAAACTCATAAGCTGTCTTCGTCGTTCTAAACCTTCTTCTTCCGTTGAACCTATGGAAAACATAAAACCTGCATACATCTTGATGTCATCTGGATTTCGGCCAAAACGAGCTGCACTTTGTCGAAGCGCTTGCCTATGTTCACGTGCAGACTCAATGTCATAAGGGTTAGCATAGACACCAGAAGCGTACCTCCCCGCCAATTCCAAGCCTTCTTCCCCTCCGCCTGCTTGGAAAATAACTGGCTGACCTTGCTCAGATGGGGGGATTGGCAATGGACCACGAGATGCATAATACTGCCCTTTAAGATTGATAGGGCTAATTTTGTCCATGTTGGCAAATTTTCCACCTTCTACATCTAACGTCCAGGCGTCTGATTCCCAACTCCCCCACAAAGCTTGAACAATTTGTATGGATTCATGAGCCATGTCATATCGTTCTTTGCGACTGGCAATCTGTGCACCAAAATTTGCTGCAGCTAATGGCTCGGATGTGGTGACTGCATTCCATCCTACACGTCCATGACTTATAACATCTAGTGCTTTGAACTGACGTGCTATGTTATATGGATAATTGAATGTCGTGGATAAGGTAGCAACAAGCCCAATATGTTTCGTTTCTCTGGCTACAGCCATTAGTGCTAACATAGGATCCATAGGGAACATGGGAGTCTGAGGGCCTAAGTCATTGTATAATCCAGGAGTATCGGCGATGAAGATCATTTGGAATTTTCCTTTTTCAGCCAATTTAGCTCGTTCCACATAACTATCCATATTTGTGTAGGCTGCCGGGTCAGTGCCTGGCATTCTCCAAGCGCTAAATTCAGCTCCGTATCCAGAGACCATTTGTAGTGCTAGTTGCATTTCTTTTCTTTTTTTCATGTATCTTCTCTCCTTTATTTTAAATAGGCTCCAAATAAGCAAAAGAGCCTAAAGTGAATTATTTTCAATCAAATTTCAGTAGATCGGTGAAAACGGAAATAATACTTAGCTTATTAAGTAATTTATTGGTGATTACCCAATATCATTGTTTCGGCTAAACGCATCATCTTCAGTGAAATCCCATAACCTTTTCCTGGTATATAGCCGATATAGACTAATTAATATTTAGGTTGCTAAATAATTACTTAGCATGCTAAGTATCAATATAGAGAAAAACTTAGAACAAGTTCCTCTCCATTCGCTTCATAAGTTCCCTTAGGATTAAGCGTTCTTCCGGTAAAATTGAATGGAGTAATTTTTCTTGTTGCTGTTTCCATTTAAAATCAACCGGTTTCTCTAATTCTTTGCCTTTGTCCGTTAGATAAATTCGCATAATCCTTGCATCTAGTTCATCACGTTTACGGTATATAAATCCGTTTTGCTCCAATGATTTTACCATATTTGTTACCGTAGGCGGCTCGCATTTTAAGTGTTCACAAAGTTGCATTTGTGTTACCCCATCACCTAACCACAAACGAGCGAGTAGTTTATCTTGCCCAACATGAAGATTAAGTTCTCTTAGACTTTCGCTATAATCTCGACGCATTTTGGATGAAACTTTATCTAATGACTCACGAATATCGCAATCAACCTTATCGTTCATAGATATGCCTCCCATATACTTAGCAAGCTAACTATATCACAGTTAAAATTTAGTTGTCCATTTATCTTAGGGGAACTACTATCAGCTGAATTTATCTAGAACGGAGGTACAAGAAGATATGGAACAACCAATTTTATGGAAACCCTCATCCACATCAACATTACACTGAAATGTCCAGATTCTGTATATTACACCGTTTGCCTATCAACTTGTTGCATTGAGTAATTTGATTACAGACACTAGAATAAAGCCTATTCTCACTTTTTAAAAGAGGGCAATAAATATTGCCGTAGTACATTTTTTTGTACTTATAGCTTAGTTAGTGAAAAAAAAGCTGCCACAATGACAGCTTCCATTCTTTAACTCTTACCCCCGTTACCTTAATCCATTTCTTCACAATCTTTTATCGTAAAAGAAAAAACTGTGGTTAAAACAATCTCTCTTCCCACAACTATTACTATATCTACTATTTAGTTTTGAATTTTTGATATAAGGTAAACAATGAATGTGAGCGCTTTGATTAATCTACCTGCTCCCCATACTTCTTCCCGAACTCTTCCATCAAATCAATTATAGGAATGAATTCTTTTCCTTTTGAGGTTAATGAATAATCTACTCGAGGAGGAACCTCTGGATAAACTTTGCGATTTATTAAGCCGTCTCTTTCTAATTCTCGAAGTTGCTTTGTAAGAGAACCTTGTGAAATATCCCATAAAAAGGCTTTAATTTCACTATAACGACGCTCCTTGGTCTTTAAATACCAAAGAATGATATATTTCCACCGTCCAGAAAGTATGTTTTGGGTATAGGCAATGCCATAAAATTCTTTTTGGTCCTTTATACACTCTTTGTCAAATCCATCCTTACATATCCTAGACACCTTTTCACCTGCTTCCTACTGTTAAGTACAAAAAAATGTACTACGTCAATTTTTATTGCCTACTTCAAAAAGATGAGAAATCAATTTATTCTAGTACATGTATCAGAAATACTCAATACGTTTTTATTTATGATTGTGTAACTTTAAGCAGAATAATTCTTTTAAATACAAATAATTTAGGAGGAACAATGATGAGATTTGGAATTATAGGTGCAGGATCAATTGGGTCAAATATTTCAAAAAAATTAGTTAAGAATGGTCATGATGTCAAAATTTCAGATGCAAGAGGAATTGAACGTTTAGAAGGAAAAGATTTCGCTGGAACACCCGTTCTTGTTGAGGATGTAATGAGAAATATTGAAGTTCTCATAATATCTCTCCCTATGCACGCACTTCCTAGTATTCGAAACATTATTGATCAAGTTGGCGAGGAAGTAATCATCGTAGATACTTCAAATTATTATCCTTATAGAGACGGCGAAATTGAAGAGATCGAGAACGGGATGGTAGAAAGTGATTGGGTTACTTATCAATTAGGAAGACCTATCATTAAAGCTTTCAACAACTTATTAGCGTATACTTTAGAAA
The DNA here is from genome assembly GCF_030817595.1 of Neobacillus niacini. Classification (GTDB taxonomy): domain Bacteria; phylum Bacillota; class Bacilli; order Bacillales; family Cytobacillaceae; genus Neobacillus; species Neobacillus niacini_G. The sequence goes on from NZ_JAUSZN010000001.1 coordinate 1,086,315, forward strand.
ATGAAGGAACATCCGAAGGTACTAGTGGACGAATTGCGATCGCGATTGCTGGTGATGATCTATCACAAAAACAAGTAATTATGGAAGTAGTAAACGAGCTAGGCTTCGATGCAGTAGATACTGGTTCAATAAGTGATTCTTGGAGACAACAGCCAGGAACTCCCGCTTACTGCACAGAGCTAACAAAAGATGAACTAACAAAAGCATTGAAAAAGGCTAACAAAGAAAAAGCTCCACTACTACGAGATAAAGTAATGGAAAGGTTTGCACAGATTTTTGCAGAAAATAAAAATATAGAATTTTCACATAATGATATTGTGAATTTAAACAGAGAAATATACAATTCATAAAATCAAAAGGTGCAATCAGTTAGATCGCACCTTTTTATGTTTTATATATCCATATTCCTTATTCATACAGATAGGTAAGGGTTTGACGTTATCGCTCCCTTTTCCCCCTGTTCACACCGTACGTGAGACTTTCACCTCATACGGCGTTCCAACTAATCCAATTTATTCGTTCTATGTATTAAGCAGACGAGTGCTGTTTTTCCAAAATTAAATTATTTCATTTAGACATTTTAATCGTAACTTATTTACTTTTTCTTTCTGTTTACTTGTAAGCTTTAAAGATTGTAAAAGAGTTTCAATTTTACCTTTATCTTTAAGATGAATTAATTGATGAATTGCTTTATGAACAATAATCAGGTTTGAATAACTATCATCTTTCGACAGGTAATAAGGACTTATATGATGACAATGCCATTCATTAATTCCTAACTCTTCTACTAATATGGCACATTTTCCATATTGGGCAATAAACTGACTGATTCTGTTGTCATTGTATTCAATAGTTCGATTTGGAATGTAGTTTCTCATGATGTAAGAAAGCATGCTTTTGTCGATAGCCTTTAAGCTATTATGAATCTTTGCTCTACCTTCGGCAGTAAAGTTACATATCACTTGCGAGAACCCAAGTGTCTTTTTCCATCGTTGTGCATGGATGGGGACAAAAACCATTTTTTGTATCATAAACAGTTTTGTCTTATATCCCTTGTATCTTTTCTGTAAGGTTTTAGTCATCTCATGGAAACTTGCCTCGGTTCTAATGTTCCTTAATTGATTATATAACGTTTTGCGTAGATGAGCGTTTAACTCATTCAGATTGATAGTGATGTTTGTAGCGACTGAGTAATAGTTTTGGATTCCCATGACGACAGTATTGAAATTCCAGACTGCCTGAATGCAAGGCTTTTTCTTGATTACTTTTATAGCTTCCTTAATCTTTTGGAAGGCGTTTAGTTTAGCCTTCTTCGACATATCGGACCTTGCCACATAGCCAAATCTTGTTTTTCCTTTTCTAACAGCTTTTATTGAAAAGCCAAGAAACTCGGAAGAGTTTTTCTTTAGGTTGATGATTTTTGATTTCTCCTCGCTTGTTTCCAGGTGTATTCTATTTTTCAAGAAATCTCTCACTGCGTAATTCATTCTTATCGCCTGTGACCTTGTTCTGCACATAATTTTAAAATCGTCCGCATAGCGGACGATAAAGCACTCTTTCAAAGCTGTCTTCTTCAAATGCTGATACTTACTGCCATTGGTGGAGTAGGTATATCTGCTTTCAAACGTTTCCCACTGGTCGCTAATCCACCAGTCCAATTCGTTTAAGACAATGTTGGATAATAAAGGTGATAGAATACCCCCTTGCGGAGTACCTTTTGTTGGAATACCTTCTCCTTCAATCTCTGCTTTTAATAGTCTAGATATAATAGAAAGAAGTAATTTATCCCTTATGCCCAATGACCACATTTGTTTTAAAAGCTTACTATGATTCACGTTATCAAAGAAGCCTTTGATATCTACATCGACACAATGGTAGAGTCCAGATTGATTAATAAGAAATTCCAGCCTAGCTTTGGCATGATGAGTGCTGCGGTTCGGTCTAAATCCATAACTATGTTTATGGAATTTTGCTTCACAAATAGGCTCTAATATTTGAAGTATGCATTGTTGAAAGATTCTATCCCAAATCGTTGGAATACCTAAAGGTCTTGTTTTACCGTATCCTTTAGGAATGAGAACACGCCTAACTGATTGTGGTCTGTACCATTTGAACATGGTTTGAACCCTTGCTATTACATCTTCCACTGTTAGATGCTGAATATCTTTGATTGTTAATTTATCTGTTCCAGCAGTTTTGCTACCTGTGTTTCTTTTTATGTTTCGGTAGGCAAGTTGTATATTATCTTTAGAACTCATTAAATCTGTTAAGTCATAGAAGCGATGACCACTGACACTTTGAAAATATAGTTTGTCAAAACAATCTTGCATACTATAATATTCACTGTGTCTCAGTTTCTTCCGTTTCAATAAGTTGGTGACTCCTTTCGGAGTTAAACCTCTTTTAGTCTCACAAGAACCTTATTAATCGATAAAGAACTGCCTTACTTGGTTGAATAAATCTATATTAGTCTAGTGGCTATCCCTCCATGTGGGTTAAACATTTCATTGGTACTATGCCACCACTTTCACTGATATTAAGGCAAGTTATACAATAACTATTATCATTATTGTTTTCCTTGCCAACGTTTCATAAGAAGTAAGTCCTCCACGTTACCAGTTTACAACGTTGAATTATATCTATTATAGAATGAACTTAGGTGCTTCCTTTAAGCCTGTTAGCATTCATACGCCCGCAACGTATCATGGATTTTCATATTAGTTATTTTTACTCACCCACATCTAACCTCACAATTTGGTGATATACACATTTCTATGTATCGCAGTTTTAGACCCGTACATTCAGAAGTTTGTCAGCTTAACCATTACTTTTAGGTTTATTCGCATTCTCACCATATTCAAACAACTCAAGCGCCATGAATTACACCACTCCATCGAGTAGGCTTTCGTCAGCCGAACTGGTACGGTAATTTCTCACGCCTTTTCGCCGAGCTTATAACACTATCATTCTTACTAAATCCAGTGCTATTCGACTAAGAGAGAACCCTTCAGGGCGTTACCCCATCTTTTGATCCTTCGATATAATCCTTCAGTTCCGACAGGAACTGTCTGACCTTTACCTGAGTATTGTGACCAATCCCAATTTAAGTCAGAAACATTTCGCACAACTAAACTGCTTCGTTACTTCAATAAGAAAAAAGGCATCACCGCTGCTTCAGTAATCCCTCAGATAGTTTAACAAGCGTCATTTAATAAACTTAAAAGGAATATCGAAGTAATTTATTAAGAAGATGATAATAAATAAAGAGATGATATAAGCTCGGAATGGTTTAAACTGATGTATTACAATTACCGAAAACAGGACAATATCAAATAAAAAAGAATACCAAAATTTCCATCCATTTTGATAAGAGATTCTTCCGAACTTTAATAAAATCCACTCAACAAAAATATAAATTCCAGACCAAAGTAATATGTATAACAATCGTTTAAACCATCCTTCTGGAAAATGGGAAAGATATAGAAGGATACTAATAGGCATAGTGATTACAGCATATACCATTACCACCATTTCATGTCCGTATAATAAATCAGGGTGGAACTTCCATAAGGTATTTTCTTTTACAATATATTCGTACAGTAATCCACCCGTCGCAATAAAAGACATACTGGCATGGTATTCTTTCCAGTTTTTCCAGTTACCCCACTTAAAGGAAGCTATAATGGTTAGGACCGTAATAGCGAGGTGCATTAAAACACACCCCTTTCGAGTGTTTTTATAATAGCTTCCCCTTTTATCTGTAAAAATAATGTAATATTATCAAACTATTTGGTAATTAACTATATTTCTTATTGCACTAAACTTGGCTTCACAATATTCTCGAAAGTCGGCGCTGATCATTTTTTCTGTTTGAATTAAAAGAGAACAGTTTGGTAAAAATAACCTCAAGAAAACTATTGGAGGCTAAACCATGCGTTCAGAAAATCAATTTGTCGTAATTATTTGTTTAGGACTTTTAAGTATGATTATCAATATTATTTTTAGCGGTATTATCATCTCGCAGAATAATAATATTAAGCAGCAGCAAAATAAAAACTGAAGCGCCGAATGCGTGCTTTTTTGTGAAGCACTTTCTTCAATTTCCTTCGAAATATGACTAGTTTAACATAACTTCAAATGGTAATGATGGAGTTGTTTAATACTAATAAACATAAATACCTGAAATCAAAACTTAATTCCTAAGAAATTAAGGTGCCGCAATGAATAAATCTTTTCCTTCGTTTGATGAAGTACAGAAAGCAAGAGAGAAATTTAGTGACCTTGCATATCAACATTGGGTTCATGATGATTTATTTACCTGGAAATGGTATTTATTATTATTTTTATCAATATTTCCGTGGATAATTTGGTGGTTTTTAGTCAATAAGAAACGACTACCTGAAATAGTCCTTTATGGCGCATTAATAATGGTTCCTACTTATGTTTTGGATAATATAGGAACAGATCTAATGTGGTGGGAATATCCAGATAAATTGTTTCAAATGATTCCACCATTGTTACCAGCGGACCTAACATTAGTACCATGCTCAATGATGTTAATATATCAGTGGTCAAAGTCATGGAAATCATTTTTAATATTTAATTTTCTACTTTCCTTATTTTCCACTTTTATTGGAGAAACCTTATTTATTTGGCTCAATTTTTATGAACTTATAACCTGGAAGTTAATCTATTCACTAATTTTTTACAATCTCGGTGGAATAGCTATAAGATGGTTAGTTCTTAAAATTTTTTCAATAAGTAAAAGTAAATGAATCTATTGGTTTTTATTTCCTTTACCATGTAAACCTAAATAACTATATAATGTAATTGGTCGAGGGATTTATGCTCTCGGCTTTTTGCCTTTTTAGGGACAAACGGAAATTTTCATATTCTATGTTAAGGATAAAAAAAGACTGTTCCTATTGAACAATCTAACCTGTACTTCCTTATTTTTTTAACACCTTAATTTACTTGACCGTTAGTGCAATCGAGTAGAGGGAAAATAAGTTGATTATTTTCGCCCCTCTCACACCACCGTACATACGGTTCCGTATACGGCGGTTCAATTTATATTACAGTGTGTACTTTTAGATAATGTTCTGAAGCAGAGGGAAGTCCCCTCTGCTTTAGTCTTTTGTTTGAGATTGCTCTTTGGACAACTTTTGATAGTCCAATGTACCGGTAACCTTTTCGACAGAAGGTTAATCCTTTCGCTTCTTCCTCCGGAATCCCTAATTGAATAAGCGATTTAATTTGTTTTCTAGGTACCTTCCATTGCTTCCAAATGATGACTCTAATTCTGGAGCGAAGCTTCTGATCTATCTCACTCATTGCTTTTTTCATATTTGAGATTCTAAAGTAATTAACCCACCCAAGTATGACTTGTTTCAGTTTTAAAATTCGGAAGTCTAGCGGAACACTCCAGTTTCGCTTTGTTAATTTTCGAAGCTTCCTTTGAAACTTCTGTATTGACATAAGATGGGGTTTTACTTGATACCTCTTGTTTTTAGTATCGTAATAAAACCCGAATCCTAAGAATTTTAAATCTTTTGGGCGAGAGATTTTGCTCTTCTCCACATTGACTATTAATCCTAGTTTTCCTTCTATAAATCTCACGATTGATTTCATCACTCTGTTTGCTGCTGCCTCACTCTTCACAAAGATGAGAGCGTCATCAGCGTATCTCACGAACCTTAGCCCTCTTTTCTCTAGTTCCTTATCGAGTTCATTTAACATAATATTACTCAATAATGGGCTAAGGTTCCCTCCTTGCGGAGTCCCGACTGGTGTTTCTTCATATTTCCCTTTCACCATGACTCCACTTACTAAGTATTTTCTGATTAGCGAGATGACATCACCATCATCTATTGTGTTAGCGATAATTCGCATGAGTTTATCGTGATGGACTGTATCGAAGAATCTTTCGAGGTCAATGTCTACCACCCAATCGTGTCCATCATTCAGAAATTCCAAGCTTTTTATAATAGCCATCTCACAGCTTCTTTTTGGTCTAAAGCCGTAACTGAATTCACTGAATTGCTTTTCAAATATCGGACTGAGAGCTTGATGAATAGCTTGTTGAACTACTCTATCCACTACTGTTGGTATTCCCAACTTGCGCATCTTGCCATTTTCTTTTGGGATTTCCACTCTTAAGGCAGCCTGTGGTTGGTATTTTCTTGTTCTGATGCGCTGACGTAACTCATCCTTGTTCTCTCTCAGATATTGCTTTAGTTCTTCGACTGTTACTCCATCGACGCCACTTGCACCTTTATTTTTATAGACACGCAGGTAAGCTTCATTCATATTTTGATTACTTAGAATCTGTTCTAAAAGGTTCACACTCGTTTCTCCTTTCCTCTCACGTAGTAAGTGATAGCTCCATTTTGGTTATCCTTTGAGATACGCTCATACTTTCTCCATTAACACATTCGGAGTACGTCACTTACGCATTCGTGGTGTTGAAACACTATAAATTGTTCAGCCCTTCATGAATAATTTCACTACTATGGCTTCTGCTGACTTCTTGCGACTAACCTTTTTCGACTGTACTTCCGTACATCCGCAAGACCTCCCAGGGTAAGACAACTATCTTTCCTCTTTTACTCGCCTGATTTACTCTACAAAGTTACGCACATCTTTTGGACTTTGACTTGCTATGGAGCCTCATCCCTTTATAAAGCCTTAGTATCAGATTTCTGTACGTCGAGCCAAGATTTTATTCCACGCTTCCTCCAGCCCTTATCTCACGATAAGTACCTTGCGCTTCCTTAGTGGTTGGTCGATGTGTACCCACACAGTGGACTTTCACCACCTAGATAGTTGCCATGCCTGGCACACATATGAAAAGCTGTCAAAATGACAGCTCCGATTACACGGTTGATTTAAGTATTCTAACCTTTACTATCTGAATCAATCAACCCTTCCTGCCACTTATGATATCCATAAAGAATAATTGCAATAAATGTCATAATTATAATCCCTTCAAAAGGCGATAGTATCCCTCCGGCAGTTGTAATCTTTAGTTTTTTCCATAATGTCCTAAAGCCAAAAGAATAGATACAATCTACAATGAAATTAACAATAAAGTAGAGCCAAAACTTACCAAAGGTGAAATAAAAAATCCAAATGGTTCCAACTAAAAAAACCCCATATACAGTGTGTACCTGTGCAACCTTATCCCATGCAAAAAGGGTTTCTTTGTATTTCCACCAATCATATGTCCAAGCAATTTGATAAAGAATTGTATTTATTATTGTTGCGAGAAATGCAACAGGCATATATCTACGAATCGCCTCATTATCTAATTTATGTAAAAAAATTAAGGAAATCCAAGGAAGTAAAAAGAAGGACCATAAAATTAGTTTTACCATTAGAATACTCCTTTAGATAGTCTAAATATAGAATTCACACAATTCTTCTACCTATCCATTTAATCAATTATTCTGCCAGTTGCTTGAATAAGAAAAGCCATCTAGAAAGGCAGCTGATCCTCCCCTTAAGTACCCAGTTAGTTGAAAGAAAAGTTATTCTACTTTTCACCTACTTTTGGTGGAGACTCAAGCCATCCATTTTCTATCATAATGTTTGCCCCATCCTCTGCTAACAACTGGATTTCTAATAAAAACCTATTGTATACCGTAACTAAATCTCTTCTAAAACTAGTTCCAAGAGCCACCCCATAGAAACCCATTCAAGCTGCGGTTAGTGTACTGACTACAAACATCAATAACTTATCGGAAAAAACATGTTGTGTATTTTCAGTTACTTGAGAGTCCCAAAATATAGGATCAAGAAAGTTGTATTCTTTTAAGTATGAGTTAAAAATTTCACAGTGTTTCTCACCAATCTCTTTTGCCCGAGTGAAATATTTTATAACATCGTTTGCTTTAGCCACTTGACTAAATCCAATTAGTATTCCACTTCCTAGGGAATTTCTTTGGAAATTTGCATATAAACTTGTTATTTCAGGAGCTGTTAGAGGTCTTTTGACACCAAAAAATCCTGCCAAAAAATTCTGGTGCTTAATATAATCAACTTCTTGTGATGTTTTAATTAAAGGGGATTTACCATAAATACCTTTTGTTATTTGTAAATCCTTAGCCTTTTCATACAATCTATCTGCATCAGTTAAGCATTGTTTAAAAAACTCCGTGCAATCTTTTCTTGTTGCTAATGATAAGTTTACACTGTGTGTTCTTAATCCAATCCTTCCAAACTGATGTAAATACTCTAACATCAAAGAATCAGAATAAAGTCTTGGTGCAGATGTATCTACATCCTCAGCTATCTTAAAACCATGAGGTATTGCTTGACCTTTTTCACTAAACATGTCTTTTATTTTTAGTACATGTAGTTGAGCTGAATTACAGGCATCCTCAATAATGGTTTTTATCTCCTTATCTTCAACTACATTTAGAAAATAACTAAGTATGCAAACTTGTGAACTATCCCCCATGTATGTACCCCATAACTGAGATATTTCTGCTGAAGTTAAATTATCATGTTTTCCGTCCTGCACTTTATAAACCTCCACCGGGAATTTTTAGTGTTAATAAAATCATTCCCTCAACGGAATAATATAATGTAGTGCATTGTTAAAGTTATTCTTAATTGGGACGTTATTTTTTTTCTGATGTCTTCAACTATTCTGAATCGTTAACTAAATAAGAGAATAGCTGACTACATTACTAGGACCTTTCTTTTCTGGTACTTTATGGATTTTTTTAATTGGTCGTTTTGGACATCTTTTTCACTTATTTTTTTATTCGGTTGTTCTTTATGGGTATCAGATGTTCTTAACTAGACGTAAGCATTTACTACCAAAATGAAATTTAAAAAGCATTAAGTGAAATATTTCACCTAATTACCTTCCTTCAAAAACAAGAATAAGAAGATGGCCAGGACACAAACTATACTAAAAAGGAGAGTGTATACCATGGATGAAAAGGGTTTAAAACAGAACGCTAGTAAAACTCTACCTACAAATAAACAGAAAACTTCAGATAAAATAGCAAGCATTGATGAGTTGAAAAAAGAGCATGAACCAGAGTATGTCTTTTTATACTGGGATGAATTGAGATAAGAATCTTAAGAAGAGAAAATGAAATGTCTATTGGATCTAATAATACCAAAATAAAGCAATTCTCCTTATCGAGAATTGCTTTCATTTTGCCAAAATTAACATTAGGATATTCAACTAATGCACCCCGTTGTTAAGGAACAGTTTGTAATAAAAGATCATAAAAAATGCATATTTATAAAAATAAGGACATGCCTGGGGCTTCAGAATCTCGGCTGTTAAAGCCTAGTTCCTTATAAAATTCCTGTTTTCCTTTTGCACAAAATAATTGAACCCACTTAATTCCTTCTTCATCACATTTTTTAAGTAATGCATTCATTACTTTCTTTCCAATACCTCTTCTTTGATATTCAGGGTGAACCATTACATCACAAATTAGAGTTTGATAGATACCATCTGATATAATTCGTCCATATCCTATTAAATATTTATTATGATAAATAGAAACGGAATACCAACTATTACAAATAGCAGTATATAGTTAATCATATGTATATAATCCTTTAGCATTCCATCCAGTTGTTTGATGTAATCTAATAAAATCATCCTTGGTTGGATTCAATTCATTAAATTCAATCTCCATATTATTTTCCCCCTTATTTTATCACTTAGTTCCTTCATTCTTATATTAACTGTTGTGTTTTTTCAACAAATATAGCTATTAACCCATACATAATTAATCCACCTTTAAGATTTTTTCTTCTTTAATAGAATAAGAAAAGCGATTCTTCGTTATTGAAGTATCGCCCCCGTTACTTTAAGTGTAATACTTCACATCCATTACTTTAAAATAATCATCTTCAATAACATTAAGAGTAACCAGTTCAAGACATCCTCTCTCCTAAAAGTTTTTATTATCTTCCTCAATTCCAATTCTCGGATGAATCTCATTTGTCAACGGTTGCTTTTTATTAGAAATTGTTAGTTTAGTAAAGATAATAAAAAACAAGGTTAATTCAGCTATTATTAAAATATTTGGTACTACAATAATCAAATTAATAATAAAAAAGACAGTTAAAATTCCTAAGAATAACCCTAAATGATAAATTTTCAATCGGTGGTGCACATGTCTATATTGATGGAAAACAAAGGTAGTTGACAGGAAATAGAGCAATACAGATCCAAAAGCAAAAAATATGATAAATGAGTAATGGACCTCATGTAAAAACAATAGCCTGATAGATGCTGCAATCATGCTCAAAGACATTAAAATAAACAGATGACCATAAATAATGATTTGGCCGGATGTTTGTAAAGACTTGTCAAGTTTCTTCTCCATGTTATCGAAATATTGCCACCACATCGATATAATCAGGATAAATGAAATGACCGCAAAGCCTATTGAATTCCAATTTCCTTTTGTAGGCTGAATGATCGCAAGTGTACTAATAAGAGCTTCCCCAAAGAGAATAATGGTAAATAAACCAAATCGCTCTAATAAATGAGCCGTATTTGTGGGAACCTTTTCTAAGCATTTTCGTCCAAGCACCGGGACAATGATATCAATAAGGATTCCCGTATACAACACAGCATATCGAACCCAAGAATCAAAAAAGACAGACAATAATGAAATGACGATTCCAATCCAAAAATACCTTCCAAAAAAGAGGGCTGCTTGTTTTCGAACTCCCGTTTCTATACGCTGGACAATAAGATATTGGATTGCAGTCACTGCTCTTAAGCCAATATAACCAATTAAAAAAGAAAGATAATAAGAATCAAAATCAACTGATAAACTTGATGTCATAATTAGTACAAAAAACATTTGCAGAATTAAAAAGATACGTTGGTGAAATAAATCTTTTCCAAACCGGTTAATAAATATGGTTTGCCCTACCCAAGCCCACCAGATAGGAATAAAAATTAATACAAACTTTACTAAATACTCTGTATGGATATGACCATCTTCAACATGAAGTAAAACATGAGTCGCAGCCGCAACCGCCGCCACAAATAACAAATCATAAAAGAGTTCTAACCAGGTCACTTTCTTTTCTTCCATTTCTGCACTCCCTCCAATTCTTTCTAGTTACTAGTATGATGGAAATATATAGTGATTGAAAGAGAAAATAAAATTGACATAGACCATTTACCATAGCTTGCAAAACACAAGCCGAATAATAAGAAAACGAAAGAGAAATCCTTACATCCTAAATTTTATGTAATAAACACTTCATTAAATTAAATAATCAGACAATTAGGTATAACGTCACTTCTTTCATTTTGGTATATTATGGTAACATGAACGTAGTTTTAAACGAGGAGGAAATGTATGACCAAGACCATCGGCCTTATATGTGGTAGTTTACGAAAAAACTCTTATAATCGAATCATTGCTCAATCATTAACAGAGCTGGATGATTCCCTTCAATTTCGTTGGATCGAGATCAATGATCTGCCTTTGTTCAACGAAGACTTAGAAATAAGCGTTCCAGAAACAGTGTCATCATATAAATCTGCTATCCAGGACGTTGACGGTATCGTTATTGTAAGTCCAGAGTACAATTCTGGAATTCCAGGCGTATTAAAGAATGCATTGGACTGGGCATCAAGACCTCGGGAATCTGCCGTTCTTAGCAGAAAACCGGTTGGTTTAATTGGTGCAACTCCTGGGGGATTAGGTACTGCCTTTGCTCAATTGCAAATCAAACAAGTACTAGAGGCCATGCAGGTTCATGTTCTTCCATTTCAAAAAGTGTTGATTTCCCAAGTACATAAAAAGATTGATTCTGAACAGAAAACCCTTACAGACGAACAAACAAAACGTTATCTTCAACAATATTTACACCATTTTATTCATTGGATCGATCACACTCCAGCCCTAGATTAATTAAAAAGTTCCAAAATTTTCAATCATTCTTATTAAAATACTACTAACACATATTGAGTTTTTAGAAAACGAATTCCATTAATATATTCAATTACATTGGAACAAACGAAGGAGTTTAACATGGATTTTCCTATCTATGAATCTTCTTCGATTACTTATACTTAATTAAAGGGAGGACAATAAAATGTCTGATTTCTATTCTCGTCTTAATAAAGATAATGCGGCCGTTCTTTTAGTTGATCATCAAACCGGCCTTATCTCCGGTCTTGTGCGTGACTATGGTGTTGATGAATTCAAGAACAATGTTATGGCTCTTGCTAACACTGCTAAATTTTTTGATTTACCAGTTATTTTAACAACAAGCTTTGAAAACGGGCCAAATGGACCACTCATGCAAGAATTGGGTGAACTTTTTCCACATGCGCCAAAAATAGCTCGTCCTGGACAAATTAACGCATGGGATAATGAAGATTTTGTCAAAGCAATCCAAGAAACTGGAAAAAAACAACTGATCATTGCGGGCGTAGTAACAGATGTTTGTGTTGCATTTCCTGCACTTTCCGCTGTGAACGCTGGTTATGAAGTATTTGTTGCTACTGATGCTTCTGGAACATTCAGTAAACAAGTAGCGGATGCGGCATTAACGCGTATGGCCCATGGTGGGGTGCAGCTTCTGAACTGGTTTAGCATAGCGTGCGAATTACAACGTGATTGGCGCAATGATGTTGAAGGTTTTGGCGCTTTAATTTCTAGCCATCTTCCTGGTTATCAAAATCTTATTGGAAGCTATAGGGGAGCTCAGAGAGATTTCAGCAAGCAGCCTAATTAGAATAGCAGCTTATTTATAACTCACTTTTTCCAATATAAAGCTTCTGGCTTAATCAAGAAAAAGGCGTTTTTCTGAAGTAACTAAAGCCTAATTTCTCACTTATAACACATGAGAAATTAGGCTTTTTATATTTGTATCTCCTTAACGTTGTAAATCCGCGTTTTGCTGGTGGTACCCCCAAAAAAGCTAACGACGATTGTTCAACTAAACTGCCCTGTTAGTTCAATTATAATATAAAATGTGTCCACCAAAGTATTGCTATATCATTATAGAAAAAGTGGGTTCATCGAAGGTCATTTTATTTTCTTCTGAAAAACCAAATTTCAAATAAAATAATCTCCCCGCTTCATTTTCTGGATGAACCGTTAAATAAAGACGGTTACAAGCAGGATGGTTATATCTAATATTTCTGATTAATTCATTTAATGCTTTTGATCCCAATCCGTTTCTTTGAAATCTTTTATCTATGAAAAAATGAAATAACCAGTAATCATCTTTACTATCTGGTGTATAATGCAGATTGAAAAAGCCTACCATCTTATTTTGATTGTAAATTCCATATGGTTCTACCATTTTTCCACCTGGTCTTATATATGCTTTAGCAAGAGCAATAGCGACGGGAGGATTAATAGATGCAACAAATTTCTGTTGTTCATCGTGGACAGATAGTTCAAGCGCTTCGCGCCAATTGTCTGAACTTATTAATTTAATACTTATATCTGACATACTAACACCTCATTTATCTTACTCAGTATTCAACTATCCCTGCTTCATTCGGTGAGTTAAATATATCGCGGGAGTATGACCTGAAAATTTATATGTCATTTTTTAATCTTTTTCCATTACTTCTGCCATTTGTTTTGAATTTGGATTTTCTTCATTTTGTAATTTATCAATTATGTTATGATAATCTTTTTCATTTCGGTTCTGACTTAATTTATATGCAGCCTGAATTTCTTCCACCTTAATCTTAAAGCCAACTATCCCTTTCAGTTCACTTTCTAAGAGGTCAGGGGAAAGTTTATCCCATAAAACAGGATTTTCACGATTTTCTTCATATTTTTCCAGCATTATTGTTAATTCTTCTATTAATTCATTTTTCTCTAAAATGCTTGCTTTACCATATGCATGGACGGCTTTATAATTCCATGTTGGAACTTCTTCATGCCCATACCAAGAGGAAGAAATGTAAGCGTGCGGTCCCTGAAACATAACAAGCACATCTTCACAGGTTTCAAATGTTTTCCACTGAGGATTTCCATAAGCCATATGCCCAGTAATATAGTAATCATCACCTTTTTTATTTAACCCTAAAGGCAAATGAGTGGCTACTGGTTTCCCTTGTTTTGTTGTGACAATCGTGCCAAAAGAGCTATTTTGAACAAAATCCCAAATTTCATCCACATTTGTGACCTTAAAATATTTTGGAATATACATAATAATCCCCCTTTCAAAAAATGTTATATGAGTATTTTGGTCATTATAAAGTCCATTTGTTCTTCATCACCCATAATTATTGACCTTTAAATATCCAGCGACTTCATTATTAAAATACACAAAAAAGAATTGCGAAGAAATATTGGATAATTCTTTTTCTAATTGTTCTAAGTTAAATGCCCTTTCCAGGTAGGCATTTTAATACCTCCCTAGCATGTATTATTGTTGCAAATGCAATAATAATAACATATATTAAACTTAACCTAACTTTGTTGCATTTGCAACAAAAAATAATGATAAAGAGGTCGAGTAAAGTGAAATATGTTTTTTATGTATTAGGAATTTTAATAGTAACCCTTGGTATTTCTTTCACAATACAATCAGACCTTGGAACTTCTCCTTTTGATGCACTTTTGGTAGGACTGTCCATAAATGTGGGGCTTACTGTAGGAAGTTGGGAAATAATAATAGCTTTAATATTGATATGTTGTAATTCATTGTTAAAAAGACAAAGACCAGAAGTTTTGGGGTTGTTAACAGCATTTATAACGGGTATTGGTATTGATATGTGGCTTTTTTTATTGCACAATTTGATAACACCTGAACTATGGTACAGCCAAGTTGTTTGTTTCGGAATCGGCTTAGTTGTTATAGGATTAGGAACCGCAACATATTTACACACAAACTTTGCACCCATTCCAGTTGACCGATTAACCTTAATCATACAAGAATTAACTAAAACAAATATATTTTTTGCGAGGACATATATTTACCTCGTATTCTTGATGTTAGCAATGATTTCAAATGGACCAATTGGCGTTGGAACTTTATTAACCGTTTGTTTAGGTGGGATAATCCTAAATACCTTCATGCCACTTACTTCAAAAGTAATAGATCGCATATTAACCCACTCTAATACACCCAATATTGATAAAGATAAAAACCATTCAATATAGTAACGGGTTCAGTTACCTGTCACAAAATTTAATTTTGTAAAGCAAATAGACCATCAAATTGTAATATAAAATGATGGTCTATTTTTATTGGTATACAGGCATTTATACTAGTAGATTTTATTTTTTTGTTACAGAATTTGTATACCAATTTGCAGACTAACAGACACTTCTGTAAGGGTGCAAATTACGGTACATTTTAACCGGCAATTTTGCTAACAGAAATAAATTGGGAAAACGAAAAAAATCGCTTAACAGGAGCGTTAGCGATTTTTATTTATTATTGGGTCCTTCTTTAACTAAAGCACCCATTAGTTTAAGTGCATTTGTTCACAAACTTCTTTCAGGAATGTTGCACGTATCTTCAATAAGGGGTAGCGTCAGGAAAATGCGGATTTACAACGATAAGGAAATTCCAAATTAAAAAGCCCAACTTCTCTGCAAAACAAAATAGAGAAAGTGAGCTTTTCAGTTACTTCATTATTTTTATTTGAACTAATATAAAACTGCTAAGTTGATTTTTTAGCTCAGCTATTTATTGAATTCATTAACTGGAAGTAGTATTCAGGTTTATGAGTCTTATTTAGGTTATACCAGGAATGTAATGTATCTGGTGCAAATACATCTAATTTTTTCAGAACTTCCATCGCAAATTCCAGAGGAGCTATTCCTGATGCAGTAACTAAATTCGCATCAGATACCGCAGATCCCACCTCATAGAACTTTTCTCCTTTATAGTTAGGACATACCATTTTAGTGTATTCTAAATTATTACTTGTATGCTTTATAGTATCTAAGTATCCCATATTCGCAAGGGCCTCAGTTGCACCACAAATTGCAGCAACAATAGTGCCAAGCTTTAAAGCTTGGCCAATTCTTTCCAAGATAGGTTGATGAATTTCTTCACTCCAAGTAGTCCCTCCTGGTAAAATTAAAAGATCTTTACTCTCAAGAGTACATTCATCAAGGGAAATATCTGGTTTTATGCTCAGTCCTCCCATAGTAGTAATCATTTCTTTATTAGCTCCTACTGTAATTACTTTTAAAGGTGCTAAATCTTTTTTGAAATATCTTCCTGAGTTTAGTTCAGCAATTAAATATCCATATTCCCAGTCCGACATTGTATTAAATACATATAGAAAAACTTTTTTTGTTTGCATCCAATAACACTCCAATCACAATTGATATAGCTATTATAATACAACTTCCCTGACAGTTAACGTCAGGGAAGTTCTCATACTTGATGAAATTTTATTAATTCCGACAGAACTTCAATAAGTCTTTTCTTAAGACTTATTGGCTCAATAACTTTAATAGATTTATTGTACGGTAAAAGTAAATAAGGTACATATGTATGTATCATATCTTTTTCAAGAAGAAAAACTGCTTGATTTGAAGTCCGTTCTTGTAAATAATGTCCTAAAAACCAATGTTGGCAAATATCAGCCAATACACTTTTATCCCCATTAATAACCAAAGAAATAATCCCTTCCTTATCTTCTATAGTGGGAAGAAGACTTTTTATAAAAAAGTCACGTGCTGAAAAATTTTCTGGGCCGGTTAAACTTATTTTCGGTTAGCATTAGACTTTCAATTCGATCTACTCTAAAACTACGGATATCATTCCTAAGATGACAAAATCCAATCACATACCACTTATTATTCCAATAGATAATTCTGTACGGATCGACCAATCTATAATTTAATTGCTTTTCGCCACTTTTATGGTAAAGAATTTTTACTGAGTACCCGTCAGCAACGGCCTGCTCCAACTCCTTCAAAAAAGGTTCCATAGAGAGTGAACTTAATCGACTTATTACTTCAAGACTAGTTAAATGTTGGTTTATCTTTGTTTCCTGCTCTTGATTTGAGTATTTACTTAGTTTTGAAATGGCCCTATTTAGTGCTTCACCTCCATAATATCCGGCTTCTTCTGCAAAAAAAACAGCGTGAAATAGTGAAGTTTGCTCCTCAAAATCAAAAAAAAGAGGAGCCTCAATAAAATTGTTCAATAAAGTGTATCCACCGTTATGTCCTGGTTCTGAAATTATAGGTACGCCACTTGTTGAAATTGTATCAATATAACGATACACAGTCCTTATATTCATCTCTAACTTTTCTGAAATTTGTTTTGCAGTAATTTTTTCACCTGAACGAAGCATCCATAGAATTGCTAACATATTGTCAATTTTAGGCATATAATTCCACCTCTATATGAAATTTATTTATTTTCTAATATATATTTCCGATTTTTGGTATAACTCATCAACTGTTCCTTTCCGATAGCTTTCTATAAAAATAGGATCTCCAACTATATCATCTTGCCCGATAACGAACCAAGTTTCCTTCCAATCTCCGTTATTAGAGCCAACTAGTGATTGCTCTTCAATATCAACTCTGTTCATTCTCTAGTTGTGAATTTGCAAAGATGGTAAAACCATTGTATCCAATGGAAATCTCTCTTTTTATTAATAAGTCTAACAACTTATACAATTCATTCATAAGGTCCTCCTACACAGTTTGCACCTATCCAGAAAAGAAAAACTTCTTTAACTATCCTGCTTCGTTAGTTCAATAAGAAAAATGCCTTGCTTCCCTTATTGAGGCAAAGCACCAGGTAGTTAAATAACTTATATCTGTTCTTGATAAATATTTAATCGTAAAGGCTCTAATTTTAATGGTATTTTAAACTCTTCAAGATTTTCTACCAAATGATAAAAATCATCCACATCCCCATCGGTATCAAAATACCATTCTGACGCTTCCAAACTTCTAAGTTCATTAGTTGGGGTAAATACAAATTCACAATGGAGTTGTTCCATCCCAGAATACTCATCATCTTCATAGACAGTAAATTGTCTAACGAAATCAAAGTAAAATAATTCTTCACCTGTAAAATCGTATACTCCACATTGGAAAAGTAAAGCTATTTCCTCTTCTCCTTCAACTGGTTGTCTTCCAAACGATTTAAATTCATTCCAAACATTTGCTATATTAGTTGTATTTTCCTTCTCCTTGAGGAATCCTTCAGCATTTTGGACAGTAATCATATCGTCTCTCCTTTAACCAACTTAGTATGTTTCCCCTTATTATTCCAAATCCTTCTTCAACTAAACTGCCCGTTATCTCAATAAAAACAGCCACCAAAATAGCAGCTGGATCTTCATTGTAAACACCTCTGGGCTAGTTCAAGTTTAATCACCTTATAGAATCATTGTTACCAAGATGTTCAATTTGATTTAATATCCAAGGATTATCTCCTTCTTTTGAGTAACTTGTAAAATAAGTTTTGTTAACCTCAATCAAATTCCACACCATTGGTTCTTGGACCATTATTTTTATTTCTTTTTTTCTGTAATACTGTTTGGGTCATATGCCATTATCCACGCTTTTTTATAATCCTTTGAATGTTCTTTTTTAACTACATACAAATCGGAAGACGTTGATGAAAAAGAACCACCACAAGCAGTAACAACCAATAGGGTAATAAAAACAACCAATAAAATAGGGAACTTTTTCATTGTTCACCACCAATAATTAATTCTTTATGACCAATATATTACTGCAAAATCCTTTCATTCCTTCTTCAACTCCCTCAGTTTGATACGAATATCTCTTGAATGCTCACTTATTCGCAGGATTTCATAACCCTTGTAATTGGATTTACGGGTAATTAAAATGAGTTCAGATCATCTTGGCTTCGTGAAGGCATAGTTAAATAAAGGAGTCAGCTACCACTCCATATTTTACCATATAATGCACATCTCCACGCCGCCCCTGGAGGCTTTCCCTCCCATGTCTCAACGGGTCAATTGCCCTTTCATTCCTTCGTCATACCTATCCAAGGGGTGGAGGCCAGTTATGCTAAACTGATGGGTCACAGTGCCCTTTTGTTGAAGAAACCTGGTACTCCGTGCATATTTGAAATCCTACGAATAAGACAACATTCAAAATTTACGATAACTATTTAACTATAAGACTTTTAGTCATACTGCTCCTATGCTGCTAATGGGATTGTTTCTTGTAATTTATTTGCACAGTAAGATTCGTTTCGCTTAGCTATACCTACAGAAATCCTTGCTAATTTACCGACCAACTTCATGATAGACTTCATTTTCTTCATCTTCTTGACCTTCACATTATATGCATGGATAGCTTTAAACTCAGGGTTATTCATCACAAGGCTCATGGTTGCTAGGTAGAGGAAACGCCGTAGTCTAGACCTCCCTCGTTTTGAGAGGACAATCTGCCCTTTCCATTTTCCTGAGCTTGCTTCAGCTAAATGGAGTCCTGCATGGCGTAATAGAGAATTCCCATGAGAAAACCCACTTAAATCTCCAGCCTCTCCTAAAATGCCAGCTAATGAAATTTCACTTATACCTTTAATCATAAGCAGCTTTCTTGCAAATGGTATTTTATTGAGAACTTCTTTAACTTGTTGTTCAACTCTTTCGAGTTGTTTTATAGCGAGGTCATACTCCTCCAGTAATTGTTCTAAATGGAACTTATAAGCGTCCAATGCTTGTCCAGTTCCAATCGAGGATTTTGCTAGATTGATTAGTAATTGAGCCTTTTTGGGTCCTGGTTGTCGCTGCATTATAGACTTCCATCCCCTCATGACATCTAGAGGCTCAAAGGAAGCTATTTCATTAGGAGTAGGAAATAATCGGAGGGTTGCGATTGCCCCTTTACAAGTAACATCTTTAAATACTTGTCT
Source organism: Neobacillus niacini (assembly GCF_030817595.1). Lineage (GTDB taxonomy): Bacteria > Bacillota > Bacilli > Bacillales > Cytobacillaceae > Neobacillus > Neobacillus niacini_G. The sequence continues at coordinate 1,106,166 of NZ_JAUSZN010000001.1, forward strand.
AAGTTCTGGAAACACAATATCTACCCATCTATGGATCTGATTGGTAGAGCTTACGAGACGTTTAACAATCACGTCACGATTAGAAATTAAAACTCTGAGTTTCTCAAAGGATTCAGATGAAGGGCGAACAAAGGAATAATAGCCGTTTTTCACCATATCAGCGATAACGAGTGCATCTTTTTTATCACTCTTTGACTGAGTGTTATCACGATTCTCCTTGTTTCTCTTTACTAGATGGGGATTGACTGTTACTACCTCAATTTTTTGTTTAACAAGCCATTTAGATAGGTTTTTCCAGTAATGGCCAGTGGGTTCCATACCTACTATTGTGGAATCTAGGTTTTTTAGTTTCTTTAACTTTTCAATCCAATTTTTCAGTTAAACAAACCCCTCTTCATTATTTACAAATGTAAGGGGATCTCCCACTACAATTCCACGGAAGTTTACAGCTCGAGCAACGTGAAATTGTTGAGCAATGTCTACACCAACAATAAGATGTGTATCGGAAATTCTTTCTATTAGTTGATTTTGTTTGTCTTGCATTTTAAAATTCATAGTAGGGCTTCCTCCTTAAGAGTTGAGTTAGAGTGGTGTCTATACTCATATCTTACTGAGGGGCCTTATTTTTTTCAAACCTGATAATTAACGATCTACAGGAATGCTAAACTGCCTCGTTAGCTGAATAACAAAAAAAGATCGCCGCAGCAACCCTGATTCTTTAACTCTTGCCCCAGTTAGTGAAATAAGTAAAATAATAACGTCAACCCGTGTAAGGCGAACGCTATTCGTAATGCCGCTCATTCTAAGAAATAATTCGCAATATAATTTTCTAAAGGCATTTTTAGTGGCAATTATGGACCAAAATTAAATTTCCATTTTTTGTTTATCGAAACATTCTAATAGTGAAAACTATAGCAGAGCAAGGCAATAATCTCCTTTGATTACACCCTCCATGAAATGCCTTGCTCCACTGGTTACCTTTCTGCCAAAAGTCGTAGAGAACTTAACGTCAATTTCTAGAAGAATTTCTTGGGTAAGAAAAAATATCTATCTTAACCATGCTTTTGTTTCTTTTCCTTTTTTCGACGCTTCTCTTCCTCTTTTTTAAGTTTCTCTTCTTCTTTATTTCCGCCATTAATAGGATGAATTATTACATTGTCGTTCTTTGGTGGTACTTCTGCAGAATCAATTCCTTTTATATAAAGTTCATTATTCACTCTGTAGACACTATCTGGTTGCAGAAAATCTGCTGTATCCGTTCCGAAAGCTTCCATCATTGCTTTAAACATTAACTGCGAGATTTTTGTTGTATTTCCACTCATATAGTTACCCAGTCCGTTTTGTGCGTAACCCGTCCAGACAGCCATGGTGTATTGTGGTGTATACCCTGCAAACCAGCTATCATTTGTAGCTGAGCTTGGGTATCTATATTTAGCTCGAGTTTTTTCATCAAAATTGGTTGTACCTGTTTTCCCGGCAACATCCAGTCCAGGAACATTTGCTGTTGTTCCTGTCCCAGCATTTACGACTGTTCGTAACATATCCGTTACCATATAGGCAGTGTAATCCTGCATAACACGCTTTGATTCCCCCGCAAACTGAACCTCTGTGCCATCTGCCAAAACTACCTTTTGGACGAAATGCGGTTTATTGTATTGACCATTGTTTCCAAAGGCACTGTAGGCCCCTGCCATGTCTAAAGGACTTACGGTATTGCTCCCGATGGAGTAGGATTCATATACTTCATTATTTTTAAACGTAATCCCCAGTGATTCTGCAAAACTCTTAGCCTTATCCATCCCAACCTCTCTCATGGCGAGCAGCGCCGGGATATTGTATGAATTTTGCAGGGCCGTCCGCATCGTCAACATTCCATGATATTGATGATCCCAGTTGGAAATGGGCTGACCCGTTGAATAGGTTGTCTTCTGGTCATTGATCAAATGAGCAGTGGACCATTTTAAGTTTTCAATCGCAGGTCCATAATCAAAAATCGGCTTAAAGGATGATCCTGGTTGACGTTTGATATCTACGGCAAAGTTGTGACCTAAGAATTGAGCCTTATAGTCATTTCGACCACTCCCGATTGCCCTGACTTCACCCATTTTGGTATCTAAAAAAACGAAGGCTCCCTGAAAATTCGCATCCGGATAGGCAATGATTTCATTGGTATTCATCATTTTGTCCGCAAAATCCTGTGCTTTTGGATCCAGGGTTGTATAAATCGACAATCCGTCCTCACTGATGTCGACATCCTTTAGTTTTCCCTTTACCTCTTTCACAGCTGCATCCAAGAATGCTTCATAAGGCATACTTTGCTGCGTATTTCTTGCTACAAGTCCCTCTGTTACAGGAATTTTTTCTGCTTCCTTCATTTGTTTTTCCGTGATATAGCCATCTCGAAGCATCGAGCTTAAGACAATGTGACGACGCTTCGTGGCTGCTTCTTTGTTTTCCGGTATGGTTGGATCATAATTATTCGGACTCTGTGTCAGTCCAGCTATCATCGCTGCCTGCGCAAGCGTCATTTTTTTCAAATCATTGGACTCAATACCATAGTAATTCTTCGCTGCGGCAGCCACTCCGTAAGAGCGGTTTCCAAGGTAGATTTTGTTTAGATACATCATTAAAATGTCCTGCTTGGAATATTTTTTTTCCAATTGATACGCTAAGTCCCATTCTTGCACTTTACGTTTCAGTGTTTTCTCTGGAGACAAAAAAGAATTTTTAATGACTTGCTGTGTAATCGTACTACCTCCCTGAGATCCGAAATCCCCGGTTACGTTCACAAAAATCGCCTTAGCTGTCCGTTTGAGGTCGATTCCAAAATGTTCGTAAAAATGGGAATCCTCGGTGGCAATAAATGCATGTTCCAAAACTTTTGGCACTAGATTGTACGTAATTTTTGTCCGTTTTTCCTTCCCGTATTCATAAAGGAAGTTCCCGTCTTTATCATAAAATTTAGTAGAAAGCAGATCCACCAGCTTTGAAGAATCTAAGGTAGGTGTACCCTTAATCATTGAAGCGAACGTAATGGCTCCTGCTCCTGTCGAAACAAGACCGAGCACCATACAGACAATAACCAGTTTTTTTAACAACGATCCTTTTTTTAATATTCCAATACTTCTTTGTTTATTTTGACTTGTTTTTTCAGCTTGTTTTCGTTCCTCACGAGATTGATACGTTTCTTCTGACATTCATCTTCTCTCCCATGTAAAGTAAATCAAAGTCATTTTTTGAAATAAAGCCTTTTCTATAATTATTATTTAATAAGATTAATATTCGGATTATCCTTTTCATGAACTCCTATATAACGGATTGAAGAACCATTGATCCAATATTTCCCTTGGTCACCCTTCGCAAGAAAGTATTTGCGTTGTTCAATCTTTTTTACTATTTCTTGTATAACTTGTTCCTTACTAATATCAGCCTCTTTGATTATTCTTTCTCGTTTTATATCATCCTCTAAGGTATAACAAACCACAAATTCCTTCATACTATCTCCCCCATTTAAGAATCACCAAGTTGATCAACCTCAACAAATCTACAGTTGGATGTTAATATACTTGAGCCATTTAAATAGGTTCGTAAGAAACCTTAAATTTATGAGGGATTCTGTATTTTATTTTCTACTTCATCTAAACCAAAAATAAGTAAGCGCTGCCGCAGCAACTCATTTCTTTTCAACTAACCTACCACGTTAGCACAACAACAAAAGACCGCCGCAGCGATCCCATTTTAAACTCTTGCACCCGTTTGTGAAACAAGAATTATAATAAATAAAAAAGCAGCAATACCATTCAGGTGAACTATAACCCGAATAATGGACACTATTAAAAAAGTCCGTTATTCGGGTTTTTCTGTGTCCATTTTATAGAAACCCGTTTATAATCATTTCAAAGATGTGAGCGGAGGACATAAAGTTGAGTAAAATTATTTTTAATGAGATTCAAATGAAGTTACTTGAACAGAACCCTAATGTACAACACGTATCTGAGCGTTCGATATCCTATAAACCAGAGTTTAAGGTTGAAGCAATTAAGGAAAATTCAAATGGTAAAGGTCCTGCCCAAATTTTTATTGAACACGGATTTGACTTAGAGGTAATTGGGACTGATAAACCAGGACAATGTTTGAAACGCTGGAGGAAAACATATGAGGAGTTTGGAGAGGATGGCTTCTTCACAGAACGACGTGGAAAAGGAGCTACAGGTAGACCTTCTTCAAAGCCTCTTTCGGCGGAGGACAACCTTAAGAAAGCTGAAGCGCGTATTAAATATTTAGAAGCTGAACTTGAATTCTTAAAAAAGTTAGACGAACTCGAAAGGCAGGCGAAGAAGAAGAAAAAGTAACAATTTCAGAGAAGTATGCGCTTATTGAAAATACAATTCGAAAGTTTAATCTTAAACATATGGTGAAATTCCTATGTGAAAAGGCTGAGGTTAGTCGAAGTGGATATTATGCTTGGCTAAAGGCTGAGAACAAGCGTAATAAACGAGAAGAGAACGATTGGAAAGATTATGAGTTAATCAAGGAAATATTCGATAAGAAAAAGGGATACGCAGGTGCCTTAACAATTAAAATGATTTTAGAGAATGATTATTTTGTGGAGATGAATCATAAAAAGATTCGTCGCATTATGAGAAAGTATAATTTAGTAGCGACAGTCCGCCAGATAAATCCTTATAAGCAAATGGCCAAAGCAACACAAGAACATAAGACCCTCCCTAACCTATTAAATAGGGAATTTAACCAAGAAGAACCTGGGAAAGTATTATTAACAGATATTACTTATGTGTATTTCGGTTCTTCGCAACCTGCCTATTTATCATGTGTAAAAGATGCTTCTACAAGGGAAATTATGGCTTACCATTTGTCCAAAACTTTAAAAATGGATCTGGTGTATTCTACATTGGACAAGCTCTCTGATGCACTGGGTGGAATCATTCATCCAGAAGCTATGATTCACTCGGACCAAGGGTTCCATTATACCCATCCAGAATTTCAAAAAAGAGTTAAAAAGATGGAACTCACTCAGTCGATGTCCCGTAAGGGGAATTGTTGGGATAATGCCCCAATGGAATCATTCTTTGGGCATTTAAAGGATGAAGTTGACTATTCTTCATGCCAAACCTTTGAAGAATTACAAGAATTGATAGGAAACTATATGGAGGAATACAACAATAGCCGTTATCAGTGGAGTCTAAATAAAATGACTCCGGCACAATACCGGAGTCACTTATTAGCAGCGTAAATATTCTGGTCTTTTTTTAGACTGTCCATTTTATGGGTCACAGTTCAAGGTATAACTGCTCTTTTATTTTTAATTGTTGGAATTATTCTGTTTCACCACAATATCTTGGGAAGTGGTAACTGTGTTTCCGGCATTATCGGTAGCTTTATAGGTAACAGTATAAACGCGGTCTCCACTTCCACTTCTTTCAACACGTACAGAGAAGTTTGTATCGGATGTACCGATTTCGGCACCTTGTATATCTTGAGACGTGTTTCCATCACCTTTTCCGTTATCCATTTGATTACTTACAACGGATACCAATTCAAATAAGGCAACACCTGATAAGGTATCTTTAGCATCTACCAATACTTTTATTGGAACTAACTGGTGGTTTCTATCTGTTAGGACTGATTGATCAAAAGAAACGTTTAAAGTTGGTGCTGTTTTGTCAATTTTTATTTCGACTGATTTAGTTTTTTCAACGTTACCAGCATTATCGATACTTCTAAATTCAACTTTATTTATTCCTTCATCACTAATTGAAATAGTTCCGTTGTAGGCTTGCCAATCTCCATTATTCACTCTATATTCTGTTCTTGCCACGCCAGATAGATTATCTGAGGATTCAAGTGTTAATGTTACATCTGAATTATACCATTCGTCCTTTACTGGACTTAATGTGGTTTGAGGAACTGTTTTGTCTATGTCCACCTCAAAACTTTTATATGCTTCTACATTTCCAGCATTATCGACACTTCTGTAATCAACCGTGTTCATACCTTCAATAAAGGAGTTGAATGATCCATTATATTCAGTCCATTCACCGTTATTGATCCGGTATTCTGTTTTTGCTACACCAGAATTTTCATCAGTAGTTGATAATGTTGCAGAAACATCTTTTTTAGTCCAATTTGTTGGAATATCGCTATGAGTTGTGACAGGTGAAGTTTTATCAATTTTTACAATTTCACTTTTTATCGTTTCTTTATTTCCTGCAGTATCAATACTTCTAAACTCCACTTTGTTTTGACCTTCTAGTGTTACTTTGAACGGTGCTGTGTATTCTTGCCAATCCCCATAATTTATCCGGTACTCTGTTTTAGCTACACCAGTTGAATTATCTACAGCATTTAACTCTACTTGCACATCTGATAAATTCCATTCTCTAGAATTGGAGTTAGTTGTCATCTTTGTAACCGGTGGTTCGGAATCTGATTCTTTTACATTAAAACTAAAATCACTTAAGTTCTTATATTCATAGTTATCGTATTTTTGTTGGGAATTTGAGTTGTGATAATACGCATAACTGTTTTGAAGTTTATCATAAAAATAAATATAGCCTATGTTCCAAATGCCCATAGCGTCATATTCACCGATTGTAAAACTTCCTTCATATAATCCAGTTGACTCGTTATAGTAAAGTCTTGTGTATTTTGAACCATTTCCAGTTGGTGCATTATATGTGATTGCAACATAGTCTACTCCAGACAGATTATCAGTTATGTTAGCTGAAATAAGAACTGTATCTCCTTTAGAAACCTCTTTTGGAGTAACAGTTAAACTATTTAATTTCGGTGCTTGATCATCGCTAACGTTTCCTGACACAGTTATTGCGTATTCACTTAAGTCTTTATATTCATAGCTATCGTATTTTTGTTGGGAATTTAAGTTGTGATAATACGCATAACTGTTTTGAAGTTTATCATAAAAATAAATATAGCCTATGTTCCAAATGCCCATAGCGTCATATTCACCGATTGTAAAACTTCCTTCATATAATCCAGTTGACTCGTTATAGTAAAGTCTTGTGTATTTTGAACCATTTCCAGTTGGTGCATTATATGTGATCGCAACATAGTCTACTCCAGAAAGGTCATCAGTCACTTTTGCTTGAATCTGAACCTGATTGCCAGAGGTGACATTTGAATGAGAAACCTTTAGTGATTCCAAAGTTGGTGGTGTTACATCGTTGGCAGCTTTTGTTGAAATCGAAGTTCCGAAAAAAGAAATTACAAGAAAAAAGGCTAAAAATAAGTGAAGAACATATTTATTTTTCTTTTGCATTGAATGCACATTGAATCCTCCTTTTATAATTCTATTGACCTATTACTCTTCTATAATAAAGGTTTAAATTCCTGGATTCTACTGGTATTTTTCATCCAAAACTCAGAGGTCGTATAAGAAGTAGCTCAATTATTGTTGGTTTCCCTATAATTATGGCATAAAGCAATAGGAAAAAGTTTTTAAATTTCCAGAAGAAAAGGATAATTTATTGAAAATAGTGGCTTTACAGTAACTTCTTTTTTGTTACCTTGTTCAACAAACCTGCCAGTTAGTTTAATAAGAAATTCAGCAAAAAGGGGCATAAATCCTTCTTAGTAATAATGGTTTATAATGTCCTACAAAACAAAAAGACCAAATTGCCTGTATAGCAATTTGGTCCACAAAACCAATAACATTTTTATATACAACAAACACTACTTTTTACATTCCAAATTAACGGTTTGTGATAGGTATTCGAACCCGTTCCCAATATAGGATAGTTTTTGTTATTCCTGGAAATTCCGAACAAAACTTGATAAACAAGGAAAGACGTATGCCAATTCATACGTCTTTTCTTGTGACATTTATTAAGAAAGCACACGAAAACAGTAATATTTAATCATACGATTTCGGGATTTTTTCTCTAAATTCTTTCACATGCCTCTAATAACTTCTCTGTCTGTTCGATTAATGTAATCATTTCATTCCAGGAATTTTGTGTATTTAAATCCTGTGAATGGGCTAAATTGTTGCGAAGAATCTCCAATTTTTTAAAGAAATCTTTCCCTTTACTTTTTGATTCGATCCCCAAAAGCTCTCGTAAAGGCTGTTCACCTAATATGATGTCCCTCTTATCGCATAGCTGCAGGCAATCACTTAGTTCAATCCCTTCATTTCGAGCTTTTCTTTGTAAAAATAACTCCTCTGTCTGTTGGATCCGTTTGTCACTCAAGTGAATTTTCCAGCCTTCCCCTTCAAAATACTCACGAATAATTCGATATAAATGCATTTCTACTAAGGAAATCACGCCAAATAAAAGCATGCGTATCGGTGGTTTTTGGAGATCGGCAAGTGTCACAACCTTGGTAATCCGGTTTCCTTCTATAATGAAAAGTCTATCAGTGTCTTTAAAAATAAAAAGCGTTTGAAGCAGCGGTGTGGAATCTGAAACAAGATCGGACGGGCTAAAGGAGCGAAAATAGTCCTTACACGTTCCCTCCCTCAAATCATCTCTTAGTACATATCCAATAACCCAGCCATTCTCTTCGACACCGATGACGTCATAGTCCTTTGAAATCATTTGGTCTCTTATCTGCTTAGCCTGATCGTTCACATTGCATGTAGCTAAAACCTCTGAAATACTGTTAACCGTTATATTTTTTTCAAATAATGAACGAAGACTTCTGTAAGTACTGACTTGATCTCGCTGTTGTACTGGGATGAATTCCATATATGAACCTCCATCTTCTACTACATTACATGGTACAAATTTTAATAAATCTATTTTAACACTCTGAAATAATATTTCTAATATGTTTTATGTAATTCCTAATGCTAAACATATATTCATAGTATGAACTGAGGGTTTATGAGCTGTTATTCAGGGGTAGTAACCGGGGCATTTATTGCACGGGAAGGACGGTCTTATTTTGAAGATCGCACCTCTTCCTACTTCAATTATACCATAGATATAATGGGCGAAATAGACTGTTTATTCGTACTTTCTACTGCTAAAATGCAATAGTACTGTAAATTTGAGTTTATTATTCCGTTAGGAGAGATGTAGAATGTGTTCTCTGGTTCTCGGTTTTCAGGAAATAAAAACTACACAGCTTACGCTGGTTGGTGGAAAAGGATTAAATTTAGGAAGATTATCAACCATTCAAGGTATACAAGTACCAGAAGGTTTTTGTGTGACAACTGTAGGATTTCAGAAAGCCATCGAACAGATCGAAGCATTTCCAGCATTGTTAGATCAACTATCCATGCTAAAAATGGAAGATCGAGATCAAATCAGTGTAGTGAGCAGGAAGATTCGACAAACGCTTAAAGAAGTTAAAATTCCTTCTGATGTTGAAAAAGAAGTTACTCACTATCTCTCCCAGTTTGGAAAGGAACATGCTTATGCCGTGCGTTCTAGTGCCACTGCTGAAGATTTACAACACGCCTCTTTTGCCGGGCAGCAAGACACCTACCTAAATATCATCGGAAAAGAATCCATCTTGGAGCATATTAAAAAGTGCTGGGCTTCCCTCTTTACGGATCGCGCGGTCATTTACCGTATGAAAAACGGATTTGACCATCGTGAAGTTTCTTTATCCGTTATCGTTCAAAAAATGATTTTCCCACAGGCATCAGGCGTTTTATTTACCGCTGACCCGATTACGTCGAATCGAAAGCTGCTATCCATTGACGCTAGTTTTGGGCTAGGAGAAGCATTGGTCTCTGGCCTAGTCACACCCGATTCTTATAAAGTACAGGAAGATAAAATCGTTGATAAGATGATAGCAGTCAAAAAATTGGCTATCCATGGACGAAAAGAAGGTGGAACAGAGACACAGCAAATCGATTCTGATCAGCAAAAGCTTCAAACACTTACTGATCAACAAATTTTACAACTGGCAAACATCGGAAGACAGATTGAAGATTATTTTGGGAGTCCACAAGATATTGAATGGTGTTTGGCTGATGATACCTTTTATATCGTCCAGAGTCGTCCTATCACTACTTTATTCCCCATTCCCGAAGCAAATGATCAAGAAAATCACGTCTATATATCTGTTGGTCATCAACAAATGATGACTGACCCCATGAGTCCATTGGGCTTGTCCTTTTATCTGTTAATAACTCCTGCACCCATGCGTAAGGCTGGTGGAAGGCTGTTTGTTGATGTAGCACCAATGCTCGCTTCGCCTGTCAGCAGAAAAACAATATTAGATAACGCGGGAAAATCAGATCCGCTCATAAAAGACGCTCTCTTGACACTCATTGAGCGAGGAGATTTTATTAAAACATTACCAAATGATGAAAAAGCACCGATTCAAAGAAGAAACAATACGGATATACTTGCCGAGATTGAAAACAATCCGACCATTGTTACTGATCTAATTAATAATAGTCAATCATCGATAGAAGAGTTAAAACAAAACATCCAAAAGAAATCAGGAACCGATTTGTTTGATTATATTCTAGAAGATATCCAGCAATTAAAGAAGACATTATTTGATCCACAAAGTTCAGCTGTCATTATGTCTGCTTTTAATGCTTCATCATGGATCAATGAAAAAATGAACGAGTGGCTAGGTGAAAAAAACGCAGCAGATACGCTTTCTCTATCTGCACCAAACAATATTACTTCAGAAATGGGTCTGGCACTATTGGATGTTGCAGATGTGATTCGTCCTTATCCAGAAGTAGTTCATTATTTACAGCAGGTAAAAGATGATGACTTTTTGGATGAACTGGTTAAGTTCGACGGCGGTAAGGAAGCCCAAGAAGCAATAATTTCGTATCTCAATAAATACGGTATGCGATGTGCTGGAGAAATCGATATTGCAAAAGCACGCTGGAGTGAAAAACCAACTACACTTGTCCCCATGATTCTGAGTAACATCAAAAAATATAAGCCTGGTGCTAGCAATCGGAAATTTGAGCAAGGGCGTCAGGAAGCCTTGAAAAAAGAACAAGATTTGTTAGAACGCTTGAAGCAATTACAAGATGGTGCACAAAAAGCCGAAGAGACAAAACGTATGGTACGCCTACTTCAGAAATTCATCGGATATCGTGAATATCCAAAATACGGCATGATTACTCGCTACTTCGTTTATAAAAAGGCTTTACTGAAGGAAGCACAACAACTCGTAAAAGCCAAACTTATTTATGAAAAAGAAGATATCTACTATCTCACTTTTGATGAACTTCACGAGGTAGTACGTACAAACAAACTGGATTATGAGATTATCAATAACCGAAAAGATCAATATCAATTTTATGATAAACTAACTCCCCCACGTGTGATCACCTCTGATGGTGAAATCATAAGGGGTCAGTACAAACGAGAAAATCTCCCTGCAGAGGCAATCGTTGGCCTGCCTGTTTCTTCCGGAATAATAGAAGGTCGTGCCCGTGTCATCTTAAACATGGAAGAAGCTGATATCGAAGATGGGGATATCTTAGTCACCTCTTTTACGGACCCTGGCTGGACCCCGTTATTTGTATCGATAAAAGGTCTCGTCACCGAAGTTGGCGGGCTGATGACCCATGGAGCTGTGATCGCACGTGAATATGGCTTACCAGCTGCTGTTGGAGTAGAAAATGCTACCAAGCTGATAAAAGACGGGCAGCGAATTCGCGTGAATGGAACAGATGGGTATATCGAAATTTTGTAGTTCCTGCTTATGTCTCGAATAATTAGCAGCACCTCTCCTGCCGTTTTAAAAAAAGTGACAGGCACCGCCATTAACTGAAATGGGCCTGTCACTCTTTTTAATCTATAAATCTTGCGACTTCTTTACCACAATTTTTACATTTTCCTTCCAGGGTAATGGAAGGTGGTGAATCTTGGACAATGTAGTTTACAATTTGTACAACATCGCTACAATTTACACACCAAACATTCCGTTCAAGTTCTTTGCGTATTGCAGTTGGAATGGCGAGCCATTTTTTATTTGCAGAAAAAGAAACTACCTCTTGATTTGCTCTTTTAACCAAGCTGATCCCCCACTTTTTTTAAAATCATGCTACTTTACTACCTAACAACACCCCATCTTTACATCATCTTTTAAATATAATATAGTCAACGCTTATTGGTTCCTTGTTTGCTGCTCTTAGAAGTTGATTGATCTGTCCTCGATGGTACTGACCATGAAGAGCAACATGGGTTAAGATGTCCCTTATGGAATTATCGAATTCTGTACCGTTACTATTTTTATAAGAGACTAGTTGATCTAGATTAGAATTGAATAACGTTGAAAGTAATTCATCATAGTTGTGATGATTTTGATTAACCATCTCGACACATGATTCTAAACTAACTTCTTCCCAGATAGGTAAATGTGAACTATCTGCGCCTTTTAATCTAGTATTCCAAACGTTTTCCGCATGCAGAATATGGGAAAAGAGATTAATGGCCTTCTTGTTCTCTTGCCCGTTTTGTAAGGTTTGTAGAATTCGTTGATTCGCCCAATGTAAATGCTTAAACATAGATTGGATTGTTTCCAAGTAAGTCACCCTCCTTATACCTTATATTAATCTTTCTTTTGATCAAATAGTAATTCACGGTACGTGGTCACTAAATTTTGTATTTTATTTTCATTGATGATGGTGTTATTAAATGAAACATTGCATGAATACCCTCTTGCATTTTTGTGCAATGTGCCAATTTACGATTATTATAAAATAAACTAGTATGTATCAGATGATAAACCGTTTTCATAGCGGCGCGAGGGGGCGGCAGAATTCAACCAGATATACAATTACATAAAAAAAATAGTAGCGTGACGATTTTATTATAAAAGGGACCGGTGGCACAATTATGAAACTGATTAAGGATATTCTTCGTTTGGCGATTCCATCAATTGCAACCTTTTCGTCCATGACGGTTACAGGTTTACTGGTCTTGATGATTGTTGGGAAATTAGGGGCAGCAGCCATTGCAGTAGTTGGAATCACCAACATTTTGATGTACAATTTATGGGCCATTTTTTCCGGAAACCAAGGAGCTATCAACTACTTGGTTGCTCAAAATTACGGCTCTAAGAATATGAAACTAGGCAATCAACGAATGCAGATTGCCATTATTCTAGCAGCCTTTCAGGCCATACTGTTATTTGGTGTCAGCTTTGTGTTTCCTCATTTTATTTTGGAAGTAATGGGCTCAAACGAAACCATTCTCGAATTAGGGTCTTCTTATGTTCAAGTGCGAATGTACGGTATGATGTTCACTGTTTTTAATATTCTCTTCTACGCCTACATGAGAGCCACCGGTGATACACGTACACCGATGAATATCTCCATCATTAACAGTGTTATGGTGGTAATATTCACCTATGTTCTCGCCTATGGGAAGTTTGGCTTTCCAAACTTAGGATTGCAGGGAGCGGGCTGGAGTATGGTAGTGGCCGAGGGGATTACCCTGCTATTAAATCTCCTAGTGTATTTCCGTTCTTACAACGAAAAATATTTTACCCGTTCTTGGGTGCGAATGGAGCTAGCACAAATTCGGTTAATATTATTCGAAGGTTCGAAGCTGGGGATTACAGAATTGTCTAACAGCATAGGAATGCTGGTGTTTACTGCCTGTATTACCCGTCTTGGCACAGTGGCCATTGCGGCCAATGAAATTGCTTTAAATATCCTGTCCTTCGGTTTTATGCCGGCAAATGGATTTGGGGCTGCTTCTACTGTTGGAATTGGGCAAGCGATTGGAAGAGGCAGACCGCTGGAAGCGAAGAAGTTCGGGTTAGTGACAGTTTATTTGGGACTAGGATTCATGGCGTTATTTTCCGTATGTTTATTCTTGTTTGCCGAGCCTGTCGCGAAACTGTATACGTCTGAAACAGCGGTAGTAGTAACAGCGATTTCTCTGATTCATTTAGCTTCCTTTATTCAACTGTTTAGTGGGGCTAACATCATTTTTGCCGGGGGATTAAGGGGTGTCGGTGATACCACCTTCCTATCTCGGGCAGCCTTGGTGTTAAACTGGATTTTCTTCATTCCTTGTACCATTCTATTAACACAGGTGTTTGATTTAGGACAGACAGGTGCGTGGATCGCTTTTTCAAGTTTAATTGTTCTTCAAGGGTTAACCAATGCTTTAAGGTATCTCTTTTACAAATGGAACTCAGCCCAAAGTAAAAATGTACCTATAGCAGAGGTAACGTCGCTTCATGTTTAAATCAGAGAATCTTGATGAATTTAGGGTTAGGGCCAATTTGATTATAATTGGCCCTTTTTTGGCTTTTAGTACTCCCTATTGCCCTTACTCATCAAATACAGCGCATAATGGGACGTGGTCGCTGAATTTAATCCATTTTTCATAAGTTCCAATTTCAAAATGTCTTAATCTAGAGAGAATGAGTTCTGAAGCAAACAAAAAATCAATATGAAAAGGACTAGACTGTGCCTTTCTAAAAAAATGAGTCGGGATTGTCTCCTCCCCGTGTTCTTCATTGAAATACATATGGTAAGCACTTTTAATGCCCTCGTTCTTTAGTAGCTCCACAACCTCTGAATGGGTCCCTACCCTTTTAATATGATCGAATATCTTATTGCTGTTCCAATCGCCAATGATAACACAGGGCTTTTTCAGCAAAGTTTCATAATATTTTAAAGCGAGATAGATTTGTCCTATGTAACTATTGAATTGTGGTTTGGTATTTTGAGACCATATCGCAAGTAAAATAAAATCGTCTTTGCCAGTAACCTTCAACGGAATGATATAGCGGAATTCCCTATTGTAAGCAGAATGAAGTTCGATATGATAGGAATCATTTAAGGTCGCGATGCCAATCCCCTTGTTTATATTATCTCCATACCATAGAAACTGAGTAAGTGCTTGCAGATTACTACTATTCCTCCATTTTTCAGGTGCTTCACATTCTGGAATGACAATAATGTCGGCCATGTAGGGGAATATTGCTTCAATCTTATCTCGAAATCTCATTGCCGCATTCCATGTTACTAGTTTCATCCGTAGTCCTCCATGTTTTATTTCCTTATATTATACTTTAAAAATTCACAGTTTTTACCGTTCCGTCACATTAATATTCTAAAATATGGTAAATTTAATAAATAATAAAATTAATAGGGGTGTGCAGCATAATGCCTATGGAACAAGAAACAATGGGTTTTTTAATAGGCGGTTTTTCAACCGTAATGGGGATTACCTTTATGATCGTTTTACGAATGTTATTCTCGAAAAAACGCAAATCTTTTAGAACGGCTTATGGTTTAATCATGTGTCATTTAATACTAGTTAGCCTTGCAGTCTATCAAGTGTTACGTGCAATTAGTTTTGACGGATACCATCAAATGGCCTCCGAAGAAATATCTTTACGTCTTGCTATCACAGGCGGTCTTTGGGCAATCAGTATGGTATTTTTAATCCTGGGTTTAATTAGATTTTCAGTTACAAAAAATCTCTTCTGTGAGACAGTTTGACACTGTCCCTCAAAAGAGATAATTTTTAGTTTACTAATCCTCTATTTTGATATTCTGGTTTATTTCTTTTAGGATCAGGTTAGAAATATTTTGGCAATGGTGCATGACGGTATCTACTACTACATCGGAAGCGTATTCCAAAAAGTGAATCATAAAATCTTTGTTATTTGGTTGAAGGAAAGTACCTATAAAATCAATTAACAGATCATTTACTAGCCTGACATTGCAATAGACAAATTCTGCATTGGCTACTTGCTCTTCTTCAGTGGAACCTTTGTACACCATGTCCTTAAAACGAGGCATATTTTCGGCGAAGAAATTAGACTCGTTCACTTGTCTAGGGACATCTAACATTAGCGTATGGAAAGTTTCTTGGGGAACAAACTTTTCTTCATCAATACAATGTTTTAAAAAAGCGATTGCTCGATTCGTATTTGCAATCAAAAAGGTCACGTTCTTAAGTATCGTCTCTAAATAAGCTTCTTGCGATTTCACACCTTGTTTTATCTCTTTTAATACTTGGGTCATTCTTTGTGGAAGCTCATCCTTTTTCCAATGGGGCTGGTTCATGACAGCGCTTAAAACACCTGCGGTTTGTTTAGATAATATTTCTTTAGACAATGTTTTTCTCTCCTATTTCACCATATTTACTTCTATAGAATATCACATTACCTTCTGCATGAAACTCCCATTTCTTGTTTGCTTGGAATAATTCTTTAATCTCGTTTTGCCCAGTTACTAATAAATGCTAGAAGGATCATTTAGCAATTTGATTAATTTTATAATTTTATTGTCATCACCTAGTTCAACGTACACTAGCTTAGTATTCTCAATAATATCTGTATAGGAGTTTTCACCAGCAGGATAAAGGTGAAAGTGTTGAGATATCTAATGGTTCTTCGTCCATAAATAAAGAGGAAGTCTCTTCAGAAGAATCCCCTAATACTAATTCGAAAACAAATCATCTACCCCGCTGTCCCACCTTGTGTTCTTCTTTATTAAAAATTTTGTAATATATCTGGGAATAAATAAAAAACCCCGATTGAACGTCGGGGTTTATACTGCAACTTTACGTTTCCTTATCTTGAAATGCGTGTAGGGCTTCGAAAAATTTAACACGTTTATATTATAGGGTAACTTCTTTATTTTAAACTTTGCTTTTTTTCTGATTTAAATTCGTCCCGTAGTAAATTCTTTTGAATTTTACCAATGGATGTCCTTGGGAAATCCGCCACATCCATTTCTTAAAGATGTGAGGGTGCTGAGGTTTTTCCTGTCTGAATAGTCTTCAAAACATATTATTTTGTCTTTGTAAATTAATCTATAACCTGTTCATCACGTGCCAAATACCTCCTCTTCTCCCCATCCCAAGCTAGTTTAACAGTTTCAGCATCGCGTACTGCTTTAATTATGAATGCATCATTATTAAAACCTATAGGATTGTTAACTCTTTTTAATTTATCTGGGTTTGTTGAGTTAAACGCAAATAGGTACACAATTATACCAATGAAGTGGTTTTGTAGATTAACTATTTCAAATCCTTCTAATACTTTTTTCACAAAATATATTTTAAAAAAGAATGCCTGTCCCTTTTTTTAGTGAGACAGGCATAATTGTCTAATATAACAATGAAGTTATTTTTTAAAAAATTTGCTAGAGAATACATATTACAGTTAAAAAGTTCATAAATAACAGCTACAGTTTCTTAAATCGTGTCCAGCCTTCAAAAACAAACTAATATTTTCATTTTAATCTATCTTCGATTTTCTTAGTCGTGAAATAACCACCATTTTCATTTGGTTCCTTTTCATTACGATTCATACGAATCTTCCCTATATTCGTATAGGTTATCTCTAAGATTTCCCAGCCCTCATGCGGTAGTAATTCATCTGAAATTTGCCTGTATCTTCTCACTGCCAAATCCTTAGCAGGAACCCTTTTATTTGGAGCTAGTTCAAACGTTGCTTTTATCGTGCTATCTACAAAAGAATAGTTAAGTAATTTTTCACCCTCCCCTTTAGCCTGAAACTCAAGGATTTCTTTCACGATTGTTTCATTAAGCGGCTGTGCTATTTCTCTTGGCTGGCTTTCGATGGACTCTTCATTTAACTGATCTTCGAGATCAACATTTAATTTTTGTACGGAATCTTTAGGTTCAGCCTGAGAATCAGTTTTTGATATTCCTACATCAGCCTGATCTTGATTCTTTTCAGATTCAGAATTACAAGCAGACAATAAAACGATAAATACCACCAAAATATAGAGGATTTTTTTCATAATGATCCTTTCGGCTTCTCATTTTTTTAAAATTGAACATATGATAAAAATTACATTGATATTATGTAATGTTAACTTAATAAAAATACATGTAAATCGAACTAGTTTGCATGGGTTCAGGTTTGGCATGTCACCGTCCTTTGTACTTTAAAGTTTTTTCACTTTACAAAAAAATTCAAACAAAAGCATAGTTGATCCATGGAATGATCATTATGTAGTCCAAGGAGTTACCATATGAAGACTTTAATTCATTTAGATAAAATAGAAAAAAAGTTTGGCAGTCAAACGGTTTTGAATCCTGTGGAATTCTCCGTTTATGAAGGGGAGTTTTTGACGATGCTCGGGCCAAGTGGATGTGGGAAAACTACGCTATTGCGGATGATTGCCGGATTTGAGCCTCCGACGAAAGGAGATATCTATTTACTTCAAAATAAAATCACTCACTTGCCGCCATACAAACGGGATATGAACATGGTTTTTCAGCATTATGCACTCTTCCCCCATATGAATGTCGAACAAAACATCCTCTTTGGTTTGCGAATGAAGGGAATTGGCGGTAAAGAACAAAAAAAGAGACTAGAAAAAGTACTAGAGCTTACTCGCCTTACCGATTTACGTCACAATAAGCCCCACCAATTATCGGGAGGACAACAGCAACGGGTAGCCATTGCTAGAGCCATCATTAACAAGCCGAAAGTATTACTACTGGACGAACCTCTAGGGGCCTTGGATTATCAATTGCGAAAAAGCTTACAGCTAGAGTTAAAGAGCTTGCAAAAGGAAATCGGCATTACCTTTATATATGTCACACATGACCAGGAAGAAGCTCTTACCATGTCAGATCGGATTGCCATTTTAAACAACGGGAAAGTCGAGCAGGCAGGTACACCGCAAGAAATATACCGCCAGCCAAATAATGAGTTCATCGCCACATTCATAGGAGAAAATAATATTTTTCATAACAGTATGAGGACATATTGTGTCAGGCCAGAAAATGTGAAGGTGTATCGAAAAGGCACGCTACCCCTGGAAAAAGCAACCAACGGAAAGATTACCGAGGTGATATTTTCCGGTAATCATACAAAAGTATATATTTACTTCGAGCAGGACCAGAAAACAGTCATCGCCTATGATTATCCAGATACCCCGACGGACTGGAAAACAGGTGATGCAGTGGATTTAGACTGGAATGCAGGAGCTGAGGTGAGGTTAGATTGAAAAATAAAAGCAAAATACTAGCTGCTCCTCCTCTTATTTGGTTAATCCTCTTTTTTCTCTTGCCTTTGTTGATTATAGTTTTTTATTCCTTTTTACAAAGAGGAGTATACGGTGAACTTGTTTATCAATTTACCCTATCTAACTATGTTAGACTCGGAGAATCTATTTATACCCAAATTTTGTTGGATACCTTAAGCGTTTCAATACTGACGACATTGCTGACTTTATTCATTTCCTATCCCTTAGCCTACTATATTTCCACTCTCTCACAATCTAAACAGCAAATTTGGCTATTACTCGTCATGCTGCCTTTTTGGATTAACTTTTTGATTCGTTCGTTTGCATGGATCATCATTTTGCGTTCACAAGGAATCGTAAATTCCTTATTCATCCATTTGGAATGGATTGACCAGCCGCTTTCCTTACTTTACAACGACGGAGCCGTATTGCTCGGAATGGTTTATTCCCTGCTGCCATTTATGGTGCTGCCACTCTATATTTCTTTCGAAAAATTAGATCGCTCACACCTGGAGGCTGCTTCCGATTTAGGAGCAAATTCCTTCAAGGTATTTATGCATATCATTGTTCCTTTAACATCAAAAGGCATCATCATCGGCTCTGTACTCGTATTTGTGTCTTCCATTGGCATGTTTGTGGTACCTGATGTCATGGGAGGAGCCAAATCCATGCTTCTTGGTAATTTGATTCAAAATCAGTTTTTATCTGCTAGGGATTGGCCATTCGGCTCATCTGCATCGATTTTATTGATACTCTTTTCCTTTGTCCTGATGTTGCTTTATTACTATGCCGCAGCCAGAAGCAAAGGTGGTGCTAAACCATGAAAAAGACTCATACACTCTTTCTGTCTGGTTTCTCTTATCTCGTCTTGGTGTTTTTATACTTGCCGCTATTGGTTCTATTTATCTACTCTTTTAATTCTTCAAGAATTAACGCCGTCTGGTCAGGCTGGACATTGGATTGGTATCTTTCACTCTTTCAAAATAGACAAATTATCGATGCCTTTTTCAACAGTCTAACCATTGCCTTAGGAACAGCCATTTTTGCTGTCATTTTTGGATGCTTGCTGGTACTTGCCTTTTACCGGTACTCGTACCGATTTCACAAAAGCTGGATGACGTTAATTCATCTGCCGATTGTTCTTCCTGATATTATCATGGGACTTTCGCTCTTGCTGCTTTTTAACTATTTATCCATTCCAACTGGAAAGCTGACAATCCTTATTGCTCACATCACGTTTAGCATTCCTTTTGTGTATGTACTTGTTTCTTCGAGGCTGCAGGAAATGGACCGGGATTTGGAAGATGCTGCCCAGGATTTAGGAGCTACATCATGGCAGTCTTTTTTCCATATTACCTTACCCTTACTCTATCCAAGCATTTTTTCTAGTTTACTGCTCGTCTTTTCGCTGTCATTGGATGACTTTGTGATCAGTTTTTTCGTTTCAGGACCAGGCTCCACCACCTTACCGGTTTATATTTATGGCATGGTCAAAAGAGGAATCACTCCTGAGGTGAATGCACTTGCATCCTTATTGATGATCATTACCGTTATTCTATCACTTATCGCTTTAAAAATTGGAAAAGTCAGAGGGCAGAAAATATTTTAAAAAGGAGTGATTAGGTTGAAACAAGGAAAAATGTTTTACTGGTATTTGTTTTGGTTAGCTGCTGCGGTCATACTTCTTTCTGGATGCGGGAAGGAAGAAAACGTCCTCAATATTTACAGCTGGGCAGATAACATTGACCCAGAGGTGATTAAAGACTTTGAGGAAAAATTTGATGTCAAAGTGAACTATGATGTCTATTCCAGTAACGAAGAGATGCTGGCAAAGCTGCAAACGGGAAGCAATCAATATGATTTAATTCAGCCCTCGGATTACATGGTTGACACAATGATTAAACTTAATCTACTGGAGGAACTGAATAAAGAAAACATCCCAAACTTAAAAAACGTTGTCTCCAACTTTCAAACACCTCCTTTTGATCCCGGAAGTGCACATTCGATTGTTTACACTTGGGGCGTTACGGGAATCGCCTATAATAAAAAATATGTGAAGGATGAGATTGATAGCTGGGATGATTTATGGAATAACGAATACAAAGACCGAGTCGTGCTGCTAAACGACTCCCGTGAGGTTTACGGAATGGCGCTCAAGAAAAACGGATTCTCAAACAGTACAACGAACCTTGACGAACTAAACCAGGCACATGATGATTTGAAAGACCTTCTTCCAAACCTGCTTGCCTTTGATACAGACACCATCAAACAGAAGTTTATTGCCGAAGAAGCCTGGATTGGCACCGTATGGTCCGGCGACGCTGCCTTCATATACGAGGATAATCCAGATATAGAATATGTCGTTCCGAAAGAAGGGGCAACAATATGGGCCGATACCATGGCGATCCCAAAAGAAGCAAAACACAAAGATCTGGCAGAGAAATTTATTAATTTTCTGCTTCAGCCTGAAGTGAGCGTCAAAAATTATGAAGCCATTGGTTACAGCAATCCAAATGAGAAAGCCTACCCTCTTCACAGCGAAGAATACCGTTCCAATAAAATGATATTTCTTGATCAAGCAGATATGGACCGGACAGAATGGTTAGTCGATGTTGGTGAGAGATTAAAAGATTATGATCAGCTTTGGACGGAATTGAAGAGTGGGAAAGATTAGAATAGTAATCGGTTCTCAAATTCCTATTTCAAACAGCAGCCCAACTCAGGCTGCTGTTTTCGATTTTATACATTATTAATTACCACCACTCGACCTCATAGATATTTAGTTAAATAATTGAGTTCATCTTGACTAATCATCATAATTCTCAATTCTTAATATAACACCATTTTAGTAAAGTATTATGGTTGTTGTAGAAGGTAAATATTATGAAGTTTGCATTTAAATTAAATACACCAAAAAACCCCGTGGAAGATATAGGAGTCTGTAAGTCTATATATAATTTTTGAATGAATAGGGTGATTGCAGAAATCTAATTTATACCCAGCGAATGGAGTCTAAATCACCATGCGGATGGTATTGTAATTTATATTTCCGATACTCATTTTCTAATTTAGATAATGGCAACTTATAAAGCTGTTGATCTTCTTTGTTATATAAATTTAAAAAAATCAGTTTATTGATAAGTTTTTGCCGCTTTTTTTCATCATTATTTCTCATCATAAACACTCCTTTTGTTTTTATAAAACCTCTAATTGAATACAACAACTTTATATTGGCTGATAAGATTTTTTATTAGATTAATTGTATTATATACTTATAATTCCTATCTGTAAAGTAGGAATTATAAGTACAAAGGCACTCTTATCAATGATTACAGAGATAAGGAAAAGCCTATACCGAAAATTATAGGCTTTTCCAATGCAAACCTTTATTCGAACGGACCACTTTGTAACTTAAAGCGCATTAGTCTTTAGTACAAATTCTTACAATCATAACACTTAAGTGGGCGCTAAAGAGCGTTAATCCTTTTAAGATCAACGCTCCCCCTTCCTTCAAAAAAATGCATTTTATCCTTCTAATTGCTTCGGCCTCACACTAAAGTTATCACAACATTTCCTTTTTTGTGACCCGTTTCCACGTAACGGTGAGCTTCGGCAACCTGTTCCAACGGATACTGTCGATCGATGACAGCTTTGATCTTTCCAGTCTTATAAAGCTCTATAAGAAAGTTTAGATTTGCTGAGTTCTGCATTAATCCTGCCGTAACAAAAATGGCTTTCTTGTTGCCAAACACCGTAGTCTTCATCATATCTAAAAGATATGGATAAAGAAAGTACTGTGGAAAGGTAGACCCCTCTTCGTGTGAGCGAGCCATTACATTCTGCAAAGGATCGCTTACCCACTGCATCGAAAATAACGTCATAGATTTGACCATTTTTCGTAAAATCCTCCTGGGTATAGTCAATGACCTTATCTGCTCCGTGCGATTTTACCAACTCCACATTTGCACCGCTGCATACTGCTGTTACTTCGGCTCCCAAGTATTTCGCAATCTGTACGGCATAAATCCCAACCGCTCCAGATGCACCATTAATCAGAACACGTTGTCCGCGCTGAACCTTTGCTTGATCGCGAAGGAACGTCAATGCGGTAGGCGCACCATCACAGATGGCGACCGCTTCTTCATAGGTCATGGCTGCCGGTTTAATTGCCAGAGGGGTATTTTCGTGTAGACATTTGTATTCAGCTTGGGCACCAAATGTCTTAGCACTTAACCCAAATACTTGGTCCCCTACTTTATATCGTGTTACTTTTTTGCCAACGGCATCAATTATGCCTGACAGTTCCGTACCAAATATCGAGTTCTTCGGTCTTCTAAACCCGTATACAAGCTTAACCATGGGAGAACCCTTTCGAAAGGTACAGTCTGATGGTCCAACGGAAGCCGCGTGTATTTTTATCCGGACATCATAACCTTTAGGGATTGGCGTTTCTACCTCTTGGAGTTGAAAAACATCCGGTGATCCATAATTTGTGCATATCATGGCTCTCATATGGTCGCTTTCCTTTCACTTTTTGCCGCAAGTGATGTAATCGCATTTTCGTTAAATCCTTTTACGATAAGCCATACTGCCAAAATCATTTCATTCGCTGCTACAGGTACAGCCAAAATAGCACCCCAAAAAGAAATTTGAGGGAAAACACCAAACATTACGAAAAAGGAACAAATGAAAACACAAGTGGCTCCTGTCATACCCAGGATCGATATAAATCTGGGTACAAGCTTCGTTTTATAAAATATATAACTATACATCATCGTATTGATACCAAGCATGAAAAGTGGACCTAGCATAAATGTCCAGTCATGTATTGCTTTTAGGATTATGCCTGAAGAGTGAAATGATGAAGGATCTGGGGCTCCTGCTGCTACGAATTCTCGGCTTAGGGTTAAGAGGGACAAGACACTGATGACACCAACTGTAATAATAATCGCTTCCAGAAACCTGAAGCAAACGTGCCAAAGGGCGATTGTTTCATTATACTGTCTTAACAATGGAAACATGGTTGTGGCCGTTCCAACCGCTGAAACAACTAGCATTAATTCCATTACAGCTCCGAGTATCACTTGGTTGGCGTGTTCGGAACCTTTTAGTAAATAATCGGGACCGTTTAAGATCGGATCATATAAGTTTAGACCTATCACTGCTGTAACAGCAGCAAGTATAAACAAGACTCCCACAATTTTTGCAGTTTTTCTGTTTAAATTCATTTATCTATCCCCTCACGTCATAAATTCAAAAATGTTAATCATTGATCGTTCTTACTGCTTTGTTTGATCCCCATAAAAGAATACTTCTTCCAATGGTAAGTTGAAGGCATGAGCGATGCGAAAAGCTAGTTCCAGTGATGGGGAGTAGTTTCCCTTTTCGAGAGCTACGATGGTTTGCCTGGTTACTCCCACCTTGTCAGCCAACTGCTGCTGTGTCATTTCATCATGGTTGAATCGTAATTTACGGATGTGATTGCCGACAAGATTTTTACCCATTTCTACACTCCTCTCCGATAGTGATAAAGTTTTGTAACCGAGCCAGTGACATCTGAAATGAAACCTGCAGAAATCAGAATAATGAACATCACATGCAACGGTTGATAGAAGACCAGCGATCCCATTGCAAAAAGAAAACCAATGACAAACACAAAAAATGAATTTCGGAACGCTTTCAAGTCAATTAACTTATCTAATTCATCCGCAAATGCAGGTTCTTTTTCATTGGTGGTGAGTCTAAATACAATGTTGAAAAGAATGCTGATGATGATATGTGCAACGATTGAAAATAAAGTCAGGTAAAGGACGAAGGAACCCCAATAATGAAAAACCTCACTCGACTCCACTCCCTCTCCTGGGTATCGCGGGTACATGAACAAACAATACGAGACGAAAATGAGAATAGCACTAATGACCGAAACAATACTTTTCTTTTCTTGATACGTCATGATTCACCTCTCCGTGTATGATTATTTTTACATGAAGTTAAACTTGTTATACTAAATGTAAAGTAAACTATACATTGAGTCAAGTGTATTTTACAAAAATAGGCATTTAAAAATTAAAAATGACCGAACATACATATGTCCGGTCTAGCAAAAATGGTAGCCATCAAGGGATTGGTTTAATTTAAGAAAGATTCCACTTAGTCGTCAAATGTCTTGTACTTATTTCTGTTCCAGTTTACTCACTTTTCTCTTTACGTCAGCCACCTCTTTGAATAAAGGCTCAACATCTGAGTTAACATCCAACTCCAATGCTGTTGTTAATTTAATGGTTAGTTAACTTTTAACTTGAAAGAATAAAAGGAAAAATTGAATGATATGTTAAAATAGGTATATAGATTGTGAAAGCAATAATTTGAGTTAAATGGGGATTTAATAATGAACCGAACTTGCAATCAATGCCAAGCTGAAATGATAAAAGATTGTAAAGTAAGTGTTGAATATGACGTTTCTGGAATTTCGATTAGCCAGAAGCGTAAAGGACTATTCAATAGTGTTTCTGCAAAGACTAAAGCATCTGTATGTCCAAATTGTGGTTTTGTAGCTCTCTATATTGATGAGTACGAAAAATTTAATAAATAATTACATCTTCAGTAACAGGAATTTTAATAGAATAGGTGTAACAATAAATACGCTCAGAGGTCTATAACTCTGAGCGTATTTATTTGTTATTAGATGTACGATTTCCACTGTGAATTATGGAGTTATTTACTCGACCTGCTGCCATGCTCATAGGCGGAGAATATCCGGCTAATGTATATGGGGAAGCTTAAGAAGCAAATATAAGCGGAGAAATTCCGGTTAACTGCTCTAAGTAAGACAAAATCCAACGATTTCGATCATATAACCGGAAAACCTCCGCTTATTTTTAAGGATTTATACTGATTTTTCGATTTAGCAGGAATTTTTCCGGTTATTTTTAAATACAGTGAAATCAACACTCAGCTATAACAGAGTCAAAAATTAAAGGTTCGCTGTTCCTTATTCGTCTACGATCATTCTGAGACCTTCTTCACTAAAAACGCTGAATTCTCCAACACTGAAAACCCATTTTTTTGATAAAAATGATAAGCTGGAACGGTTTTTTCAGTAGCTAATGTTATATGCTGAACATTTTCAACTCTTAATCTATCGTTTAGTAGAGTAAGAAAAATACTACCTACACCTTGACTTTGAATTTCTCTTGAAATAAAGAATTCCTTAATAAAATATTCTCGACCTTCCCACCAGTTAAAAATATAACCTAATGAACAGCCAATCAGCTTTTCATTTTCATCAAATATAGCGAATGAGAGCGAGTTATGATTTTCTGTTAAGTCTTTCATATATAGGTCTAATTGTTCTTTATTCCACTTATCAAACCAAGGTTCATTTGAAAATACATCTAAAAATAACTTTTTCATTTCTTCGTGATCACTTGTTTTTAAAAAACTAACCTTCATTTAATTGATCCTCCTATGTACTTAAACTAGAATGGTGCCCACCTATAATTATGTAGCTATCTCTTATAGCAAAGCATATTAACTTCAGTGAAACCCTGGGTTGTTGCTGTTAAAAACTAATTTCAGGCAGTTGGATGCATTGCCAAATGCTTACATCGCATTGGCCATATTCATTATCACCCACAGCCATCACCGTGCCATCCGATTTTAGACCGATAGTATGGGCACAACCCGCGGCGATTGCCACAATATCTCGCCAATCATTTACATTACATTGGCCAAACTTATTCCACCCCACCGCCACTACAGTACCGTCCGACTTAAGGCCGATGGTATGATTACTCCCCACCGCGATCTCCACAAGGTCTCGCCATTCACTCACTTCACATTGGTTATGTTTATTCAAGCCAACAGCCATCACCGTTCCGTCCGATTTAAGACCGATGGTATGAAGATAACCAGCCTTAACTGCTACAATAATGCACCAGTCGCTTACATTGCATTGGCGATATCGATTATTCCCAACAGCTGTCACCGTTCCGTCCATTTTAAGACCGATGGTATGCCAATCTCCTGCTGCGACCGCTATAATATCATGCCAGCCGCTTACATTGCATTCGCCATCATTATTTCGTCCCACTGCTACCACCGTTCCATCAGATTTAACTCCAATGGTACGACGCCACCCTGCCGCGACAGCTACAATATCATGCCATTCGTTTACATCGCATTGGTGATCATTATTCCACCCCACCGCCACTACAGTACGGTCAGATTTAAGACCGATGGTATGGGCATTACCCGTGTTTGTCGCCATATGAACATTACCTGCCGCTACCGCCACAATATCATTCCAGCCGCTTACATCACATTGGCCCAATTTATTATCACCCACAGCTGTCACCGTTCCATCGGAGTTAAGCCCAACAGTATGACGACGCCCCCCAGCAATGGTATCTTTTGGCCACACTTTCAGCTTTAACTGCCCTTCTTTTGGTAAAATGTAATCCATTGTTCACCTCTATGAGTATTAAAACCGTAAAAAAACCCTGCTACGCCAATGCAACTAGAGGGCACTTCCATTTATTTTAATTCTAGTTTAAACCTAAGTAATATCTACTTTTATAAATTTTTTTGATAGCCACTCCACATTAGAAAGTAAAAGATAGTCATCCTCTTCAATGACCCAATCAATCCTGCTAAAGTGAAGTAGGAAGCATCTTTTTGATTCCCTCAATCCTGTTAGTCTACAAAAACGCCCCAACCGTCAGAAAAACCACCAAGTGGTTTACTTAAGTCATTTAATTTATTCTGGATTTTAATTAATTCATTATAATTTAATAACATTCTGTTAGAGCAACAACATACCCACTCTTCCGTTTCGTCGTCTTGCTCTAAGAAGCAATTAAATCCTTCTGCCTTTAGTACTTGCGATAATTTTTCACCTGTCGCTTTATTAGGCACAGCAACAAAAAAGTCTATTGATTGTTGTTTTTTTAAATCTAATCCATCTTTATATAGACTATGTAAAGCATTTCCATCAGTATCATTTGGAAATTTCATGAGTTTTTCGTCCATATTCTAGTACTTTCATTGTTATTATTATCATTCACTTATAACTTTCGACTAACCATAAATTTTTATTGTTGTACCCTGTTTTTCCACCAACGTAGACATTAGAGGCTACACTTTGATTCAATTTTTCTACAATCCTCTGCAAATACAGGGTGGTGGCAGACACAAGATTTTAGTTAAGATTGTCGTAAAAGGGGTCATACTTAGAAAGTATGTTCAATTTATTTAAAGATTTAGAAGTTATAGTAACATTATAAACAATTTTTTCTATGGTCTCCCATTTTCATATGGCTTTAAAATCCCATACAAAGTTTCAATGACAGGAACATCCACGTGGTGTTTGCCTGCCAAACGCAGTGCCCCTCCATGTAAATGCTCGACTTCAATCGGAAGCCCTTTTCTTAAATCTTGATGCATGGAGGATGTTGCTTCTTTTTTAAAACCTAGTAATGTCTTCGTTACAGTCTCTACTTCTTGATCAGTCAAGAAAATCCCCTCTTGACCAGCGAGCATGGTCATCTCACGAATTACCCTTTTGGCGACAGCAAAAGTAGCCTTTGTACTTGCAATAAAACCTGATGGCAGCTGCATTGCTGATGTGACCCCAGAAAACGCTGTAATAAATATGTACTTCTTCCACATGCTTTTTAAAATATTTTCTTCCCTTACCAATTTCGTTTTCACTAGAGTACGTAAACCTTCTAGTTGCTCACATATTTCTATTTGCTGCTCATGAAGAATCCCAAATTTAAACGTACTGCTTCCACTTGTATGCTCAACGTGACCTTGTTCATTTAACGTGGCAATAATAGAGGCAAATCCTCCTATCACTCTTTCTTTTCCGATGGCTTGCTGTAGTCTTTCCATATGCTCCATCCCATTCAACAAAGGCAACACAAAGGCACCCGTCTGCTGAACAATAGTTTGAACCTGCGGGATCACTTGGTTAAGATGATACCCTTTGACAGCCAGTATGACTAAGTCAATATTTCTTACATTGTCAGGAGATGTATAGATTGATACCTCTCTGCTTTCAAAGTTACCTTCTGGGCTATATATCTTCAGACCTTCATTTGTTAGTTGAGCTGCCCGTTTTTCTCTGACAAAAAATGAAACATTTTGACCTACTTCTAATAGTCTCCCGCCTAAATATGCACCTATTGCACCGGCACCTAGTACTAAAATATTCATAAACGTAAAATCTCCTCTCTCCGCTTTATTCTCTTACTATTATACTACTATCCGAGTTTATAAGGGGAAACCTGGAAGTATTCTGGGATGTAATTAGGGCATAGAGATGTCAATAATCACCAATGCTGAAGCCACTGCCAACCACTTTTAACTTTGTAACTATTTCTAATGGAAGTCCAACCATAAAGGTTTAAAAGCCTTTAAGTGACATTTTTTTGATTTAGTACTTTAATAAGTTAAAACTTTACTTTATTATTAAACTAAACTATTAAACTTCATAGAAATAGAAAAGGTTGAACTGTCTCAGAAAGGATGAAGATTTTATGAATGAATTATCTACGAAAAAGAAAGTTGCGATTCTCGGCAGCAGCGGCGGAAACCTGTTTTATTTGGGAGGCAAAGAACCTGAAAAACTATTAGAGGAGCTTCTTTTGCAAATCGAAGCTGCTGGAATGGTGTGCGGTACGTTACAGTTCATCGCAGCAAAAGCCTCTATGGACGCCGTTAAGGAACATACTCCGGCTGAACTGTATAGCTGGGATGAAAGCACTCGGAAACCAACTGTCATAGCAAAAGGAACAATTGCGGACGTAAACACTACTGCTTCCCAACTTGATTCTGAGATCGCTGCAAAAATTACCAAAGGTGAAATTGATGCCGTTATTTTCATGAGTGCAGATCCTAATGGAGCCAATAAAAGTGCCGTTGATGCGGCTGCAGCCAAGAACTTGCCAGCAACAGGAACCGGTGGTACCTCGATGGCGGCGATTGCTTCAAAGGGAGTAAATGTAATATCCACTTCAGGTACGACGGGAACAACCAATCGAACACGAGCGGTTACTTTTCTTACATCATTAAGTAAGCATTTTGGTGTTTCATACCGGCCAATCATCGGTAAACCAATAAACAACAATCAACTAGAAAAAACATCTGTTCTGCCGCTTCAACGAATAAATCTACGTGGAATGATGCTGTCGTCTCTTCCTGGTTTTATTGCAATGGCTCTTGTGTTAGCTTTGAGCAAGATTCCAGGATTAACAATGCTTGGAGAAGTATTCGATCTGATGATTAACGCTCTTCCTGTTATTCTAGCCGTCGTAGCAGCGAAACAAGTAGCAGATTTTGATGATGTCTCGATTGTGGCAGGAATTGTGGCTGGTGTTTTATCTGTGAAAGGTGGACTTATCGGTGGGATAATCGGAGGTATTTTAGCCGGACTTTTGGTTCAATACATATTTAGAAAATGTGTCGAGTGGAAGTTCCCCGCAACAACCGTCAATATTGCAGCAGGCGGGATTGCTGGGTTGATTTCTGGATTGGCTGTCTTCTTCCTCATTGCTCCGGTTGCCTTATGGCTAGGTGAAGGGATCCGCTCATTACTGGACCTGCTAGTTTCTACTAATGGAGTACTTGCTGGTCTAATTGCTGGGCTCCTCATTTGGCCGGCGATTATTGGCGGCGTCTATCACGCGGCAATTCTTCCGATTGTTCTGTTAGAAATGGAAAAGACGGGGAACAGCTTTTTAGGTGCGGTTGACATGGCAGGATTGGTAATGGTATCAGCGGGAATTACCCTCGCCAATATTGTTTCACCTCGGGATAAAGGCGAAGCTGCGGTGGCTGCTCCTGGATTTGCCATTAATATGGGCTTTGGTACATTTGTAGAAGCCGCTTATCCGTTTATGTTTTCCAACAAATATATCTTTGCGGGAGCGATTCTTTCATCTGGATTAGGAGGATTACTGGTGGGACTTTTTGATGTACGAGGAACGGCCTATGTTCCATCCTTTATGGCACCACTTTTATCCAATAATATGAGTGGCTTTATCATCGCAATGGCTGGAAGTTTAGTTTGTTCGTTTCTCATTACCTTTTCCATTAATAAAATCAATGTGAAAAAGAGTAAAAATATGGTTGGTAAGCAGCAACCTAATAATATACCAAGTTAATAAATATCAGCTGATCCATTACAAAAGAGTCTATCTGCTAATATGGTACCTATAGATAGGACACTTGAAAAAGAGTGTTTCATCTTTAGGTATTTTTTTTATACTTGAATCTTACGATATGGGGATTAGGGGACGGCTATGAGAAAAAATACATTTTCTGATAAAGAAATAAAAATACTTCAAAAGAATCCAAATGTCCACCGTGTAAGCAGTTTAGTTATTACATATTCGGATGACTTTAAAAATATATTTTTGGATGAATAAACTAGGTTAGTCTATGTCTAGGCGAGGGAACTGTGGGATAATGCCCCGATGGAGTCGTTTTTTGGCTATTTAAACGATGAGGTAGACTATAAATCCTGTAAATCATTAGAAGAACTAAAGGCGAAAATAAATCATTATATGGTTTACTATAACAATTACCGTTATCACTGGAAATTAATAAAGATGATCCCTATCCAATATAGGAATCATCTTTTAGCTGCTTAACTCTTTTTTTCATGTGTCCTTGACATGGGTGCCATTTTACTGTTTCCAGCCGTTTTAAGACAATCTATTTAACTACTTTTTCTTTCTTTTTGCTTTCATCGATTGGCCCTGGAGAAATGCTCTGGTCATTGGCAGTCAGATCGATACCATAGTCTTTTGCAAACACTATATGTGTTTCTACTAATACATCTGCAGTATTTTCATCCAAATTAAAAACCCTTGCACCGCGTAATCTGTTTCGATCTGCACCCGGAAGACCATATGTACCAAACCCGGTATTTCCTGCATAACCAAGCAGGATGCCATAGTAGTTACCCATGTAGTTGTTTACATGATCATGGCCGCAGAAAACCCCTTTGACATCTCCCCTCTCAAGCATAGCTGAGAACATGCCGCTATTGACTGGGCCTGGACATTCCTCTTCATTTCTTTCTCCGACAATATTGTGCTTGTTGACAGCATTAGCGTGGTTTTCGTCCGTTCTCCTATCAACACTCGCAAACCACATATATCGATGTTCCCACAGTGGAATATGAATAAATACAAGAGAAGGAACCTTGTGACCCCATTGTTTCTCTAATTTTTTTGAGGTTTCGTAATACCAGTTTACTTGGTTAAATCGAAGCCAGTCCCAGGTTGGATATCCCTTAAAGTCCTGACCAGCAATCGTATCAGGAGCATATCTTCCACTGTCAAGCAACCAAAGATTAAAAGCAGCGTCCGTACCTTTGGAATTTTTGATAATGAGATTCATATTTCCTGTTCCCGTAATATCCTTTACACTCGGCTTGTTGAAATTGTATTTGTAAGACATGTAAATTTCGAGCATGTCTTCTTCATTAAGACCACTTTTTGGAGTGGAGTCCTCATCATGGTTTCCATATGTAATTGCCCACTTTATCCCTCTCTGTTCCATAGGTTGTGCCACATTATTTATTGCTTGTTTCATCTGATGAGGTGTATCACAGCCACCTGAAATGTTGTCGCCGTTTAGGACAACAAAATCTGGTTTTTCAGTATCAAGAACTTTTTCCATTAACTCGATCGTACGACGGTCAATGTTTTCATCATCTTGGGTATCGTTAAACTGAACAATCTTGAATTTTCCATCCGGCTTGAATTGAAGCTTGATATCCTCATTTGCTGCGGCATGTACCTTATCCGTGAACATATTAGCCGGAATGCCCGCTGACCCTAGTGTTAAGGCCAATGTACTCAACCCGCCGATTTTGATAAAGCGTCGTCTGTCTAATCCCTTTTGCAAATCATAATTAATCATAATTTAATGTCCACATCCCTTTATAGAAATATAATAGCAAAGTAGATCTATAAAAAGAGTAACAGGGAAGTTTTAATTCTGTGTTTATACTATGTAAATTATTAGTGTAAATTTGGTAAAGATTGCATATGTTAAAACATTAAGTAGATTAACCTTTAGAACATCCATTTAAGTCTATAACAAAAAGAGCTCACACGAATGGGCTCTTACACTTAATTTTTTTAAAACTCCAGAAATAACTTCGGATGCCGATGCTGTTTTCAACGATGTTATATTAGGTCGCGGTGTAATGTCTTTGATCTTTACTTGTATTCTTATTTAGTATTACTGAACGCGCTTTATAAAGACAGGATACTATCGATTTCTAGTCTGTATCGCTTTAATGTTTTTGGGGTGGTCTATTAGTTTTTATGTTGCTTTAATCATTAGCATTTCCTTTATTTTATTTATGAATAAAAAGAAAAATGGTCGTTATTTTCTAGGTGGATAGATTACATAAATTTATTGAAATAACCGTCGTTATTTTAACCGGTTCTGTTTTGAGATGGAAAACATCAATTAAATATAAAGTTAGAGTCTGATTTAGAAACGAAATCAGACTCTTTTTGTTGATATTTCAGCTTTTATTTCTAGAATGCCAAAATTTCTCCTCATAAAACAAAACTTATTAGCTCCATTATTAACAACCCCCCGTTATTTAATTTCCCTTCAATCTAGAAGACAAACGACTATTTCATCTTAATCTTTCTTCAATTTTCTTTTTCGGGAAATAACCACCATTTTTATTTGGTTCCTTTTCATTACGATTCATAGAAATCGTCCCTATATTCATATAGCTTACCTCTAAAACCTCCCAGCCCTCATGCTGTACTAATTCATCTGAAAGCTGCCTGTATCTTCTCACAGCCAAATTCTTAGCAGGAACTTTAATAGGTGTTATTTCAAATGTTGCTTTTAAAATGCTATTTACAAAAGAATAGTTAAGTAATTTTTCACCCTCCTCTTTATCATAAAACTCAAGGATCTCTTTCACGATTTCTTCTGTAAGCGGCTGTGCTATTTCTCTTGGCTGACTTTCAATAGAGTCTTTATTTAACTTTTCTTCGAAATCAACATTTAATTTTTGTACAGAGTCTATAGGATCAGCCTGAGAATCAGTTTATGTTATTCCTACATCTTCCTGATTTATTATGGACTGATTCTTTTCAGATTCAGAATTACAAGCAGACAATAAAACGATAAATACCGCCATATTATGGAAAAATTTTTCGATAACGATCCTTTCTGCATCTCATTTTTTTAAAATTGAACATATGATAAAAATTACATTGATATTATGTAAAGTTAGTTAATAAAATACATTCAAATCGAAATAGTCTGCATTTCTGCTATTTGGCATGCACTTTAAAGAGGTTTCACTTAACAAAAAAATTCAAAGTATCGTTGATTATGAAATGATCATTATGTAAGCCGAGGAGTTACCATATGAAGACATTAATTCATTTAAATAACATAGAAAAAAAGTTTGGCAGTCAAAATGTGATTAATCCTCTAGAATTCTCTGTTTATGAAGGAGAGTTTTTGACGATGCTCGGGCCGAGCGGCTGCGGGAAAACGACCCTATTGCGGATGATTGCCGGATTTGAGCCTCCGACGAGTGGAGATATCTATTTACTTCAAAATAACATCACTGATTTGCCGCCTTACAAACGGGATATGAACATGGTTTTTCAACATTATGCACTTTTCCCCCATATGAATGTAGAAAATAACATCCTCTTCGGTTTGCGTATGAAGGGAATTAGCGGTAAAGAACAAAAAATGAGACTAGAAAATGTACTCGAGCTTACTCGACTTACCGATTTACGCCACCACAAGCCCCACCAATTATCGGGAGGACAACAGCAACGGGTAGCCATCGCCAGAGCCATCATCAACAAGCCCAAGGTATTACTGCTGGACGAACCTCTTGGAGCCTTAGATTATCAATTGCGAAAAAGCTTGCAGCTAGAGTTAAAGAGCTTGCAAAAGGAAATCGGCATTACCTTTATTTATGTCACACATGACCAGGAAGAAGCTCTTACCATGTCAGATCGGATTGCCATTTTAAACAATGGGAAGATCGAGCAGGCAGGTACACCGCAAGAAATATACCGCCAACCTAATAATGAATTCATCGCCACATTCATCGGAGAAAATAATATTTTTCACAACGGCATGAGGACATATTGCGTCAGGCCTGAAAATGTGAAAGTGTACCGAAAAGGCACAATACCCTTAGGTAAAGCACCAAACGGAAACATTATCGAGGTGATTTTTTCCGGTAATCATACAAAAGTATATATTTACTTCGAGCAGGACCAGAAAACAGTCGTCGCCTATGATTATCCAGATACCCCGACGGACTGGAAAACGGGAGATGCAGTCGATTTAGACTGGAATGACGGGGCTGAGGTGAGATTAGATTGAAAAATAAAGGAAAAATACTATCTGCTTCTCCTCTACTTTGGTTAATTCTCTTTTTTCTTCTGCCTTTGTTAATCATCGTTGTTTATTCCTTTTTACAAAGAGGAGTATATGGAGAGCTTGTCTATCAATTTA
Source organism: Neobacillus niacini (assembly GCF_030817595.1). GTDB lineage: Bacteria > Bacillota > Bacilli > Bacillales > Cytobacillaceae > Neobacillus > Neobacillus niacini_G. Next base: position 1,141,654 of record NZ_JAUSZN010000001.1, read on the forward strand.
CCCTATCTAACTATGTGAGACTCGGAGAATCTGTTTATCTGCAAATTTTATTGAATACATTAAGCGTTTCAATCCTGACGACATTGCTAACTTTAATCATTGCCTATCCCTTAGCCTACTATATTTCCACGCTCTCACAGTCGAAACAGCAGATTTGGCTTTTACTCGTCATGCTGCCCTTTTGGATCAACTTTTTGATTCGATCGTTTGCCTGGATCATCATTTTGCGTTCACAAGGAATTCTAAATTCCTTATTCATCCATTTGGGGTGGATTGACCAACCGCTTTCCTTGCTTTACAACGACGGAGCCGTACTGCTCGGAATGGTTTATTCGCTGCTGCCATTTATGGTGCTGCCTCTCTACATTGCTTTTGAAAAATTAGAACGCTCACACCTGGAGGCTGCTTCCGATTTAGGAGCGAATTCCTTCAAGGTATTCTTGCATATAATTGTTCCTTTAACCTCAAAAGGCATCATCATCGGCTCTGTACTCGTATTTGTGTCTTCCATTGGCATGTTTGTGGTACCTGATGTTATGGGAGGAGCCAAATCCATGCTGCTTGGAAATTTGATTCAAAATCAATTCTTGTCTGCAAGAGATTGGCCGTTCGGCTCAGCTGCATCGATATTATTATTACTCTTTTCACTTGTCCTGATGCTGCTTTATTACTATGCAGCAGCCAGAGGCAAAGGTGGTGCTAAACCATGAAAAAGCCGCATACACTCTTTCTGTCTGGTTTCTCATATCTCATCTTGGTGTTTTTATACCTGCCGCTATTAGTTCTATTTATCTATTCTTTTAATTCTTCAAGAATTAACGCCGTCTGGTCAGGCTGGACATTGGAATGGTATCTTTCACTCTTTCAAAATAGACAAATTATCGATGCCTTTTTCAACAGTTTAATCATTGCCTTAGGAACATCCATTTTTGCTGTCATGTTTGGATGCTTGCTGGCACTTGCCTTTTACCGGTACTCGTACCGCTATCACAAAAGCTGGATGACGTTAATTCATCTTCCGATTGTTCTCCCTGATATTATCATGGGGCTTTCGCTCTTGCTCCTTTTTAACTATTTATCGATTCCAACTGGCAAACTGACAATCCTTATTGCTCACATCACGTTCAGTATTCCTTTTGTGTATGTCCTGGTTTCTTCGAGGCTGCAGGAAATGGACCGGGATTTGGAGGATGCTGCCCAGGATCTAGGAGCTACACCATGGCAATCATTTTTCCACATTAGCTTACCTTTACTCTATCCAAGCATTTTTTCCAGTTTACTGCTCGTCTTTTCGCTTTCATTGGATGACTTTGTGATCAGTTTTTTCGTATCAGGACCTGGCTCTACCACTTTACCTGTTTATATTTATGGCATGGTCAAAAGAGGAATCACTCCTGAGGTAAATGCATTGGCATCTTTACTGATGATCATTACTGTTATTCTCTCACTTATCGCTTTAAAAATAGGAAAAGTCAGAGGGCAGAAAATTTTTTGAAAAGGAGTGATCAGGGTGAAACGAGGAAAAAGGTTTTACTGGTATCTGTTTTTGCTTGGTGCTACGATCATCCTTCTATCCGGGTGCGGGAAGGAAGAAAAAGTCCTCAATATTTACAGCTGGGCTGATAACTTTGACCCAGAGGTGATTAAAGACTTTGAGGGAAAATTTGATGTCAAAGTGAACTATGATGTATATTCCAGTAACGAAGAAATGCTGGCAAAGCTGCAAACGGGCAGTAGTCAATACGATTTAATTCAGCCCTCTGATTATATGGTGGACACCATGATTAAACTGAATCTACTGGAAGAACTAAATAAAGATAATATCCCAAACTTAAAAAACGTTGTCTCCAACTTTCAAACACCTCCGTTTGATCCCGGAAGTGCACACTCGATTGTTTACACCTGGGGCGTTACGGGAATTGCCTATAATAAAAAGTATGTGACGGATGAGATTGATAGCTGGGATGATTTATGGAATAACGAATACAAAGACCGTCTCGTCCTGCTGAATGATTCCCGCGAGGTGTACGGAATGGCGCTCAAGAAAAACGGATTCTCTAACAGTACGACGAACCTTGATGAACTAAACACTGCACATAATGATTTGAAAGAGCTACTTTCAAACCTGCTCGCCTTTGATACAGATACCATCAAACAGAAATTCATTGCCGAGGAAGCCTGGATAGGTACCGTTTGGTCCGGCGACGCTGCCTTTATCTACGAGGACAATCCAGATATCGAATTTGTCGTTCCGAAAGAAGGGGCAACGATTTGGGCCGATACCATGGCGATCCCAAAAGGAGCACAACACAAAGACCTGGCTGAGAAATTTATTAATTATCTGCTTGAACCTGAAGTGAGCGTCAAAAACTATGAGTCTATTGGCTACAGTAACCCGAATGAAAAAGCCTACCCTCTTCACAGTGAGGAATATCGTTCCAATAAAATGATTTTCCTTGAGCAAGAGGATTTGGATCGGACGGAGTGGTTAATTGATGTTGGGGAAAGATTAAAGGATTATGATCGGCTTTGGACGGAATTGAAGAGTGGAATTGATTAGGGCTTATATGAGGTATATGAATCCATAAAAGCTCAAGTCTATAAAAAGAAAAAGGAAGTTGATAAACTTAAACTACAAAAAGTACTAAGCACCTTCCGTTTATATTTTATTAGATTATGATTATATTGCTGGAAGGAATGAGATAGATGAAACCAATCATTGGTGTTACCGCTCCTATTATTCAAGGGAAAATTACACTCAATCAAGATAATATCAATTCCATTCTTATGTCCGGAGGAATTCCCTATATACTCCCATATACCAAGGACCAATCAACCATTGAATCGGTAATTGGGCATATTGATGGGCTATTATTAAGTGGCGGAGTGGATATTGATCCTACCCTTTTTGGTGAAGAACCAATTCCTGGTCTTGGGGAGATTATGCCTGAAAGAGATGAATTGGAAACACTACTTATTCAAAATGCCCTAAAGGTAAACCTGCCAATCTTAGCCATTTGCCGTGGGATACAAATGCTCAATGTTGCAGCCGGTGGGAATATGTTCCAAGATATTTACAGTCAAAAGAGTGATCTTTTACAGCACTCCCAAAGAGCACCTCAAACACATTTGTCCCATTTTGTCACAACCAAAGAAGAGTCACTACTTCGAACCATTACGGGACTGGATAAATTTAAAGTGAACAGTTTCCACCATCAAGCGGTTAAAGACCCTGCTCCTGGCTTTATAATTAGTGATATATCTAGTGATAGTGTGGTGGAGGCGATTGAAAGTATTGAGCACAAATTTGTACTTGGCGTTCAATGGCACCCTGAATTTCTTACCCCTTTTGATCAAGTTTCAAACAGGATATTTACATCTTTTATTAAAGCCTCAAAAGTCTTATAAAATTTATAAGAAAAAAAGAAATTTGCTATATACACTAAAAGTAATAATCGTTGAGGCAAAACTAAAAGAGCATGCAGCTACATTAGAAAATAACCAAACAGAACAATTATCCCGTGGGAGAGGCACTAGCCTTGAAGAAGATTACAATCTATCAGCAAAGCAGATTGAGTATGCGCTATCGTTGATTGAAAAAGTAAAAGATGAATATGAACTGGCAATCGAACCATCCCTTTTAACGATTAAAGACCTTAATAGATTGATTGCTTACAATCGGTATAAGAATAAAGGGACACTTGTTAATCTAATGAAAAAGGGTGTTCTAGCTAGAAAATAGAAAAATTCCTTGGTTGCGATAACCAAGGAATTTTTCTATTCTAGTCTTCTGACCGTGCAGGGCATTTTCCCTTAGTGTAAAGACTTATAGCCCCCCATACCGTCTCTTTCGTTGTCCGTACTCCTCAAGAGCCTGGATAAATTCCTTCTCGGAGAAATCTGGCCAAAGGACATCGGTAAACCAGAACTCGGTGTAGGCCAATTGCCAGGGCAAGTAATTACTCAATCGTTTCTCGCCGCCAGTTCGAATGAGCAAGTCAGGGTCTGGCAAACCATCTGTATACAGGTATTTTGAAAACGTCTGTTCATCCACTTCATCCATCGATAATTTCGCATCGTTTATATCTGCGAATAGTTCTTTCATGGCACCCAGAATCTCTTGCCTACCTCCATAGTTGAGCGCAAAATTCAGCTGAAGACCGTTATTGTCCCGAGTACGGTCTACTGCATACTGGACGGCATTTCGTGTATGGGCCGGAAGATGCTCTATATCGCCAATGGTCTCAATGCGTACATCATTCGCCATAAGATCAGGCAAATATATATGTAGAAACTCCTTTGGAAGTTTCAAGATGGTGTCGACCTCGGGCTTTGGACGTTTCCAGTTTTCCGTGGAAAATGTATAAAGAGTCAGAGCCTTTACCTTGTATTTAACTGCTGACTTGACGATCTTTACGACGGTAGATATGCCTTCTTTATGGCCAGCCATTCTGGGCATGCCTCGCTTTTGCGCCCAGCGTCCATTTCCGTCCATAATCATAGCAATATGAGCCGGTATATTTTCTCCTGAAATATTGATGGTTTCTTCCGGAAGTTTAGTACTAGTAAAAAAGGGTATTCTCATTATCATTCCTCCTCCGAAACTTGTTTTTCTCTCTTTCCATTCAAAAATCACAAATCGTCACTTCTGTATTCTAAAATATCCCCTGGTTGACAATCCAAAGCCTTACATATAGCTTCTAATGTTGAAAATCTAATCGCCTTCGCCTTTCCATTTTTCAAGATGGAAAGATTGGCCATTGTAATGCCAACCTTCTCTGATAGTTCCGTAACACTCATTTTCCTTTTTGCCAGCATTACATCAATATTTATTATTATCGGCATTCTTTTCACCTCAGACCGTTAAATCATTTTCAGATTTTATATGAATGGCTTCTTGTAAGAGTCTTTGGAGAACGGCAGCAAAGACGGAGATCACCATAGATGCAAAAATAATTACCATTCCGATTACAATTACACCTGGGGCATCGTCTACCTCCCCTACTATATAGAAGAGCGGCATACCTGCCACAAACAGAATACTGATGGTAGCAGCACAATTTTTGATTTTCTTCAAAGCCTTTACCGAAATTTCCGAGAAAGCTTTGTTCTTGTCAATATAGCTTAAAAGTGTAAAAGATTGATACAGCGCAAAGTAAAAAGGGATCGCCGAAACGTACATAATCGTTAAAATGCCATAAAGGACATAAGCCATCTCTTCACTACCTTCACCTGCACCCTTAATGATTAAAGGTAAAACATATATACACAAAGCAAGAATGGGAATTCCTATAAGAATAAGAGCTATCTTTAAAAAGATGGTTGATCCTCGTTTCATCAAAAGCACCTCATTTATTTAGTGTCAATTTGAAATTTACCACATTATTTATTGTTAATCAATAAAATTTTATTTATATTTACGCTATATTTATTGTTAAACAGGCGAATTTATAAGTTGGGCATGATTAATAGAATTTGTTAGGAACGATTATCATAACCCTACATTTGACGAGCAACATTAAAGTTCCTTATACTTTATAGCAGTGTTGCTACTATTTCAGGGAGGTAAAACATGGGCGACAATTCTCCGAAAGATGTGGCGTTAAATGTGAAACGGTGGCAAAAAGAAAGCATTGCGGCGGGTCCCCGTCATACCATTGGGTTGAGATCTGACGGTACGGTGACGGCTGTGGGTGATAATAAATATGGCCAATGTGATGTTAGCGGATGGCGAAATATGGTGGCGGTCGCAGCTGGCAATGTTCATATGGCAACGAATACGGGAAATGCTCATACCGTCGGACTTAGATCGGACGGCACCGTGGCGGCCGTAGGTTGGAATAAGCAAAACCCATGCAATGTAAGCGACTGGCGCGATATTGTCGCGATTGCTGCAGGGTGGCGTCGTACCGTTGGGGTTAAATCGGATGGCACCGTAGTGGCTGTGGGTCGAAATCATGAAGGACAATGCAATGTAGGCGAATGGCGTGATATAGCGGCGATTGCGGCGGGTGACTGGCATACTGTCGGGCTTAGATCGGAAGGGACCGTGTTGGCTACAGGTAATAATCGGTATGGTCAATGCAATGTAAGCGGATGGCATGACATGATGGCGATTGCGGCGGGTTACCTTCATACCGTCGGACTTCAATCAGATGGCACCGTGGTAGCTACCGGTTCGTGATTTGTAGTATCCCAATTAGGAACAAGTTTTTTTCCTATTTTATTGAAAAGGAGAAATAATAAAACAAAAATAATTAATAAAATAACAAAAGATATTAGTTCCCCTATCTGTCCGTACCCATTTTTTAATATAATAGGCTGAAAAATAAAATTTTGAATCAACCATACTATCCCTGCAGATAGACCACCAACCAAAAAAAACTCAAGTCTATATCTTCCTGTTCTAACCTTTTTCATTTTTTATCCCCTTTTCTATGTATTACAATCCCAATTAGTATTTTATACCATATTATACAATATTGTTAAATATTTTTTGATATGGTGTTATAAAGAGTATTTTGAATGTATACAAAAAAATATAGTTTAGTTGTTTAGAAATGCTAATTTAAATATGTATAATCATGCTTGAATAAAAGATGTACAAAATTGATCGCTCAATTCATACTAATCGTGGGGTGATTAGTATGTACATAACACTAAATGTTGAAACTAATTTTGAGATTACTAGTCTTTCAGACTTACCAAAATTCTAACAACTAATGGAGCATTTAAAAGTGAAAATCAATAAGAGTAAATTAGCAGAGGAACTAGGTGTTGATCGTAGATCGATTGACAAATATTTAAATGGTTTTATGCCAAAACGTAAGAGAGAGAAACCTTCCAAAATTGATGAGTATTATGAGACAATCCACAGCACTTCTCTCCGAGGACTCTATGCAAGTGTTCTAGTACCGGAGGGTACTATGGCAATATTTAAAAGATAACCATGGCCTAGATTGTTCGGATTCTTCCTTTCGTGCCTATATTGCACGTACACCAGAATTTAAAGCTTACTTTGAGGAGGAAAAACGGATTAGGGGACCGTTCGTTATGAAACACCCCCAGCCACACAAGCCCAACTAGACTGGAAAGAAAGTATTATTTTTGAAACAAAAGACGGGGAACAAGTAGAGGTGAATGTGGCGGTACTCCTTCTCTCCTATTCGCGATTCCGTGCATTTCATTTGAGTGTTTCAAAATCGCAGCGCGTCCTCCTATCATTCTTAACAGAGGCATTTGAAGCATTTGGCGGAGTCCTATGGAAATCGTAACTGATAATATGAAAACCGTAATGGATGAAGCACGAACAAAGTATTCTGCCGGTGTCAGAAAACGCAAAAGGAACAACAGAGTAAATACTAGAATGGTGTAAAAAATTCCTAAAAAGGCCGCCTAAATCAGTAGGAGGTTATTAACTTTTTATGCAAAATCCTTCCCAAATTCATTAGTTACACAATATTAATTCCATTTAACAAACTCTAAATAATAGAAATTGTGAAAAACAATAAAGTGCCAAGGACTTCCAAAATACCTGAATCCATGGCACTTTCTTACATTTTTCTAATTAACCGATAGCCTTTCAGCAGTCTCAATTTTAATTGCTTTTTCTTGTGCTTCAATACATAACGAGGCAGCCTTAAAAGCATGTTCTTGTGTCATGGCATTTTCTGTTCCATTCAAGCAATCTAAGATAAATTCGCCAAAGAATGGACAGCCAACCTTTCCTGAAAGCTGATATTGTTTTTCACCTTGATGATTAACCAAATATAAATGGTCTCCTTGATTTTCCCTGGCAATATCAATGTACTTTCTTATCTCAATGTATCCATCTGTTCCTAGAATAAATACACGACCGTCCCCCCATGTACCAAGTCCATCTGGTGTGAACCAATCCACACGGAAGAAAAACGTCGCTCCATTGTCGGCAACAAGTGTGGCATCCCCGTAATCCTCAAATTTTGGATATTTTTTGAAGTTGTAATTCGCTACTTTACTGTGCAAAACTTTTGCATCTTTTGCACCCGTATAATGTAGAAATTGTTCAACCTGATGACTTCCGATGTCACACAAAATACCACCATAATACTTTGGATCAAAGAACCAATCTGGTCTGCTATCAGGATTTGCACGGTGCGGACCCATTCCAGTAACTTGAATCACTGTGCCAATGGCTCCTTCTTCAATTAATTGTCCAGCAAAGACCGCACTCTCTACATGCAGACGTTCGCTATAATAAATTCCCCATTTCAACCCAGTTTCTGCTGTTTTCTTCTTTGCTTTTTCTATTTGATTCAAGTTTGTAAACCCTGGCTTATCAACGAAAAAATGTTTACCTGCTTCAAGGACTCTTAATCCTAGATCACAACGGTCTACAGGAATATTTGCTGCAGCAATTAGCTTGATGGAAGGATTTTTTAAGATCTCCTCTTCTGATGCAGCAGGGATTACATTCGGATAAGTACTGCAAAATTTTTCAAGCTTAATTGGATCATGATCATACACTGCAACAAGTTCGCCGCCAGCTTCTATTAATCCGTTACACATTCCATAGATATGACCATGATCTAATCCAATGGCTGCAAAAGGGAATTCTCCTTTCTCTACAACATGTTTTACCGGTCCTTTTGGTGCGTAGTTCATTCCATCTTGTTTATCCATCCTAAAAACTCCATTCATTAAATGACTTGATTGTTCTTTAGCTTTTTTACAAATCTATAAGTCAGGATCACATCGCAATTCCTGTACACAACTATTTTAGTAATCTATTTCTATGCCATTATGATAGATTCTTCTTTCGTTATATTCCATTTCAATGGTTCACCCCGTAAATAACGACCAAGCTCTTGTGCCATGTAGTTACCCAGTCTTTGACATTCAGCTGACAACGACCCAGCGATATGCGGAGTCAATATGACATTTTCCAAACTGTATAATGGTGAGTTCTTTACGGGCGGTTCTGGGTGTGTTACATCTAGTATCGCATAAAGATCTTGACGCTGCTGCAGTATTTCAATCATCTCCTGCTCCCGTATAACAGCACCTCTAGATGTATTGATAAGTGTACCATTATGTTTCATGGAAGAAATATGGTCACCGGTAATGAAGCCTTCCGTTTCTTTAATCCAAGGTGTATGCAAGGAAACGACATCTGCTCTTCGAAACACATCCTCTAATGAACACATTTCAACATTTAGAGCTTTGGCTTCCATTTCGGAAACAAAAGGATCATATGCGATGACTCTACAATCAAACTGCTTTAACATTTCAGCGACTTTCCGGCCAATCATTCCTAGGGACACAAGCCCAACAGTCGATCCATAAGCTCCTGGAACCTTTTCTCTAGCTGGAAAAGCAGCTTTCTTATTTACTTGATGGAAAAAGTACCAGCCCCGTTTCAATGAAAAGAGAATTTGAGATAACGTAAATTCCACAACAGGTAGCGCATTTGCTTCATACGCACTTGTTATGACGATGTTTTTGTCCCAAAACTCATCTGTTACAATGGTCTTAATCGATCCTGCACCATAAAAAACCGCTTTCAAATTTGGAGCTAAGTCTAGAAAAGATTGATCCATGACCGGACAACCCCATCCAGTCAAAATAATATCCGCATCAGACAAAATGGAAGGATTCTCTTTGATGGATCCTTTTGTTTGTGGTTCTGCATAGATGTGTACATGTTTGTTAATTTCTTTATATGCACTTCCGTAAATAAGATCAAATTTATCTAGTAAGTAAATCCCTCGAAGCATGCTTTCCCTTCTTTCCTATAAGAGACTACTATGCAATCCGAAACTGCTCTTTTAAATAAAGGAGTGATTGTTTAACCTCTGTATCAAAGTCATTCCACTTACATTCGATTGAAATTCGGCCATTATAACTAGATTGCTGCACCAAGTTGACAAAGTCCGAATACGGGTAACTTCCTGTACCAGGTGAGAGTCTGCCAGAGTCTGCAACATGGATGTGTTTAATAAAATCTTTATGTTCGTAAATATGAGTTAGAGGCTCAGAATCCTCATCCATATGATAAAAATCTGCCAAGGCCTTAATCGATTTACGGTTTACTTTTTCAGCAAATTTGACTGCTTCTGGAACACTGTTTATTATATTTGATTCCTTTCGGTTAAGAGGCTCAATGACAATGGTCAAATCGAGTGGATCCGCCACGTCAGCTGCCAGATGCAAAAACTGGATAATTTGTTCTTCACCTTTCACCCTTGAAAAACCATCTGGCAATGATCTAGCTCCCCCGCTTCCAAACACAATGGTGTCAGCACCTATTCGTTTTACTCGTTCTAAGGCAGATTCCAAATAATTTTTAATCCGATCGGCATAAACCTGTTCGCCTACAATTTTTAAATCTCCGGGAAGTAGAATATTACAGGCTTCAACCGGAATGGGCGATTCTTCATACGTTCTTAGGATGGATTTAAACTCCGCTTCGCTTGCTTCAGGCTTTAATGAAACAACTGTACATTCAATAAAATCATAACCTGCTTGATAGAGAATGGATGCTTTCTCTATACCTGCACAACAACCTAGTTTCATATAAATCCCACCCTATTTTAGAATTTCTTTCATAAAAGAACTATATTGTTTAAACGCAATTTCTGGTTCTTCTATCTCCGGACACCATTTTTTTTCCCATTCTAATGTGCAATAGCCTTCGTATCCATTATTTTTTAAAAGAGTGTATATTTCTTTTAAGGGGACATCACCCTCCCCAAGAAGACAAAGCTGGTACCCTCTTTGTGTACCTTCCTTTACATAGGAATCCTTCCAGTGTGTATATTTAACCCAGTCTCCAAGTGTCTCCCAAGTGAAGGCAGGTTCTTCTCCTATCGTTCGATAAGGATGATGCACATCCCATAGGACATGAAAATGTGAAGAGTGAATTCTATTAAATATTTCTTTCATATATTCGCTGCTGGTCCAATCATCATGTGTTTCAAAAAGGAGATGAACGTCGTACTCTTCCGCAATTTTGAGATATTCTAAGACGTTTCGTTCTACAATTGAAAATGCTTCTTCTCTGCTTGTATCCCCAATAGAGCCGCCAAATACCCGAATGTATGGTGTGTGAAATTCTTGACATAGCGCAGCATAGTTCATTAATTCTTCTCGATAATTTTCAAATTCTTCACTTGAGTTTGTAAACAGCCTTACCGAGCTTGAAAAACAGGGAACTTCTAAAGATGTTTCTTGAAATCTGCGAACAGTCTCACGTACGTTACTTGAAAACTCTGGAAATTTAAATAGATCCAATTCACCTAGGTACCCTCGGAAATCAACTCCATCATAGCCGTTTTCCACTGCATTTGAGATGATTTTATCTAAATCCCAATTGGGACAACCTAATGTCGTAAAAGCTAATTTCATCCTTTAACTCCTTCCCCCCATTTACTGATTCCCATCATATCTAGTAAAGTATTCTCCTCAATGTATTCCTCATCTTGATAGAGATGAACCAAATAGTGTGTAAAAGCTTGCTTTGTATGATAGGATGCACTTGTCAGGAATCCATTACGGTATCGCACAACCTGCGGTCCCATTTTTATGGTAGTAAAAGGCTTATCATCAAGGACTTTAATACAAACCTTATTTCCTTTGTAATCAACGTCAATCCTGTTTTCTGTACAGCTAATTTTCGTGCTGGTTTCGCCATCAGATAAAAACAGAGGAAATTCCTGTACCACACTTTCTATCTCACCTATAACAGAATCTTGCACAAGAAGGATTTCTGGTGTAACTGTGAGGGTTTGCTCAATCAGAAAAGCCCCATTCATTGTTCCTCTAAAAATAAGTTTCACCTCGACCTTTTTTGTGTCACAGGATATTACAGAGACTTTCAGATTAGGAGATTCTTTTGATGTCATCTCCGTTAATCGTGTCATCACATTGTTTACATTGATCCAAGCTGGAGCAAATGAGAGAGCTCTATTACTTGTTAATGGAGTCCCATCTGATGGACCAATGGTCGGCCAGACGTTTTTTCGCTGGATCCGGACAATTCCTGTAGGAGTGTAGTTTTTATCCCCTTTTGTCTGATACTCAATGTAATGCCCGCCTGCATTCATAATCAATTTGTGAAAATAAGGTTCCATCCAAAGATAGAATCCCCCTGTTTCGGCTGGACATGGAAGTTCTCCTATTTCATCGTCAGCCTGTTCGAATGCCAGCGCTAAAAAATAAGCTGCAAGCAAATTGTATTGAGAATGATAGGTGTAGGTTTCGTAACCTGTACGAGTCATTGGGTCTGTATAATTTCTGACCACATTCAGCTCGCCTGTCGGTCTCTTCCATCTTTTGATTGATTCAAGCGATAAACGTGCTCCCCGTTTAAAGGCCGCTGCCATTCTATAATCTCCACGATTGGCATATTCATTTGCTGCCACTTCAAACTGAAAAGCTTGCTGGGCTTCATTCCACTGATGCTGGGAGCTTCGGCCACCCGTCGGCATTTCTCCTGTTGGACTTTGCATAAACAAAGAGGTTAGATCTCCACGCTTACAGCATTCTACCAATCTCTCTTTGTGACTGCCGTCATACCCTCCAAGCAACATTAATCGAAAATAGTTTCGTGTAAACATGGCATATGCCATTGGACCATTTGGATCTACATAAAGACCATATTCAGTTAAAAGCTCCATTTGGGGAGCTAATTCCCGATCAATGTCTTCTAAATTCATAGGATTGCCAAGCCCCTGAGCTCCCCGCAAGTATTCTCCGGCAAATGCCACCACTTTCCAATTGTTAATGGTTTTTCGATATAAACTTGCAGGATTCATTCTAGAAAATAACATTTCCCATTGTTTGGCTTTTCTTTCAGAAACATAAGGTTTCAGTTTCATATAAGCAAAAGTAACCATGGCGGTATAAAAATTACTATGATCGTCTGCACAATTCTCTTCCACCATTTGTTTAAGCGAAGAATCTAACGCTTTACAAGCACTTACTAACATCCAATTTTCCTTTCGCTGCATATATAAGAGTGCTGTGGCAGCAGCAAAAGCTGGGGTAGAATATTGTGTCTCACGATGCACACAGGGATCGATAATTCGACCTTCATCATCCATACAGGTATAAAAATAATGGACAAGAGGTTCAATGATGTCTAGATATAAGCTTTTTTTGTACTGTGAATCACGTATTTGTGATTCATCAAATTGTTCAACATACTTCGATACTGCACGTTCAAGCGGAAATGGTTTTTCTAACAAGGCTTTTCTCCTCTCAAATCGTAAGAAGCAGAATATAGGGGATATTCTGCTTTTCAAGTTTTATTAAACTAATCCTTTAATGTGTTCCTTGAATATTAAGTGTCCTATCAGCAACGATTTTCTTTTTGAATGTAGATGTTTTTATTTTCTCTTGCAATTTAGAATAGAAGAGATCTTCATTTATAGGGAGGTCTACCCAATCGTCTGTCCAGGCAGATAAATGCATAGCATTGGAAATTTCTAGCCCTTTGATTCCTTCTACGCCTGGCCCTAGTAATTCTTTGCCATGAAGGATTGCATTCACCCAGTTGGTGGTAATTCCTTTATGCTGTGTTGCTACACCTTTAATAGGGATATCAATCTTCCAGCATTCTGGCTCTCCAAATCCGCCTTTATATTCTCTATTAAACTCTCTTTCGGATTGCCTTAACCTCCAGAATGTCAATTTTCCATCTTCGACAACCAATTTTCCACGGTCCCCGGATATTTCGTAGCGATTGGTACCAGGAGCATCACCTGTTGAAGTAACGAATACTCCTGTTGCACCATTTTCGTATTCAACATAAGCCGTTACGTCATCTTCTACTTCAATAGTATGAAACTTACCAAACCCACAAAAAGCCCGAACTCGTTTCGGCATCAAGCCGCTCGTCCATTGCCATAAATCAAGCTGGTGTGGGTCTTGATTTGCGAGGACCCCGCCGCCTTCACCTGCCCATGTTGCTCTCCAACCGCCTGAATCATAATAGCTTTGAGAGCGGTACCAATCTGTTATAATCCAATTGGTACGTTTGATTTCCCCTAATTCCCCGCTTTGCACAAGGTCTCTTAGCTTTTGATACAAAGGATTGGTTCGTTGGTTAAACATAATTCCAAAAACTTTTCCACTTTTTTCAGCCACCTCATTCAATTCACGAACATTCTTGGTAAAAACACCAACTGGCTTTTCTACCAAAACATGCAGACCTTTTTGAAGGGCTTTTATCGCCAAAGGCGGATGATCATAATGCGGGGTTGCTACAATCACCGCATCAATATCACCGAATTCGAAAAATGCTTCGGTATTGTCAAACATTTGAATATTTTCACCTAATGTTTCTTTTGCCCATTTTAATCTCTCAGGGTTCTGATCACATACAGCTGTTAACACTGCCCCTGGTACTTCACCATTATTAAGATAGAGTGAATGGGAACTTCCCATATTGCCAATACCGATAATTCCTATTTTGACATTCTCCAAATTTTCCCTCTCCTTCATTCATAATTGGTTTGCAGTAAGCGCTTTTCGTATTGTTTTATTGAAATTGCTTAGAAAGTACTTTTAGGTTTTCTAAACTTGTTTGAAGACTATCCATTGGGTTACCAGGGCAGATATCCTGTTCCACTGCATACCATTCAACTCCTGATTTTTCACACCAATCTAGGATTGGAGCAAAATCAATCAATCCTGTTCCAACTTCCGCAAAGGTTTTTCTTTCATCTCTTGTCATGTCTTTTAAATGGATAATAGGCATTCGTTGTGCATAGGGTTGTAGAAATTGCAGCGGGTCTCTTCCGGCTTTTTTAATCCAAAACACATCAATTTCAGCCAAAATTTTATTCTCTGCTGTTGGTTCTAACAAGTATTCTAAAGAAGATTTCCCTTCTATCTCAGTGTCAAATTCAAAAGCATGGTTATGGTAGCTAATCCGATATCCAGGTGCTTTCTGGGCGACTTCATTTAAGAGAGTCTTTACTTTCTGATAACCTTCTCTGTTTCTTAAATTTTCAGGAATGTTTGGACAAACAATATCTTTTGTTTGATATAATCTGACTTCATCTAGAAGATTATCAAGATCGTTTTCCAGCCGGTCTATGGATATATGTATCCCGGCCGTACCAAGTTGATTTTCCTTTAGAGCTGCTACGATTTCTTCTGGATCATAGCTAGGCGGTAACGCCGACAACTGAACTCCGGCCCAGCCCATTTCCTTCAATTCTTTAAAAACTGGTACAATTCCCCTTTTTAATTCTTCTCTTAGCGTATACAATTGCGCAGCAAACTTATTTCTCATATCACTAGCTCCTTTTCTTATTACAGTGTAATAGCGTTATGTCTATATTAAACGGAATATTCAGAATAAACTTGGTTAAAGTTGTTTAATATAGGCTGATTTTTTACCCCTATTGCTATTTTTACGAGGAAATTCGTACTCAACTATTAAACATGTTCTAAATAGCGGGACTTCATTACTTTTAATACTTCATCTCCAGGCTGATTCCATATTCTTTGGTTGAAAATCTCTACTTCAATCGGACCTTTATAGCCCGTCTGCTCAACAGCATTTCTAATTTTTCTTATGTCAATGACACCATCACCCATCATCCCGCGCCCCATCAATAAATCGGGTGTCGGTACAATCCAGTCTGACACATGGAACCCAAGAATCCGTCCCTTTGCACGTGCAATTTGATTGTACAGGTCAGGATCCCACCACACATGGAAAACATCCACTACTACACCAACCTGTTCAGGCTGATATTGTTCGGCAATGGTATTTGCTTCATTAAGGGTAACAATGACACATCTTTCTGCAGCATACATCGGGTGTAACGGTTCAATTCCTAATTTGATCCCATAGTCTGCCGCAAATGGGACAATCTGCTCGATACCGTCTGCAACCATTTTTCTTGCTGTTGCAATATCCTTATCTGATGAAGGTCCGCATACAAGTACCAAAGTATCCGTCCCCAGTTCAGCTGCTTCTTCAATCGCCCGCTTATTATCATCGATTCGTTTTTGTCGTTCACTTTCTGTTGCTGCCGGAAACATACCGCCACGACAAAGGCTTGATACCTTAAGTCCAGCATCTTTCACCAACCGCTTACTATCTGCCAGGCCGATTTCCTCGACTTTGTGCCGCCATAAGGCAATCCAAGGGATTTCTTGCCGGACGCAGCCGTCAACGGCTTGACGTAGATTCCAGTTACCTGTCGTAATTTGATTCAAGCTTAATCGGTCAATGGTTGTTAAATGTTCCATTTGCCCCTCCTATTCGATCCCGGCCAGTTTGAGGACTAGCTTCATTCTTTCTGCAGCTAAATCTGGGTCTATAAGCAGCCCAGCTTGATCAGCCAGAACAAAAAGTTCTGATAAATGAGCAATTGTTCTGGCACTCTCAGCGCCGTTAATCATTCGAAAATGATTCTGATGACCATTCAAGTATGCCATGAATACAATTCCAGTTTTATACGAGTAAGTAGGAGTTTGGAAAATATGTCTGGATAATGGAACTGTTTTTTCTAATATGGACTCATAGGTATTCACGTCATCATGATCAAGGGCCGTTAGTGCTGCGGCGGCTGCCGGGGCGATTGCGTCAAAAATACCCAATAGGGCATGGCTAAACCCGTGATGGTCTCCTCGAATTAATTCAGGGTAGTTAAAATCATCGCCCGTGTACATCTTGACAGCTTCTGGTAATCGCCGTCTCATCTCAATTTCCTTATCAGCATCCAGAAGCGAGATTTTTATCCCGTCCACCTTATCCTGATTTTCCCAAATGATGTTTAAACAAACTTCCATTGCATCATACAGATTTTTATGTCCCCAGTACCCTGTTAAGGATGGGTCAAACATATCACCTAACCAATGTAAGATAACAGGTTGAGAAACTTGGGACAGGATATGGCTATAAACGCGAGCATAATCTTCCGGGCTCTTCGCATTTGCCGCTAATGCCCTGCTTGCCATTAAAATAATTTGACTACCCTGCTCTTCGATAAAAGCACACTGTTCTTCATAGGCTTCCATGATTTGTTCCATGGAGTATTTCCTATTGGGTATCAAATGATCGGTTCCTGCACCACAGGCTATCCTTCCGCCAACTGCATTTGCTTCCGCACTGGAACGTCTGATTAATTCCTTCGCACCCTCCCAGCTAAGTCCCATACCTCTTTGGGCGGTATCCATGGCTTCCGCAACGGAAAGACCCATGGACCAAAGATAATGCCGATAAGATAACGTATCTTCCCAATGAATCTGGGGGTTTCCTAACGGACATGCAACCGCTAATGAGTCACAAACAACATGAGCAGCGGAAAAAGCGGTCCTGCTTTGGAATTTCTTTTCAGGAATTTCAAAACTAGCAGTATTACCAGGTTCATAGTTTTCAAAAGAACCATTAGCTCTTAGCAGCTTTAACTTTTTCACCATTCGGTGTCCCTCCAATGGTCAGTTCCGGTACATCCACCCATCGTCTTTCCTTCCACGATTGGATACCAAGGTCAGATAATTGTGTTCCTTTTGCACCTTCTAATAAATCCCATGGAAATTCTTCATCAAGAACAATATGTTTTAAGAATAATTCCCACTGTACCTTAAAGCCATTATCATAGACATCGTTCGTCGGCATCTCCTGCCATTGATCTAGGAAAGAGATTGGATTCGCTATATCCGGATTCCAAACAGGCTTTGGCGTGTTGACACGATGCTGTGTCTTACAATCTCTTAATCCCGCAACCGCACTGCCTTCCGTTCCATCGACTTGGATGGTTAAGAGGTCATCTCGGTTTACGCGTACTGCCCAAGAAGAATTTGCTTGTACGATAATCCCTCCATCTAATTCGAATGTAGCGTAGGCTGCATCCTCTGCAGTGGCAGTATATATTTCATCTTCTTCATCCACCCGCTTTTGGATATGCGTGGCACCGATACAAGAGACAGCACGGACGTTTCCAAATAGATTGTCCAGGACATAGCGCCAATGGGCGAACATGTCGGAAATAATGCCGCCGCCGTCTTCTTTTCGATAGTTCCAAGAAGGACGCTGTGCTTGTTGCCAATCTCCTTCAAATACCCAGTACCCAAATTCCATTCGGACAGAGAGAATTTTACCAAAGAAGCCAGAATCCACTAATCTTTTTAACTTTAAAATTCCTGGGAGAAACAATTTATCTTGGACTACTCCATTTTTGACTCCCGCTTTATAAGCTAAGGTCGCAAGTTCTAAAGACTCCTCTAGTCCTACAGCTGTTGGCTTTTCACAATAAATATGTTTCCCAGCCTTTATTGCCTTGCGAATCGCCTCAGCACGTCTAACAGTTGTTTGGGCATCAAAATAAATGATATTATGTTCATCGGAAAGACATTCATCTAAATTGGTACTCCAACGAGCAATATTGTGTTTACTCGCTAACGATTTTAATTTTTCTTCATTTCTTCCTACTAAAATGGGATCAGGCATAATGACAACACCGTTTTTACAAGCGACTCCTCCCTGTTCCCGAATGGCAACAATGGATCGAATAAGATGTTGATTGGTCCCCATTCGGCCGGTAACACCGTTCATAATAATTCCAACATTAACTATAGACATAATTTTCTCCTTTCACTTAAAAACTACTATTTGGGATCATCTAGGGTAAGCTATCTGCAAGTATTTCTTCGCTAACAGTATGTTGATTCCGCTTTCATCGTTTTATATGCTAGCTTCTAAACTTTGCATCTTGACTTCTCTTTTTAGTTCTGATGATTTAACGATACTGTCAATCATTTTCATTGACGGAAGGGCATCTTTGACGTGGACATACTCGTTCGTATTCTCGACAATACACTCATAGAATTTATTAATTAATTTCATATGACTTGCACCGTAATAGAATTTTGAGCCTGGCATCTTGGTGTCTTCGATCAATTCTACTTTTTTACCTTCTTCATCCAGCTTCGTTAGAATACTATCCTTAATGGTGAATTTCTGTTTCTCAAAAACTACCTGAAGCTCGACACTGGAATTATTTGCATTGGCTATGGTCGCAAAAAAGAATCCTTTCGCCCCATTTTCAAATTGAATAAATGCTGTGGCAGTATCTTCGATTTCTACCCCATAATCTAGAAGCTGATCGACGGACCCTCGAATGGATTTAATTTCGCCGCCAAGCAGCTGCATTTGATCCAAAGTATGAATGGATTGGTTGATCATCACTCCACCACCCGCAAATTCCAATTTCCCCCGCCACGGTTTATTATCATAATAAGATTTTGGTCTAGCCCATGTAACTAGCCCCTTGATACCCAACACCTTTCCATATTGTTCGCTTTCAACTATTTTCTGCAGTACTTCAAATGTCTCATTGAAACGGTTTTGGAAGCAAACACATATTTTAATATCTTTATACTGTTCCTCTAGTTTGACGAGGGCAGTTCCTTCTACCGAATTCAATGCCAGAGGCTTTTCTTGAAATACGTGAACACCCTTTTCAACACATGCTTTTGTTACGGGATAATGAAGATAGTGCGGCAAACAAATATGTACGCAATCCAACACTTCTTTTTCCAGCATATCTTGAAAATCAGTATAAAAGTTCACACCTGGCACGATATCTTTCCTTGTTTCATCGATATCACAAACTGCCACCAACTCTGCACTCGTATTTCCCTTTATAGCGGATAGATGAACACTCGAAACATCTCCAAGTCCAATCACGGCAACCTTTAGCATAAGTCACACTCCCTTATCCTTTTAGTATTTTTCAAAGTATACTTTCTATCTATGAAAATAATGAACAATCATTATGAAAAGAAGTAACTGTATACTATTTCTTTACAGTTACTTCTTCACCAAGGTACTGCTCTAGCAATCTGCTAGTTTATCATCTGGTCTGCTTCTCAACTTTAATGCCCCGAAATTAACGATTTTCAACCCATTCCGTGCTCTCTTTTTGAGCTTTTTTAAGTGCATCTTCCGCACTTCTATTTCCAGTTAATGCAGCCTCAATTTCAGAGGTTAAGATAAAGCGTGGCTGTGAAGATCCCCATGGGTATCTAGGAGTCATTGGTGTTTCCATTGCTTTAAATACTGGAAGCATTAATGGCATTTCTTTCACACTATCCCATTCAGTTGCGGATTTAACTGCTGGGATTGCTCCATATTCTTCAAAAACAAATTTTTGGACGAAATCGCTCGTAGCAAATTTTACCCATTCCCAAGCTAATTCTTTATTTTTACTACTTTTCGCAATGGTAATCGGACTACCTGCAAATAATCCTCCACGACCTTCATCATTTTTAAACTCATTAACAATTCCGAGTCGGTCTCCAAGTCCTTGGGCATAAGCTGGTTTAACGGTATCCCCAGGTCCTTGGTTTAACATAATGGCAATATTGTTATCCTTTGATAACCATTTTTCATTCCCTTGGTTACTAACGATTCCCTTTGGTGCATATTTTTGCATTTCCAGCAGCCAATTTAATCCATTTAGCATTTCTGGTGAATCAAAGTTAAACTTAACTTCATCCCATGCAAAACCTGTTCCCCATGTACCGTTTTGTCCTTCAGCAAGATCAACAAGTGTGAAAGCAGAAGACCAATCCCCACGGAACCAAATTCCATAGTTTTGTTCACCGGTTTTTGGATTCTTTCCTGTCATCTGTTTTGCTTTTTCTGCAATCTCTTCCATTGTTGGGTTTTCAGATGGATATTCTACGCCCCAGTCGTCAAATATCTTCTTATCGAAGGAAATAAAACGGGTATCTCCCAAAAACGGAAGTCCAAAAATATCCAATTCCTTACTATCTGGTCCCAAAGCCTTCCATCCATCCACTTGGTTATCAATGAAGATATCTAGGCTGAATTCTTTGTCTTTTTCAATCCACGGCTGTAATGGTTCTAGTACACCTTGTGGAGCAAAATCTGCGACACCAGGCATTTGGTACACGTCGGCTTCACCAGAAGTGATCATCGCCTGCGTTTTCTCTGTATATCCTTCCCATGGCATTAAAACAAAGTCAACTGTTGCTCCAGGATGCTGCTTTTCGAACTCCTCCTTTACTACTTTCATGCCTTTTGCTGTCTCACCAGTAACAGGATCTGTCTTGTCTTCCATCGCAAAGTCACCAATCATCTGGACCCTAATTTTTTGTCCTGCCCATTTTCCTTCTGTTTTACTGGTTGAAGAAGAACTATTTGATTTCGGAACACAGCCCACAAGTGCAAAGCTCAATAACAACATCATCGTAATAAATAAAGTGACCTTCTTCTTGTAAATACCTCTACGCATTTCCTTACCCCCTATTCATTTCTTTAATTAAAACTAATAAACTATTCACCCTTTACCCCGCTTAGTGCAATACTTTGGATAATGTATCGTTGTAGAAAAAGATACAAGATGATGATTGGTAGAATACTAACGGTTGCGAGAGCCATCGTTAAGCCCCCTAAACTTGAACCATTCTCTAGAGAGAAACTCGCTAGATAAAGAGGAACGGTTTGTAATTCTAAATCGTTCAGCACAACTAATGGCCACATGAAGTCATTCCAGCTCCAAATAAAGGCTAAAATCACCATTGTTGCTGCGATCGGTCCGGCAAGTGGCAAATAGACACGGAAGAAAATTTTAAATTCACCGGCTCCATCAATTTGGGCAGCCTCCCGAAGCGTATCCGGCAACTGATCAAAGAACTGTTTACAAAGGAAAATCAACATGCCGCTAATAATAGAGGGAAGAACCAATGGATAATACGTGTTCAATAAATTCATTTTATTAAACAAGGTATATAAGGGGATTAACCTCGGCTCCATTGGAATCATGAGCGTACAAAGTACAACAATAAACAAGATTTTCTTTCCCTTGAATTTCCCCTTAGAGAACGCATATCCTGCCAGAAGGGAGGCAGAAACTCCCAAAATCACAGAACTCACTGTAACAATGGTTGAGTTTATATACGATTTAATAAGTCTTCCATTCTCAAATACGATTCCATAGTTGAATTTTGAAGGTTCCTCTGGTATTAATCGAGGTGGAAAAGGCATTGAAATATTGGCTGTTCTATCAAAACCTACACTAACCATCCATATAAATGGAGCCATAAGCACGACACCGAAAATTAATAGAATAAGAAACTTAATAATGGATGTAATCTTTTCCATTTTCTTCATAGACATTGTGCTATTCAATAGAGTCCCTCCTCTCTAGCTTATATTTTCATTTTCGAGACTTTGAGATTAATAAAGGTAAAAATCAGGATAATAATGAACATAATATATGTGGCAGCGGATGCGATACCAAATTCAAATCCTGTAAAACCACGCTCATAAATAAAGGCTCCCATGGTTTGGATTGAACGAGCAGGACTTCCATTTGGTCCGCCAACGACGTAAACCTCATTGAAACGCTGAAGAGCACCAATCCAACCAGTGATTAATAAGAAGGCAAACGTTCCAGTCATGTTTGGAATGGTGATAAATAACCATTGTTGGATTCCACTTGCCCCGTCAATTTTAGCTGCCTCATACATTTCCGACGATATGGCTTGAAGATTGGCAAGACAGATAATAATAACAAAACCAATCCAATGCCAAACCGCCAGCAAAATTACACCCCATTTAGAAGTGGCAGGATCTGAAAACCAGCCTGGTGTTGGTAATCCTAAAGAACCAAGAATATAATTTAGTATCCCCATTTCGGGGTGTAAAACAAATTGAAAGATCATGGCTGCCGCAACAATTGAAGTGACATTTGGCAGAAAGTATAAGACCTTAAAAAAGTTTTTCCCTTTTGACACAGAGTTGATAAGTGTTGCAAATATAAATCCTAGTGGAATGGTGATAATGATTTGAAAGATACCGATATAAAAGGTATTCCAAACGGAATTCCAAAAAGGACCTGAAGTTAATACAGTACGAAAGTTAGCCAGTCCCGTAAAGGTCTCAATCGTGCCATTTGATTTAAAAAAACTTAATCTTAGTGATTCTGCGATAGGATAGACCATAAACAGTAGAATACCTAAAAAGCTTGGGATTAAGAAAATATACCATGTCCATTGTGAATTTCTTTTTTTCTGTTTCATCGTTTTAGACTCTGTGTGAGTGTTTGTATTCACACTTTGAGTGGCTGTATTGGCCGCATCCATGCTGTTATTCGGCATAAATATCTCCTTTCTTGATTAGAATTCCTTTACCGTTTTAATTCTTGGTCATTTAACCGTTCATTAATGACAACGCTTTCAAACTAACCTAAAAATTTTTTTCATATGTAGGCGTTGCTTTAACTACTGCCTTTTTTATCTCCTTTTGATAACGCCCTCCTGTTTCTGTTAAGTATCATTCTAGTAAATCTAGCAGATACAATTTAAACTTCTGATTAAATTGTATAAAAATTTAGAATATTTCGCTTGTTTATAATTGTGTTATTTTGACTTTAATTTGTCATATGTTGCTGTTTTGCTATTTTTCCTAGTGCCAATGCTTTATTTTGAAGACGCTGAATGTTTCCTGATTGCTCTACTATTTCGATATTCTGTTGGAGTAATATTCATTTGTTTTCGAAAAAAACGACTAAAATGAGATGAATCTTCAAAACCCGATTCTAAGGCTACTTCATGTATGGATTTTCCCGGGTGAATCTCCAGCAAGTATTTTGCCCGGTTGATCCGACAAGTCATTAAGTATTGCATAATGGTATAACCTGTAACATCTTTAAAAATCCTAGCCATATGGTATTTACTTAAATTTAAATTATCTGCAATACTGTCTAACGTAATCGAACTGTTAAAATTCTTTTCAATCCAGGGTATAATCCGTTTTACATGAGTATTCTTTTCCGTTTCGATTGGAGGTATTTTTACGAGCTGCTGTTTGCTTAATTCATAGATTTTAAATAGAAGTTGTACGAATAAAGTGGAAATTTCACCATTTCGCAAACGACTTTCTACACTATTTTCTTTATGGAGCAATGTATTCGGATCTTTGCATGCGATTTTTCTTATTAACTCCTTAATTTCTACTAATTTCTCTTTGTCTATTCCCCGAAATAAAGTATTACTAAGCTGGTTAAACGGATTTAATAATTCAGGAACTTTTAAGTTGATTAATATAGGTCGTAACCATTCAGATGAAAACTCAATTACGCTTCTTTCATATGGGATACCTGGTTCTGGGTATGCTCTGTGCAAGGTTAAACCATTCATGATAATAATATCGTCTTCTTGCAAAGGATAAATATGGTCACCAATTAAATATTTACAGTTACCACCATGGAAATAATAAATTTCATATTGTTCGTGTGAGTGGTAACTAAAAGCTTCATGCGAGTTGACGGTGTCGACCAATCGAAAGTTTGCATTTATTTTCTCATCCAAACCTAATTCCTCCTCTTTTTACGACAATAAGATCCATTACTTTAAATGCATCATACTTCTCTCATTTCATTAATATATAACTGCCGTCGTTTTTGTTAAGCTAAAATTTTATTCTCTTAACTTCTTATAATTACCTCCTTAAATTCTCAAAATTCAAAAAAGTTAAGACTATACTCACATTCTTCCAGCTATCAAACGGGATAATAGACGGTTAAATATAGGAATAAAAAATAGCCCAGGGAGCCCTTGCCCTAGACATTTATAGATTATATGTTTAGACAGATGCAGAAATCAGTCAGCGAGTTATTGACTTCATCATAGTGAAACTTAAGCAATTTAGAGCCATTCAATATAGAAAATATTCAAATTTCAGCGGCGGGAGACGACTTATCGTTAGTGGAACTAGATCGTTATAAAGACAAAGAGGCTGTAAGAAGCCACATTCAATCTCTTAAAAAGTCATCTGAAGCTTCATCTGAGTGAAGTCACTGATGTCATCCAATTCTCAAAGAAACATAAAACATTTATCTAAAACTAAGCTTTTCTCTTTTGGAGTACCCACATAGGAATAGTTCTTAACGATTAATGTGGTTTTTTCAAAATAATCCATTCAACGTTGGTGCTATTGAGATTTTGGGGCTTTGGAAAGCTCATGCCGTTGCTAATTCTTGTATAATAGTATAAAACAACAAAAAATAGAGTGCTAAAGCATTTGAAGCTTTAGCACTCTATTTATAATGTTATGTTTATTTTCTTCTAAAAAGTTTTGATCTAAAAGTGTCTCTTGCCAAAATCAAACACAAAATAGCACTGATTAAAAATAGGAAGTCTATATAAAAATTCCTGTCACTAATCGAATTTTGTCGCATTTGACAAGTGACAGGTACCTTTATGACTACGAATCAAAAGTTAGCGGTTGAACATTCTATTTAACCGAAGTATTTATGGTATAGCGACTTTGCTTCTGTAATATCCTTTGTTCCGTGCACTAATACCCTTCCGTCTTTAAAAATGACTAATCGGTGAGTATTCACTGTATACGATAATAGGTAAGGATTTCGCTGTACCGTTCCCCCTTGATTCATGAATAGTTTTTCTAAAGCTTCCAAATTACGTACAACAGGAACGGAAGGTCGTATCTGGACAGAATCTCTTCCACAAAGTACAGCTGACTTTGTTTGATTTTCAAAGGATAAAAATGGATAAGAGCGTTTTACTCCACAAGTAGGGCAATCCTCATTTTTTAATTTATCTACATTTATGGAAGTATAATGGTTTTTCCA
The DNA here is from genome assembly GCF_030817595.1 of Neobacillus niacini. Classification (GTDB taxonomy): domain Bacteria; phylum Bacillota; class Bacilli; order Bacillales; family Cytobacillaceae; genus Neobacillus; species Neobacillus niacini_G. The sequence continues at coordinate 1,167,279 of NZ_JAUSZN010000001.1, forward strand.
TACATCAAAAGAAACCAGTTTGTTTCTTAATGAATCCCAATCACCGACCAAAATTTTTAATGCTTCACTTAGTTGATGAGAAACAACCATGCTAACCGCTGGATTAATAATTCCTGCTGTATCACACGTTAACCCTCCTAGCGGAACTGTTTCTAGTATACAAGATAGGCAAGGCGTTTTTTCTGGAATAATGGTGTAGGATATTCCGTAGCTTCCGACGCAAGCACCGTAGATCCATGGGACTCCATACTTTTGTGAAACATCGTTTATGATCATTCTTGTTTCGAAATTATCAGTGGCATCAATGAAAAGATTCACTTTTTCAGCCCAAGTTTCAAGCTCTAGGACTGAGGCATCCGCAATGATTGCCTCAATGTGCACAGTAGAGTTAATGTCTGTTAAACGATTTTTAGCAGCGATTACTTTTGGAATTCGATTTTTGGCATCATCCTCTGTATATAATTGCTGCCGCTGTAAATTAGACCATTCTACATAATCACGATCAACAATGGTTAGTTTACCAATTCCAGCACGGACGAGTGCTTCGGCACTTGCTGTTCCAAGTGCCCCAGCTCCTATTATGAGTACATGCTTATTGAAAATTCGTTGTTGTCCATCTTTTCCAATAGGTGAAAATAGTTCTTGTCGTGAGTACCGATTATTCACCCGATACTCATTCCTTCCTTTGGACTGCTTGCTGCAGCATATCTCTTTTTCTCGATTCGACCGGCTTCATAGCCTAATCGTCCAGCTTCAATCGCTAATCTCATTGCTTTTGCCATTTTTACCGGATCCTTAGCTGCTGAAACAGCCGTATTTAATAACACACCATCGGCTCCTATTTCCATAGCAAATGCAGCATCAGCTGGTGAGCCAATACCAGCATCCACGATAACGGGAACAACCGCTTGTTCGATAATAAAGCTAAGGTTGACAGAATTGATGATACCTTGACCTGAACCTATCGGTGAGGCCCCTGGCATGATAGCATGGCAGCCTGCTTCTTGAAGTTTCCTAGCTAAAACTACATCGTCGGAAGTATAGGGGAGGACAATAAAGCCTTCCTTCACCAATTCTACCGTTGCCTTTAGGGTTTCAATCGGGTCAGGAAGTAAGGTTTTATCACAGCCGATCACTTCCACTTTAATCATATCGCATAGGCCTGAAGCTTTCGCTAGTTTTGCGATCCGGACAGCCTCTGCTGCTGTTTTCGCTCCTGCAGTATTTGGCAGCAGCCTATATTTATTGGTATCTAGCTGTTCTAAAAAATTCGGCTGGCTTGCTTCAAAAATATTCATTCGTCTAACCGCAAACGTAAGAATTTCTGCTTCGGAAACTTCCACCGCTTCCTTTTGGATTTCAAAGCTTGGATACTTTCCCGTTCCAAGTAACAAACGAGATTGAAAGGATAATGAACCGATTTTTAACATATCAACCGCCTCCTACAAAATGGACTATTTCGATTCGATCTTTATCTGATAATCTAGTACTTTGGTGTTCTACCTTGTTTACGATTTCACCATTTACTTCCACAATAACGACTCTATTATGGATTTCATAATGTTTCAGAACATCGGAAATAAATACTACATGTTCTGGTAATTGGATTAACTCCCCATTTAATATTACCCTCATGTTATTACCTCCTATCGTACTTTTTCTTTGTGTCTTTCTAATTGAAAAGCTGAGAGTAGATCATCATCTAGCACATTGCCTGTTAATAAATCAGCTACTAGTTTCCCTGTAATAGGGCTTAATAAAATCCCATTTCTAAAATGCCCAGCAGCAACAAATAACCCCTTCCATCTTGGATGCTCACCAATATAAGGAAGTCCATCTCCTGTCTGAGGCCGAATTCCAGACCACACTCGCTCCCATGCAGCATCCTTAATCTGCGGAACCAGTTGAGTGGCTCTTTCTATTAATCTTGCGATACCCTTAGGTGTAACCGTGTTATCATATGTATCTTCAATCATGGTCGCACCGATATAAATTTCCCCATTTCGTTTTGGTACGAGATAACATCGTTTATCTGAAAAAATCGTTGTGTTGATAATCGGCTTTTCCGTCCTAATCGAAAAGCATTCGCCTTTTACTGGATACACACGAATATCAATTCCTGATTCACGCATTAATTTTGCAGACCAAGCTCCAGTGGCAACGACAACTTGATCACAGTTTACAATGCCATTAGTGGTAATAACGCCTTTTACCTGACTGTTTTCAAATTTAAAAGAGAGGACCTCCGTATTTTGACGTATTTCCGCTCCAAAATTGACTGCTGCTTTTGCAAAAGCTTGTGTTAACTTTGCTGGCTGCACATGACCATCATTAGGGAGATACATCCCACCAGCTAAACTCGGTGACAGGGATGGCTCCATTTCTCTTAATTCCTTTGTATCCAGCCATTTTATTGCTGGATCCCACTTCCTTTGAAAGGTGACCTGTTTTTTTACTTCTAATGCGATTTCTTCAGATTCTGCAATTTTTAACATTCCTTTATTCACATACTCGATATCGACTCCGCTGTATTCAAATAACTCACAAGAGAGAGTAGAAAACATCTTCTGACTTTTTAAAGCCATCTGGAATAACGGACCGTCTTGTTCCAGCTCCGCTTGTGCTGCCAGCATTCCCGCAGCTGCACTTGAAGCTTGGCAAGCCAATTGATTCTTCTCAATAATGATTACTTTTCTTCCTATTTTTGATAGCTGATAGGCAATCGAGGCTCCGTTAATTCCTCCTCCGATTATGGCAACATCAAATGAATTTTCCAATTTATCCACCTCCATTATTTAATGCCTTACTATAAGCCTTTACTGCCAATAATGGGTCATGCGCTTCTAAAACACCAGACATGACAGCAATCCCTTTTGTCCCTCCCTGAAGAACCTGCTCCGTATTATCAGGTGTTATCCCTCCAATGGCAATAACATCAATATCTAGTTTTGATAGCTTTTTTAATTCCTCAAGGCCTTTTGGGATCTTACCTGGTTTTGATTGAGAATGGAAAACATGTCCGTATAGAACATAATCTGCACCCTTCTCTTTTGCATTTAGACCTTCCGGATAGGAATGGATAGAACTCCCTATCCTAAGCTGAGGAAAGTTTTCTTTTACGCTTGCTGCATCTAAACTGTGAAAGGCTAATTGAACGCCTCTGGCCCCTGTTACTAATGCAACATCTGCCCGGTCATTAATCATGATCTTTGACGGTGGTATGTTATTTTTTGTTAAAAGTTCGACTAATTGAAATAGTTCCCTAGCAGTTTTTTGTTTTTCTCGTAAATGAATGGCAGTTATATATGGGTGAATATCCTTTACAATTTCCCCTAACTGTTCGATTGCCATTTTACCATTGGATATAATATGTAACTCTTTCCCTTTAACACTCGTTAAAATACAAGTCCCCCCTATTTGAAGATGCTACTTATCTATGAAGTTAAGTAAACAACAAAAAACCACTTCCTATAGTAAGAAAGTGGTCGAAAATTTGAAATAAAGCATTTGCTCTCCAAATATCGAATTTTCCACTTCCCTACGCTGGTATAACCCAGATCAGGTTCATAGAGTCCCGAAGTATCACTTCAATCTCAGCCTTTTATAAAGGCACCTCTAGCGGATTTGATTCATTTATTCACTTGAAATAATTACCTTACATGGTTAATGTTAGCACGTTGATTAGAAATGTCAAACTATTTCTTTCCACGAAACAATAGCTGCTAGAGGTCTCCTTGTTTCTGGATGAAGATGGATGTCGCTTCCACAATATGTCCCCAGTAAGGAAGGTCTCTTGACAGACAACAAATGATCTGATGAATGCCGACTGGCAGACCAGTTAATTCTTTTATTTATTGTATAATACAATTATTTACAATATATTTACAAAAAATAGGAATTTTATCCTTTCTAGAGTTTCCCAAATTCTGATATAGTTTTTTTGTATAGTAAATGAATATTTTAAATATTTCTTTTATTAACAATATATAACTAAAGGAGGTGCATCAAATTTTGGGTGTAAGACCGCATGTTAAAAACAAAAAGAACAAATCAAAATCATACATAAGTCCCTTTGTCGAAAAATATGGGAGTTTTCAGGAATCTCTAAGACCCGAAGAAAGATATCTTTGTTTCTTTGATGGGACCGCTTATTCCCTTTTTAATAGGTTATTTAATATTTACTTTATCTCAAAATGAACTAATTCAGATTGTAGGCATCATATGGATGTTTAATCTTTTTACTCTTTTTTCAACAGATGGTAAAAATATAAGAGATAATATGAAAAAAATTATGGGAGGGGCGATTTTAAAATGAAAAAGCGAGTGATTGTCGCAAATGTTTTTATAGTGAGCTCGATTATTTTTACGATTATTATGGTTGTAACACTTGCAATGGTAGATCTTAAATTAGGGACAAAAATAGGCGAAGGAGTCTTTTATATTAAAGGACATTATAAAGAAATGACGGAGATTGGCGGAGAAATGAAAAGTACCATTGTTACGGAACAAGGTCCTGGGGTTATCACCGTTCCTTTAGCTCTTAGTCTCTTAATAACTCTAATCGTAGCGATATTCCTTCCGAAAAAAATGAAGGATGAAAAAGTGGTATAGTAACTCCCCTACCCCATTCAATAAAAAAATAATATCAAGATGTATTGTAAAAAGAATAGAAAATGTAAAAAATCCTATCCATAAGAATCGTGGTTAGGATTTTTATTGTTTACTGTAAAATATTTAAACGAAAGAGGTGTTTATATGGAAAGAATCATTATAAAAGGCGCGAAAGAAAACAACTTAAAGAATGTTAATTTAGAAATACCTAAAAATAAATTTAGTTGTTTTTACAGGGCTATCAGGTTCAGGAATATCATCATTAGCCTTTAATACTATTTATGCAGAAGGTCATAGCAGATAAGTAGAAAGAATGTCAGCTTATGCTAGACAATTCTTAGGTCAGTTAGAAAAACCAAAAGTGGATTCGATAGACGGTCTCTCTTACCATTGCTTTTGACCAAAGTACAGCTTCTAGAAATCCGCGTTCAGCCGCAGGAACGGTAACTGAAATCTATGATCATTTACGTTTATTGTATGCTCGTGTCGGTACCGTTTATTGTCCGCGTGGACATGGTGAAATAAAATCACAAACTATTACTGAAATTGTCGATCAAATTATGTCGCTTGAAGAAGGTACCAGATTATAAACATCTCGCTCCTGTGATTGAGGAAGAGAACGGTTGATGTCTCTGTTAAAGTATCTGCTTTGATTCTGGCAATTAACGGATGTATGTTTTGGAGGTATGTTTATTAATTTTTATGAATCATTACTAAAGAGTAGACCTGTATACACACTAATATTTATTCATACTTGTAAAGCGACGCATACTGTACTAACGGAGCAGTTTAATTGAAGCAGGCATCTCACATCTACCTCATCTCATTAACAATGAAAGGAGCAAGGTAAGAGTTAGTTGACCATTTGGTGTGTACAACGTTAAGTTATAAATGTGTTTTTTTATCAGAGTGTTTGTCCCATACAAAAATCTCTCAAACGAATAGATTAAATAATAGATTTAATAATATTTTTAAATCTATTATTAATAGAAGGGAGTTTTTCTGGAATGAAACGACATGACTATCTTTACATTGGTGACGGCTTCGACAACACCGTGAAGACATTTGATGCAGAATCGGGCAGGTTTCTCGGAAGATTTGTTCCATCAGGTGACCAGGGATTAAACGGTCCCCGAGGGCTTATCTTCGACCATAATGGTAATCTCCTTGTTACTAACCAAAACGTAGAGCCTCCACCTCCTCCAGCACCTCAAAATGGAAGCATTTTAAAGTACGATGGACACACTGGACAGTTTCAAGGATTTCTCGTCAGTCCCAATGACCCTAACGCCCCGTTCGCCCCGCGCGGTATCGTGCTTTCGAAACAAAATATTCTGTTTGTGGCAGACACTATTGTACAGACCGGACTGAATGGAGAAGTGCGGACATATGATGGTACCACTGGGGTGTTTCAGGGGAATCTTGAACACCCGCCTACAGGAGAGTTTTTTCCTCGAAGTGTAGTAATTGGTCCAGACGGCTTGTTATATGTGTCCGTCCGCAATAACCCTAATACTGCAGAAGGTCAACTCGGTGGACGGGTAGTGCGCTATAATCCGAAGACCAGGGAATTCATTGATGTGTTCATTGAGGGTGATTCCATCCCCGATTTTAACCGTCCGGAAGGTTTGGTCTTCGGTCCTGATGGCAACCTCTATATCACCAGTTTCAGAAGGGACCCGAATGACACGGACAAAATTCTTATCTTCGACCGTAAGGGCAGGTTTCTTGACAAGATTAATCTCTATGCTGTCGGACAGCCCCGCGCCTTTGCGCAGGCTATCCTGTTTGGTCCAAACGGCAAACTGTTTGTCCCTATTACAGGACCGGGTCCCGCCGTTACTGGCCAGCCTTTGGGACCTGATACAGGTTCTGTACGTCGCTACAACATTAAGACCAAAACATTTGATGTGTTTGTGCGTCCGGCTCTTCTGGGAGGACCGTTAACGGAGCCGTGGTATCTGACCTTTGGCAAAACGGACCCTGCAACACTAGCTTACGGGCATGACAAGGAAGAAAGCAGCGACCATGATCACCACCATGATGATGAAAGCAGTGACTAGAATAGTAGTTAAAATTTGAATATATAAGGAAAGACCGCTACTTGTGTTTAGATAGCGGTTTTTCTTTGGACAAGGTGTAACTTTTCTAAAAGGTCTATGATTTGTTTTAAAGTATTCCTTACAGCGAGGTGAGATCGCCAAGTTTCTAACATCACACAGGTCAAGGTGGTTCTCACGATACAGGTATTACATCTTTATTTTCTTCATGGAGAATGTGAAGAAATGTACTTACGCTTACAGGTAGCTTTAGCTCTATAAAGAGTAAAAATATAGAGCCTAAAATATGCAAGTTTGTATGCACTACTTGCGTATTTTGGCTCTTTCTATATTCATCAAACATACTGCCGTTTATAGCATTTTTTAACCGCCAAATACAGATAGCTGATTTCTCTTCTATAGGATTCAGTAAGATTAAAATCCTTTGTGCTGAATATTTGCACTCTCTTCATTTAGAATTCCCATTTTTCTAATATGTGCTCAGGTTTTTTCATCACCTAAGTCATAAAGCATCGTATAAATCCATAGTATTCGCTGGTCATATTCCCTATTTTGAGGCTGATGATGATATTCAAGATTAGGAATATGTGATCGAAAATAACTTTCCCAATCTGTTTCATCCATTCGATTAAAAAGTCGTTCAAGGAAATTTACTTGAGATTCTGTCGCTTCAATTTTATAAACCCATTCTCCCTCGAAAGGTCCTGTGAAAATTTCATTAGATTGAATATTGATATAGTAACTTTGTTTTTGTCCATCATTCGATCATCTCCTATCTTTATGGATGTTTACCACAACTTTCAATGTTTTAAACATTTTCATACCTTCAAGTATTCCCTAAATGGTAAGAATCGTATAATCATTTAACTCCACCTGTTAATTACTAACAATTGCCGAAAATGAATTGAATCTCTAATTGATATTTTTGACATTTTCATTCCCATCGTAGGAATAATAGAAAGGTTTTTGTTTTAGGTTCTTGAAAAGAAGTGACAAATGCTTTGATAATTGGAAAACAATCTCGTTGCTATTCCGTCTATTTTTGTCTATTAAAATTCCCACCACTGTTCCACTGTGAGCAACAACAATTCCGCCTTGAAATGCATGAGCTAATCTTTCCATTTCAAAAAAATAAGGTTTTCTTAATATTTTTTGATTCACTCGTGCACTAATCGTTGTTGCCTTACAAATAAGAGAAAACTCATTTGTACTGAACCCTTCTCTGACCCAATGATATGCTTCTGAAAATTGATGCTGATCAGATCGATTATATGCTTTTTTAAATTGATTAAATTCAATTGTATTTACGGCTCCTCCGAGGTCTATCCCAACGAGGATGAAGGGCGGTAAAACTCCAAAGCTTTCAATAAGATCACCGTGTATATAATCATAAGCCACAACCTCATCATACATCACACCATCTGTTGGCTCAATCTTAGCGGCTATTGCAGAAATTATATCTTGCGTTAGGGGAAGAGAGTAACTATGAGCAATTGCTTTCATAGATGCTACAATATCTGCAGAACTACTCGCCATCCCTTTGCCCATTGGAATATTTGACCGAATGTCAAGTTTGCCGCCACCATTCAAACCAAACAGATTTAATAACAATTTTCCAGCTTTAATTGCTTTCACCTTTGAATTCACACTTGTTAATTCTGGTGAAGTTTGATCTGGGATAAAGCTTGCCTCACTTCTCAAACTTTGGATTGGAAAAGTGATTAAAAAAGGCCGTCCGTCTATTATCCCTTGAACAAGTTCTCCAAATGTTCCATTGCAACTTCCCTTACCTATTTTCATTGTGAAAGCTCCTATTTCATCCACAGTTCAACCAACAAGGAAGTGATATCTGTTTGGACACCCTTCATTGGCTAATCCGCCTTTTTGTGAAATCCTTCATTTTTTGTTCAATCAAATCAAGCTTTACGTGCGACCTTACATGATCCGCTAATAGATCAAATGCTTCTTCACGCAATTGGTTGAAGGATACACGACGATGAATCGGCTCCAATCCTTTTCCTTGGCGAATCTGATTCAGCAGTTCCTTACGAAATTCATCATTATGAAAAATCCCATGGAAGTAAGTACCAATGATTCTTTCATGTGCGGTTTTACAACCATCTGATTGGCCTTGTGTATCGATTAGTCCCCAGGATTCTCGGGTCGTCCACGTTTCTCCCATATGAATCTCATAACCTGACACGTTGAAATGTTTGCCGTTAAAGTGTAGGAGTCCGTTTGATAACACGGTCGTCTTGTCTTTTGTAATGGTCGTCCTGATGGGCAGTAAGCGGAGACCTTCGATTTCATGGTGAAGTGACTCAATGGCAAACGGATCCTCGATTTTTTCACCGAGCATTTGATAGCCGCCGCAAATTCCAAATAGAAGGGATTCGTGCTTTTGCTGCAATTCCACGATTTTCTCGGCGATACCACTTTTTCTTAAAAACAGCAAATCCTCGATCGTATTCTTGCTCCCAGGAAGAATCACTAAATCTGGGCTGTGTAATTGGTCTGCTCTTGTAATAAACCGGACATGGCAATCAGGTTCGGTAAAAAAAGGATCGACGTCGGTGAAATTGGAGATTTTCGGATACTGTATCACCGCAATATCAAGTTCTTTTTCGGTATTTCGGACCGATGTATATTGATTTAATATCATGGAATCCTCGGCATCAATGTTTAAATTCTCCAAATAAGGAATCACTCCCAGAACCGGTTTTCCTGTATATTCCTCAAACCATGTTAAACCAGATTCCAAAAGCCGTATATCACCGCGGAATTTATTGATGATGACGCCGATGATTCGGTCACGGTCATTAGGGTCCATAAGCTGAAGGGTTCCTACTAAACTGGCAAAAACTCCGCCTTTTTCGATATCCCCAATCAAAATCACAGGGGCGTCAGCCATTCTTGCGACCCGCATATTGACCATTTCCCTGTCATTCAGATTAATCTCGGCAGGACTGCCCGCTCCTTCAATGACAATCCGTTCATACTTTTCTGACAGAACAGCAAGCGATTCTTTAATAAGCTCAATACCCGTTTGAAAGAATTCCTGGCGATACGCTCTGGCTTCGATATTTTTATACGGTTTTCCATGGACCACAATTTGGGATTGGTTATCCCGATTCGGCTTGAGCAGAATCGGATTCATATCAGTTGTCGCCTGAATCCCTGCCGCTTCGGCCTGGACCCCTTGTGCTCTTCCTATTTCTTTTCCATCCACTGTGATATAAGAGTTTAACGCCATATTTTGTGACTTAAAAGGAACCGTTTTATATCCGTCCTGGGCGAATATACGGCAAAAGGCCGTCACGACGACACTTTTGCCGACATCTGAATTGGTACCTTGAAACATCAATTTAAGAGCCTCAGCCATTTTATTTGAACTCCTTACATTTGTTGATTTAATTTTCGACCAGCCCAGGGCACCATTGACTCCTCCGATATATCTTGTCATGGGTCATATACTAGGTTTATAGAACTCGTACCAAATGCCACTCCCACTTTTGTTGGCAAACTACTGAGAAAAACCGGTTGTCTATCATCTAATTATGGTGATGGTGATGATGTTCATACCCTTGTTCTTCCGCATATTTACGGAAATTCTCTAAATCTTGCATTCCAGTCGAAGTACCGTTCAAGGCTTGATTCATTCGTTCTAAGAGTACCGTTCTTAACTTTGGATGATAGCCAAAATACTGAGCAATATCAATTGATATATGCGGATAAGACTCTTTAAACTGTTCGGCCATTTTATTCATTCTTTCCATTAAAATACCCGTAAATAAAAAATACGGCAGCATGATGATTTTTTTTGCGCCTAATTTAATGCAGCGTTCCATCCCATCCTGCACAGTTGGCGTCGTTACTCCCATAAAGGCACTTTCAACAATAGGTACATTTAATTTCTCCCACAATAATCTGCTGATTTTATAAAAATCACCATTAGCATATGGATCGCTGCCGCCTCGTCCAATTAATAAAATGGCCGTATCCTCATGCTTTTGATCCACATCAAAACCTGCTTCAGTAAGTCTTGATTTTAAGATTTCAAAAACTTCCTCATGAACACCTATTGTTTGGCCATAGGTAAAATGAACATCTGGGAAATGCTCTTTAGCATGTTCAATTTCAGCAGGAATGTGCAGTTTTGAGTGTCCTGCATGTAATAATATGATAGGAATTACATGGATTTCATCCGCACCTTGTTCAACACACAGCTGAATCCCATCTTCAATATTTGGTGATGCAAATTCTAAAAAACATGTTTCTACTAAAAGGGCTGGATCAATGTATTCTTTCATTTGCCCGATAAATTCGCGAACTTCTATATTCCCTGCCTCGAGCCTGCTGCCATGTCCAACAAATAATACAGCTTTTTTCATTGGTCCTTTACCTTTCTTGTATTTATCGATTCCTTTAATTCGATTTTCGCTACGTTTCCGCACACCGTGCTCCATTGAATAAATAATCGCATCATGTTCAACTGCTTCATGAACAATATCACGTGCGGTTTCTTCATGTTGAACCGAATACCATGTCCCTTTTGGGTAATCAATTACAACGCATTTATCTTTACAGCGGCCGTTACATCGTGTACGCGATGTATGAATATGCTCATCTAAACGGTTTTTCCGGATTTCGTCACGAATTTGCTGCGTGACCTCCTCAGCACCTGCTCCCATACAGGTTGCCCCATTGCAAATGAGTAAGTGACGCTGCATTTGCGTTAAATTCCATGTTGTCATAAAGTGACCTCCCCCTCTCCCATCATCTTGTAACCACTATGTCTATTTGTTATATCAACAGTGCCCCCGATTAAAGCACCTATTAGTAATGTCATAACGAAACTTAGTCATGTAACTTCACAGGCTCCCAACTAATGATCGCAGCATAGAATGGGTAACGGTATACATACTGGCCATCCTCCCTTGCTATAAAGCGTTCGAGTGATGCTTTCACATGTGCCATATCAAACCGAGGTGATAAGATTTTTTTGCTTTGAGCTTCATATAATTGCTGCAATGTATCATAACGAATCTCACGCTCCAGCTTGAGCATTTCACAATTTGCATAAATTCCTAACTGATACAGCATATTGACGATGGTAATATAATCACGGCGAGGATGTTTAATGTCATAGCCAAACTGCTCATCTAAAATAACGTAATGCGGTTGAATAGGTCCTGTTGTTAAACCAATGATGGCACGCTTTTTGGCAAGACTGTTCATTTTTTTCAGTGCCGCATTCATTTCATACATACGATAAAAGCAGTTCACCCCAATAACAACATCATGCTGCTCAATTTGCGCTTCTTCCCATTTACTATGAACGTACTGAAGATTTGTATCGTTTTCAAAGTATTGAAATAAATAAGCAAGCACACTTTCAGAACCATCCACTAACGTTAAACTTTTGACATCTTGACGGAGTTGGAAGGTATAGTTGCCCCATCCCGGCCCAATTTCAATACAACTTGAATTTTGGGGGATATGTTGTTTCATTTTTTTGTAAATTTTTTTTGCATAGTTATCTGTTTGCTTGTATGTTTTTTTCTTCATGGACTGAGCCCAATATGCTTCTTCCAGCACATCATCGACCATTCGTTCTGGCATTTTGCCATGCCAGTCTAACATGCCTTCTTTCCACAGCTTTTCAAAATCAAATTGTAAAGGGGTTCCTTTTATCATTGAATTTTCTCCTCAATTTCCACAACACAAATGGACAATCCTTACTGAATAGCAACAGTTGCCCCTACTTCATTCACAACTTTTTTATGATGTTTGGTCTGTACTTCAGGGCGACTTGGTGCTTAAAACTCAAGCCCCTTCATCGCTTTGACATCCTGATCAGCATAATAATGTTTTGTGGCATCAATCGTTGACACTAAATCAGCTATAGCGAGTAGAGATGGATGTGCAGAACGGCCTGTGATGACAAGGTGCATTGTTTTAGGACGGTTTTGTATGGCCGCTAACACCTCTTGTAATGGCAATACATCATCGATTGGAAAACGTGTAATGGCTAACGCATTATTCAACTCATCCAGAACTAAAACATCTGTTGTTTCATCATTTAGCTCTTCTTTTACAATCCGCCAGGCTTTCGCAAGCGCTTCGCGATGCTCCTCCGGTGTTTTCGTCCAAGTAAAACCTATACCTAATTGCACTGTTTCAACACCAAGTTTTCCGAGGGCAATTTGTTCACCATATGTACGTTCAGGTGATTTAATAAATTGATAGTATTTCACATTCATGCCGCGGCCAATTGCGCGTAATGCGACACCAAGTGAAGCGGTTGTTTTTCCTTTGCCTTCACCTGTATAAACTAACAACATCCCCTGTCGTGCCATGTACAAACCTCCTTATAGCCAAGTTGTTTTTTCTGCAAATGGTGTACGCTTTTTCGCGGAAGTGAATTCTTCTGCAGGGTAACCAATGCATAACGTCCCTACTAATTGCTCCCCATCCGATGCGCCAATAAAATCATGTAATGCTGTATCATGCACTAAGCCTACACCGCGTGTACGCCATACCATGCCTAAACCCAGCTGTTCTGCCATTAACCACATCGACATAATCGCACTGCTGACTGCAAAGGTATTATCTTTGGTTGCACCTTCATCTCCATCGACAATGGCAGATGTCACCACAATGATAAGCGGTGTCTTTGTGACAGCTTCCATTGAGCTTTCCACTAAATGTGGTTTTGTTGGGAAACGGTTTTGTAAATAATCAAGCGCCACCTGCTCATAACGTTTTAAGCTGTCGCCCTGTAATACATAGAAATGCCATGGCTCACGCATACGGTCATTTGGTGCATACGTTGCTGCTTCTAATAATGTCTCAATTTTGTCACGTTCCACTTCGCGCGTTTCAAATTGGCGAATCGCACGGCGTTTTTTTAATGCATCTAACATAATTCATGCTCCTTTTCTATAAACCAGGCAATTTGGTCCCGTACATTAACTACCTCACCAACTAAAATCATCGATGGATTAGAAATACGATGGATTTGAATATCTTGTGCAATGGTTAAGAGATTGCCTGTAATCGTTCGTTGGTTTTCAGTTGTGCCCCATTCAATAACGGCAACAGGGGTTGTTTCACTTTTGCCATAGGTTATTAAGCTTTTCGTAATATGCGCGATATTGCCAATGCTCATATAAAAGGCCACTGTATCAATTTGAGCAAGCGCGGACCAATTTAAAAAGTCCTGCTCCTTTTCTTTTCGGCCATGACCTGTAACGATCGCAAAGCTTGAAGCATGATCACGATGTGTTACAGGAATCCCTGCATAAGCAGGCGCCGCAATCCCCGCTGTAATACCAGGCACGATTTCAAATGAAATATCGGCTTGCCGTAAAATCACGGCTTCTTCTGCACCACGTCCAAAGACAAATGGGTCACCGCCTTTTAAGCGGAGAACCTGCTTGCCAAGATTGGCTTGCTCCACTAGCACACGATGAATTTCATCTTGAATCAGTCCATGCCTGCCGGGTTCTTTTCCACAATAAATCAGCTCGGCGTCAGGTTTCGCATGTTTTAATAATTCAACATTCACCAGACGGTCATATAAAATCACATCTGCTTGCTGAATGCACTCTAATCCACGAATCGTCAATAGTTTTGGGTCACCAGGACCAGCTCCTACAATATATACAAATCCGCTCACCGTTTTTCTCCTATACGCTGCTGCAGCCACGCTTCACATTTTTGTTTTTCACCTTGCTCGATCCATTGTAATAACTGTGGATCCAGGAGCTCTGCCAATAGCTGTTTTTTCACATCGCCCGTAAATACTTGTAAAATTCGCTGACGCGCTTCCTTTAAAAATGAAACATACTGCGCGTAATGTACTCCAAATTGCTCTTCTAAATCCGTCTTTACTTGACGTGTCAGACCTGGACTTGCTCCAGACGTCGATACAGACAAAACGAAATCACCACGGCGAACGACAGCTGGATTGATGAAATCAACACGTCCTTTTGCATCCGCACGGCTGAGTAATTGCCAATGCTGTGCCGCTTCTTCCACTGCATTATTTACCTCTTCGTCATTGGTAACGGCGAAAATCAGTGCTGCATCATCTAAATCAGCAGGTTCAAATGCTTTTTCTTTCCATGTCACAAGCCCTTCTTTGATGTAGTGCTGCAATTTTTGGGTTACCGCTGGGCTTATCACTGTCACTAGTGCTTTTGTTGGCAGCAGCGCTTCTACCTTTTGACGAGCTACATGTCCGCCCCCAACAATAACAACCTTTTTATAGTCAATATTCATTAATAGTGGGAAATAATTCATTGTTTATCCTCCAAACATGCTGTCAGCCAATTTTTCACAAGCTGTGGATTCGAAGCAAAATGAAAGTGTGTATAACCCGCAACAATATTTTTATGTAGATAACCTTCCTGCTGAGCACGAAAACGGCCTTTACTAAAATAAGCTGGTGATGTAAGCTCCCCCTCATACGTTGAGTAATGGAACTCATGCCCTTTTGCCTGCTCCTCTTCATTGATTAGAAAGTTGCCGGGAACACCTGTAATTTCCCGGTATCCAAGTGCCGCTAATTTATCTTGCATCCGTACACGTCCTGGAATAATACCGAGCATTGGGAATACCTGTCCTTGACGATTCACAATTTCCTCTGTTAAATACATAAAACCGCCGCATTCCGCTAATGTGGGTATCCCTCGCTCAAGCGCGGTTCTTATAGATTGCTTCGTTTCCTCATTTTTCGCCAATACTTCAGCAAACTCTTCCGGGAAACCGCCGCCGATATACAGCCCCTGCGCATTTTCTGGAACTTCCTCATTTTGTAAAGGAGAGAAGTAATGCAAAGTGGCACCATATGCACGGAGTAATTCTAAATTTTCTTCATAATAGAAGTTAAAAGCGGCATCCTTTGCAACTGCAATATGTACTTCTTGACTTTGCGGCTCTGCATCAAAAATAGATGCAGGGACGTCCAATGATTGTGTTTTTGTAATTTCCAGCAGCTGTTCAATATCCACTGTTTCTTCGATCGCTTCTGCAAGACTATCAAAATAGGAATCTAGATCACCACGTTCAATGGCTGGCACTAAACCCAGATGGCGGCTTGGCATCAAAGGTACAGCTCCTTTTGGTAGATAGCCAATGACAGGAATTCCGCATTCTTGTTCAATCGCTGCTTTGACAATTTCAAAATGGCTTTTACTTCCTAATTGATTGGCAATAACACCAACAATATTTGAATTTTCATCTAACAGTTGAAATCCTTTGACAATCGCAGCCGCACTTCTTGCCATACTTGCCGCATTGACAATTAAAATGACGGGGCTTTTTGTAATCTCACTAATATGAGCAGCAGATCCTTCATTTGATAATGGCGATTTGCCATCATAAAAGCCCATGACTCCTTCAATAATAGCGGCATCTGCATCTTGGCTCGCTCTAGCGACAATGGCACGAACGGTTTCATGGGACATCATGAAACTATCAATATTACGAGAAGGGCGTTGTGTAACAGCAGTATGATATGTTGGGTCAATATAATCTGGGCCGCATTTAAAGCCCTGGACTGTTAAACCACGCTTCATAAGCGCACGCATGATGCCGATTGTAAACGTTGTTTTTCCAACACCGCTTCCAGTGCCGGCTAGAACAAATCGATTCATCGTACTTCCTCCTCAAAGTTGACACGTGCAATGGATATAGTCACATTTCCGCTTTTCTTTTTCTCCAGCAGTAACTCTTTCGCATTCGAATAAAGCAATGCGGCCGGCTCACTGACCCCATATGCACCTGTATATTTATAGACAGTTTCCGACGGATTTTCCATCGGTATTGCATTTAGCTCGTCAGGTGTGTAAGTTACAAACGGCCAGTTATGTTTAGCCGTTAATTCAAGCAGGCCTGTTTCGTTTTTCTTTAAATCAATGGTCGCAACTGCTTTGACACTTTTTTTACTTAAACACAGCTCCGCTAATGTTTCATCTATGACTTGTTCAATCTCTGCCATTGCCGTACCACGATTACAGCCAATGCCAAGTACAATTGATTTTGGACGATACATAACTCCGTTCTCGAGCAGCACCTCTTCATGTGCCTTAATTAAACGATCTGTAATAAGCAGTGCCGCTTGTGGCTTTGCCATAATTGCTTCATCTATCGTAGGATAAATTTTCAAATTGTCCGGCATTGAGCGATCGTACATCCACCAATTTTTTTCTCCCGTTTCCTGCACAATCGCAACATGCTCTTCATTGACAACCGATGCACTAACAGGTGTTAATTTTTCTTCACTATCCCACATCCACCCAAATTTGGCGCCAAATAAATCAACGGGAATCGTTTTTTGAACATCTGACGCGGTTGTAACAACGGGTGCCGCACCAATCGCATTTGCAAATTCATGGGTTAAGGCATTGGCACCGCCAACATGACCTGATAAAACGCTGACGACATATTGGCCTTTATCATCTACCACTAATACTGCAGGATCTTTCTTTTTATCAATCAAAAGCGGAGCAATCATACGGACGACAGCACCGAGGGAAATGATGCAAATGATTCCTTTATACTGCTGGAACAAAGCGGGCAATAATAGGCGAACCGTCCCATCAAATAACTGAATTTTGCGCGTGTCTTCGTCGCCCTGCTCGAATTTCTTCATATAATAAAGGTCCGCATACGGAAATTTTTCCGCGTAGCTTCTTGCATGTGCCACCCCATGTTTCGTTATGGCGACGAGAGCATATGGTTTGCGCTTTTCTATTACAGGAATTTCACCTTCACGTAAACTAATCATTCTCCTTCACACCTTTGCGGAAGCCATGAGTAAAGGTTTTGTCATATAGCTTCGAACGATAATTTTTTTCATGGATATGCGGGTCTAATGCCCAGCCTGCAAGAATCATCGCATGCTTGCGAATGCCATTGACACGCATTGCTTCATCTAATTCAACCAGTGTTGTCCGCACAATTTTTTGGTCTGGCCACGAAGCACGCTGCACAACCGCAACTGGTGTATCGTCTGCCCAGCCTGCAGCCTGCAATTCTTTAGTTATTTTCTTTGTTAATGTCGCACTTAAAAACATGGCAATCGTACAGTGATGGCTTGCCAGTGCCTGTAATTTTTCATGCTCAGGCACAGGTGTACGTCCTTCAGCACGTGTTAAAATAAGAGTTTGGGTTAAATCAGGAATCGTCAGCTCTGCGCCAACAGCTGCTGCAGACGCAAAAACAGAACTTACACCTGGCACAACTTCATAGGTAATCTCATGCTGCTTCAACAGTGCCACCTGCTCCATCGTTGCCCCGTACATCGCCGGGTCGCCTGTATGTAAACGTACTACCTTTTTGCCTGCATTGACACGCTCGACAATACAATCCACCATTTCCTGAAGATGCATCCCTGCTGTGCGGATAATTTCTGCCGACTCCTTTGCTTCCGCTACTAACGTTTCGCTTACAAGTGAATCAGTATACATCACAACATCCGCTTCTTTTAATAGCTTTAAACCTTTCACCGTGATTAAATCCGGATCTCCCGGACCTGCACCGATAATCCAAATTTTCTTCATTATTTGCGCACCACCATACATGACAAGTAATTTAATTCTGCACCCCGAAGTTCATTGATCTTCCAAATGACCTCTTCATCAGATGTAACTTTTGTAACGACATGTGCTTTTTCTAATAAATTCATTTCCTCCAGTAGATCGAGCATTGCGTCTATAACTTTTGCTACTTTGATAAAGACGATCGCATCGTGGTTTTCAATTACTCGGCGCATTTCTTCCATATCCTCTGTAGCAGGAATCATAGCGACATGGTCATCACCATCAGCCAAAGCAATCCCTAAGCGATTAACAGAACCATTAAACGACGAAATACCTGCTACCGTTTCAATCGGGACATCTGGGTGCATCGATTTCATTAAATTCATTAAATGAATAAATGTGCTAAACAACATTGGATCCCCTTCAGTCACGAAAGCTACATCTTTTCCTTGAACTAAATAGCTATAAATAGCTTCCACTGATTTTGTCCACTCGGCTCTTAGTGTATCTTCATCTTTTGTCATGGGGAATACTAAACCAAGCATCTCTTTTTCTGCCGGGTTAATATACACTTCAACAATACGATGGGCATAAGATTTACTGCCCTTTAATTTTTTTGGATAAGCAATGACCGGGCTTTCCTGCAATCTGCGAAATGCTTTTACTGTGATTAATTCTGGATCTCCCGGCCCAACACCTAGTCCAAATAAGGTTCCCATTCTCATTATTCATTTCCTTTCTTTGCTGTCACAATATAGATTGGATTTAACGGTTCAAAACGCGTTAAATTTAAGATTGGTTTACTCTTTGAAATTTGTGCCTGTAATATCGATACTTCACAGCCTAATGCTTTTAGATGTTGCAGCGCTTCTGCCAGATTTTCAATTGTTGCAATATTCATAACGAGGCGTCCATTTGGTTGTAAGCGTGAAATACATGTTTGCAATAAATGCTCCATATTTCCACCGTTGCCGCCAATAAAAATCGCATGCGGATCTGGAAATTCTTCCAGACGGTCAGGTGCCTTCCCCAGCACTGCAACAAAATCTGTACGATGTTTTAATTGATTTTCCAGGCAGTTTTCAAGGTCACCCTCATTTTTTTCAATTGCATACACGGCACCTTCTCGAGCCATTTTCGCTGCTTCAATCGCAACTGAACCTGTGCAGGTTCCGATATCCCAAACAATGCTATTTTCCTTAAGTCCTAACTCCTGCAGACAAAGAGTCCGAATTTCTCTTTTCGTAATTAATCCTTTATCTGGCTTTCTCTGAAAAAAAGCATCATCCGGAATTCCAAGAGAGGCGCGTTCGACTGCCACTCGCTGTTTTAAAACCACAACATTCAATGGAAAAAAGGAGCTTTGCTCCATTTCGTCCAATGTGAGAAAGCGGCACCGCTCCTTTTCGCCTTGTAGATTTTCAGCAACAAAGGCATCATATTCTGTCATGCCGAAACGCTTTAAATATTTTGCAATGGCCTGCGGAGAATTCGTTTCATCTGTTAAAACAGCAATTTTTTTACGCCCATCAATTCTTTGTGCAAACCCTTTAATGGAACGGCCGTGCAAGCTGACAATATACGCATCCTGCCAGCTTTCCTGCATTTTAGAAAAAGCAAGCTGTACCGAGCTGGTATACGGATAAATCTCTAACGGAAGCTTTTTCGCAAGTACACTGCCAAGTCCATAAAATAGAGGATCACCGGACACTAAAATAACAACATTTCGTTTTTCTTGCTGTAATTCAGCTGTTAACGCCGACAAACCGCCTTTGATAACTTTTTTCTCTTTTTTAAATTCTAGGAAAAATTGCAAATGGCGCTCTCCGCCTACAAGTACATCGCATTCATTGATCCACTGTGTATATTGGGGGAGCAATCCTTCCGGGCCATTATCCCCTATACCAATCATCTTCATCCAATTTTTCAATATTCTCAGCCTTTCCTAAACAGTCACCATTCATGGCATACAAGGTTGTCGACACTTTCATGTCAATATTCATATGATTCAATGCATAGTAGCAGCAGTTTTTGCAAAGTGCTGTAAAAAATGCCTCGTTTCCCTGAAGCATTTCACCAACCTGTGAAGCCGTATTCGCCTGTAAAATTTCTCGCTGCGTCTTCTCATCAACACCCACTTTATTGGCAATGCCTGCTAAAAACTCAAAGCTTATCGGTGCGCTTTTTGAGTGAACCATCATAACGCCTTGGGCTACTTTTGAGAATTTCCCCATCATCCCTACTAACGAGACTCTCGGAATCTTCTTCCGTGCAATATTCTTTAACGTAAAACCGACAAAATCGCCCATTTCGATAAATGCTTCTTCTGGTAAATGAGGATACTGCTGCATTGCATATTTTTCACTGCGTCCGCCCGTTGTGATGACTAAATGCTCACATCCTGATTCTTTTGCTACATTAATCGCTTGCACGATACTTGCCATATAAGCAGAACTTGAAAATGGAACCACTGTTCCCCGTGTACCTAATATCGAAATTCCGCCGATAATGCCTAACCGCCCATTCAAAGTTTTTTCAGCAATCTCTTCACCATCTGGTACAGAAATGACCACTTCAATTCCACAATCCAATTTATATTTTTCAATGGCTTCTTGTACAACGCCACATATCATTTTACGCGGTACAGGGTTTATCGCTGCTTGGCCTACAGGTACAGGAAGTCCCGCTTTTGTCACTCGCCCTACACCAACCCCGCCATCTAAATGGATACCTTCTTCTTTTGAATAGCGAACGGTACTTTGAATTCGTGCCTGGTGTGTAGCATCAGGATCGTCCCCGGCATCTTTAATCGTTTCACACATTACCTCGTCATCTGACACTTCAAATGCCGTTACTTTAAATGTTGCATACTGGCCAACCGGTAAAAAAATCGTGACTTCATCAGGTACCTTTCCCACGACAAGAGCTTGCAGTGCTGCCTTTGTCATCGCTGTTGCACAAGCTCCTGTCGTGTAGCCATGACGCATTTGTGAAGGGTCTTTTTTATTTCGTTTCTTTTGCTCGTTCATCCGCCATAATCGAAATGGCATTAAGTGCAGCGACTGTCACTGTACTGCCACCCTTTCTCCCAACATTCGTAATAAATGGAATCCCTTCCAACACTGCTAACTCCGCCTTCGACTCTGCTGCTGATACAAAGCCGACTGGCATTCCAATAATTAAATCCGGTTTTGCCACACCTTCTTTAATCAAACGAATTAACTCCAGCAAGGCGGTTGGCGCATTGCCAATGGCATAGATTCCTCCTTCATGTAAACGCGTTGCTTTTTGCATGGAAATAATAGCACGTGTTGTTCCTTGAGCCTTCGCTTCTTTTGAGACATCTTCATCGGCAATATAACAATGTAAATCCCCGCCATGCTTTTGGAATCGTTTCCGTCCTGAACCGCTTTCGATCATTTGTACATCCGCCACTACATGACGGCCCGCTAAAATGGATTGAACCCCTGCCTCAATGGCATCAGGTGTAAAGATCATGCTTCGGCCTAACTCAAAATCTGCTGAAGCGTGAATCACCCGCCGAACCACCAGCCATTGCTCATCAGTAAATGAATGTTCGCCCATTTCTTCTTTAATAATGGCGAAACTGTAATCATAAATCTTGTCTGGATCTACCGTAACGGGTATAAATTTTGTATTAAAGTTCATGTTTGCCAAGAATAAAACCTCCTAATAGTTGAGTTACTTCTTCAAAAGAAGTACAAAAGTTTTCATATTCAATCGCTGGCCGTTTTATTAAAATAACAGGAATCCCTAATTCTAGAGCAGCTGTCATTTTTTCATCTACAGATCCCACTTTGCCGCTTTCTTTAGTAATCATTAGAGACACATTATATTGCTCACATAGTGCTTTATTTAATGATTCCGAAAATGGACCCTGGATCGCAATAATGTCCTTTTGTTTAACACCTAACTGATTGCACTTTTCCATGTTCCCTATATTTGGAAGCATTCTGCAAATAAGCCGGATTTCATCACACTTTAAATATTTCGTAAATATTTCTAACGTTTTGCTGCCTGTTGTTAACATGATCGTTCCTTTATGAGATTGAGCTAATTTGGCTGCTTCTTCATAGCTTTCAACCTCTGTAATTAGCGGAGAAATAAACTGTTCTTTTGGCCTTTCATAACGAATATAAGGAATATCACATGCTTTTGCTGCTGCCATTGCAGTTTTCGACGCTTCTTCCGCATATGGATGGCTGGCATCGATGACACTGGTCATCATTTGCTTCTGAATAATCGCCATCATGTCATCCACTGATAACCGCCCGACTTGATAAGGAATATGGTGGGCTTTTAAACTTTCGGCAGCAGATTCTGTGACAACTGTTGCTAATAAAGGATAGCCTTGATTTTGCAATTGAATGGCTAATGCTCTCGCATCACTTGTGCCTGCTAAAAATAAAATCATGTGTTCCTCCTAATCTCCACATGGTGCCGGCTCGACTTCAATTTTGGAGCTCATATCCTGATAGTTAAAATACTGAATTCTTTTCACCCGTTTAAAATATTTAAAAAGGCGTTCATTTGGATGGGCATTTTGTTTGTACTCTTCTATTATTTTCGTTAATAACGGCAGCAGATGATCTGGTTCAATTCCTTCTGCTACTGGCTGTGCAGCATGGGCTGTACGGCCAACCGGCTTTGCGCCAATAAATAAATCAAATTTTTTCTTGCGGTAAACAATCCCAATATCATCGAATACTGCCCGATAACAGGCCATACCGCAGCCGTTGAAACCAATATGTAATTCTTTTGGAAGCTTTAAGCCCCCCAATTTTGCTCCTATTTCTTCTGCATATGGAATTGATTCTGCTTTTTCACCGTTGCAAAAATCACAAGCTTTTACATTTAAAACATCTCCCACAGGCATGACGATTAAATGATTTTGTTCAAGCTTTTCAACAACCGATTCAGGCTGATTTGTTGGAATCTTTAGTAAAAAACGATGATCCGGTGTATATTCCATGGTGCCTGTATCGCCAATGGTTTCTGCTAATACGCGCATTTGCTCAGGCGTAATAAATTTATTGGCAACACCAGGTGAAACAGCAAATTCAAATATATTTTCAATTGGCTGCTGAACAAAATGCGGATAGTCTATTTCCGATTTAGTCACCATGGATAAAGCCTTTTTGGCCAAATCTAATGAGCTGGCTTCTTGTTTTATTCTTTCAATTTGCTCATAACCAGATTGTGCTTCCCCTGTTTCTTGATTTAATGCCCATGGTTCAGCTTCCTTTTTTAAACGCTGATGTGGTTTTAAGCTTTGCTTCTCTTCCCCTAACGTATATTTACGCTGATAACCTCGAGGGGTAATGATTTTATTGTCATAAAAGAAAGTAGAAGAATTTCCGATAATAACTGTTGTCAGCATTCCTATATCATGTTCAAGCATTTCAGCCAGTGTTGTCAGCACTACATTTTGATTTTCACGATAGGCACTTTTCACAAGTCCCACCGGTGTTTCAGGAGAACGATATTTTAATAGAATATTTTGTGCCTCTACAATTTGGCGTGTCCGTCGACCGCTTTTCGGATTATATAAAGCTATAACAAAATCCGCCATCGCAGCTGCTTCAATGCGCTTTTCGATTACGGTCCAAGGCGTTAAATGATCACTTAGACTTATCGTGCAGGAATCATGCATGACAGGCGCACCCAATAAACTTGCACAAGAATTAATGGCTGAAATACCTGGAACAATTTCTACCGCAATTCCTTCTTTTTCAGTCCAGCCCTTCTCAATCAGCACTTCATACACTAATCCAGCCATACCATAAACGCCTGAATCTCCGCTGGAAATCACTGAGACAATATGGCCAGCTTCAGCCTTCTTTACTGCATCCTGTGCACGAGACACTTCTTCAGTCATACCCGTACTGACGATGGACTTTGCTGTTACGAAAGGTTCAATTAGCTCCACATATGTTTTATAGCCAATAATACAATCACTTTGCTGCAATGCCACTACAGCTCGATTTGTAATATGCTCACGATCACCGGGACCGAAGCCAACAACAAAAATTTTTCCCTTTTTCATAGGCTTACCTCCAAATAAAAAATGCCTGTACCCCTTTTAAAAGGAATACAGGCATGTGAAATCGCAGTATAAAAAAAGCATACTGAAATACAAAAACAATTGGAATAATTGTCCCGCCTATACTTCTCCCTCCGAAAAGCAAGTGTCGTTTAAATAAGCAGGTTTCCTGACTTAAGCTTCTTTTTACTCTTACACCTTCCCGATTTCTCAGTGGCATTGTAATTTCATCAGCTCTTACAGTAGCGGGGGCTGTACTAGACTTTCACTAGTTTCCCTTTTACCTCACAAATGTGAGCACTTATTTAAAGTATTATTAAATTTTTTATAACTATATCATATAAACTCGAAAGTTAACAAACTATTTGTTTGAAAATTTAATAAAAGCTCCTTCTTAGGTTGAAATGGTGCGTTCAAAAAATTATGCACAATAAACTGAGATCACTCGTCAGAATTCCACCTTAAACTTGAATGCTGGTCCCATTAAAACATGATTCCATCATTTCAAACAGTTCTGCTTTTGACCTCGGATACTTTTTATTGGATAAGTTCATTCTTTGAAATTTTTCAAACACTTCCATAATCCAAGGTTTTTGTAAATGGCTTGTTTCGAGTATTTCTCTTTTACTAAAAACCTCAACCGGTGTTCCTTGAGCAAGCAAATGCCCATTGTTTAAGATGATGACCTCATCTGCCCACTCATAAGCAAGATTTACATTATGTGTAGACAATAGAATCGTCCGGTTTCGATGATGAATCTTTTCCAATAGGTTCAACATTCTTTTTGAATAGTAAGGATCGAGCCCAGCTGTTGGTTCATCTAATACCATTAATTCAGGATCGATGGCAACAATTCCAGCAATTGCTACCCTTTTTTTCTGTCCGATACTTAAAAAGTGAGGGGGTTTATCTTTAAGCGATTCCGTTTCTGTTAGTGTGATGACTTCCTTTACACGCCTCTCAACTTCTTCGGTGGGTAAATTTAAATTTTTTGGACCGAACTTAATATCTTCATAGACAGTAGATGAAAAAAGTTGGGTTTCAGAGTTTTGGAACACAATACCGACTTGCTGCCTTAATTGCTGAATCTCTTTCCGTTTATAGGTCAACTTCTTTCCATTGTATAAAATGCTGCCACTTGTTGGCTTTAATATCCCGTTCATAAGAAGAAATAGTGTCGATTTCCCGGCGCCATTGTTCCCTAATAAGGCGATCTTCTTCCCTTTTTCAATTGAAAGATTTATTTGATTCAATGCCATTGTTCCATCTGCATATTGATAAGAAACTTGTTCAAACGTTATAATTTGTTCACTCACTCTGCATACTTCCTTTTCATAGGTCTTTCATGATTTTGTCATAACATAAATCATGAAAAGTGTTACAAACGAAATAATAATAATGACAAAATGCCCACGATTGTAGCCCAATGATAAATCCACATCATACAAATGTTCATCTCCACCTCGACTATCAATTGCGATTTGAAGTTCTTTTGCTGCGTGCATCGATTTTATGAAAAGGCTGACAATAAGCTGTGCTACGCTGGAAAACCAGCTTCTATAATTTTGATAGCCCAGTCTGCTAGATTGTGCAATATAAATTTCATTCATCTTTTCCAATAAAACAAAGATAAATCGATATGTAATCCCGATTAATTCTACAAAAACGGTGGGGAGTTTTACTTTTATTAATATCCACATTAATTGATTAAGAGGAGTTGATAAAACAAGAAAATATAAACAGCTCACACTTGCTAATATGGTTGCAGCTAGTTCGTATGATTGTTGGATACTATTTGAACTAATATAGATTTGCCATGAACCTATTTTAGCCATCCAAAGCACCTCTAGACCTTCTTGATAAATAGGTGCTATGGAAAATAGTATGGCAACCAAGCTTGTCATTAAGAATATAAAAGGGACGAAAAGAAGTTTCATATATGCAATAAACGGGATTTTCGCCTTGAATAGCACCAAAATACTCATGACAGTAAAGGTAAAACAAGCCACCGAAATATTTTTTGAAAGAATTGTAAAAAAGAGAAAGATCAGCGCAAAGCTGACCTTCTCAACGGGATGAACATCTTTTAATCCGCTGATATAAGCATAATCATCAATTTTCATCATAGTTTTCACTTCATTCTGCTATTCTTTGGCTGAAGAATACTTTTTTCTAGCTTTTCCATATCCAATGACATACCCGATGATGATGGCTCCGAGAGCCGCTTGTAACGAGAATAGTAAACTTTCAATCTCTCCACTTGGTGGTTCCCATATCGCATGAAACCAAGGCTCATAGTCAGGTGCCACTTCGGTAATCGCTTCCTCCGCTTGCCCGTCAGCCCCACCAAATTCAGCATTTTCAATAAAAATTAAAGGAATAATTGTTAATAGAATTACGAATAAAAATAATACTCCATTTCTCATATTACCGTGCCTCCTTCATTGTAGGTAATTGATTTAATTCTGTCATATTATATTTTTGGAGTAAGTTCATCACAATCACCGTAAGTAAGCCTTCACTAATCGCTAAGGGTACTTGTGTAAAAGCAAAGATACTAGCAAACTTTACAAATGAGGCCACAAATCCACCTATCTCAGCAGGGAAAGCTAAAGCTAATTGAACCGATGTCACTAAATATGTACCCAAATCCCCTAACATTGCAGCTAAAAAGACTGAAACGGCGACGGATACATTCATTTTTCTTCCACACTTGTATATTCCGTAGGAAAGTAAAGGTCCAACGACAGCCATCGAAAATGCATTTGCGCCTAAAGTAGTAATACCACCATGTGCTAACAATAGTGATTGAAATAAAAGGACTATTGTTCCTAAAACACTCATCGCCGTTGGACCGAATAAAATTGACCCCAATCCTACACCCGTTGGATGGGAACAACTACCTGTGACTGAAGGAATTTTCAACGCAGATAATACGAATGCAAATGCACCAGACAGACCTAGCATTGATTTCAATTCAGGATTTTCTTTTAATTTCTTCGCAATCGATCGTATTCCAACGGCAACAAATGGAATGGTGATCCCCCACCAAAAAATAGCCCAACCCAATGGTAGAAATCCTTCCATAATATGCATCGCATAGGCTGGACGATAAGAATTCGTCCAAAAATAGCTTGTTAAACCTAACAGTACAACAAATGAAAACCATAATGATCTTTTTTTCACTTTAAACTTACCTCCATCGTATAAAATAGTGACCAAACTAAAAAGAGCATTTAAACCTGGTGGGTTTAAATGCTCACAAAAAACACTGGTATGTTCTGCTTTATTAATAAAAAAGCATACTTCCGTCTCCGTAAACACATCCCTATATCCCGTAGGTCACGTCGTACTTTCTAAACAGGCAGGTCTCCTGACTAACCATCGATGCTCCTTGCGTCTTCCCGCTTTAAATAAAGCAGTGACATTGTGCAAGTCGCTCCAGATTACAGTGGCGGGTACCGTGTCGGACTTTCACCGAACTTCCCTATTAAGCTATACATTCTTACATGCATAACACCTGTTTAAAATATGTATATGATTTTCTTTATATTACATTAACAGACTCTTGCTGTCTACCATATTTTCTTGTTACCAAATTTACAAAAAGAAGCCGCTCATCAATTTGAGCAGCTCGTTAAATAAACTATGAATTGACCAATAAATCAATGTGACCAAAGCGTGACCAAAGAAGAAATTTCGACTTATTCGCCAACAATTTTCGCCATTCTCCCAAATCAGTTCGAGAGCTTCTTCTCCAATTTTCGGATTATCTACTAATAGACTAGTCATTTCATTTCCTCGTTTCTTATTCCAATAATTGATTCCTTAGTTTCTGGTAATCTACTTTGTTGAACAAGCTCTCCGTAAAAATATTATCTTATATAAAATAGGAACACATACTCACTCTTCAAATTATCTACTATCAAAAGAGTTTTCCCAAAATTAGTATTTCTTCGGGTTGGTGTACTCTATATCCCCTTCGAGTAAAGTATTACTTATGTAATAAAAAGCTAATCGAGAAGTTTCCGATTAGCTTTTTTTATTTGATTAAAACTTTATTGGTTCGCCTTTTTTATCCACTCTGCAACAGTAACTGTTCGCTTCGCTTGGTGTTTAACTGCTGCCTGTACATCTTCAATCATTTTACCATCTTGACCAACTGTCACACTTGTTCCATATGGGTTGCCCCCTGCACCAAATGTAACAGGATCCGTATAACCAGGCGCCGCGACAATTGCACCCCAATGGTACATTGTTGTATAAAGTGATAAGATAGTTGCCTCTTGACCCCCGTGAGAATTTTGTGCTGAAGTCATCGCACTAACTACCTTATTTACAAGCTTGCCATTAAACCAAAGACCACCTGTAGTATCTAAGAATTGCTTCATTTGCGCTGGCATATTACCAAATCGAGTCGGTACGCTGAAAATAATCGCGTCTGCCCATTCTAGGTCTTCTAATTTAACTTCTGGAACATCTTTTGTTTTTTCAACTGTAGCCTTCCAAACAGGATTTCCTTCAATCGCTGATTGTGGAGCAAGTTCAGGTACTTTTAATACTTTCACTTCTGCACCAGCTTCCTTCGCACCCTCTTCTGCCCATCTTGCTAGTTGATAGTTTGTTCCACCCATGCTGTAATAAATTACTGCCAATTTTACATTTGACATTATTTCTGTCTCCTTTTCAGTTGAATTTCCAAATAACTTGGATAAGAATCCCATCAAAATACACCACCTATTATTCCTTCCGTTTGATAACTATATTCATTATTAAACAGCTTTTGAAAAGCTATTTGAATCCCTTTTAAAAATTAATTGGCTTACAGACAACAGTTTACTTCCATTAATGACCAGGTAGATAGCGATTGCTAAGAATGCTAGATCTAATTCATAACCTGCCATTTGTCCATTTCCTAATAAACCAACTGCAAGTTTTACTTTTACTGTTGCTCCAATCATCAATAATGCAAACAAAGCAGATACAAGTCTTGTTGCCAATCCAATGATTAATGCGATACCTCCAGCAATTTCAAGCAATGCAACTCCATATGCCAAAAATCCTGGTAATCCAATACTTTCAAACCAACCAACAATGTTTTCTATTCCACCTTGAACCTTTACCAATCCATGAATTAAAAACAATGCTCCTAATGTTACTCGCAAAATAAGTGCTCCGATTTCGTTTTTTTCTAACATTCTTTTCTCCTCCATAAAATAATTAATTGATTATAACTTCCGATACCATTGGGCTGCAGCTTCTACCTCGTTAGCAGTCAATTGATGACCTCTATCTTCCCAATGCAGTTCTACCTTCGCATTAGCCTTTTCCAATAATACTTGTAATTCAGCCGATTCAAGCGGTGAACAGATTGGATCATTTGTTCCTGCAGCAATAAACACTGACTTGCCTGATAAGTCTGGAAGATCTATTCCTTTTCTAGGCACCATTGGATGATGAAGAATAGCACCTTTTAAAGCATTTTGAAAGTGAAATAATAAACTCCCTGCTATATTTGCACCATTCGAGTACCCAATTGCGATAATATTATCGCGGTCAAAACCATACATTTCTGCGGCTTCATCAAGAAACTTATTTAATTCTTTCGTTCTGAAAACTAAGTCTTCTTCATCAAATACTCCTTCAGCTAATCTTCTGAAGAAACGAGGCATACCGTTTTCTAATACATTCCCACGTACACTTAATACAGAAGCCTCAACATCGATTCTCCCAGCAAGAGGCAACAAATCTAATTCATTTCCACCCGTACCATGAAGCAATAATAATGTTGGTTTTGTTAGGTCTTGCCCCTTATTAAATATATGTTTCATTATTTATCTCCCTCCAGAACACGAACCTCCACAGGCGGTAAGGTTTCTTCTAATTCATCTCTTTTTGATTCTAACCAAGGCGGCAGCATGAGTTTTTTTCCAAGTTCCTCCACTGGTTCATCAACCGAAAAACCGGGTGGGTCGGTCGCTATTTCGAAGAGGATACCTCCTGCTTCATGAAAATATACTGCTTTAAAGTAGTTACGATCACGAACTTCTGTTGGATAAAAACCATTATCTTGTATAAGTGAACTCCATTTGAGAAGATCTTCTTCATCCTTGGCTCTCCATGCAATATGGTGAACTGTTCCTGCACCCATCAGCCCTCGGACAGAAGGATTTAAGTGAATATCAATGGTGTTTCCAACATTAGCTTCAGATGTAAATCTTAAGAATTCATTTTCTTCACCAATGCAATCTAACCCTAAAATATTTTCTAGAACGTCCGTTGTCTTATGTGGTTGTGCAGAATATAGAACAGCACCACCAAATCCTTTGATTGCATGTTCTACATGAACTCCCCCGAAGTTCCAAGTATTCGTTGGTCCTTCATCTCGTTCTGTCAATTCAACTTGGAGTCCGTCAGGATCGTTAAACTGTAAGTATTTTTCACCAAATCGAATGGATGAAGTAAACTCAACTGCAAATTTCCTCAATCGATTCTCCCAAAATGAAACGGAACCCTTTGGTATAACATAACTGGTCACACCAACTTGACCTTGTCCTATACGCCCTTTTAACTGTTTAGCCCATGGAAAGAAAGAAATTACAGTACCTGGTTGCCCCGTTTGATTCCCAAAATAAAGATGATACACCTCTGGTCGGTCAAAATTAATGGTTTTTTTAACGAGTCTTAACCCGAGGACACCTGCATAAAAGTCAATGTTTCTTTGAGCATCGTTAACCATGGCAGTTATATGATGAATACCTGCAGTTTTTAGCATGTTTTCCTCCCCATTTCAAAAAGGTTGTTAAACCGCATTATCTAGGTCTTTCGATTTCAAACATCTCGCCAATTTTGGCGTAATAATTTCCAGCCATTCGACTTACAGCAGCCAGAGCCTTGGGATCAATTCTTCCATTTTGATAAATGTCACTTTCGATATAGAATTGTATAACTTTTCCAATAATAATATCAGTCCCTGGAGTCTCCAAACCTCCCAATTCTAAGGAATGCTCTAACAAACATTCCATTCTAATTTTTGCTTCCTTCACCCCTGGAACTGAAATTTTCACACTTTTAACTGGAGTTAAATCCGCTGCCTCAATCTCACTTTCTTGTGGCGGAAGGTTTGCTGCAGTTTTATTTATCTTCTCCACATTTTGCTCGTCCACGATATGAACCACAAATTGTTTGGACTCGATGATGTTTCTCGCTGTATCCTTTTGGCTCCCCGAAGAACGTTGGATAGATAAAGAAATCATCGGGGGATTGGATGACACGATATTAAAATAACTAAATGGTGCTCCATTTAAAACATCGTTTTTTGAAATAGTTGTGACAAAAGCAATTGGTCTAGGTATGATGCTTCCTATTAGAAATTTATAATTTTCTCTTTCAGACAATGCTGCAGGATCAATTGAAAGCAAAGAAATCATTCCTTTTCATAAAATCACTCTAGTTCTCTTACTTTAATTGGTAGTAACGTTTGTTCAATCTGCCCTCTAAATTGTTCGTACTGTGCTGGAAGCTTCAACTTTTCACCCATTGTCTCTTGTGATTCATCATGTGCGAATCCTGGAGGATCAGTCGCAATTTCAAATAGTATTTCTCCATGTTCTCTGAAGTAAATGGCATTAAAGTAGTTCCTATCCTGTACAGGAGTAACACCATACCCTTTGGATGCTACGTATCTTTGCCAATCTAATTGATCTTGATCATCTATGGCCCGCCATGCAATATGGTGAACGGTTCCCACGCCCATTTGTCCACGTCCAATAGGAGTTAATTTAAGGTCGATAATATTTCCGATGTCGGCAGTGGAACGGTAACGAGCGAAGTCTCCTTCTTTACCTACTAATTCCAGTCCCATGACTTTTTCCAACAATTCACCCGTTTTATCAGGCTGGGTCGATAATAAAGTAGCACCCCCAAAACCTTTTATAGCAACATCCGGTGTTACACCTCCAAATGTCCATGAATTGACTTCTCCGTCCTCTCTTTCAACAATTTCTAAGTGCAGACCATGTGGATCATCAAATTCCAAATATTGCTCTCCAAAACGTTCCATTTTAGAGTATGATACTTTGAACTTATCAAGTCTCTTTTCCCAATAGTCCATGGCACCTTTAGGAACTACATATGAAGTAACTCCAACTTGACCGTCACCAATGATTCCTTGATTAGCTCCCGCCCATGGAAAGAAAGTAATAATTGTTCCTGGTTTCCCACCTTCATTACCGAAATAAAGGTGATAAGTACCTGGGTCATCAAAATTAACTGTTTGCTTTACTAATCTCAAACCTAATACTCCTGCGTAAAAATCTACGTTCTCTTGTGGATGTCCTACGATTGCCGTGATATGGTGAATACCCATTGTTTTTTTACTCATGTTCTACACTCCTCTTTCTTTAACATAAAATATTTAATAATTTACGTTACGGAAGGCATTAAAAACTCGTACAGAGTAGATTCCGCGAACTTATTATGCCCAATAAATTATTCTCACAATTACATTCTATTCGAGAATCTCTAATTCGAGATATTTAACAAAAAATAAATTCAAATATTTTCTGCTCTTTTTCTTACTTTTTTCAGAAGATCAACTAACATTTGCGATTCATTACTATTTAAAAATCCGAACATATCATCAATCAATTCATGATGGTTTGGCATAATTTTCTCCATCAAGTCGTTTCCATCCTTTGTTAATTCAACATGTATTACACGTCTATCTTCAGGACAGGGTATGCGATTTAATAAGCACTTTTGTTCTAATTTATCAATTACATACGTCATCGAGCTACTAGTTATTAATATACTTTTTCCAATTTGTTGAATCGTTTGTCTTCCTTTATGATAAAGCACCTCTAACACAGAAAACTCTGTTATGTTTAGATTGTTTTTAACCATTTGATCCCTTATTCGTTCCTCAATTACTTTTGAGGTGTGCATTAAAACAAGAAACGGCTGATTGGTGCACTTTATTGTCATTTAGAGATCACCTCCTAGAATCAAATATCTTGGATTCGAGTATTATGAATATGAGATAATAATATTATATCCGATAAAGAAAATCAATAGCTTTTTATAAATTTCTTCTCACCATCTAAACATATAAAAACAAAACTTTATTCATCTGGTCTCGGGCCTGATTCCATACCGGAATTTTCCAATGTCATTATTGGGATAATTTCTAAATCCCCCTTTACAAGAACCTGGCATGATAGACGTAAATTGTCATCAAAAATCCCCTTCTTAACAAAAGCATTTCTTTCAGTAGGCGATATTTCAGAAAAGTCACCACCTAATATTTCCACTCTACAAGTTGTACATTTGGCTTTCCCTCCGCATTGGTGGAGGATATTTACACCGTTATCTATTAATCCGAGTACTAACTTTCTCCCTTTTTCAACTTCTATAGTTCCATATCCAAGAACTGTAATTTTGGGCATACCATAACACCTCAGTGACTAATACAATTTGTTATTACTATTGTCTTCAAAATAAAATGGATATTTACAATTTCAAGGGAAAATTTCCGATATTGAAGAAAAGGCAGCAGTTTCAATTAATAATCTGCATCAAATACAATTCCAGCATCCTTTCTGGCATTAACAAGCATTCTCATAACTGAAATGCTATGTTCAAGTAGCTCATAGCAGCAATTAAAATCGTTAGATTTGTAAATTTCGTTAAAAGCTAATAGTTCATAAAATAGATTATTAGTAGTTGCTTGACTGTTTAAAACAATTTCTGTTTCATCAGTATGCAAAATTACTTTTCTACAGCCATTCGCACCTTGATCAACATGTAAATATCCTTTTTCTCCTTGTATTAGGACAAAGTTCATACTGTGTGAATCTTTGCTTCCTACACATTCAGCGATAAAATCAGGATATTTCATAACAAGAATACCCGATGTATCAATGCCATTAGGATGTTTATTAGCCATGTAGTTTATTTTTTCAGGTGTTCCGAAAAACTCATGACAAAATGTAAGTTATATATATTAATGTCAACAAGAGCCCCACCTGAAAATTTTGGATTGAAAACATTGGGTGTTTGACCAGATAACAATGAATTGTATCTACTAGAAAACTGACTATAGTTACACTGAATGAATTTAAGTGGTCCTAATTTCCCAATATTTTGTTTAATTAAATGAAAGTTCGGCAGGTGAATAGTTGTTATCGCTTCGAACAACATTAAATTTTTCTGTTCTGCTAAATTAATTAAACTTTCAATTTCCGCAATTGTAGATGTAATCGGCTTTTCTATAATGACATGCTTTCCAAACTCAAGTGCACGATAGGCTTGCTCAAAATGTAAACTATTGGGAGAAGCGACATAAACAAAATTTACAGCAGGGTCAGAGTACATGGAATCTAAATCCGTATAAACCTTATCAATGCTGTATTTTTAAGCTAATAGCTTAGCTGATTCTTCTTTTCGGGAATATAAGGCAACACATTGGGTTTCCTCTATCTCCCTTAGCGCTGAAAGAAAGAGATCCACAATAGGACCAGTTCCAATTGTTCCAATCTTCATACTTTCACTCCATTTTCTGAAAATTGAATAAAACAATCGATATAATTAATTGATTATTCGATGTGCTTCTTGAAGATTAAAAGTTCGGAATTTTCGAGGAAGGAATCTCCGAATCTCTTCTTCGTTGTATCCCACTTGTAATCTTTTTTCGTCAAGGATTAACGGTCTTTTTAATAGACCTGGATTATCTTTAATTATCATGTACAATTCTTGAATAGATAGTGAGTCCATGTTGACACTAAACTTTTGAAACGCCTTTGATTTTAGCGAGATGATCTCATCTGTTCCATCTTCTGTCATTCTAAGAATATCTTTTATTTCCTCAATCGTAAGTGGGTCGGTTAATATATTTCTTTCAATATAAGCAATTTCGTGCTCATCCAGCCAAGCTTTTGCTTTACGGCAGGATGAACAACTAGGCGATGTATATAGGTTTACCACCTAATAAACCTCCATTTCTTAATAAATAATTTATAAAACCGGATTTTTATAAACACCTCAAATTAATATATCTCATATTCGAGATAATTTAACATATACCATACTACATGTCAATAGGAAAGTAACATACCATACCAAATATAAACATTTGGTGACATACACTTAATTACTTTA
This sequence comes from Neobacillus niacini, assembly GCF_030817595.1. GTDB lineage: Bacteria > Bacillota > Bacilli > Bacillales > Cytobacillaceae > Neobacillus > Neobacillus niacini_G. The sequence continues at coordinate 1,202,720 of NZ_JAUSZN010000001.1, forward strand.
ACCCCCCTGATAAAAATTATCAAAAGGGGGGATAGATGTATTCCCTGTTTTTGATTACATGAAACAGGTTCCGTGTTTTTTAGCGGACCTTAAATTCCTCTAATAACATTTCTTCCGTTTGAGGCATAGTAAGACCTAAATGCCAGCACCCCATTCCGGCTAACCCATATTGCCGAACAAGTCGAAACTTAACTAGTAAACTTCGTGGGTCTTCAAACCATACTTCATGTAAATTTCCCTTATTATCAACATAACGGAACCACGGTGCTGCAGCCCTTTCATCATAATGTACTACACTTTGATAACCTGTATATAAATCAATCGCATGTTGAGTAGAATAAGCTTTTCCTGAACGTTTCTCACCTTTAATCGTCCAATCATAAGCATACTGCGGAATTCCAAGCATTAACTTCTTTCTATCTACAACAGATACCGCATAGTCAAGTGTTGCTTTTACCCTATCGATCGGTGCAATCGGACCGGAAGGCCCACCTGGCCAATGCCAATCATAAGTCATTAAAAATAACCTATCTAGGTATTTTCCTAGTGTTTGATAATCATACGCAACCGAATGACTTGGCACTCTGTCTCCTTCCTTTGGAGGAACAGCCATCATAAGTTCCATTCCAGCTGGATGCAACCTTTCAGCTAACTCTTTAATGAATTGGTTCAGGTTTTCTCTATCTTGAGATTTGACCTGTTCAAAGTCGATTACCACACCTTTATAATCATGGCTATCCAAAAGGGAATATATGTTGTTGATAAATTTTTGTCGCAACCAAGGAGTACTTATTAATTTATGGGTTAAATCAGGATCAAAACCCTTTTCACTTAAATTGGTTAAGGTCGCATGAGGTGGTAGATTTTCTTTCCAAGCTATCTTATGCGCCTCATTTTCAGGTGTTTCGATTATATTTCCTTGGAGATCAGAAGTATATTCAAAAACGAATATACTTGTCAGAGTACTTTTATAATTTTTTAACATCCATTTATTGGTGTTTTTATCTTTTGGAACGAAGTAGGTTCCAGTAAAAATATTCATCCTGGGTGGACGTGGAATATTCAATTTCTGTCCAGGTCGAATTACTCGACTTTTTAAATTATTATGCTGCATTAATGTTTCTTCGCTAAGTGCATGGCGATTAGCTATCTCCCATATACTTTCTCCTGGTTGCACTAGATAAGTTGAACCTGGTATTAACATCGCTTGACCCAAGACAAGTTGAGTGTTTTTAGCTAAACCATTTAGTTTTGCTAGTTCGTCTTTGTTCATTTGGTACTGTCTAGAAATTTTGGTTAGACTATCCCCATACTTCACTTCATGAATTACTTGTGCATGAGCTAAATGAGCGGGTAAAAAGAAGAAGGGAATAATAAAAAAAATCAAAAGCTTTTTAAGCATTAAAATCCTCCTAGTAATTATGATTTTTCATCCTCAAAACTGTTATTGATTTTTTAAAACAATTGGTTTTGTTGTATTTATGGGGTATAATCTTCCATTAATGGCAAATGATATTCTCCCAGTTTCTTCTGAAACAACTAGGGCAAGTGCATCACTTTGTTCTGATATTCCCAGTGCTGCTCGGTGTCTGGTTCCAAGTTTTTTTTCTTCTTTTATATTTGTTGTTAATGGTAAAACATTTCCAGCAGAAACCACTTGGTTTCCTCTAATACGATAAATAACAGTTTAATAATAGGAGGCAGCCATAAATTCAATTTCGACAAGTTTTTCTTAAACATCCTCTAAACTTCCCAATACACAATAGTTTTCATTTCTAGTACATTTAAATTAGATTGGAGTAATTGAATTAGGAATTGAATCCCATCTTCTAACTGCTGCTTTAAAGGCGAAAAGTTACAATCGTTGTTATTCAATGAGAAGCCCCCTTATACGGGTTAACTCTGAAACTATTGGACAAAAAACTCACTCAGTAGAATCTCTTCCGTTTGTGGCATCGAGGTACCTAAGTGCCAACAGCCCATCCCTCCTAATCCATATTCCTTAACAAGCCGGAACTTTGCGAGAAGACTCCTAGGGTCTTCAAACCATACTTCATGTAATTTTCCATTTTCATCTTTATACCTAAACCAAGGGGACGCGGCCTTTTCATCATAGAAAACTTGACTTTCATGATTAATATACCTATTAATTGCAACCTGTGTAGAGTAAGAAACTCCTTTACGATTTTCACCTGTGATTGTCCAATCATAGGCATACTGAGGAATGCCTAACATCAGCTTAGACCTTGGTACCACCGTAACTGCGTACTTTAAAACAGGGCGAATTTCATTAATAGGTGCAATGGGACCCGAAGGACCCCCTGGCCAATGCCAGTTATAGGTCATTAAAAATAATTTATCAGCATACTTTCCAAGTGTTTGATAATCATAACCACTATAATATTGGGGTACTTTATCCCCTGTCATTGGAGGTAGCGCAATTAAAACATGCATCTTAAATTGATGAAGTTTTGCAGCCAATTGTTGTATAAACTGATTTAGATTTTCTCTATCTTGCGGTCTAACCATCTCAAAATCTATTACAACCCCCTGATAATCCTGGCTATCTAATAACGAATAGATATTACTAATAAATACTTTTCTTAATCCAGGCTCACTTATTACCTTATGGACAAGATCAGGATCGAACCCTTTGTTGCTGACGTTTGTTATTGTGGCATAAGGGTACAAATCACTTTTCCATGCAATTTTATGAGCCTCATTCTCGTTGACTTTTATTAACTGTCCTTTTTCGTTTGGCCGATAGTCAAATATAAATAGCCCTGTAAGTGTTCGTTTGTACTTGTCAATCATCCAGGTATTTGTCTCTTTAGCTTTTGGGATATAGTAAGTTCCTGTCCATACATTCTTTTTAGAAGAACGTGGAATGGATAATTCTTGACCAGGGATAATACGTGATGTTTTTAGATTGTTATAATTCATCAAAAACTTTGTACTAATGGCATGACGGTTTGCGATTATAAATAAACTTTCACCCGGTTGAACTATGTAAGAAGAACCAGGGATTAAAAGGGCTTGTCCCAATACAAGTTGATGGCCTTTATTCAACCCATTTAGGTTTGCAATTGTGTCTATTTTAGTATTATATTGGACGGCAATTTTATTCAAGGTATCTCCCGATTTGGTTTCATGAATGACTTGAGCAAATACTGCTTTGGAAAAAGTAAAAGTAAAGGCCAAAAATATCAAAAACATTGAAATTCTTTTGAACATAATTCCCTTCTCTCCTTTTCACCCCTGTATAAATAGTATTTGTTATTGTTTCTTTATTATGAAAAGGTAAATTAAACCAAATCTATTTCATCTTATATTACCGATAAACCAAAGTGAGGTTTCTTAAAATGAACTTATTAGAATCTAAAGTTTTCCAAAAGTGTTTGAAAAAGAGATATTTATTGATCAATGTTCCCAAATGGAATTTAGCAATATTAATTATCAGAAAATAACTCTTTTTACTAAGCAGCAGATACAAAAAAGGGAAAAGCACATGATAGTCTCAGGCTTTTCCCCATTATTCAAGCTTTCATTTCGATTTGAAATTTAACATTTTCAATATTGACATTTAACAATTTTTTTAATTGTACCTGTTTTGCATCGACTTCATTGTCTTCCTTTTCACAAACTACATTTTCATGTTGAAGAGTATTAACCATGGTCGAAACCATGTCTTTAAATATAGATGATTGAGTTAATACATAAGTAATTAATTCTGTAACTGCTTGTTTTTCCTTTTCGTTCTTTGTTGCAAAGATACTATGTTTATCCGGTTCAAAAACAATTAAAGTTTGCATATTATCTTTAAAGCTAATACCAAAATACCTTTTTTCAGTTCCATAATACTCATTTTCCCTTATACGAAGAAACTCTAACCCGACCATAAACTCATAATAGGGTAAGCCCTTTTCAAGAAATTGAAATGCCTTTAGTTCAATGCTTGAGCTTTGATCAATAAATATTTCTTTTTCTGACTTTGTTAGGATAACCTTGGATTCCAACAAGTTCACTTTAATTACCTCACTCCATTAGAAATTGCATCGTAATCACTTTCTAGTGCTCGAGAAATAGATATAAAAATGGGAATTAATTCTGAATAAACTTTTACGTTTTCCTCATTAGGCTTATGGTAGTGGGTAGACCCAACCCATTCTGATGCTACCGAAAAATCATCAATCTTACCTAAAGCTTTCATACCTAAGATTATGCACCTAAACAGGAGCTTTCAAAGCTTTCAGGAACAACCACTTCTTGATTGAAAATATCTGCCATCATTTGACGCCACAATTCAGATCTGGCGAATCCACCTGTGGCCATAATTTTATTTGGTACGCCAATCAGTTCCTGAAGTGCTAACATGACTGTATTTAGATTAAAAATTACACCCTCTAATACAGCGCGAACCATATGTTCCTTTTTGTGATGCAGACCAATACCAAAGTAAGAACCTCTTGCATTTGCATTCCAAAGCGGAGCTCTTTCACCGGCTAAATACGGATGAAAGAGAAGCCCGTCTGAACCAGGTGAAACACGAGAAGCAATCTCTGTTAATAATTCGTATGGATCAATTCCCAGTCTCTTTGATGTTTCAACTTCTGCAGAAGCTAGCTCATCTCTTACCCACCTAAATACCATGCCGCCATTATTCACAGGACCGCCAACTACCCAATGGTTTTCTGTGAGAGCATAACAAAAAATTCTACCTTTTGGATCAGTAATTGGTTTATCAGTAACTGCCCGAATAGCCCCACTTGTTCCGATTGTTATTGCTACAACCCCAGGCTTGATTGCATTTACTCCTAGATTAGAAAGAACACCATCACTTGCACCAATAACAAATGGGGTTTCGGAGTGAAGCCCAAGTTCATTCGCAATTTCTTGTTTTAAACCAGTTAAATGAAAATATCCTGGTTTTCCAAGTAAAGCGAACATGTTTTTCTTGTACGCTTCTACACCAGGCTGATCAAATGGATTTACCCCCATCAACAAGCCGCTGATTCCACAAGCTTTTTCGAAGAAATAAACCATCTCACCAAAGGACGGTTTCGATTAGGTCCCGTCGTCCTTCTTGGACATATTGTCCCATCGAATGAAGATCAGTAGTGAAGTCGACAGAAGCTGGATAGAGACCTTTTTGGTCTTTACCCTCACTTTCGCCAAATAACTGTTTCCACCATTCTGATACATAATGAAGGGAAGGCTCAAAGTTTACCAATAGTTCAATCGATTTTCCTTTTCGATAAAGAGCATTTCTGACGGCAGCATATTGATAACTTTGATTTTCTGCCAAGTTCGGATTATTATATTTATCCGCAGCCGCCGCTGCCCCAGCCATCATTTTATCAATATCTAATCCTGCAGTAGCAATCGGCAATAACCCTACTGCTGTCAATACAGAGTATCTTCCCCCGACATCATCCGGAATTACAAATGTTTCATATCCTTCCTCATCGGCAAGTGTTTTTAAAGCACCTTTAGCACGATCTGTTGTAGCATAAATGCGTTTTCTTGCTTCTTCTTTTCCGTATTTTTTTTCCATAAAATCGCGGAAAATACGGAATGCAATGGCTGGTTCAGTTGTTGTTCCTGATTTTGAAATCACATTCACTGAGATATCCTTGTTCTTCAGCACATCAAATAAGTGTGAGATATAAGTAGCACTGATATTTTGTCCAGCAAATTAAATTTCTGTTTTGTTATCCATTTGGTTATGAAACGTATGAGAAAGAGCTTCAATGGCAGCCCTTGCACCAAGATAAGAGCCTCCGATTCCAATTACGATTAAAGCATCGGAAGTATTGCGAATTCTTTCAGCAGCCTCTTTGATTCTTGCAAATTCCTCTTTATCGTAGGCATGTGGTAAATCAACCCACCCAAGATAATCAGAACCTGGCTCCTTTTTCTCATGCAGCATAACATGTGCTGCTTTCACAAAAGTACTTAAATAGTCCACTTCATGCTGCTGCATGAAAGATAATGCATTAGAATAATCAAAAGAAATAGACATCATATGTTCTCCTGTTCTGTTGTTTTTGATAGTTGCTGTAATGTAAGGGCGCTAAGTCCATTCTTTTCAGATAATAACTCCCTTATGCTTTTTAAAATATTTAAACAGTCGTTTTCCAATCAGCAGCAAATTTCTCTAATCCTTGGTCGGTTAACGGATGTTTTGATAATTGCTCAATAACCTTGAAAGGAATCGTTGCAATATGTGCTCCTGCTATCGCAACACGGGTAACATGATCAGGATGACGAACAGATGCTGCAATAATTTGAGTATCTAGGTTTTGAACATGGAACATCTCAGCAATTTTTGCGACTAGTTCTACACCATCTTCATTAATATCATCTAAACGGCCTAAGAACGGAGATACATAGGTAGCTCCTGCACGTGCTGCCAATAACGCTTGGTTTACACTAAAAATAAGCGTAACATTTGTTTTAACACCTTTTTTTGTTAAATAACGGCAAGCCTCTAGTCCATCCAATGTCATTGGAAGTTTAATGGTAATGTTCTTATCTCCGCCATTAATTTTAATGAGCTCATTTGCTTCTGCAATCATTTGGTCAGCTGTTAAAGCATTAGGTGTGACTTCCGCAGAAACTGACTCAACCTCTGGAACAGCATTTAAGATTTCTGCAATGCGATCTTCAAATTTAACGCCTTCTTTTGCTACTAATGAAGGATTGGTTGTAACACCTGAAAGAACGCCAATTTTATAAGCTTTTTTAATCTCATCTAAGTTTGCAGTATCGATAAAAAATTTCATTTTTAATTTCCTCCATTTTGTTAAAGATTTGGTTAATTTATTTCTTTACGACAGCATGTCCACCAAATTCGTTTCTTAGTGCCGCTACAACTTTACCTGTAAAGGTATCATTTTCAAGCGAACGGTAACGCATGAGTAAAGACATTGCAATGACTGGAGTAGCAGTTTGTAAATCTAAAGCAGTTTCCACCGTCCACTTTCCCTCACCTGAGGAGTGCATGATCCCTTTAATTTCATCTAATTTAGCGTCTTTTGAAAACGCATTTTCAGTTAATTCCATTAACCATGAACGAATAACAGAACCATTATTCCAAACTCTTGCTACCTTTTCATAATCAAAATGAAATTCGCTTTTTTCAAGCACTTCAAAGCCTTCACCTATAGCTGCCATCATGGCATACTCTATACCATTATGAACCATTTTCAAGAAGTGTCCGCTGCCAGCTTTGCCCGCATATAAGAAACCATTTTCTACTGCTGTATCTTTAAAAATTGGCTGAACAATCTCCCAGGCATCTGGATCTCCGCCAATCATATAACAAGCTCCATTACGGGCACCTTCCATACCACCCGAGGTACCTGCATCCATAAATCTTACTCCAATTTCTTTTAACTCGTTATACCGTTGTATTGATTCTTTATAATGAGAATTACCCGCCTCGATAACAATATCACCTTTGTTTAGATGTGGCATAATCTCCCCAATGACTAAATCAACAACAGCATGTGGAACCATAATCCAAATAATCCTTGGTGTTTCTAAGGACTCTACAAGTTCCTTATAGCTAGATACACCAACCGCTCCAAATTTCTTTATTTCTTCCACAGCATTCGGGTTAACATCAAATGCTACTACTTCGTGGTTTTGATCTATTAAATTTTGTCCTAAATTGAAGCCCATTTTCCCTAAACCTACTAATCCAACCTTCATTGTGTCATCCTCCAAAATTGGTATTTTAAAGTGTATTTTTCCATCTTAAGAATTTAAAAGACTTCTTGTAATTTGAACTATATTCTCAGTGGTAAATCCGAATTGTTTCATAACTAAAGCGCCATCTCCTGACGCACCGAATGATTCAATGGATAATACTTTTCCTTCAAATCCTACAAAGCGTTCCCATCCCATTGAGATTCCCATTTCAATTGCAACTCGTTTTGAAATGGAGGTAGGCAGCACCGATTCTTTATATTCATGTGTTTGCTGGCTAAATAATTCCCAACTTGGCATAGCCACGACACGGACAGAACGATTTTTCTTTTCGAGTTCTGCTTTTGCATTTACGGCTAATGAAACCTCCGATCCGGTGGCAATCAAAATAACCTCTGGTGTGGAATTTGTTTCAGTAAGTACATAAGCTCCCTTAGAAACATTATCCAAATTTGCTTTTGTTTCGTTATATACAGGCAGGTTTTGGCGGCTTAAGATTAATGCTACTGGCCCATCTGTTTGCTGAAGTGCGTATGCCCATGCACTTGCTGTCTCATTTGCATCAGTCGGCCTAATTACGGTTAATCCAGGGATGGACCGAAGTGCAGCTAAGTGTTCTACTGGCTCATGCGTAGGACCATCTTCACCTACGGCGATGGAATCATGTGTAAAGACATAGGTGACTGGAAGTTTCGATAGAGCCGCCAGACGGATAGAAGGTCTGAGATAATCATTAAATACAAAGAATGTACTTACAAAAGGCTTCACACCGCCATGGTACGCCATCCCGTTGGCTGCTGCTCCCATTGCATGTTCGCGAACTCCAAAATAAATATTACGTGCACTGTATGATTCAACTGCATATATTTGTTCGCCTTTAATTTCAGTCATAGTTGAGTGGGAAAGGTCAGCACTGCCGCCGAATATTGCTGGAACTGACTTAACATAATGATTAATAGCTTCTCCACTTGCAACACGCGTTGAAACTGCTTTTCCTGTATCAAAGGTCAATATATCTCTTGTGTCAATAAGGACTTTTCCATCTATAGCATTTGTTAATTGATCAGCTAACTCTGGATAAGTGCTCTGATATGATTCATATAAGTTCAACCAGCTTTGTTCAGCGTCGATTCCTTTATGCTTTAGTTGCGTAAAGTGGGCTGTTACTTCCTCTGGAACGTAGAAATCATCTTCAAAAAGCCAGTTATAGGCTTTTTTTGTCGCTTTTCCTTCCTCCAATCCCAGTGGTGCACCATGTGCTTTATTTGTTCCTGCTAATGTCGGGCTTCCATATCCAATAGTCGTCCGGATTTCAATAATGCTTGGCTGGTCGGAATTTTGTTTTGCTGATTCGATAGCACTTGATATGGCTTCTATGTCGTTTCCATCATCTACTCTTATATAATGCCAATGAGCAGATTCAGCCCTTTTTTCTATGTTTTCAGAAAAGGAAACGTTCAATTCCCCATCAAGTGAGATATCATTTGAATCATACATAACAATCAACTTGCCCAATTTCATATGTCCGGCCATTGACATCGCCTCATAAGAGATTCCTTCCATCAGGTCTCCGTCACCAACTAAAGCATAAGTATAGTGATCAATAACTGGGTGCCCCTTTTTATTAAACTTTGCAGCTAAATGTGATTCTGCCATGGCCATACCAACTGCATTTGCTATCCCTTGTCCTAATGGACCAGTGGTTGCTTCTACACCAGGAGTATGGCCAAATTCTGGATGCCCTGGCGTTCTGCTGTTCAATCTTCTAAAATTTTTTAAATCATCTATCGTGACATCATAACCAGTTAAATGAAGTAGGCTATATAATAAACTGGATCCATGACCAGCAGATAAAACGTAGCGGTCACGATTGAACCATCTTGGATTTTCAGGATTGTGATTCAGATGGTTAGCCCACAGGGCATATGCCATTGGTGCTGCACCCATCGGCAGACCAGGATGCCCTGAATTTGCGGCATTTATGGCATCAATCGATAATGTTCTAATGGTCGTTACTGCTAAGTCCTTAATGTTTTGTGTCATTTTAATATTCCTCCTATACCTGTTATTTTTTAAGCGCCACTTCTTTTTTTTCTTGATTTTGATCCAGCCACCATTTAAACCCATTTTCTAATAAGAGGGTATTTGCGGCATTTGGACCATATGAACCTGATGAATATTCGTGTAATAGCAGTAGATTTCCCTCGAATGCCTCAAGAATTGGTTGTACCCATTCCCACGACAGTTCGACTTCTTTCCAATGAGCAAAGAATGTGGAATCTCCAATTAACGCATCATAAATTAATCTTTCATAAGCCTCAGGGACTCCTGAGCCATTACCTACTGAATCCTCACAAGAAAAATTAATTCTAACAGGTTCAATATTTCCATTATTCATCGGGTTTTTGCTATTTAACTGTAGTGAGACATTTTCTCCTGGACTTATTTCGATAATTAATAAATTGGGCTCTACCTTTTGGTTTTCATTTTTATATTCAACTTCTATGGTATTTTTAAATTCGATAACGATACGAGTAGATTTTTCCCTCATTCTTTTTCCTGTACGAATATAGAAGGGAACACCAGTCCAAAAAGGATTATCAATCCAAATTCGAGTTGCAATAAATGTATCAGTATTGGAATTAGGTTCAACTCCAGGTTCATCCTTATATCCTGGAACTTTCTGTCCGTTAATCTCTCCTGAAATATACTGGCCACGAACGATTTGGGTTTGTACATCTTCTTTTTTAACTGGCCGCAGGGCTTCCATCACCTTCCTTTTTTCATTCCGGATTTCAGATGCACTTATTTTTTTAGGCAGATTCATCGCCGTCATCATTAGCATTTGCAGCATATGGTTTTGAACCATGTCGCGTATTGCTCCTGCTTGATCGTAATATCCTGCTCTTGTCTCAACCCCGACCGTTTCACTCGCGGTAATTTGAACATTAGCGATATGTTCCCTATTCCAAATTGACTGTAAGACCGGGTTCGCAAATTCTAGTGCCTCTAAATTTTGAACCATTGGTTTACCCAAGTAATGGTCAATTCGAAATATCTCTTCCTCGTCAAATGCAGAACTTAGTTTTTCATTTAGTTCACGGGCAGATTGGAGATCATGCCCAAATGGTTTTTCTATCATTAAACGTTTCCAACCATTGGTGGTTCCCAATCCACTACTCCTTATATTCAATGCAATAATGTCAAAAAATTCTGGGGCAACAGAAAGATAAAACATTCGGTTATCCTTTATGCGTAGTTCCTCTTCTCTTTGCTTAACCAACTGTAGTAATCTTTGATAATCTTCTGTATGGTTAACATTCAAAGTACTATAACGAAATGCATTAAGAAAATCTCCCATACCGGCAGCGTCATGTTCTAAACGGCGTGAAAACGCTAGTATAGACTCTTTTACTTTTTCTTGAAATTCAATATGAGTTAAGTTACCTCTTCCAAGTCCAATAATAGATATTGGTTGAGGTAATTTTTGATCTAAATACAAATTATAAAGGGCGGGGAAGATTTTCCGTTTAGCTAAATCCCCTGTTGCCCCAAATAAGACAAAGGTCATAGAATCCAATTTAAGTCCTCCTATTAGTTGATAACAATTATTACGTTAAATAATATCAACTCAGTTTGTTGAAGCTGACCAGTATTACTAAAAGCATTACCACATACATTTTTCCTGTTATAATACGACCCTAGCCCCGCTCATTTATGGTAATTTTCTTATCTCTATCCAATGAAATGACAATGTCTGCCATTCCAATAATAAATCCATTTTCAACAACACCAGGTATCATATTAATTTTTTTCTAAATCTTCAGGAAAATTTATTTCTGAGAAACTGCAGTCAAATATATAGTTCCCATTATCAGTTAATATGGCATCCCATTTTTTTGCCGTAATTTGGGATAGCCTCCAAACTCACGTAGATGTTTCATCGTCATTTCAAATCCGTAAGGCACAACCTCTATTGGTAGTGGAAAGGACCCTAATTTATTCACTAATTTTTGTGAGTCCGCTACTACTATTTTTAGCTGCTTTTGCAATTAATTTCTCTCTTAAAAGGGCTCCGCCTCCTCTTTTAATAAGGTCTAAATCATGATTTAGTTCATCTGCACCATCTATGGCCAAATCAATATGATCAATTTCATTAAACGAAACAAGCGGGATTCCTACTTCTTTTGCTAATTTTTCTGTTTGTTTGGACGTTGGGATTCCTTTAATAGAAAGTCCTTGTTGAACTAATTGTCCTAGCTTTGAAATGGTGTGGATAATGGTTGTACCCGTTCCTAATCCAATCACCATTCCTTCTTTCACAAAATCAACAGCTTTTTCTCCAACTTCTTTTTTTTCATTCAAGGCTTTTCGCCCCTTTCCATTAAAGATTAGGAGACTTACTTTTTTAATTTACCCATTGTTTCTTTATTTGCTCGTGTGCAATCTGAAAAATCTGTTGTTGAGGTGTGCCCTTGTTTACAATTACATTCGTTAAATAATTTTTGCCTTTATAATTTAGTTTCACAGTTACTTCTATCATAAAATTTTCCCTCCTATTAATTATCGTTAACCTTAATTAACCAAGAAACTTTAAGTAACTTTAGTTACTTTATGTAACCATAATAATTTTTTATCGAATTATCGTCAAGAGAAGTATCTCGAATTCAAGATTTTTTATTTAAAAATAAAGTAGGGGGTTAAATCTGAGTTGATTTATCCCCCTACTTAGGAAGCAGCACCTATTTATAAATTTTCACCATTGCTTTGTAATCACTTTTTTTACCAGTAATATAGTTATGTAAATAAGCACAAAGAATGGAGTTGACTAGATGAAGACTCACTGTATAGTGACTCATTGAAATTTTGTAAATATCGTTTATAGGATGATGCTTGGTAGGAAGGATGAACCGTTTCCCGTTCTCTGCCACCCAAATATGTCTGGACAATTCCATCTCCTTCTGAAACTCTAACTTTTTGCCATTGTTTCAATTCTATGATGACAGCATTTTCCTTGCCTTATTCATCCTGTCCAGCGACTAGGAAATCAATCCTTTTTTCAGAAGAAGGCAGCTTGTATTCTAACAATACATGTGTATCCTCTTTTATATCTGCATCCCTAATCACCTTTGCCATTTGTGGAAGAGAGTTTTCCCAAGATTTTAATTCACTGCCGGAAATCACCTTATTCATTTTCGTGAGGATATTTTTCTTAAGAACATATCCAATTTTATTTTCATAAACATGGTTCAAAAAGTTTGAAGAGGTTTCATTGTAGGTGATCATTTTCTTGTTACCTCATTTTCGTTCACCGGATATTTCACAGCATTTTTCTTTAGTTTATTGAAGACTTCCTCTTCTAGATTAATTTCCATTTTATCCGCAAGCTGCACAAGATAGATTAATATATCAGCCATTTCTTCCTTTATATTTTGTATTGAATCTTGGATGGCTTCTTCACTCGTCCTCCATCGGAAGTTTTCAAGTAACTCACTTGCTTCTAAAGAAATGGAAATGGCCAAATCTTTTTCTTTGTGAAATTCTATCCAGCCTCGCTCATCCCGAAAGGCTACTACTTTTGATATTAGATCTTTCATTATGCTCTCTCCTATATGGAAACAAAATAACGCTAGTACTATTTTACCTAATTTTAACACTTGTGTTCAATATATCCATTAACAACACAGTACGGACATCACATCGTATTTGTATGAATATTTGAAACATTAATCTTCCATATCCCAACTTCTATAGGCATACTCACACCTCTATATTATTTAATTAATTCAAGAGAAAAAACTATTATTTTACACACGTAATGTTGTAGTATAATATTACCATAATCTTCTAGAAGAAAGGTGAGCAATCTTGTCAAGAACAAAATCTTTAACACACGATGCCATAATGAAAGCTTTAGATTGGTCTTATGATATAGCGAGTCCCAAAGTTGATTCACATCATGGACCAATGATGGATCTCACTTAATTAGTGCTACTACCCTAATCCCATATTCTTTGTTTTTTGTAGACTTCAGATGATAATTACCTGGAGATACTCCTTTTATGTATCCCTCTTCACAAAACCCTAAAAATGTACTTCTTGGGCAACCTTTTAATTGACTAGATGTCCCATTCCCGAAGATTTCAGTCGTTGCTTTATTCCATACATCCCTTGGTTTTAACAAAGGATTAGTGCTTAATAGTGAGACTGCTTCGATAGCAGCTTGTCCATATTTCCCCATTGAAACTTCCACCTTTTCCATCTATTTAATTAACATTCTTTTTCGTGCTTTATAGGCTATTAAATTACTTGACTTAACTAAACGATATATCTTGCTTAGATTCATCTGTTAGGTTAAAATCTTTTCCCATTATAGTAAGTATTATTTCATAGGCTTCGTACTGACCTTTTAAGTACCTTTTTATATGAATGGTCCCCTTCTCTATTAATCTTTTCATTTGTATGCTGATGAAAAATTTTTATTAAATGATATAAATTTTCTATTTTATCTTTTTTATAGGTTTGTGCCATAGATATTTCTCCTTCCGTCTGCACTATTTAATAAAAATGTGTTCTTTTAGCTTCATCTATTAAATTTAATGCAAAAGATAGGTTATCCCCAACATAGCAATACGTTACTCCCCCAGCATGAAGAGATTTACGTTCGTGATCAGTAAGTTTCCAAACTCTGCTTTTAAATTCATCCATGTATGAATGTCCATCCAAATTTACATAATTAAATTCCAGATATATCCTAGAATTATTATCAAATGCTATTTTGCCAATACGGGCATTACGTCTCTTGCCGTTTGGGAAGTAAGAGAATCCATCTTTAATTTCTACTTCACTCAAATACTTGTACTACCTATAAGTATCGAAAGACAAACTTTACACCCAAGACTTTTTAACTATTAGTTTTCATTCGACATCGTTTGATTTAATCCTTCAAAAGTTTTCCATTAATTTGGAATTTTGCTATGCTGGAAAAAATCATCTCTTTTATTTGTAGGCTATTAACTCTAAGGTTTCCTTATATTACACTTTTAAATGGACTTCCTTAATAAAAAAACTACTCTTCAGTCCCAATTTCAAGGTACACGAAAAGTAGTTTAAATTTTATTATTTTTCATCTAAGGATTTCTGGAAAGAATTCAGGTTGTCCCCTATAAATCAAGAAAATAAATCCGGTTTTTCTTTTAGTAAACGATTTAGCGATTCAGTCATTTTTACAGTGTCACATACTCTTACTGTTGCATCGCCAAACTGTCCTTTGTACATAACTTGATTTTTCAGAAAAATATCTTCAACTCGTTCGTATTTTTCAGAGGTATGACCCATATGTCTTCTTTGCGGTATGGAAATTGCCGTTTTATCCGGTAATATGGTGTAAAGCATTTGGTGCTCATCGGTCAATCGACCTGGTATATCAAGCCATTCCTCGACTCCATGAATATATGTACATCTTCGTAAATCGACTCCGATTAACAAGATGGTTGCTTTCTGATCGAGTAATTTCCCCCAACTCGATTCGCGTGCACAAGGTGTGTCGAATTGTTCATTTCCTGCAATAAATTCATGTGCATTTTTCCCCAGGGCAGCTACCGAATGGGTTGGATGCCATGAGCGAACAACACCCGGACGTTTTCGAAACAGTTCCGTTAATAATCCAACACAAGATGGTGAGTCATTGATATAAAATCCAGGATTCTCCGCCTTAATATACGACCATGTATGTGTAGGAAATACCAAAAGACCATTTTTCATATATTCTGAAAGTGCGTCAAGGACAGTATCCGCCCCACCCTCTACTTGTCCAATACTTTTCATTGATGAATGAACAAGTAATGTTCCATTTTCGTCGATTCCCAATTCTTTAAGGTGCTTTAATAAATTCTGTTTTCTTATACATCACATTCAACCTTTCTCGTGAGTCTCTACATTAACAAATTCGAAAAATATTGCGGAAGAGAACTGGTTTGTGCCTAGCACTTTTATTTGCCTCCTATAGCTGAGATAGGAAGCAATGAAGCAGAAAAACCATCCCCATGTATATCTAAAATCTGTTCTTTCTCGGGTCGCTCAAGTATGTTAATAGTATTTCTATAAATGTCTGTAATGCCTTTGTTTGATAGGTGGCAGGGGTTAGGATGGAGAAATTGCGTTTAAAAGGGAGTCCATTTACGTGAATGATGCCAATGTAACCGTTTGTCAGCTCCTTCTTAATTGCCCAACTTGATAACAAACTAATGCCTAGACCTGCTTCAACCGATTCCTTGATAACTTGGGTGCTGCCGAATTCCATGACGTTTTTCGGGGTGAAATCATATCTCCGAAACAGATTTTCAGCAGCTTCCCTTGTACCAGAGCCCTCTTCCCTCAGAATCCATGTTTCTTCTTCCAAATCAGATATTCTTATTTCCCTCTTTACACTCAGAAGAGGATGAAGAGGTGAGGCCACAATAACCATTTTATCCTTAGAAACCACTTTGGAATTAAGTGTAGCTTTTTCATAAAATCCTTCAATGATGCCAATGTCTAACTGATGTTTTTTTACTAGGTCAATGATCTCCTTTGTATTTTGAATCCTGATTGACGGATGAATTAGGGGATATTGCTCCTTCATTTTGGCAATAATATGCGGCAGGATATACTCGCCAAACGTGTAGCTAGCCCCAATCGCAATGGTCCCGCCTGCCTTATTTGTCAGGTCATCGACCAATGTCTGCATTTTGGTATAAAGTGTAATAATTTCCTTTGCATGGTGAAAAACAATCTCCCCCGCCTTATTTAGGCGGACATACTTATTATTCCTTTCCAGGAGCCTTGAGCCAATTGATTGTTCTAACAGTCTGATATACTGGCTAACCGCAGGCTGGGTCATATGCAGCTCCTCTGCTGCTTTTGAAAAATTCTCCTTCTCCACCACTTTAATAAATACTTCTAAATGTTGGTCCATCATCTGCCCCCTTATTCAAAATAAATCAATGTATATAATTTTACTTATCATTCCTATTATATATAATTATTTTCCTTATAGACTAATTGAAAGTATTATTAAATTATAGAATGAATAAATTTAGGTGATTAGAATGGAAAGTCAAAGTACTAGAGTTTTACCTTTGAGCAAACAGGACCAACAACTGCAAAAAAAATTTGAACCAAAACCTTCTGCTCATTTATTGTTGCTAGGGGGAATAGCTTTTACCAGTGTAATTGCAGTGTTCGGTTTTGCCCTAGCGAAAGTCTCTGGATTTGATCGTGTAGGACCGCTTGCCTGTGCAATCGTGATTGCGGTTATTTACCGGCAATTTTTCGGTTATCCGGAAAAGATTCGCGCAGGAATTCAATTTTCCGCCAAACACTTTTTACGATTTGCGATTATTTTATACGGGTTAAAGTTAAACATTGATGTGGTGCTTCATCAAGGGATAGGGTTGATTGCACGTGATATCGGTGTCATTGCTTTTGCGATATTGTTTACAATATGGCTAGGAAAATTACTGAAAGCGGAATCCTACCTTGTACTCATGCTTGGTGTTGGTACCGGTGTTTGCGGGGCTGCAGCGATTGCAGCAGTTTCTCCGATTATCAAGGCAAGAGATGAAGATACAGTCATCGGTATAGGAATTATTGCACTGGTGGGGACGATTTTTTCGATAACCTACACAATCCTAAGACCATTTCTACCGTTATCGGCGATTGAATATGGAATCTGGAGCGGAATCAGCCTTCATGAAATCGCCCATGTTGCCTTAGCAGGGGCACCCGCAGGTCCGGATGGCCTGGCCATTGCCCTGCTGGCCAAATTAGGTCGTGTACTCCTACTTGTTCCATTGTGTTTTATTCTAATGTATTGGGTGAAAAAACGTAGTTCAGGAAAGACAGCAGACACTACAATTGAATTCCCTTGGTTTCTCATCGGCTTTATCTTGATGAGTTTGTTCGGAAGCTATATCCTTGGCAAATCCATCCCTGTTTCAAAAGTGGCCATGGATGGGATTTCAACAGCTACCACATTTATCTTAACTTCCGCCATGGTCGGTCTCGGTTTAAATGTCAGCCTTCGCGATCTCCGGACCAAAGCAGGACGGCCGCTGATAGCTATCATGATTACATCAGTCATCCTTTCCATTGTTTCATATTTTATTGCGTAAAGAGTGAAAAAGTGAAAGTGCAATGTGCCTCTTAATTTAAGTTACTATGGATGAAGAATTTCCCGCTCAACAAGTTGAATATCATATATATGTTAATGACAACATTTTTACTTAGCGCTCTCACAGCAAAAAGAGGGATTCTATGCGATCCCTCTCCATTACCTAGCTATTCAGATCAGTTCTAAAAAGGAACAAATCGTTAAAATTCCTTTATCAAAGTTTTCTAAGTTAAAATGTTCATTCGGAGCATGGAGATTTTCATCTGGCAACCCGAATCCCATTAAGACAACAGGAGAATTTAGAGTATGGTTGAAATCCGATACAATCGGAATGGAACCCCCTTCTCTTTTATAAACAGGTGCTTTTCCATATACCTTTTCATACGCTTCCGCCGCTTTTTGAATCATTGGATCATCGATTGGCGTTAAGAATGGATTACCTGTATCCTGAAGGGTCACTTTTACTGTGCATCCTTTTGGTGCTTTTTCTTCTAAATGCTTTTTGATTAAGCCCTGGATTTTTTCCGGATTTTGATTATTGACGAGACGGCAGGTGATTTTGGCATGTGCCTCGTTCGGAATGACGGTTTTTGTACCTTCCCCTTGAAAACCACCCCATATGCCGTTTAATTCTAATGTTGGCCGCGAGTTGATTTTCTCAGGATATGGATAATTATTTTCCCCTCCTGTTAGTTCCGTTAAGCCCAACTGTTTTTTTAGTTTTTCTTCATCAAAGCCCAGTGCTTTAATTTGTTCCTTCTCAAATTCTGACAATTCTAAAACATCATCATAGAACTGCTCCACATTTACCTTTCCGTTTTCATCATGAAGAGTAGATAGCAGCTGCACTAATAAATGGTTAGCGTTCTGAACTCCCCCGCCGAACATGCCTGAATGCAAATCCGTATTCGCCGTTTTAAGGGAAACCTCGAGAGCAGCCAAACCTCTTAAAGAATATGTAATCGCAGGAACTCCTCGATCCCACATATCTGAATCGGAAATAATCACCACATCACAAGTTAGTTTTTCTTTATTTTCAGATAAAAACTGCGGAAGATTGGGACTACCGATTTCTTCTTCACCTTCGATGCAAAATTTAAGGTTAACCGGTAATTTATTTTCTAATTTTAGTAGTGCTTCTACAGCTTTAATATGTAAGAATGTCTGCCCTTTGTCGTCTGTTGCCCCTCTGGCGTAGATCTTTTCATCTCGGATGTCTGGTTCAAACGGTGGGGTTTCCCATAAGTGAATCGGGTCAACGGGCTGTACGTCATAATGACCGTAAACTAATACAGTCGGCGCATTTTCCTGATGTAGCCAATCTGCATAAATAATCGGATGACCTTTTGTTTGTACGATCTCCACGTGTTCCATTCCAATGCTTTCTAACTTATTGGCGATCCAGGATGCTGCTTTTTGGATGTCCTCTTTATGCTCAGACAAGGAACTTATGCTTGGAATACGAAGCAATTCTTTTAATTCTTCAACATTTTGCTGATGCTGCTTGGATACAAATTCGGATAATTGATTCATGTTCTCACCTATTCTTTTTTAGTTTCAATTCTATTTTACACAAAAGTAAGGAAAAAAATAGGAAACTAGCTCAAAAAAGGGTAAGCCGTTCTCTTTTGAGGAACCCGCAGCTAAAAAACACATATAAAAGCATCCAAAATAGCAGAGTAATTCGAATATGAATTCGCTCTGCTATTTTATTAGTTTAAAGGCATTTTTGTAGATTTTATTCCAAAATTAGCACTATAAATCGCAAGTTAAATAACAACGAGCTTATTATAAATGCTATTTGTTATGTGATTGGTATTACTAATGCGATAAAAAAAAAAAAACGACAGGTAAGTTTTCTGTCGTTGTAACATTACTTATTCCGCATAAGACTCAGTTAGTTATATATTTTTCAGTATTTTTGCTGGGTTTCCAGCCACTATTGTATTAGCAGGAACATCTTTTGTAACAACAGAACCAGCAGCAACAATTGAATTATCGCCAATAGTGACTCCAGGGAGGATAACACAACTTCCAGCAATCCATACGTCGTTTCCAAGTGTAATTGGTATCCCATATCCACTCTTGTTCCTATCTTTAGGTTCGATTGAATGACCAGCAGTATAAATCCCTACATTAGGACCTATCATACAGTTATGACCAATCTTAACTTCTGCCATATCTAAAATTGTGCAATTATATCCAGCATAGAAATTATCACCAACGTGAATATTGTAGCCTAAATCACAATGGAAATTGTGTTCGATGCTAGGATTAAATCCAACACCTCCAAATAGTTCCTTTATAATTTCCTCTTTCTTTGTGGAATCTTCAATTTCACAATTGTTATATTCCTGAACAAGTTTATGAGCACGGAAATTTTTCTTTCTAAGTTCCTCAGTACCCCGTTCATAATGGATTTTCTTATTATCATTCATTTCTTTTTTTCTCCGTAAATAATTTTAATACTGCATAGATTTGTAGAAATACCCTGGTATGAGCATCTTTGTGATTTTACCATATTTTTACTCAGAAAAATGCTAAAAGCAGTGCGATTTGAACTGCTAAACGCACTGCTTTTATACTTGTTTTTATTTATATTATTTCCTTTGCTGGTACTCCAAAAGAGAACTGCTTAAAAAAAGGGAGAGAGTTTATTTGAACGAATTAAAAGTACCTGACACTACAAGATAGTATCAAGGAAATTAAGATCGTTTTACTGGACCAAGCCTTTTTCCCGTAATTATTTAGTCTTTAATATTCAAAAAAAATGCAGCCAGTTTCCTAAGGGATGGGACTGTACGCGTTCACTGCTTTTTGTAAATACATCACCATTAGCCGTTTAATATTTTACCGCTAGGTTTTAGTAAGATTAAAAGCTTTTGTGCTGAGTATTTACACTATCTTCGTTTAGAATTCCCATTTTTCTAATATGTGCACGGGTTTTCTCATCACCTAAATAAAAGAGCATCGTATAGATCAATTGTATTCGTTGGTCATATTCCCTATTTTGAGGCTGATGATGATATTCAAGATATGGAATGTGTGATCGGAAATAACTTTCCCAATCCGTTTCATCATTGTGTTCAAAAAGTCGTTCAAGGGCATTTACTTGAGATTCTGTCGCTTCAATTTTAAAATTCCACTCTCCCTCGTGAGGTCCTCTGAAAATTTCATTAGATTGAATATTGATATAGTAACTTTGTTTTTGTCCATCCATTTAATCATCTCCTATCTCAATGGATGTTTACCACAACTTTCACCGTTTAAAACATTTTCATACCTTTCCGTTTATTCCCTGTTTCGAAAATCCAAGGCTTGTAAAAGAATAATCCCTTAAACTTCCAAAAAATCTTAACCTGTGCATTAATTGACCAACTTAGTGGATCTGTAAATAAATCTTCTTAATGAAATGAGTTCATTACAGATGGAAAAAGGCAGCGGATACTCCACTGCCTTTTCACGATTGCCCCTGTTCGTAATCAATCTTTTATGTATTCTTTTTAAGCCAACTGATAGCAAAAAAGTAACCAATAATCGGTGACATTCCATATCCTATGATTGGTAAAGGGAAATTACCAAATAAAGTTACAATCATCGCCATAAAGAAATAAACTCCTAAGGTTAAAGAAATGATATTTTTTCTACCGTAGTAAAAGAATGGACTTAATAATAATAGTAAAGACAAAATACCTAAAACGAACCAGACAATTCCAAGGTCTGTAACTAAAAAGATTATATCTTCTACATAAGGAACTGGTGCTAAATCATCGAGAAAAACCCACGACATGATGACAAAGGCAACAGTAAGAATAATACTAAAAAACTTCATCATCCCATTACTAATCTTTTTCCACAACATAATAGTAGTTGCACATGCAAATGCAGTTAATTGACCTGCATCAGGATGAAATAGCAATATAATTAAAGTAACAAAGTAAAATCCTAATACATAGATGTTGTTTAATGCTAATTTCCATAACTGAATAATTAATAGTGGCAAAATAATACTTGCTATATAAACATTTATTGGTCCAAACGTTAACCAGCGATGGACTCCATCTGAACCATTAAACAAGAATGGAAAAACTAATAAGGCTATTATTACGACGTTTTGAAGAAGATTGCCTTTACTTAATCTTTTTTCCTTATTACGAATTAAATAAATAGCACCCAAAACAGTCCCCAATAACCAGATTATTATGTTTTGAAGCCAAATGCTTGACGCCACACCATTTGAAACCATTGCAAAAGTTCCTATTAAGATAGCAGGAAGCATAACCAAATAAGATAAGGTATTTTTTAAAAAATTCATGTAAAACTCTCCTTTTATTCATCCTTGAAGATTTTAACACAAAAATCTGTTTCGCTAAATTGATTAAGAAGGCACTTGTTTTTCAAGTGCTTTCTTTACCTCTTATTAAGTATTCTGCTTCGATAGATGAAGAAGTTATATTTTTATAGAAAATAAGCCCTTCTCATTTATTTGAGAGGGGCCCATTAAAACAAATATATTATTTCATAAGTAGAAAATCTTAAATTTAATAAATTGTGATTACTCAATTCTCAAAGTCATTTTTCTACTGATTGTTTCCATTCTAAAACTCTCATAAAAAGAAATGGCTTTCTTGTTGAACTCCCAGATGCTTAAATCTAATGATGTTGCATTTTGATTTTTAGACCACTCCAAACAAGCTCTGCAAAAGTTTTTTCGTTAACAACTATGCGAGAAAGTCGAGAACCCGCATGATCACAAGTTTCGTCGCGTCAGCATCGTAAGACGGTAAACTGCTGTCGGTGAAGAGATGTTCCTTGCCTTCGTACAGAAAAAGTTTAGCGTGATTGGCCGACACCACAAGCTCACGGGCCGCGTTGATGTCGCCGTCTTCAACGAAAAAAGGATCTGCACTCATGGCGTGAATTTGCACAGGCAAGTCGGCCCGCCACTGAGATTCGAACGCCGAGGTCGGGAGGCATGCATGAAAAAACAGTGCCCCTCTGGCGCCTTCACGAGTTTGAGCGAGTTGCTGTGCTGCCGGGACACCGAGTGAAAAACCAGCATAGACGACATCGCGTGAAAGCTCGCTGGCTGCCCGAACGCCGCGTGCCGTCACTTCTTCAAATCCGATTTCCTTCACAAATTCCAAGCCTTCCTCCAGCGAGGAAAACATGCATCCGTCAAATAAATCTGGCACGTGCACAGTATGCCCCGCATCTCTCAGTTGATCGGCGATTGCTTCTATACCCTTTGTTCGGCCTAAAACATGGTGTAACAACAACACTTCTGCCATCGTTTTTTCCTCCATTAATGAATTTCATATGTCTAAGTTTCGACAAGAAAGCCTGTTTGACCTGCCAGAACTTTACGATTTAGAAATATCTACCTTAATAAAACCCACCCCTTGCTTATTCTATAATCCTGCTTCGTTACTTGAATAATAAAAGCCGAGGAAAATGGCAGCTGATCCTTAACTCAAGCACCTGTTACTTAATAAACTTTTTGATTTTAAGTCTATAATATCTACTAACTCATCTATGGTTCCAAAACACTTTTCGATTTCAGGTAAATGATAAAAAGTACTCGTTGTTTCAATGTTATCTACTTCATTGTTCGGTGAATAAAGATAAATTTTTTTACCATTCCCAATAGCAATACCCAGTTCAATATGGCTTCCTTTACCTGCTGGTAATAAAACTACAACAAAATCAGCTTCTATTACAGCATTTTTCTCCTTTTGACCTATCGCCTTTAGTTCTTCCAATGTTGTTACGTTTTCATTTAAAGTCCAATCATATGTATGGATAAATCCTTTATCTTTTAACTTTTTACTTACATATCTAACTTTTTCTATATTTTTAAAGCTAGATGCTATATAAAATTTCATCATTCTCCCCCTTTTTATTACAATTTTAACAAATATCTTTACACCTCTTATTAAACAATCGCACCTGTTACTTTAAGTACAATACTTCACAATCTCATCGTACTATGAAACAACCTCAAATTTCATGGTGTTTCGTTTTACTATGATATATTCACCTGTTGATTTATTCATTACTTGAGACACTTCCTTCGTATGCGTTATCTCAAACCAATCATTTTGTATATCCACCAGTAATTTTACTTCCACATCACTTTCCCCATATTTTAAACCACTATAAGATAATTTTGTTATGGTAATCATCCCTTTCTTAATGAATAATATTCGTCTGATGAGACATAAGACATATTCTTCTTATTGTATTATCCTGCATCGTTAGTACAATATCTTCAACAAAATAAATAAAAGACTTCTCCTTCTTAAAGGAAAGCCCCCATTGGTTGAAGTAGGACGATCACCATTTATGTGGAAATCGTCCTTTTTTATTTCCTGCTGCACAGTATCGTTGTACTGTGCAGATGGAAAGTTGTTCTTCTTAAAGATAAGCGCCTTACAGACCAAAAAGAGATAGTGGGTTAATCCTTTACATCTTCCTTGCATATTTCACTAACTAGCTGCCATAACGCGTTGTTTTCTTTATTTTTCGGTCCAAGCCTATTACAATTTTCATATTGAGGCGTTGAATTCCTTTATTTTTTGCATTAAACCCTAATAAATTTTTACAGAGGTAACTAATTATTAAGTCGTTTGTTGACTTCAATTGTAATGAACTCCGGCAAATAGCTGGGAGTACATCCTTTTGCTACTATTTCATCTTTGTAAAGACCCGTTTTCTCACCAAGTTTAATACAACGTGCACGATTCTTTTCATCATAAACGCCTATCCAGCCTGCGGTGAAATTCATAGCCCATTGAACTTCCGGTTCTTCCTGCGTAATATTAGCTTCTAATGAAGATAGCAAGTATGCGGTGTTATCAGGCGGTGTTTGTCCAGTCCATCTCAATCGCCCTTGATAATACCAGAAAGCTCGCCTTTGAAGAGTAGAAGGACTATTTTCCCATGACTCCATCAATGCAATTTTCTTCTTGTCTTTGGTGAGCTGATTAGCCATTAACCAATCCATTAAGTTATTTCGCTCATCAAAAGTGTGAGTCTGCATATCCTTATCAAGCTTATTTAGCACATCTTGTGAAAGAAGTTTTTTGTCCATAATTAAGATTGCTAATAGTCTGGGCAAAAACTCTTCGGTTGACCAAAGTTCCATAGCTAGTTCGTGATCTTTTTTAATGTCCTTCGCGATTTTTCGTAAGTCGCCTAGCTTAGTTTTACTATTGATCTGAGGTAGAATGTTTTCTGCTTTTGAAAAGCGTTTTATTTCTGTACCTTTATTTTCATTCATTTTATACAACTCCTTTATTAAAGCACTGTTTCATAATATGTCCTTGATGGGATATATCAAGAACTTAATTTCGTTATAAGTCTTATTGCAGTGGTGTGCCTCCAAAGTTAATATTGTAGGATATATCGTATTAAAGCTTTCTCCACCTATAAATAGAAGAGCAACCATCTTTAATATAATAATAACATTTACTTCCTTTTAATTGGATACGAAAAGAGCAGTCCTTTTTAAAGAAACGCCCCCGTTAGAATTCCTGTAGATAGCTATTTTTCGCGTTTTAAAAAAATAGAGCCCCTCAGTAAGATGATTGTACACACAAAACACAAAATCATTCTTAGGAGGAAGCTCTAATATGAAGTTTAAAATGCAAGACAAACAAAATCAACTAATTGAAAGAATTTCGATTAAACATCTTATTGTCGGAATAGATATAGCCCAACAGTTTCACGTTGCTCGTGCTGTAAACTTCCGTGGAATTGTTATTGGGGATCCTCTAACTTTCGAAAATAATGAAGATGGTTTTGCTAGATTAATACAATGGATTAACCATTTAAAAGCCTTAAAAGGTTTAGATATAACGATTGTTGGCATGGAACCAACCGGACATTACTGGGTAAACCTGTCAAAGTGGCTTTATGAAAGAAATATTGAGGTAGTGACAGTAAACCCCCACCTTGTAAAATATTGCTCAAAGGTTTGGATCAACCGGAGGCGGATTCAGTATGAAATGCCTTACCAGTAGATTTATTGGAAGGATTAGGCTTAATTAAAAAAATAAATTAAGGTGTGATAACGTTGACAAGAGGGACTGCTTTAGAAATCATCCAAAATGAAAGATTACAGAATTTAAATTGGTTTGATGACCATAACATTAAACCAAATGAAGTTGGCATCAGCGAAAGAGCAAATAAATGGAAAGTATATACGTCAGACGAGCGTGCAAATCCGATCTCAGAGAAAGAATTCCAAACAGAAGGTGAAGCATTAGAAAACTTTATTAAACGATTAAGAGCGTTCAATAAATCTCTTCTCTAGAAGTAACGACAGCCTTAGACGGACATGTAGGAGCCAGAAAGTTACGATTTTGTTTCTCTTATTTTTGACGATACCTCCTTGTTTCAATAAGATAAAAGAAAAAGGGTACGTTAGGATGATTCGTAAATGAAAATCTTAGTTGTGGAAGATGATCGAACGATTGCTTCGGGGTTAGAGTATTCCTTGAAGCAAGAGGGCTATGAAATTGTGCTTAGTCATACGGCAGCCTCCGCCATAGAAGTGATGGAAAATAGGATTGAAGAGATCGATTTATGTATATTTGACTTGTCCTTACCTGATGGAAGTGGGTATGACTTGTGTAAAACAGTGAAACAGAAACGGGATATCCCAGTTATTTTTTTAACTGCTTTTGACGATGAAGTGAATGTTGTGATGGGGCTTGATATGGGAGCGGACGATTATATTACAAAGCCATTCCGCATCCGTGAACTGATTTCAAGGATCAACACGGTCCACCGTCGCTACCATCGCCATCCAAAAGCAAAAAACACCATTGATTTCGAAAATATTCAAATCAATACATTAGAAGGAAAGGTCTACAAAAACGGCGAAGAAGTAGTGTTAACTGCCTTAGAATATCGACTCTTCCTCTTATTCGCGACCCACGTTGGACAAGTTCTTACACGTGCACAACTGCTAGACCGAATTTGGGATGTTGCCGGGGATTTCGTCAATGATAATACCTTGACCGTCTATATTAAACGCTTGCGTGAGAAACTTGAGGACGATCCGCAAAAACCAACGATTTTGAAAACAGTTCGCGGCATGGGCTATAAGGTGGGTGATTGAGTTGCTTCGTAATCGAGAAATTCAAATCCTCCTCCTCCTTCTTTTTTCGATAAGTATCATCGGTTTTGCGGTGGCAGCCTTATTCGTATCAATGCTAGCAGCAAGTCTAGTACTGGTGGCATCCATTTTGCTCATTACCACTATGCTGATTTTTACGAAATGGCGTTACCGTGAAATCCAAAAACTCTCTGTCTATTTAAAACAAATTAGCAGCGGCAACTACCAGTTGGATGTGCGTGACAATTCAGAAGGTGAACTGAGCCTATTAAAAAGTGATATTTTTAAAGTGACAAGAATTCTTACTGAGCAGGGAGCGGTTTTACACGAAGACAAAGCAAAACTGACGAATGCGATTTCCGATATCTCACACCAATTAAAGACTCCCCTAACCTCGATGATAGTTATGGCGGATTTGTTAGGTGACAAACGTTTAGAGGATGGAAAACGGGCAGAATTCACTCGCAATCTTCAAATCCAACTTGAACGCATGGAATGGCTGGTTTCTTCTTTACTAAAGCTTTCGAAGATTGATGCCGGGACGATTACGTTTAAAAAGGAGAAGGTCCTCATCGCCCCCCTTATTCAAGCGGCCGTCGAACCTATACTTATACCGATGGATATCAAAATGCAACGTTTAAAAGTAAGTGGTGATGAGCATGCCGCCTTTATCGGTGACTTCAAGTGGACCACAGAGGCACTTCTAAATATCATCAAGAACGGCGTCGAACACAGTGAAGAAGGCGGAGAAATCTCCATCCACTTTTCCGAGAATGCTTTATTCACAGAAATCACCATTCGTGATAACGGGAAAGGCATTGCTAAAGAAGACCTTCCGTACATTTTCAAACGGTTTTACAAAGGTAAACATGCGGGAGACGATAGCGTCGGCATCGGGCTTGCTATGGCGTATAGTATCATCACTAGTCAACAGGGCGATATCGAAGTGAACAGTCATCCCGGTGCTGGAACCACTTTCGAGATAAAGTTTTACAAGCAGGTCATTTAAATTGCCTGCTATTTTTTATGAAGTTTCCAAAAGTGAATAAATTGTCACTTAAGAGTCACTTTAAAGTCATACTAGCTCGATATACTAACCTCAAGACTTTGAAAGTATGGAGGTTTTCTTATGAATATAGTAGAAGTAAAGAATCTATCAAAGATTTATGGCAAAGGTGAAACAGCGGTTACGGCACTTGATAATGTCTCCTTTTCCGTGAAAAAAGGAGAATTTGTATGCATTATCGGGCCATCTGGCTCAGGAAAGTCAACGCTGCTTCATTTATTGGGCGGAGTCGACCGACCTACGAGCGGAAAGGTCCTCATTGATCAAACCGATATTTATGATTTAAATGAAACCCAGCTGGCGATTTTTAGACGCAGGCAAATCGGCTTGATTTATCAATTTTATAATTTGATACCTATCTTAACAGTGGAAGAAAATATCACGCTCCCGATGCTATTGGATGAGCAAAAGGTAGATCCCAGCCATTTTAACAAAGTGGTTGAAATCCTTGGTTTGAGTGAGCGGCTTTCCCACCTGCCGAACCAGCTTTCCGGCGGTCAGCAGCAGCGTGTCTCGATAGGACGGGCGTTGATTAGCAATCCTGCGATTATGCTTGCCGATGAGCCAACAGGTAATCTCGATAGTAAAAATAGCAAGGAAATTATGGAACTGCTCAAGATGTTTAACAAAACCTACAATCAGACACTAATTGTGATTACCCATGATGAGCGTATCGCCCTACAGGCCGACAGGATTATTGCCATTGAAGATGGTAAGGTTGCTAGGGATGAGGTAATTCGTCCATGAACATTGTCCAAAAAGTCACGATCCGGCATTTAAAAGAAAACAAACGCCGGACGCTTGTAACGATGATTGGGGTGATCATTTCGGTGGCGATGATCACCGCCGTGACCACCCTAGGGTTTTCCTTTTTAGACTTAATGGTTCGTCAACATATCGCCAAACATGGAGAATGGCATGTTTTATTTAAAGATGTCAACAAAGACCAAATCAAAGCCCTTGAACAGGACAGCGAAACGAAAACCATGATTCTCTCAAGCACAGGCTATTCGGATTTAAAAGAATCAGAAAATGAAAATAAACCTTATTTATTTTTTCAAAATTATAATCGTGCTGGTTTGAAACACTTTCCCATGGAAGTGGTCGAGGGTAGACTTCCTCGCACTGAAAATGAAATTGCGATTTCCGAAGCAATGATTAATAACGGAAAGGTCGATTTCAAAATTGGCGATCAGCTCACAGTGGAAATCGGTGAGCGCTGGAGCCCTGTAACCGAAAAAGTGTTAACACAGACAGATTTTCTTCAACAGGATGAAGATGGTGTCATCGAGGAGCTACGAACCCACGAAACCAAAACTGTTACCATTGTCGGCATGATTGAACGCCCTACCTGGGAACCAACATGGTCACCTGGTTACACCGCGATTGGCTTTATTGATGAAACAGCCCTCAGCAATACCCATACTGTCGATGCTTTTGTGGTGTTAACGGAGATCGACCGCTCCCTCTACAAACATGCGAAAAGTCTTGCTGCGGCGGAAGGGATCGATAAGGTAAATTATAATGGAGAATTGCTTCGGTACTATGGTGTAACGAATAATGCTCAATTACACAAGACACTCTACTCCTTAGTAGCCATTATTATGAGCGTAATTATCATTGGCTCTGTCGCTTTGATTTATAATGCCTTCTCGATTAGCGTATCCGAGCGGACTAGACATTTAGGGATGCTTGCAAGCGTTGGCGCAACCAAAAGACAAAAGCGGAATTCTGTCTTTTTTGAAGGAGCCGTGATTGGAGTGATCAGTATTCCGATTGGAATTCTGGCAGGTCTAGCAGGGATTGGAATTACCTTTGTGTTTATTAACAATCTTTTAAGAAAGGCTCTCGGCGTTTCCGAAAATCTCGAATTGGTCGTCACGCCATCATCGATTCTCATTGCCTGCGGGATTTCCATTTTAACGATTTTTATCTCTACCTATATCCCGGCACAAAGAGCGTCCAGGGTTTCCGCGATTGAAGCGATCCGGCAAAGCCATGATATTAAGTTGACTGGGAAAACGGTGAAAACTTCAAAGCTTGTACGTAAAGTCTTTGGTTTAGAAGCAGAAATTGGGTTGAAGAACGTCAAAAGGAATAGAAAGAAGTACCTTGCAACCGTATTCTCGCTCGTCATTAGCATTGTCCTGTTCTTATCGGTAACCTTTTTTACGGACAATCTAAAAAAATCACTAAGCATGTCGCAAGATGAACTAACATACGATATTCAAATTAGCGGCAGCCAATTGAAGAATGAAGATTTGACCGAGTACACAAAGCTCGATCATGTGACCAAATCTACCATAATCGAGGAAATGAATTTGGAAGCGCTCATTCCGTGGGCCGAAGTTTCAGAGCAGCTGAAAACGCAACTAGCGAACGAACCCGTCCCCGAGGATGGTATGCATCCATATTACGTATACCTAAGTGCCTTGGATCAAAAAAGTTTTGAAGAGTATGCCAAGCAAGTCGGTGTGGAAGCGAAAGAGTTCACAAACCCAGACACACCAAAAGCGATTGTGATTGAGCAAATTTCCTATGAGGAAGCTGGCACGGGAAGGATTATTGAAACAAACTCCATACAGTCAGAGGTTGGAAAGAGGATCGATTTATTTATGATGCCTTCAGGAGATATGGAGCATGAGCAGCCGGACCGAGAAGTAGTCGGTAGCATTGAAATTGGCGCACTGACACACCATGTGCCAATGGGTGTGAATACCGCTTCACTTGGGAGTGTTAACCTTATTGTCCCTCAAAGTACAATGGATTCCTTGTTAGCGAATACGGACATTGAGGTGTTCCCTTATGTGTACCTCAATAGTTCAGACCCAATGGCGACACAAACGGCGATTGAAGACCGAAAAGATTCCAACGTAAATGTGTTCAATGTCTACCAGCAGCGGCAGCAAGATGAACAGATGATTATGCTCATGTCCGTCTTTACCTATGGGTTTATCACGCTGATTTCACTTATCTCGATTGCAAATATCTTTAATACCATTTCCACCAGCATTTCGCTTAGAAAACGGGAATTCGCGATGCTGCGATCGGTGGGCATGACCCCAAACGGATTTAATAAAATGATCCAATATGAAAGTATTTTTTATGGAGTGAAGGCACTAACCTACGGACTTCCCATCAGCGTCCTCGTTATGTTAGCAATTCACCGCTCCACAAACTATACCTTTGAATACGGATTTCTGCTTCCTTGGATGAGCATTCTTTTCGTCATCGTAGTGATTTTTCTGATTGTAGGATCTGCGATGCTCTACTCGATTTCAAAAATAAAAAACGAAAATATTATCGAGAGCTTGAAACAGGAAAATATTTAAAAAGAAGACGCAATTGGCCTGGGCTAATTGCGTTTTTCGATTACATTATTTGACCTAAATCTATATGATGGTAAATCAGGATCTTGATTATCAAGTAAGAAAGCAATCCTACCTTTCCTGGTACTTGCAAAGTAATCCACAATCTTTCTCTAATGCCTCATTCACTATGTCAACATATCCTCAAAATCCCCTAATGACTAACTTCAATTAGAATTCCCATTTTTCTAATATGTTCTCGGGTTTTTTCATCACCTAAGTCATAAAGCATCGTATAGATCCATAGTATCCGCTGGTCATATTCCTTATTTTGAGGCTGATGATGATATGCAAGATACGGAATGTGTGATCGAAAATAACTTTCCCAATCTGTTTCATCATTTCTATTAAAAAGTCGCTCAAGGAAATGTACTTGAGATTCTGTCGCTTCAATTTTAAAATCCCACTCTCCCTCATAAGGCCCTCTGAAAATTTCATTAGATTGAATATTGATATAGTAACTTTGTTTTTGTCCATCCATTCGATCATCTCCTATCTTTATGGATGTTTACCACAACTTTCAATGTTTTAAACATTTTCATACGAACCTCTTATATGTTTCTTCGTAATAACGTTACTCTACTATTAATAAGGTAAATTCCGCCACCCGACAAAGTATACAAGCTGAAAACCCTTCTGCCGGCTTGATTGCTGCTATAGGTCTCTTTGTTTCTGGATGTAAGATGGATGACATCGTTTCAATAATATGTCTCCAATCAGGAATGAAAAAGGCCTGACTAGCACCTACCAACTAGTCAAGCCTTTTTCCACGCAAAACCTCTGATTGTCCCCTTAAAGAAATGAACCCATAAATCAAGAAAATAATTCTGGTTTTTCTTTAAGTAAGTGATTTAGCAAGTCTGTCATTTTTTCTGTGTCACATACTCTTACTGTTGCATCGCCAAATTGCCCTTTATACATGGCTTGATGATTTAGAAAAATATCTTCAACTCGATTGTATTTTTCAGAGGTATGACCAATATGTCTTCTTTGAGGTATGGAGATTTCCGTTTTATCCGGTAAAATCGTGTAAAGCATTTCGTGTTCATCGGTCAAACGACCTGGTATATCAAGCCATTCCTCGACTCCATGAATATATGTACATCTCCGTAAATCGACTCCGATTAACAAGACGGCTGCCTTCTGATCGAGTAATTTCTCCCAACTTGATTGCCTTGCGCAAGGTGTGTCGAATGAATCATTCCCCGCAATAAATTCATGTGCTCCTTTTCCCAGGGCAGCTACCGAATGCGTTGGATGCCATGAGCGAACAACACCCGGACGTTTTCGAAACAGTTCTGTTAATAGACCAACACAAGATGGTGAGTCATTGACATAAAATCGTGGATTCTCTGCATTAATATACGACCATGTATGGGTAGGAAAAACCAAAAGACCATTTTTCATATAATCCGAGAGTGCATCAAGGACAGTATCGGCCCCACCATCTACTTGCCCAATGCTTTTCATCGATGAATGTACAAGTAATACCCCATTTTCGTCGATTTCCAATTCTTTAAGATAATTTAATAAATCTTGTTTCTTGTACATCAAAATCAACCTTTCAATCTTGAAATATACCAAAAGAATACCACATTAGGATTATTTGTGTATGTTTCCTGAATTCATTATCCATTCGACAAAAAATCCCCTTCCTAAAAAGAAAGGGATAAAATCTAGTTATTATCTTAAGGCAGATGCGGCCATTCTGATATATGTATGTCTTTTACCTCTTACCGTAATCGAAAGGGTTTGAATATTTTCAGGCAACGCCATGCCCGAATACCCAGCATCCCCGATATGAAAAATATCCACTCCTGCTCTTTTCGAACTTAACGCAATGGCGCGAATGGTTTCTTCATCTGCTCCTTCTTGGCTGGTGCCAATTGCCGCAAGGGTTAATGCCCCTTTACTTTTAACGTTTTCGATTGCCTTCGCAAGTGTTTCCTCACGAACACCAGGGACTGTTCCTGGTGCGGGGAAAAGAATGATATCTGCCCCTGCTTCTGCAAAGCGAGAAAATGCATCTAAATCAAATATACTTCCTGCCGTTCCAGCATTATGCATTTTGCCCGCTATGATCAGCCCTCCAAAATGTTTATTCGCTAATGTAATGCCCTTTTCTATTTTCTCATTGGTTACTCCTGATTTGGGGTTACCCGTTAAACAAATAAAATCACATCCCAATTGTTTAGCCATCGCAAGTGATCTCTCAGTAGCTGTACGTCCTTCCGGTAATGAATGCAAATTTTCTAAAGCATTTGCATTGGGATCAACAGGTTCAAGATTAATGCCGACTGGCAGACCAGTTAGTTCTTTAATTTTTTGAATAATATTTTCATCTATTTCACTGCCTGCAGCATTTGGTTGAAAAATGCTGTAGGAATCCACGCCATTTACTTTAGGGTTCATTACATCGAACAAGTTCAGTAAGATCATATCCACCCCGAATACCTTCATCACTTCAGGGTTGGAGACCTCTGGAAGTAAGGGTTGTGATGTCACGACCGTTTCAGCCAATATCGTTCTTCCTTCTGCTGCACGTATTGCTTGCTTTAATTCTTCTCTACCCATTTGCCGAAAATCAGAACCTCTACAATCTAATATTCTTTTCATTTTGTTCACCTCTATTATTTATTCTTCATTTTGCTACCATACTGATTCTATATTGATAATTTACTCAATCTCTTATACAAGTGTCGGGAAAGCCGGTAACATTATCTCATATGTACATCGAAATCATCTAATTCTTTAAATTCTATGTCTATTGCAATTAGTACACAAGATCACTTTTGCCGACACACCTGGAAAAGGAGTTTAAACATAAATAAAGACCTACCTTTCTTTAGGTTTCAAAGAAAGAATAGGTCCATTTTGAGAAAATAGGAATTTAATCGCTTAGCCTGATGGCAATGGTGACAGGCACCGGATTTGATTTAATACACGCGGGACCAATATTCACACACGGTTTTTAAAATGATAGGCCCCGTTTTTAAATTTTGTGAAATGCACCGTTTCCCCTATTTGTACTGGTTCCTCGATACGGGCGGTTACTTTTAGCGTGGTGTTCTTTAATTGAATGATTGCCACTGTATATGGACTTTCTTGAACAAATTCTGCTGGTGGCACGTAAATGGTTGTTACAGAATAGACCGTACCTTCACCAGAAATTTTCCGTTCACTAATTTGGTCATTTTCGGAATCTGAGGAAAAAGGCTTTCTCAGATAACTCTTGTTTTTATACTCATATATAATCATTGAATTCAGACCCTTTCTAATACATGTACCACAGAGTAAGCGCCAGTGCCGCCTAAATTTTGTGACATCGCTATTCGTGCATTTTTGACTTGGTTTACCGCTTCTCCTCTTAATTGAAGGACAATTTGTACAAACTGTGCCGTACCCGTTGCCCCAATTGGGTGGCCTCTTGATAAGAGACCTCCACTTGTATTAATTGGTGTTTTACCGTTTATTCCAGCTTGTCCCTCCTCTATGAATCTCCAACCTTCAAGACGATTGGAAAAGCCTAACCCTTCTATCGCAAGAAGTTCTGTGATGGAGAAGCAATCATGAACCTCTACAACATCAATATCAGATGGGCCTAATCCTGCTTGTTCATAAGCGAGCTTCCCTGAATTGATAATGGCGGGAATTTGTAGAATGGAATCCAAGTCCTGGATATTCGTGGGACCAGACACTTGAACAGATGCGCGGATTTTAACTGCGCTCGGATTTCTACTTAATACTACACTGGCTGCCCCATCTGTTATTGGTGAACAATCAAATAGGCCAAGTGGCTCCGTAATCTGTTTAGCTTGCATAACTTCTTCCATTGTCGTTGGCTTTCTGAACTGTGCAAGTGGATTGTTTATTGCATATGAACGATTTTGTAATACAACATTTGCCAGATGTTCCTTTGTTGCCCCACTTTCATACATATATCGATTAGCCAGTAGACCAAAGAAACCCGGGAATGTTAAACCAGCATTTTTTTCACTTGAATCATTATCCATTGCTGCATTTATTGCTTGCGTCACAACGTCAGTCGCAGCATGTTTCATTTTTTCCCCGCCAACAACAAGTACGTTTTCATACGTGCCACTTAAAATACCAATTACTGCTTGACGAATCGCGATGCCTCCAGATGCACATGCACCTTCTACTTTCAATGAAGGAATATGACCAAGCTCTAGATCATTCACAAGCATGGCACCTAGAATTTCCTGGTTCGCAATTGCCCCGCCCATGAAGTTTCCAACAAATACTGCATCAATTTTCGGATGTCCTGCATCTCTTAAAGCATCCCTCGCAGCTTGAAGTAAAAGCTCTTTTAATGAATGCTCAATATGTTTACCGAATGGTGTAATACCAACACCACTTACAAAAACATCCATCTCTTATCTCTCCTTTATTACATATAAGCGGCGACATCAACGAAATTCACTTGACCAGTTATAAAGCTAGCATCCTTTGAAACTAGATAACTTACAGTGGATGAATTTCAGCAGGTCGTCCCTTACGATTAATAGGTTTACGCTTTTTTCACGTCTCTTTGACCGTTTTCCTCGACCTCTGTTTGATCATGATGGTGATCACTATATTGTGAAATTTTACGGGTGTCTGGTGAAAGTATTGCCAACACGAGCGAAAAGACTAGTCCTACAATCATAAATCCACCGAATATATAGGGGGACGCACCAAATTTCGCACCCATTTCTGTCCAAAGCATTGGCCCAAATCCTACAATGGCAGCCGCGACTTGATAACCTAGACCAAGCCCTGTATAGCGCACATTGGCCGGGAACAATTCAGAGAAAAATGTACCTTGCGTAGCGAAAATGGCACTCCAAACCACACCTAATAATAAAACCTGCATGATGTAGAACATGGTTGAGCTTTGCCCAATCATCGTGAAATATGGAATGGCTAATATGATCAACGCTACGATCCCGCCGATATAGATGGCTTTACGACCGATAAAGTCAGATAAATATCCAGTCAATGGAATCGTAATAATCATGGTTGCACAACTTAGTGTTAAAGCCAATAATGCCACATCACGACTATGACCTAGAAACGTTGTTGCATAAAACAAGATAAAGGACATAAGGAATACATTGAAAAAACCGTCTCCCAGTTTTAAACCAATCAAGCGAAAAATATCCTTTTTGTGGTATTTAAAGGCATCAATAATAGGTACCTTTGCAATCTCTCCTTGTTCCTTTTTCCTTCTAAATTCAGGAGTCTCTTCAATGCTGCTGCGAATCCAAATCGCTAAAAGTACTAATACTGCACTAAAAAGGAAAGGGATTCTCCAGCCCCAGGCCATAAATTGTGCTTCTGTCGTTAATGAACTAATTAACGTGAAACTAAATGTCCCGAGAACTAATCCAATGGGTACACCTAATTGGGGAATCGAACCAAAGAAACCACGCACACCTTTTGTTGCAGATTCTGTTGCAAGTAAAACAGCTCCACCCCATTCACCACCAAGGGCAATTCCTTGTAGCAAACGTAAAACGACAAGCGCGATTGGCGCTACTAAACCAACTTGCGCATAGGTTGGAAGCAATCCAATCAAAAACGAACTTCCCCCCATCCCGACCAGTGTCAGCATGAGGGAGGCCTTCCTTCCAATCCTGTCTCCCATATGCCCAAAAATGATACTTCCAAGAGGCCGTGCAGCATAACCTGCTCCAAAAGTAGCAAAAGCAATCAAAACAGAGATCGTCGGATCCTCTGAAGGGAAGAATAATGTAGCAAATACAATTCCTGTTGCTGTTCCGTATAGATAGAAGTCATACCATTCAATGATGGAACCGGCTAAACTAGCTAATAATACTTTGACATTTTTCATAGATTCGCCTTCTTTCTTATAGTGTCTGGTAAAAATAACACATCGAATTTTCTCGTTAGCCTCTTCTTTCGCTGCTTAAACCTTAACACCCTCGAACTTCTCGGTTCTTAAATGAGTAGTAATTTACGCAGAATATGTTTCTGGATTTTCCCAACAGGTGTACGAGGGAAATCTTCTACAAATTCAATAAGTTCTGGAACTTTAAACTTTGCTAATCTTTCTTGGCAGTGTTTAATGAGCTCTGCTTCAGACACTGCACTACCTTTATTTACTATGATATATGCTTTGATGGCTTCATCTCGCATCTCATCCGGGATCCCAATAACAGCAGCTTCGTAAACAGCTTCATGCTCGACTAACACGCTTTCCACTTCATTCGCTGCTACATTTTCACCTGAACGCTTAATCATATCCTTCATCCGATCAACAAAGTAAAAATAGCCATCTTCTCCGACATAACCATTGTCCCCAGTTAAAAGCCAATCCCCTTTGAATGTTTGGCTTGTTGCTTCGTCATTCTTAAAATATCCCTTCATCAATGTTCTGCCGCGAACACCTTTGACAGCAATTTGGCCGACTTCTCCATCAGCCACTTCATATCCGTTTTCATCAAGTAATTTTACTTCATAGCCAATGCTTGGCTTTCCGATGCTCATATTTTTTCGAATGTCATTGATTGGATTGATTAATGGAATCCCAATGGTCTCAGTCATCCCGTACATTTGCAGCAGTTTAAGATTGAATTTTCCTTCAAATTCAGTTAATTGATGTTCCGCTACTGATTGTGCGAAAGTGATTAAACGGATCGAGTTATCCCGGTCTTTCTCGTCATATTCCTTTGCCAGTATCATTCGAATCGGAGCTGCAAATAGTGAACCAACCGTACCACCAAGGGCCTTTGCTTGTTTAAAATAACGCAATGCACTAAATTTCTCTGTAAACGCAATACTAGCCCCTACGACAAGTGCAGACATGGTTGAGTAATACTGTGCATTGCCGTGAAATAATGGTAAAACGATGAATGGCCGATCGTTCTCCGTTAAATTGATCGATTTTGACATTAATTCACCGGTATAAATATAATTTGCGTTCGTCACCTGTACGCCTTTTGGTTTGGAAGTTGTCCCTGATGTATAAAGCATAGCTGCAACATCCTCAGACAGTATCTTCGGAAAAGCCTCTGTACCATCAGTTGAGTTTTCTATTAAATCATTAAAGTTAATAACCCCTTCAATCGCTTGGTCACAGCGAGTAATGATTGTATGTTGAATCGTTGGCAATTCTCTACGTATCCCATCAAACTTATCTAAATACTCAGCTTCAGTCATCAATACAACAGCCTCAGAATGATTAATAATGTATTTCATCTCATCTGCTGTTGATAAAATGTTGGTTGGGACCATGATGGCGCCAATATTCGCCAATGCAAACCACGTTGTAAAAAATTCCATATTGTTTGGTAAATGTAAAACAACATGATCCCCTTTTTTTAGTCCTAACTTCAAGAAAGCATTACTTAATTGGTTCACTTCTTTATGGAATTCTTTATATGTTTTTTTATAACGTTTTTCATTCGCATCTTCAAAATGAATAAACACCTTCTCCTCGTGCTGCTTGACCTTATCTGCTAATAGTGAACGTAATGTTCTTTTTCCGATTATATCCACTTTCATCTCCCCTTTGTTAGCGTTTACATTTCGTAGACTATAGTCTATAAGATAATATATCTGTGCTTTAGCTGTCAATATATATTTCTGATTATTTGTGCAAATCAAAAGATTATAACTTTTATAAGATTATGTTAAAATAGGAATCAATTAAAGTACGAGTAGGTGTTAGACCATGGAAAGGAAAACGCGAGAGCAGCAAGCAGAAGAAACAAGACAGAGAATCTATCAGACAGCTTTAAAACTTTTTGAAAAAAAGGGGTTTAATCAAGTAAGCGTCGATGAAATTGTTCAAAAAAGCAAAAGTTCAAAAGGTGCATTCTATGGCCATTTCTCATCAAAATACGATATTTTTTTAGAAAAGTTCAGAGAAATCGATTCATTTTATGAAAATTTTGCTCAATCCTTACCAAGTCATATGCCTTTTGAAGACAAAGTCACTTCCCTTTTCGATGCCCAATTGACATACTTAAAAAATGAACTGGGAGAAGATTTGATGAGGAGTGTTTATACGAGCGGCTTGATCAGAAATGAAGCGAACTTTTTCGCCAACTCTGAGAGAAGCTTATATAAAATTTTAAATAGGTTTGTGCATGAAGCCATTGAAAATGAAGAACTGCCAAAATCAACCGATAGTAATAAAACCAGTTTCTTCATTTCAAGATGTATGCGTGGTACTCTTTATGACTGGCTTTCATTTGGCGACAATGATCATTTAAACGATGAAGCGAAAACGTTTATATCTATCTTTCTAAAAGGTCTATTATAGAAAAATGGGGCACCCCGGACTTGGTAAGACATAAAATTTCTTGTTCCTTGGTCCGGCGCCAGGGTTTAAGTTTGTCCGTGGAGTTATCAGGGGGAAGGTTCAATCGAAACATATTAAAAATGCTTGGTCTCTACTAAAAGGGAACCAAGCATCTCTAAACATTTTACACAGTAATGGATCTATTTTCTTTATTCCCTTTTGGTGGCCATTTACAACATTCTATCGAGTTTTAATTTCCTAATTTGTCTTATAAAAAAGGAAGATATTACATTAAAACTACTCTACAATCATTACTCCGACTATATCTTCGAAAGCTATGCGTTCAATTTCATTAGATTTCACCTCAATGCGGAGCTGAAACGTAATCGGATCAACATAATGAATACGGCCAGTAATTGTTTCTGTAAACCCATCGCTCCAAACCTTAATCTCCACCGGAAGATTGTATTCCATTGCATAGGCAATACTCCAATCAAACTCCGCCTTCTCATATTCGTCTAGTAATGGCTTCATTTTCCGTTCTTAGTCCTTAAACATGGCACGATTCATCTCCAAACCTAACGGTATAAATGTCGTAATTAGACAGTTGATACATTAAGTATTTTCTATAGTTATCAACAGCTGGAAAACAAAAGATTGATACTTTTGAGAACATGTAGAGAGCACTTTCCTTTTATTGCGCATATATTCTAGGAGTTAACTCTTTTTTTGCATATAAGGGGTGTTTTGGTTGGTTACACTTTAAAATTTCCAAGCAATGAACATCAATATTTTCATTTGAAAGTAACTCTAATACCTCTTTGTGTCGATTTCTATAGATCCCTTTTTCTCCCCATGCAACTACTACTAAACTTGCACTTCTTACGGCTTTCACGATATAGTCATCATTTTCTGAACCAACGGGATTCTCAACGTCTCTTAACATATCGAAATCT
Source organism: Neobacillus niacini (assembly GCF_030817595.1). GTDB lineage: Bacteria > Bacillota > Bacilli > Bacillales > Cytobacillaceae > Neobacillus > Neobacillus niacini_G. Next base: position 1,243,372 of record NZ_JAUSZN010000001.1, read on the forward strand.
GTAGCCCGATACGAAAACAAGTTTACCATTTTCAATGACCCATATTTTTCGTTATGCCACCTCTTGGCGAAATCTATGCAACGTTTTAGAGTCGGATCATCATTCTCACCATCTGCAGTGCTCGGATTTAAACAGATGAATACGACTTTTTCTTTATTGGAATTCCATACTCTTGTAAGAGAATACCTGTATTGGCCAGTACTATCAAAGATGGCATCATTTTTTCGTTCAGTGGATTTATCAATTTTATTACTCAACCACTGTTCTGCTTGTGCTGCTACGAATCTTTGAAACTCAACTTCGTTACCCCTTTTACTATCACCTAATACATTTATAATATCTACCCATGTCAAAAGACCAATACCCTTTAAGTTGACTATTCCATCTTTTCGGTGTGGGAGATCAAACCTAACATGATCAATTGAATATGAGTATACATTTATATAGTGGGATCCCTTTGGAGAATGTTCCTCATCTAATATCAGTAAAGAAAAATAAAAGTCTTTTCCATTTTTATAGTCTAATCCAACGTCAATATTACGGATAATCTGGTTTCGGGATTTGTCATGGGAGGTGGAAAGGCTTATATCACTTTTATATTTGACCTCAATAAACCAAACAAACTTGTTCGATTCGATGATTACATCAACTTCAGACTGACCTTCTCTTGTTGGTAAGTTTAATGGTGGATTCAATTTTTTCCACAAGATGATGTCAATAGATTCTGCTGGATAAGTTAAATCTTGATGAAAGGATTGCTTGAATAATTTGGGTAACCAATTACTTGGGTTAATTTGCCTTAGACTCCTGAATACATTCCAAGTTATCGCATCTTCGCTATTTTCGCTTCTTAATTGATCTAATTTTTTCTCTCTCCAATTAAGGAATTCTGTATCGTATTTATCAATGATAAGTGAATCCCTAAAGTCCTTATTCACTAAGACACCACTCTTAGATCTCTCTTGCATCGTCTCACTCCCCGGGTTAGGCTGAAAAGCCTTTCTTTTATATTCCAAATGAAAACTTAGGTAGTTTTGAAACATTAACTATACAAACATATTTCTTAGATACTATTACAAATTTCTGCGTAAAATCACATTTCCCTTCCTTTTCTGGAATTATATAGGTTTTTATACCTAAGAACTTCTTAATTTAATGGAATATTCCCCCTTTATTTACGTTAATCTGTTAATATAGGAATATACGTTCTGGAACAGGGGATACAAGCAATATGTTAAAAAATAAAGAAGATGTAATAAAATTAATCCGAAGCGATGAAAAAATGATGGAGATTATTAAGATTGCAAGCACACTGAATTTACCAGACTGGTGGATCTGTGCCGGTTTTGTGCGTTCAAAAATCTGGGACACACTGCACGGCTTTACTGAAAGAACGGAGACCCAAGATGTTGATGTAATCTATTTTGATAACCAACACATTGATGAGAATTTTGAAAAGGAACTAGAGAATAAGCTAGTAAGCATGATGCCTTCTATACCTTGGTCCGTGAAAAATCAAGCAAGAATGCACGTCATTAATGATTTTCCTCCCTATAATTCTTCGGAAGATGCTATTTCAAGGTTTCCAGAAAGTGTGACAGCGTTAGGAGTAAAACTCGACAAGGAAAATATTTTAGTTCTTACTGCTCCTTGGGGATTAGAGGATGTCATTAATTTAGAGGTGAAGCCGACTCCCTATTTTACTGAAACAAAAGAACTTGCTGCCATTTACGAGCAGCGAATGATTAAAAAGAATTGGAAGTCTATTTGGCATAAGATTAAAATCCACCAACTCAATTTGTAGAATGCCTTCCAAAACCGTAATAAAACAGCAACTTATAAAAAATAGCCTAGTTCCAATGAACTGGGCTGTACACTGTATTTATTTCGAAGAACTAATACCTTCTATTTAATGTTTTAACATCTATATCCTCATCAATTTCTAATTGTTTAAACGTAAATCCTTTTGTATCCCCTGTACCTTGATATTTATTACTATTAAATGTAAAAGTACGGTTCTACCCAATCGTTTTTCCTCCTACTATAACTCATCATTGATTCGTACTTCCTAAACCTCCAAACCTGAAATCCCTACACCTCCAGGTCCCGCATGAGTTGAAATCATTGCGCCTGCTTGGATCCATATTACATTATTGAAACCAGCTTCACTCGCGATTTCAGTCATCCGCTTCTTGATCCTTTCATCAAGTCCGATTGAATATAGAAGGTAAAGTTGCCTTCTATCAATATTGTATTGATCAAAATAATCTCGCAGCAGCTTTTCTGAAACTGAGTCCATACTCCCTCGATATTTTTTGGTTGAAGTAAGATTTCCATCAACTAATTCAATCCGCGGCTTTATTTTTAACAGTGCCCCTCCGAGATACGCTAGATTACTAACTCGTCCACCTGCTCTTAAAAAATCTAAGCTGCCGGGAACGAAAGCTAGTCTTGATTTCGGAACCACTAATTTAATCTTCTCTACTAACCGTTCAGGGTCAATGGAAGGTTCATTCTCTAATAAGGTAACCGCGTACATCACAATCGCTGTTAATCCCCCTGTAACGTTCAAAGCATCAATTAGAAAAATATCATTTAAACCCTCAGTTGCGATGATCGCATTTTGGAAGGAAGAAGATGCCTTCGAAGTATAACCGATATGCACAATGGTGCATTCAGGAAAATCATTTTTGATCTTTGTGTAAAATTCAAGATATTCATGCGAATTGGTCGATGTTGTCGAAGGTATTTTCCTTGTCCGTTCGTAATAATCATAAATTTCCGTTACAGCTAATGAACCATCTAAATAATCCTTTCCATCCATAATTACATGCATTGGAACCACTTGAACATTATGTTTTTCAGCTAAATCTTCTGGTAAATCCGCACCACTCTCTGTCGTTAAAATAATTCTTCTCATTCTTATCCCCCACTCCAAAATAAAAGCCATTACGAATTTCCTCTGCATTTGTGTTCTACTCTACTATACATGAAAAAGGGGGACGGCTACACGTACCTTAAGTAATTTAGGGGCAGTTCTCATGGATATAAAAAAGGCCATTAGACCCTTCCCCATAGTCACACAGCAGTGGTCAACGTTCTTTTTTTTTCACATTCGAATAGGATTTTTATATGGGGGTGTATCCTTTGAACATTTTAATATTGATTATATTACTGATACTAATATTTGTTATCTTTTTATTCATTCGAAATGGCATGGATCAAGTAGTAGAAAGTTTTTCTCTAGGAGACTTTTTGCATCAAAACAGTCTTAATTCAAAAGATACAACGATTATCAACAAGATTAACGAATATTTTGATAATGATGATGGCAATGGAGACGCAATCGATGGTGGTGAGTAACAATTTCTATCAGTGGTTTGTTTAAAAACGTTCAAATAAAAACATTTACAATTTCAGCGATACCTATAAGGATTAAAAATACTCCACCAATTCTCGAAGACCAAATATAATAAGTTGATGGATCTCTTGCTTCCTTCGATTTCCATCTCTCAGTTAGATCCCAAAGCACAGCGGGTATTGCTACCATAAAGAAACCAAAGAAAATAAATATTATGCCAATTACAATCATATTGCCCCTCCTCTATCCTATACATTCTATTACGTTGATATAAATAATTTAGTTTCAATATTTCACACATCATCAATTCTTCTAACACTAATAATGCTCCGCTAGCTATAATAGTTCCGTTACAATTAACTTCTTCATTTCCATCTTGGAATAACATGTTATCCCTTGATCCGGTGCATATTTACATAGAAGAACACAATAAAGATTTATCGCTTTGTATGTTAATACTAAAAATATCCATATTATAGGTAAGAGAATATATAGAGGATGATTTCCGATGTTATATATCTATAATGATTTCGCAGGGACACACTCCACTGCTTTGGCAGCGGCCTACCATTTGAAACAATTGCCTCAATCTGAAAGAAAGCTGACGAAAGAAGAAATCCTTAATGTCCAATATTTTAATCATTTAACGAAAAAGGACTTTGGAAAACTTCTTTTTCATGGGATCGATGAGGATGGTAATTCCGTTTATTCCATTGGCCGGAAACGAGACAAATATGTGGTGCCAGCCATGAGAGAATTGGCGTTGCTCTTTCAGGAAAAATTTCAGTTAAACGAAAAACTTGTTTTTTCCAATACCTCTCCAACAGTTCCAATGGCTATGTCACTTGGGGGATTGTTTTCGAGAGTGCTTAATATTGACGTCATTGGAGTCCCTTTATTAGTGATAGGCGCCAAACGATGCTGTGATAATATTTACCGTTTGGTGGAGAATACCAAGCATGTCGCTAAAGCTTCCAATAATGAAACTGTCATTATTTTAGAAAATGAAAAGTACAAGTAAAAGAACTGGAAGTAACAGGGATATTCCAACAATTCATACAGGAAAAGGAAGATAATCGGAGAGTTAGTGACAATATAGAGGATATTAAAAAAAACAAATTGAAAGCAGAGATCCACATTGATCCCTGCTAATTTGTTTCGTTTTTTTATAAAATTTTTCTAAAGCAGGGGCGATTATGATGTAGGGCATCGTGATGATAATTGGAAATCGATCAAACCCATATAGAATTAAGTTATCCAGGTTATGACTTGCGATTTATATAAGTCCTGCCAAGTACCATTTATTAATTCCATTTGTTTTAATTGCTTTACCTCCACATTTATTCTTCTATTGGTTTTAACTATTCCCCTAATAAGTGAATAGGCAAGAATCACCATAACAAGCATGGAGCCTGCATGAAATACTCCTGATATACTTTGCACATGGAAGCCATAAAAATTATCCGGTACCACTGGTTTTTCTACTAAAGCTAGAAATAGTAAAATGGGTGCGATCACATACGGATCAGTCTTTTCCAAAAACCAAACGCTGCCGATAATGACCTATGGCTGAGTGTGATAACAAGCATGAAGTCATAACCAGATAGTAAAAAAATGGTCTTGGTTTGAGTTATTGCTACAATGTTTTAAAAAAGCACGGAGGCTCTCTCCAACTAATAGATATGTACCAAATCGTGGAACCACCATAGCGCTGATTTTCCCAACAGCTTGTTTTAAACTGGCACATAGAAAAAAGGAGTCGTGAATCATCTAGGGGTTCCGTTTCTTATTATCTTCATAGGTAGCTTAGATACCTTCTTTATTGAATACCAACAAACAAGATTTAGAATACTAAGTGAGTACGAACTTTTATGGAGGTAATCAATAATGAAACTCCTTGGACTTGTTCTAGTATTAGTACTTGCACTTACAGCATGTAATCAAACTGACACAACAAATAATAAACTCAAAAACAACAACACTAACACAACTAACGTATCAAACAATGATAACATTGGTAAAGGTCAAGGATATGGTGGCAAAAGTCAAGGATATGGTCAAGTAAAGAAGATTGAGGGCCAGGCAGTAGCTCAAAAAAATGAAGCACCAGACCAAGAAGATATAATCGCAATAAATGTTTCAGAAATTACTCATTGGGAAGTGAAAAACGTTCAAGTGGCAACGGGACCAAATCCAATTGTTAACATTCATTTGGGTGAAGCTCCTGATTACGGGGTAACAGAGTTCAATATAGAAGATAAAGAAATGACTAAAGACGAGATAAATTATTGGTATGGTAAAGACTTCCTTACTCATTATTCAGACGTTAAGTCTACTCCAGCAGGGGAGTTAAATATTACATTTTATAGGCAATAAATATCAATATGCAGCCTAAATAAGCAAGTTACCGTTACCTATAAAAAAAGCAAGGCCCGATTGATGTGACCCCCAAAAGTTAGAGTTTTATATTAAGCAGCTAATTGGCTAGTATGGACCCGGTATTGAACCGGGCTCATACCTGCCAATTTTTGCTTTATACGCTTGTTATTATAATAACTGATATATTCTTCAATTCTCTTTTTTAATTCCTCATATGAGCATAGTGCTTCCCCGTAATACATTTCTTGTTTTAGTAATCCGAAAAAGTTCTCCATTGGCGAATTATCTAAACAGTTTCCTTTACGAGACATACTCTGGAACACCTTGTTTTTCTTAAGGGTTTTCACCCATTTATTATGTTGATAATGCCATCCTTGATCAGAATGTACAGTAGTTCTAAACTTTGAATCTTTTACTATTTCTAGTGCTTCCTCGAGGGGGGTGAGAGCTAAATCTAAGGTTGGACGCATACCTATACCAAAAGAAAGAATTTCACTATTGAACATATCCATAATTGGATTTAAATATAGCTTAATACCGTCTGAACACTTAAATTCTGTAATATCTGTTGTTAGTTTTTGATGACACACATTCGTTTTAAAGCGGCGATTGATAAGGTTCTTGGCAACAGTTCCAGTTGTACCCTTGTATGAACTGTACTTGCGTGATTTTAATTTGAATTTATCTCCCTTGAGCCCAAGCTCGTTCATGATGCGTTGCACCTTCTTATGATTCACTTCATACCCACGGTTTTCTAATTCTAATTGAATACGACGATAACCATAATTTCCGTTATGTTCTTCGAAAATGGATTGAATAAGTTCCTCCAACTCCTGGTCTGGATTCTCCTTATTCATCATTTTTATATGATAATGGTAGGTGGATTCAGGAATGCCGACTATTTGTAAAACATCTTTTAGTTTGAAGGTTTCTTTAAGTTCGAATGATAATGCTGCTTGTGCTTTTCGAGATAGCCCTTCGGATCCATCTGAAAAGCTCGCAACTTTTTTAAATATTCTACCTCTAAACGAAGAAGTTCGTTTTCTCTTTCTAACTTTTGTTCGTACGTTAATTCCTTATCTTCAATGTGTTTATTCTTTTTGTTTTTTTTAGTTTTATCAGACATGGATGGCCGTCCTTTCGGTCTATCCAGGGCTTCAGTACCACCCTCCAGAAGAGCCCTTTTCCAAGCTGCAATCATAGGAGCGTTAGTTATGCCAAATACAAGGGCTGTATCAGTTTCTGAAGAACCTGTTCTCTTCATAAAGCTTAATACATCTAGCTTGAATTGAACAGAATATGTTTCTCTATGTTTCTTCCTCTTTAAACCTTCCACACCAAATTTCTCGTATACCTTTACCCATCTCCTAATCGGAGTACTGTCTTTCATGTCATACTTTTTAGCTAAAAGAATATATCCTAATTTCCCATCTTGATATTCCTTGACTAACTTTAACTTAAATTCTTCACTATATTTGGCCATAAAAATACACCCCAAAAGTTAGATTTCACTCTAACTTTTGGGGTGCAGTACAGATTGGCCCTGCTTTTTAATTGACTATTACCTTTCCAACCATTCCTTCCTTGAAATGGTAACTACATATCAGCTCATATGTACCAGTCTTTTCCGGTTTCACGGTGATGGTTTTTTCTTTTCCCGGCTGGACTTCTACGTCAATACTAAGCTCTTTCACTGTGAAGGTATGTTCCCTCTTACCAACGTTCTTCAATATCAACGTTGTCGTTCTTGCATTGGGAATCGTGATGACTTTTGGATTAAAGTAATCATCGTTCAACTCGACTTCAATCGCTTTCACCGTCGCCATAGGCTGTGTTGTAACAATGGATTCGGCAAATACGCCGAGTGAGCCTGAAGTTGTCACAACCACAATCATTGCAAGTAAAAAGACCAATCCTGTTAACCACTTTTTCACAGACATTCTTTACCCTCCTTTCCTATTCCTTATTTTTACCATTTCATTAACTATTATCAATGAAATTGAGTTCCAGTGTGCATTCAAATAGTAACTCTTTTATCTGCAACAGTTACAAGGCAAAAAGACTGACTCTAAAACGATCTTCTGAATCCATTCCCATTCAATTAACCTGCATAGTTAATGGAACAAGAAAAAAAGCTGCTGCAGTAAGCAACCGTATGTTCAACGAAAGCCCCCACGATAGTGTAAGTACAATTATTCACAACCCCAGCAATACGTAAATGGTTGATGACGAAACATTGGCTTTCTTGGCGATATTTGACATTGATGTTTCAGCTAAACCAATCTCATTATAAGATCTATTGCTGCTTGAAATATACTTTCATTTTTATTTTCATCTTTATGTCTCATGATAAAAATAATAAACGACCATTTGATTAATGTGAAGTAAGCGAGTATATAAGTTAGAAACTTACAAAAGATAACTTAAAGGTAAATTAATTTAATCATAGTGCTTTTTAGAATGAAATATAGGCACTAAGAAAATAATAAACGACTGTTAGATTAAATTAAATTAAATTATGAATGATATTCTATTTCCCTCAAAAACTAAATTATTATTGCTTTTCTTGGGGTGGTTTTATTTGTTTAGAAAACAAAATCATAAGAATAAACTAATAAAAAATATAGATGTATTTTTGATACAAGCATCAAAATCTAGTGATTTCAAAAAACTTCATTTAGATAAACCTAATATTGAATTATTCTTTTTCAGCACATTAATCGATGAAGAAACACTTAATCATTTTCTATTACTACCACTACAAGAGCATTCACCTTTTGAGAACCTAAATGATGTAATTAAATATATACCAATTAGTGAAATTCAACTATGTTCAGAAAACCCTGAACAAGCGGGAGAAAAGATTCGCAAAGGTCACATTTTAATTCGGTTAAAAAGTGATAAAACAAATTTTGCTCTTGTTAATGTAAAGAACAGCAAACGCGGTCATAGAGAAAACAACGAAACAGAGAATGAATTTAGTGTTGTGGGACCAAAACTTGGCTTCATTGAAGATATCGAAACGAATATGAAATTATTAAGACAACAATTTTCAGGCTCAAAATTAATATTTGAAGAGTTGACAATGGGTTCCATGACCTCCACACGGGTTGTTATTGGATATATAGAAGATATAACAAACTCAGAACATGTAAATACTGTTAGGCAAAGACTACGTGACCTGGATCTTGATTTTGTCGAAAGTGCCCTGATAGACCAAACGATCTCAGATCATTCGAATACCCCTTTTCCTTTATTCTTATCCACAGAAAGAGTAGATAGGGTGACGTATACCTTACTTTTAGGCCAAGTGATTATTATCTGTGATGGCTCTCCCTATGTCATTACAGGTCCCTCCACTTTTTTTGATTTCTTTATCTCTCCAGAGGATTACTACTTACCTTGGATTGTGGGGTCTTTTTTTCGAATCATCCGTTTATTTGGAGTGTTTTTTTCGGTCTTTGCTACACCTTTATATGTCGCCGTTCTCACACATCATTACGTTATTATTCCAAAGGATCTTCTCGGTCCAATCATTGAGTCTCGAGTAAATATACCATTTCCTCCCTTTTTAGAGGTGATATTTCTAGAAGTAACAATTGAATTACTACGTGAGGCTGGGGCCAGATTACCTACTAAAGTAGGTCAAACGTTAGGGATTGTTGGTGGGATCGTTATAGGACAAGCTTCAGTAGAAGCAGCATTGACAAGCAATGTCCTTCTGATTATTGTTGCACTTTCAGCTTTAGCCTCTTTTACCACGCCCATTTTTAAAATGGCAAATACGATTAGGCTACTAAGATTTCCATTGGTATTATTAGCAGCCGGGTGGGGCGGATTCGGAATAATTGCTGGTTTTACATTGATGCTGGGTCATTTAATGCGATTAAAATCATTTGGCACACCATACTTAGCTCCAATATACCCTTTTAGAATTACTGACTTCAAGGATGGCTTTATTAGATCTCCATTTCGATATACAACTACAAGACCTAGTTACCTACGCCCCAAAAAGAAACGTAGGTATCAGGTTAACGAGGGTAAGGATGAATTTGACGATGAATAAAACTAATTTTTGTGTGTGCTTTTTGATTATACTTTTGTTATTCCCATCAACAGGATGTACACGCGACAAGGTTATAGATGAAATTATAGTTATCTCTGATATGGGATTTGATTTAGAAGACGGAAAAATTCTTGGAAGCGCAACTTATCCAAGTTTATATATACCAGGCCATAAGGGACCAGATGTTGTTCATGGTATTGCAAGTACTAATACCGGTATATTAACTTCTTTTAACAACCAATCCGCTTCTCCTATGGAGGTTGGTCAAACAAGGATAATTGTATTAAATGAACGATTAGCTCAAAAAGGTATCGGAGATTTAATTACTACCCTTAAGAGAGACCCTATCATTGGAAGTAATACTTATTTGGTCATATCAAAAGATAAGGCTGATCAGATTTTGTCTGTATCAGTTGGTAAAACCCCATTTTATCTATCTAATCTAATAAAGCAGAATGAGGAAAACAACAATACACCTCCAACAAACCTCCATTCAGTTTTTTATCAGTATTACGGAACCGGACAAGATGTCTATATACCTTTTATTCAGATAAACAAGAATAAGATAGTTGAATTGGATGGATTAGCTATTTTTAAACAGGATAAAATGAAAATGAAAGTTAGCCAAAAGGACTCGATATTCTTCAAATTATTAAAAAGTAAAAAGAAATATGGGAATTTTGAGTTCCCCTATTCAGCTAGCGGTGAAAAAAGGATGTTAGATATTCGAACGGTGAGTGGTAAATCAAAATTCACAATAAGTGATCAAACATCCAAACAACCAAAAGTTAATGTTACATTAAGACTGAGTTGCATAATTAAAGATGCACCTGAAGATATTAACCTGAGTGACCCCAAAAGAATGAAATCTATTCAGAACCAAATAGAAAAAAGGGTTTCCAAAAAAACGAAAGATTTAATTATCAGCTTACAGTCCAAAAATACAGACCCCTTTGGTTTTGGAGACTTATTTAGAGGAAGAGATCGAAATTGGAACGAGAAAGAATTTTATAGGATTTATCCCGACATTAAATTCAACGTTAACGCACATGTTAATTTACTACAATCGGGGGTAGGAAAGTGAATGTCACGAAGATAGATGAAAAATATTTAGTATCAACCTTTTATGTTTTTTTCCTTATCCATGCTTCTCAAACTGGTATTGGTATGTTGAACTTTCAAAGGGTTGTCGCCCAATATACGGAACAAGACGCATGGATATCTGTTATTATTATGGGTTTAAGCACACATCTTATTGTATGGATGATTTATAAGATGTTGTTACCCTCCTATGATATTTTAGCTATTCATGACCTATGTTTGGGTAGAATTCTTGGTAAAGTAATTTCAACTGGTCTCGTATTGTATTTTCTTCTATTGTTTGTTGTGGTATTTAGAACCTATATAGAAATTATCCAACTTTGGATATTTCCATGGATAAGTACTTGGGAGCTGGGCTTATTTATTGGGTTTATTATTTATTACTTTGTGTCTGGAGGATTTCGTAAATTAACCGGGTTAGCGTTTTTTGGTGTAGTACTGCCAAGTACTTTATTTTTCACTCTTTATTTTCCACTCAGGTATGCACACCTAGATAACCTAATACCAATACTTAATCATTCTTTTATAGATATATTAAAGTCTTCAAAATCAGCAAGCCTAGTATTTGTTGGTTTTGAAACTTTGGTAGTCTATCTTCCTTATATTAAGAATCCCGAAAAATCAAAAAAGTGGGCTCATATCGCTCTTTTATATACAACTTTTTTATATGTAGTAATCACACTCGTTACATTAGTGTACTTTAGCCAGGGGCAGCTACAGGAGACACTTTGGCCAACACTTTCGATGACAAAAATCATTGAATTACCCTTTATAGAAAGGTTTGAGTATATCTTCATTTTCACTTGGTTTTTAGTGATCCTCCCTACTGTTTGCATTCCGATTTGGTCATGTACACGATTATTAAAGAAACTGTATAAAATGAGACCTAAACTATCTTTACCCTGTCTTATGATATTCATATACATTGTCTCGAACTGTATTGAGAATCGTGCAATGGTAGATACCTTAGGGAATCTAACAAACGAAATAAGTTTTTACTTTGTTTTCCTATATATACCGGCCCTTTTTTTCTTGTTTTCCATAAGAAGAAGACTTACTAACAGATAATTACTACAATACGCTATAAACTTTAAGAAATATCAAAATAAAATTCCTCGATGCATATTTTTTAGGTGTACTCATATCGTTATGAACATTTTTAGTATCCGTGAGGTAATAAAACTTTTTATTGAAAAACAAACTACTGGCCGTTTAGTTTAAGTAAAATCCTTCACACTCTCTTCTATAACTGCAATTGAAATATATTGCTCCAGAATGTGTTTGATTGGATAAGGACGCCTTCTTATTAAAGAAAAGCGTCCGATTGTTTAGTAACGCTTCCTAAGCTAAACGGATATTGTGAAAAAATACATGGTCAATAATCATCCTTTATAAGGATTTATTTCCGTTACTATAAAAGGTAAGGCTATTTTAATATATTGTTCTGCTGATAACGAACTATTATGTTTCCAATCCTCTGAGGCCCCGTATATTCCCCAACTTAGCACAGCCGCACCAATTTTTAAGGTTTCCAAATCTTGCTTAGACTGTTGCTTTAAAAGGAGAGAATATAATACTTTTTCCAATTCCTTTTTTAATTTTTGTTCAATTATTGAACTAAAAGATGCATAACTTCTTCTACATTGTGTCTCTAATTGTGTAGCTAAATCTGTGTGAAACTTAGTCAAAGTAAAAAAGATATTTATAATAGACTCTTCATTTAACTGATCATAATGGCTCAATTTTTCCACAATATTCTCTAATATATCTTCTGTAATGCCAGCATCGATTAAGTCGTATTTATCTTGAAAATGAGAATAAAAAGTAGCACGATTAACAGTTGCTTCATCTGTAATGTCCTTTATCGTAATATCCTTGAAATCTTTTTTAATAGTTAACTTTAAAAAGGCATCCATTAATAGTCTTCTTGTTCGAATAATACGAGGATCTACTTTCGTATCTTGCATATTTATACCTCTCTTCTAGACATATACAACAATTTTCTTTATTTGTTGTTTAAGCAATAAAACACCAACATTGATGATTGAGAATAGATACATTCTATTTTAGAATCAATTATACAACAGATGTTGTCAAAGTTCTAACATGCGAAGGGAATTCCGATGATTAACTTTGTTGGAAATAGAAATGGAGGAATGAGTCATGCTGTATGTTCGATTCTCCATTTTAAATATATTAGGAAAAGGAAGTGCCTGAACATGACACAAAAAGTAGTAAAAAGACAAGAAATTCTTGATGCGTTTAATTTTAGACGTGCTATAAAAACTTTTGATCAAACAAAAAATATTACAGAGGAAGACTTCAATGTAATCTTAGAAGCAGCCCGACTTTCGCCAAGCTCATGTGGTCTTGAGCCTTGGAAATTCCTGATTGTCCAAAATCAGGAATTCAGAGAAAAGTTAAGAGAAATTTCTCCAGGTGCACAAGGTCATCTTTCAACTGCGAGCCATTTCGTTATCATTCTTTCAAGAACAAGCAAGGATACAAGGTACGACTCAGAATATGTAAAAAATCAAGTGCTTAATATTACGGGTTTCCCAGCTGAAATCTCTGATCAAGTAATAGAGAGTATAAGGGATTTCCAAGTAAACCAACTAAACGTGTTAGAAAGTGAGCAAAAAGCGTTGGATTGGACTAAAAGACAAACTTTTCTTCCCTTTGCCAATATGATGACTGTAGCAGCGTTACTTGGAATTGACTCTTGTCCAATAGAAGGGTTTTATATAGATAAGGTAGAAAAACTCCTTGCGGAAGAAAACTTACTAGAGGATGGTTACTTAGCTGTTTCGGCTATGGTCGCATTTGGATACCGAACAATTGACTCTAAATTATTCCCTAGAGGAAGAAGAGACATGAAGGATATTGTGCATTGGATTAATTAATGATTTCAGACAGGTTGGAATGAAAATTTTATAAAAATAAAAGATGTTATTTTTAATGATCATTAAAACTGATGTATAACTTGAAGATTCTTATCTGTGTTTGTATAAATTTTATTGTCTGTAGACATTTTGAGAACTGTAGAAATTAATCTACAGTTCTTTTCGTTCTTTAACTAAATGGCCCGATTGTTAAACAAAGATAAAACATTGTACTTAAACTAACCTCCCTGTTACTTTAAGTGTCAGTTACTTTAAGTGTAATACTTCACAATTTTTTTAGCCCCCTCCAATCTGTTATGCGTTGTAGCTAAGAAAATAGATCAAGGGCCAAATAATTTAATTCTTTGTAATGATTGTAGTGAAAACTTAAAACAACGATGACAAGCATTGGAGCATAAATATGAAAAAATAGAAAATCAACTTTTAATTGAAGGAGGTTTTTATGATGGGTATTTTAACGAAAATCATCCGTAAATTAAAAGGTCACGTCTATGAAGAATCAAACCAGAGACCCGATGGATGGGGATATATTGCAACTTGGTTTATATGTGACCGATGTGGTCATGAAAAAGTATTCACTGAGAGGATGAAGTTTAATTTATGTCATCAAGTACCGGTGTCTCCTACGGTAATAGGACAGGTTGGTTAGTTTAATCTGTCCTTCTTTTTTTCATCCCTTTTTCAATTAACCTGCGCGTTACTTGAAAAGAAAAAAGCATTACTGTTTGTTCAGTAATGCTACTATTGAAGTTCAAGAATTTTTAGTCATATGTAGCCCAGGTGAGACCTTCGGGTACATTTTTGTCATCTTTACGAAATACCTCCCCTAACCAAAATTTAGGGTTACGATCCATGAATAAGAAAGTTCCGGACTTGTTAAAGGGGAAACGTTCTTTATTTCAAGTCATTATAAATCTTCGACACTAACACTCTATTGGGATCTTGGCTAAGTTCCCACATCATCGCACCACCCAGACCATTTGCCTTGATAAAGGAAGTTTTATATCCCATTGATTCAGTATCATCGTAACTGATAAATTGAGATCCATTAAACAGCCATGGAACTTTGGAATCTGGTTCCCAGTATCGGATGAATCCATTTTTGTTTACATAGTTCGCTTCTAAATTCGCATAACTGATAGCAGATCCCCCGCCCGTGAAGGACTGGTATAGCCCGTTATTACTATTCGTTACCTGGTTGTAGGCTCTGCCGTAGAAGGGAACTCCCATGATGAGTTTATTCGCAGGTACCCCTTTATTGAGATAAAGGTTGATTGTATCTTGAACACTCCACTCCCAAGAGAAGCCAGACTCGGGATCACGGTACAAAGGTGCATTCATCCCTGTCATACTCTCCCAGGATCCGTGAATATCGTAGGTCATTAATTGAATGTAATCCACATACTGATGAATTAAGTTTAGTTCTGTATTTGCAGCATAAGAGCTGCCTGCTCCAGCAGCAATTGTTAGCAAATACGTCTTCCCGTCCCGTGCACTTTGAGCGTCCAATGTTTCTCTTATTTTTTTCAATAAAAGTGTAAAGTTTTGTTTATCCTCAGGTCGGTTGAAATTGTCTGCCTCTCCCCCACCTACTGGATACTCCCAATCCAAATCAACACCATCAAAGCCATATTTCAATAGGAATTGCAGGCAACTTTCAGCAAAGATTGTCCTCGATTGCTTTGTCAAGGCTACATCCGAGAACTTTTCCGACCAAGTCCAGCCGCCAACAGAAATTAGTGTTTTCAAGTGTGGATATTGCTGTTTCAACTTGGTGAATTGATAAAAATTCCCCTTGTAAGGCTGATCAGCGGTATCACCTGGAAATGGTTTTTCCACATCTGCCCATGAGTCCCCTAATGCAATTTTTCCATCTGAAGAGATGTTTGCAAATGCATAGTTAATATGGGTAAGTTTACTGGCATCAATATCGGCTGGATGAAAGTTTGAATAAGTGGACCAGCCAGTATAATATCCGACTCGTTTATAGGCAGTCGGTTCAGGGGAAACCGTATTCTTCACCAAGACGGTCTTTGAAACCTGCGCTGTTTGATTGGCCGTATCGTACACAATCACCATTAACGTTTGGCTTCCATCCGGCACCCATGGATCTGTAGCCCAATTCACACTATATGGCGCCGACGTTCGCGTTCCAATTAGATATCCGCCATTATTGCTGTAAAACTCAACCTTGCTAATTCCTTTATCATCAGTTGCACTTACAGATAATGTAACCATTCCACCTATAGTTTGACCATCACTTGCAATAGGAGAAACCTGAAAATTGCTTACTTGCGGAGGCGTGTCAACTACCGGCGCGGAAGTGGTAACATTGATCGTATTACTAGCTGCAGAAACATTTCCACTAGCATCCCGAGCTTTTATGTAGAAGCTATAAGAAGTATTAGAACTTAAATTCCCCACTGTATAAGAGGTTGAGGCAGTATTCCCGATATAGCTATTATTCTTGTAAACGTCATAACCTTTAACTCCACTATCATCCGTAGAGCTCGTCCAAGTTAATGAGACAGTGGAAGAAGTTATTCCTGCTGACCTTAAATTAGTTGGTGCAGTTGGTGAAGTTCGATCCTTTTTAGCAGCTTCTGCAAGAGTGAGATTACTGGTAAGGCTGATAAACACTAAAAAGAAAACAATAAAGATTTTAAAACAGTTTTGTAATCGTGGTTTCATGGCAATGCCTGCCTCTCCTATTAAAATAGCAAACTATGTTAACTTTATTTTAATAGGGGTCAAAGGGATTAAAATAGTGGAAAATAGTAGCAAATCTTAGCCTATTGCCAATAATGTATAGTGTTCATCTTGATCGATATCCTCCGGGTTGATAACAATCTATACGCCTACATAAAGATAGATACATACTACGAATTTCCTATTTCTAATTGAGCTTCGAAAATCATTGAGGTAGCTTCGTCCTCCTCAGGAAAAAGATGATCTATATCAGGTTTTTCTGGTTTAGACAGGTTATTATCCTCCCAGTTATTAAATGCGAGTTCCCTCGTTTCAGAATTGTAACGAATTATCTTGTGATGGTTGGTGAATCGTTCGATTGATGAATTTACCTCCTCGATCGAATAGCCCAAGTCAAAAGCAATTTGTTTTTTTGTAATCTTATAGCTGCCAAGGAGTGCTTTGAGAATTCGTAAGTAGATAAAGGTAAAAATATTTGTCCTCCGGTGTCATCTCTTCTAATACAAACGGATTCCTCCAAAAATTTGTTGGTATCATTCTAAACGTTGCCATCTTCCATCACGAACCTTTCCTCATGTAAATTACTTTCACATGTTATATATGAAAAATAGCCGAATACGGACAGGGTGAATTTTATCTACATGTGAATATTTTGTGAAATGTATTAGTGTTGGAATGACCCCTTTGTTGATCTCTGGGAAACCTTGTGTGAAAAGATATGACGATAACGCAAGGATTTGGATTTTCCTCTATTTTTTTTAAAAGAACTTGTTGTTGTTTTTCTTTTTCTTTTTCTTTTTCTTTTTTCTTTTTGCCTACGTATCGTAAAAAATGAATTAACGAATCGTATAAAAATGAATAACGTATCGTGTAAAAATTAATCACGTATCGTATAACAATCGATCGTACCGAGGGGACGGTTCTCACGGTCCTTTTTTCCAACCTTGTACCAGGAGAACCGTCCCTCAGGACTCGGACTCCCTTTAACCGTTCACAATCCTGTAACAACTTCTTCTTTTTCACCATGTCCTTTTGCCCTCCTGATTTATATATAGAGGGTAGAAAGGCTGGTGCATTTTTATGAATTTGAAATCAGGCAGAATTGAAGGGTTTGAAGGGTATTCTCAGTTTAAGAGTGTGAAGGAGTTTAATACGCATATCGAGATGTGGTTAGCGGTAAAGAAGCAGGAGTTTTCAAAGGGTGAGCTCGTCGGATTAAAACGTCTTGTTCGTTTTTCTGCAAAGGTACCTGGGGTTTGTAATGCCAAAATTGGGACTGTGCTAAAAGCCATTAATGAAGAGTATCAAGGTAATGGAATTTCCCGCTCTACTTTTAAAAGGATGATCATCAAAGCCAAAGATTTAGGAATCCTCAGCATCTATGAAACAGAACGAAAAAATGGTTCACAGTCTAGTAACCTGTATAGCTTTAATCGTTTCCCACAGAGTGAACCACCCAAGACGAAAAAATTGGACCACCCTAAAGAAACTACTAATCTTTTAAAAACAAATAATCAAAAGATTACTAAACGTAACGAAGCGCCGATTGAACTTGATCACACTTTTGTTAGTGAAAAAGTTCCTCAAGCTTTTGTTCAAGCCGTAAAATACTTCTTTGCTGATGCTAAAACGATTGAAGAATACTGGCATATGGTCCAAATCGCTGCGTTTCGCTTTGAATACGATCAACATACAGACGACATTCTTAGTATTGCAGTTCAGTCCTTTAAGCAGTTGATCCGTAAACTGAAATCTACTAAATCCGTAGTAAAACCAATTGCCTTCTTTTATGGAATTGTAACCAACAAATTTAAAGAACTGATTCTCAATCAAGTAACGGAAGTGAGTGAAAGTAAGCCTGTCCGCTATGTGCTCGAAACAGGCGAAGTCATGTACTATGATTGGCTGCACAGTCAATCATGACAACATGAATGTTTAACACAGCCTAATAAGTAGAAACGATGGGCAATAACGTTGTTTTGAAGGTTTATGTAAATTTACGCTGGGTTATGAATAATATAATATACCCCCTTTAAGGAGCGTTTGGGAATATGACTATTCGTGGAGAAGACCTTCTTATTTCAGGAACATGGTTACTTGTTGTTGGTTCACTTATTGATACAATCGGGCAGACCCAGCAAACTTTCACCCACAGTGATCTGGGGAAAGATTTAATCATAAAAGGAAATGGGATAGAAGCTTGCGGAAATTCGTTGCAAGCGATTGGGAGAACTAAATTGTTAACATCGGAGAGGGAGCTACCGCAAATATATACCATCTTCGGTAATTGGATTGAGGCGGCTGGTAATACTACAAATTCAGTCGGAGTAAGCATTGACATGAATGGCGCTGAGGGAGAGGGAATCAAATTAGATACCCTTGGCAGTGGAGTCCAAGGTCTTGGTGCAGCTTTTGAAGCAATTGGCGCAGCTCTTGAAGAGGATTCATCCTATAGGACCCTTGCTATTACAGGAAATAGCTTTGTTTCTTTAGGCTCTTTTTTAGGAGCGATCGGTAACATTTATGTTATAAATGAAAAAAATGAAATAGGAGACCAAATTCTTTTAGTTAGTAGCTTGATTCAATTTATTGGTGCAGTGCTATTAATTAATGCCATTACCCAAGAAGTTGAATACATGGAACACGGGGAAAATCTAAAAAATGGAAACGGCGATTCTTATCCCTATTCTTATAATAATTATTCCCTCACTAAACCTTAATCGAGGTATACCCACTCCAAAATATGGTTGTCGTTTCTTTCTTTTACTCTTTTATATTTTTCAACGATGTTTTCAGAAGAAATGATTACCATGATTTCCTTCTTCATCACCTTTTACTCTTTTGTTTATTTAAGGTAATACCCAGACTAAAAAACTGTTCACAAATTACTTCATTTCCGACATCAAAAAATTCACAAGAGGCAGGATGATCATAGGGGTGATTGTCTCCCCTCCGTATAAATCGAAACAAAATCCATACAATCACTCGTTTAAGGTTTGTTTGTAATTCTAATTCACTTAAAACAGAAAATATCCTTCTTCAACAAACATGCACCGTTTGTACAACAAGAATAATGGTTATTTTATGCACATTTCTTCACAAACTTGTTCGGAATTATGTTGTCTCATAACAATAGCCACTAGTATGTCGGCAGCCTTATTTTTAGCAACTTCTGTATTTTTCTATTCCACACAGTATGGTGAACCAATTAGAATCAAAGAATAGCTAAGCCTTGTGACCCGAAGTAAGGAGAGTTAGTCCATGCATCAACCTGCAACTTTACTAGACTACCATCAACTTGGATATTTAAACACTGACACTGTACCCTGACTTCCGTTAAGGGAGTAAAAAAGCCGTCCATCTTTACTCACTCAAACATCTATCCGGAGAATAATTTTACATAAACAAAAATTGAATTAATCAATTCTAACGGTAAAAACTATATATAAAGGAGGATAATTAATGAAAAACAAAGCAGAGAAAACTATCGAAATTTCATCCTGGATAATTGTGTCATTATTATTAATAAAATTTACACCAAAAAATAAAATTCGTGAATCACTAGTTGTATTTTTATTTAAACAAGTACTAACATGGATTTTTGGATTACTTGTGGTAGAAAAAAACTTAATTTCCTATCCATATCGCTTATTTTTCAAAAAAGCAAATAAAGCTTCTTTTTCATTTGAATACTTTATATATCCTGGACTGTGCGCTTTTTTTAGTTTGTACTATCCAAAAAATAGATCTAACCTTTTAAAAGCCCTGCATTGCTTTATTAGTACTTCTGTAATAGTCATCTTTGAAATAATTGCAGTGAAATATACAAAATTAATTAAATATAAAAAATGGACTTGGTATTGGAGTTTTATAACAATCTGGATAACTGATTACTTAACACAAGCTTTTCACAACTGGTTTTTTAAAACTAAATTTTATGAATAAAAAGGGACAGTTAGACTGCCCCTTTTATTAAGTTTAATGCACGATATCAGACAAGTGCTATAAAAGATAATGATGTTAGTTTTAAAAAATTCTAGGAAAAGGACGAACTGGGTATTCAACCCTTTTTTTAGCAACAACATAAGTATCAATTAGGGTTGCTAAAACTCCTTTAGAGAAATAAACAACTAGAGTTTCCCTCATTTTTGATCCCCTGAATAGGAATGGAAAAGCAGCAAGACATAATACAATAAGTATGTTTAACAACTTTTTTTCCATTTTTTATCCACAACATGAATAGTGATACTACTACAATTACCCAAAACTATTTATCAGTTGTTAGAATACCACTGTAATTTTTTTTAATTCCTATTTCCATTTTTAAATTGATATTTTGAGGGTTAAAATTTCCTAAACAAACTTAACATTACAACGGAATGAAAACCCATTTTCCTTAATCCGACAAAAAAATTTTCGATTATTTTTAGTCGGTAAAATACAAGGCAAGATGTAAAACTTAGAATTGTAAATAAAAGCAAGGGTATGCAAAACAACTTATCAGGTTCCGCAACTCGCTCAGTTTAATATGATTTTCTCCCGAATACTCGCTTATTCGCAGGATTACATAACCATTGATATAGGAATAACAATCAATCAGCCTACAATTATCCATGGAATTATTTACAACCCCAAAGTTATCCACTACTGTGTCTTAAAATGTATTTTCTCGGACCAATAAGAAAATAGTTGTTTATTCAAACCAAATAGTTTCTCATAAATCTGCTCGATGTTCGAATTTTTATGCACTTCAAAAAAGCCACCAAATTTAGCAGCCTGATTTACGATAATTTTTAGCGATGAATTTTGCAGCATTGACAAAATGGTCAACACTTCATTCTGAAATGTGGATATATATATCATCCATCATAAACTTCTCTGTTTTTCTCTTCTTCCTCGAAGATTTCGTCAGTAACTTTTTCTATTTCAATATTGTTAGGGCGGAGAAACTTTATGGTTTCGTGCTCTTCATCAAATTGCTGAACCATACCTACCATGGTTGGATATTTTTGAATATTCTCTTCATAGCATGATTGAAAGTCTTCGCCCACAACGAGGATTTCCTTTTTATGGCCACCAATTTCATTATCGTCTATATATGAAATAATAAATTCTTTCATAATTTCCTCCTTAAAAAACAAAATTTTAATTACGGAAAATTTAGAAATACAAAAGCACTTAGGGAAGCCTATTATTCATCTATATCTAATCCAGATAAATTTAAAGAAAGTTCATCTAATACTAAAAAAACACAACCAAAAACGGTTCTGTAATCGATATAGTCCCCTTTAACTTCAACATTTATCTCAATAATATTCCTTTTATTATGTATGTATTTTTCTTCAAATTGATTAAAATTAATACTTGTAACAGATACACTAATTTCCTCTAAGGATTTTTTTAGCTCTCTTTCAAATATTGAAATTTTAAAGTTTTCCCTGAAGAAAATACGAACAGTAAATTTCATTTCAAATCCTCCTTCTACTTATGATTTGCTAAATCTTCCTTGCTTAACCTATTTCGAATAACTTGTGTATCTTTTATCCCATTTAATTTTTTCAACTAAACTGTACCGTAGCGAATAAAAAAAAGCGATCCTCTAAGTATCGCTCATTTTACATTATTGAACCCGTTTGTGAACAAAATGAGTTGTTTTCTTTCAACTTCTGTCCACTGTTGACTTTGAATTAACTATTAGCCTTTACTAACAATGTAAAGAGATCCTCAATGAGAAAAATACTACGGTTTCTTTCTATTTTCTTTTTTGTCGTTCTTCCATTCGGAATAGCTGGAATCCATTCTTCTTCCATTAACCCGCTCCGGTACAAAAAAAATAGCCTTGCTTTTTTATTGGAAGCAAAGTATCAAAAGTTTAAGTACTTCTCACCCTCCTTTTTGTTTCGTAGCCTGTGTTAACGGTACCGCTCTTCTTTAAATGGATTTGCTGTCATCGAATAGCCAAGCTCTTCCCAAAAACCAGCCTCGTCTACTTTCATAAACTCAATCCCTGAAACCCACTTTGAGCCTTTCCATAGATAAAATACTTCTGGTGGAATAAACCTTAGTGGATAACCATGTTTTTGATCGATATCAAGCCAATCATGATTTTTATCCTTCCAACGGTAGACAAACAAAGAATCGTCCCCTAATAAAGGCTCTAGCGGCAGGTTTGCAGAATAACCAAATCTGTCCCCATTGTAGTAACCGTAAATTTTAATGTATTTTACACCTTCATTAATTTCAACAAATTTCAATAACTCTCTAAGTGCAATTCCTTCAAAAGTTGTATCAAATTTAGACCAGGTGGTAACACAATGCATGTTAACGCTGGATATGGTCTTTGGAAGCTCCATGATTTCCTTATAGGAAAAGGACTTTTCTTCCTTCACCTCACCAAAAAGTCTGAAATTCCATGTGATTTCATTAAACTCGGGAACATCCCCTGTGTGCAATATTGGCCATTTTTCTGTTTCGAATTGGCCAGGTGGAAGCTGCTTTTTCATCTTACACCATCCCTTTTTCATCTTAAACGTTAATTTAATCAAAGTGCATTGTATAGTATACTTCAAAATAATGAAAGCATACTGTAGTCAAATCCGTTACCTAAAATTTGGTACCAGAATATTCCCATAAATTTCTTATTCAACTATCCTGCTCCGTTAGCATCATAAGAAAAGCTACCCAGATGGTAGCTCTAATTATTAAATATTATACTAAATTTTAAGGATAAAAGTTTAGATTCAAACTATTGTTTCACTTGCATCTCGTATTGGTTTGTTATTCAATCTATAAATTTGTTATCCCATACGAAAAAATATTATTAACGATAAAAAAGAAATAAAAACAGCTGATACGTATGTTTTCGTATTCGATGGAGATATGTTTTCACTTTGTTCTGAGTCAGGAAAAACGGAAAATCAGGTTAAGTTAATAAACCATTATCATAAAGAACAACGTTAACAATAAGGTATTGCCTCCTAAAGCAATACCTTATTTAATTGGCATAAACAACATTGACCTTTACTCTATTTATTTCTTTTCAATCCAAAATTTAATAACATTCTCATCTTGTTCAGTTTTTAACTATAATAATTGCTTTACAAGCAAAGGTACTTCATTACCTAAGTTAACAAACTCCCCACTACCTTTTGATCCACCAAGCTTAAACGCTTTATTACCATCATAAGCGACATATTAACCTCTCCACTTTAAGTGTATCACGTCACAAATTAGCTTCTAGAATTACTCCTTTTTCACTAATAAATGAAAAAGGAGTGTGCTCTAATCACTAAAAAAACACAATAACGGTAGCTTAGGAATTTTAATTTTAGATTTAGATATAATATTTACTCTTAAATTCAAAAATCTTATCAACAGCTTGGTGATATCCACCCGATTTTTGAAAGGATTCCCTTACATCTAAAGCAGCTTTATGGAAAGATGGGTTGTTTAATACATGCTCTGCGGATTCATATAGTTGATTTGCATTCAAGCCTCGCATTTGTAAAGTAATACCAGCACCAATATTTGCAACTTGTCTGGCAATGATCGGCTGATCTGCGCTTTGTGGGATTACAATAAGCGGAACCCCGTAATAAAGACCTTCATGGGTACTGTTCATTCCACCATGTGTAATAAATAATTTACTATCCTTCAGTACCTCAGTTTGCGGTACATAATTTTCCACAATGAAGTTTTTAGGGATATCCCCTAAATCATAAATTGAAGTTTTTTCCCCAATCGACATAACAACGGTATGACTTGTGTCCCCAAATGCCTTAATACAAAGTTTATAAAAATCAAGGGCCTGGTTAAAGACAGTACCTAGTGAAATATAAATTGGTCTTTTACCTTTAATAGCTGTAAGGTCAAAGTTTGATTCAATTAATTGTGTAGAAATGGATGGACCAATAAATTTGTATGTTTGGTCGAATGCTTCTCCAAAAGGTTGAAACTCCCTAGTTGTATAAACGATTGTAAGTGGTGCAGGATTACAAAAAACTTCGTAAGGAGAATAGATCTCGACATCATATTTTTCCGCACACTTTGCTGTCAGTTTTTGATATTCATCGTTTATTTCTTTAACCACTTCTGTTGGAATGTTGCTAGAAAGCTGTTCCAACATGTTAGCGAATGATTCCTTTGTCTCCGCAAAGGAAGTACAAGAATTGATTGCCGGCAGCTTTAAGATTTGAGCAAGTAAACGCCCACAACCAAACATAGAATCATGGATGATGTAATCGAAACGTTCTCCTTCAATCTGTTCAAGCACGCTTGGTATGACTATATCTGCGGTAAGTAAAAGACCGTTAATTCTCTCAAGTAAATAATTTCTTCCACCTGAGATAAAGGCTTTTATAAACTTTTGACCGTCCAATGTTCGTACTGTAGCTCCCGTCTTCTCAATTCGTTCTCGAAAAGATTCTATCGTAAAGTACACTACCTCTTCGCCACGCGAAATAAGCTCTTGTACAACTCCAATTGTTGGATTGATATGTCCCTCTGATCCAGCATTAATAAATAAAACACGTGCCATCTTCACCACTCCTTTGCTAAAATAATTTTTAGTTTGTGTATGAGTAAGGGGACACAGTATAGAGCCATTGATACCTCAAATAATAGAATTAAATTTATCAAAGTACAATACTTTAAAATCTTAAATCTTCCAAGATCATTCTTTATTGAACTAAATGCCCTGTAGCTCAATAAGGAAAAAGCTTCCTAATTGACAGCCTTAACCTACAACCATTTTACACGTTCATACAATTGTTGGAATACACTTTATTTCTATTTAAAATAAATGCTTTGTTAAAGTCTGATATTGATTTACTGTGTTTGAAAAATAAACGGAGAAATTACGGCTAAATTGGGAAATACCAATATTCCCCTAAAAATAAGGGGAGTTTTTCCGGTTATATGATCCAATTCTTTGGATTTTCTCTTATTTAGAGCAGTTAACCGTGATATCTCCGCTTATATCTCCTTCTTAAGCTTCCTCTATATACATTAATCGGAAATTCTCCGGTTATGAATTCTCATACCGAAACGAAAATCAACAATAATCATAACTGAGCCAAAATAAAAAAATGGGACTCCTATTAAAAGGAAATCCCATTTACAAACTCTTACGAAGGGATTTGTGCTCCCTTGTTTGATATTTGTGTTTTATAAGCTAGAAGATATTTATATCCTGCCCAATAAAGTATTGCACTGAGCGGCATACTTACCATCCATGAAATGGATAAGAAAAATACTCCAACGATTCCACCAATGAAGAGGGAGCCTAATCCTAACCAGTTGTATTTTGTTGTTTTTTTATAAAGTGAATCAATGTCGTAATTTTGCTTGTGAACAAAATAAAAGTCTGCTATCAAAATGTTAAATAGTATTCTTGTTTTTCAGGTATAAAATATGGGAACGTCCGATTTGGACGTTCCCGTTCTTATTCTATTAAAGCCCCCTTTAATGGATAACTGTAAAGCTAATGAAGCTTTTTAAAAGCTGCGTTTCCCTGCCCAAGCTCCTTGCATTTTACTTAGGAAAACAATTTGCCCAATATGATATGCGTCGTGCAATGCTAAACTTTTCAGTTCAATCACTAATGGATTGTCATCAGGGATCTCTCTATATAAATCTTCTAGTTCTGATGTTGCTAGTATTTTTTCTAGTTCACGATGAACATAAAAGTATTCTTGTTTTGTTTCCTGCCAATTTTCTAACGTCTCAGTTGGTAATCGATATGTAGCGTCATTATTTTCTGCCTGTGGTTCATTCGCTGTTTCACCAAGAAATCGTAACAGTATTCTCTTTTCATAGAAAAGTAAATGACAAACTAATTCCCAAATGGAATGTGCCCCCTCAGATGGTTTCCAAATTGCCTGTTCAAAAGTGATATCCTCTAGCACTTTTTCAAGCGGTGGAAACCAGTCTTCTTTATCTAAGCAGCTTGCCCATTGTTGTAACAAAAGTGTCCTTACATCCATTTTCTGTTCCCTCCCATTTAATCCCTTTAATAGATAACCCTTTGGTCAAAATTCATTTGCGGCGTGTTTAGATAGCTATTAAACTGCCCTCCAACGGAACAATGAACGTTCCATCACTCTGAAAATTCTGATAACATCAGTTTATCATATGTTGTGTTAACTGAGAAAGAACAACTGTCTAATACCATTTTGGTTATCGTGAAGTTATCTTTTATATGTTTGATGGTGTCTAAGAATTGGAATCCTCTCGGTAATTTTAGTTGATAACAACTGTTCGAGCGAATCAAATAATAACATTATTCTTTAACAAAGCCAACTGATAAAAATGGTTGTTCTTTAGCTACTTAACTATACACTTCTCCCTTTTTCATATAATGCGTGCTTAAAATCTACAAACCCATACTCAATATCATCCGAAGAAGTTAATTTAACAAATTCTACAGCCTCTTTCACGCATATTTCCATTCCTTTTTCCCAGAATTCCTCCGAAGTAATGTCTTCTCCTAAATGTTTCATAACTAAATCTTCTGCAGTCATACTTCCAGAATCACGAAGTAGGTTCAGATAATCCTTTTCAAACTCTTTTCCTTTCTCCTTTGCCTTTGCATAGATACATAAAGCAAATAAATACCCAAAAGTATATGGAAAATTATAAAAAGGAGATCGCGTAATATAATAATGTGGTGTCCATACCCACGAATAATTGGAAGGGTGTTCTAGCGAACCATTATAAGCTTCATGTATGGCATCCCCCATTAACTGATTTAGACGATTTGCCGAAACAATCCCTTCTTTACGTTCTTCGTAAAATCTCTGCTCGAATAAAAATCTCGAATGAATATTCATAAAGTTCATTACACTACGTTTTAATTTTTCATCCAATATAAACAATTTATCTTCTTTTGACTTTGCCTTTTTCATAGCTGCGTCGAAAATAATCATTTCTGAAAAGGTTGAAGCAGTTTCAGCAACACTCATCGGATAACGTTTATTTAGCCCATTAATAGTCTTCATTGCATAATTGTGGAAAGCATGCCCTAGTTCATGAACAAGCGTTAACACATTTAAAAAAGTACCCCCAAATGTCATAAAAACTCTTGATTCACCTGTAAGTGGAAAACCAGCACAAAACGCAACAGCGGATTTATTGGCGCGGTCTTCGGCTTCTATCCAAGCTTCATTGAAAGCTCGCTTAACGAAACCTTCTAATTCGGTTCCAAACTGACTAAAATGTTCCGTAATTAAAATAGCCGCTTCATCGTATTGTATCTTTTGATGACTATTGGCAATGGGAGCCCAAAAATTATATGCTTTCATACTAGAATCACCCATCATTTCAGCTTTTCGCTTCAAGTAATTCGAGAAAGGTTTTTTATATTGATTGATCACTGACCACATAGCATTCATTGTTTCTTTTTTCATTCTGTTCTCTTTCAATGGTACTTCTAATACACTTTCTACTCCAGAGTTTTTATATACTTGTAACCGGAAGCCTGCAATGTGATTTAATATTTTTGCAAATAGCTCTTCTTTTTCTTCCCATATAGATTCTAAGGCGTAATGTGATCCCTTCCGGACATCCTCAATAGGGTGAGACCGTAAGTTAAGTGCTTGTCCAACTGATAGATTCTTTTCTTTTCCATCAACTTGAACATTTACGGTAATACTGCTTAGGAGTGCATTATAAAAATGACCCCAAGCATGATATCCATCAGCCATTAAATCAGATATTAAATTTTGCTCATGATTGGATAAATGCTTATCTATATTCTCACGCCATTCGTTTAATATAAATCTATAATCTTCTACTTCTTTCATTTCAAGTAAGCTTTCCCATACATCTTGCTTTGTATTTGTTACTATATTTTTCACTTTCGATAATTCTTTTTCATAACGGGATTCTATTTGTGCAACCTTTCCTCGTAAAATTGCAGCGTCTTGATCTTTGGGGGTTTGTGCTAGAAGACATGTGATAAATGAATTAGCTTGTGACAAATTCACACGAATGTTTCCAATGTCTTCCACTATGTTTACCAAGTTTACGACTTCATTCGTTGCTATTGGAGTAGTAAATGATTCAACACATTTTTCTAGATCGTATACAAGAACCTCCAAACGCTTAATATGGTCTAGAAATTGATTTGATTTGCTTCCACCTTGGAAAATATTATCTAAATTCCATACTTTTTGATATCCCGTATTCTCCATCATCTTCCTCCTTGAATTATGTATATTTGACTTTATATCGAACGTATATTCCTAATTTAACATAGTTAGAAGAAGTAGAGGTGAATATATTTTTTCTTTTTATAAAAAGAGACACTAATCCAAAGGAATCAGTGTCTCCTGTCTATGTACAATCCAATAGAACCTCAGTTACTTAACCACACACTGCTCCCCTTTTTCATCAAATGCGTGTTTAAAATCAAACGCAAAAGAAGTGGGTCCATTCTGTACATAATAATTGTATCTTTTGAAAGCCTCCTGCCATGAGACATCTTTCACCTGCTCGGTCCACCAGACGACATATGAAAGGTGTTTCTCTTGATAAGGCTCCATCCATTTGCTCCTATCTCTCATCGCTTGCCTGTGCTTACCTGAATAGGTAAAACGATATAAGCCTAGAAGGCTTTTCCATACTGTAAGTGTAAGAACCGGGTAACCATCCCCTTTGGCGGCTTCCTCGGGAATAGGGACACCAAAAGGTGAAAACTCCTCTATTAGTTGCCCTGTTTTAGCAGCCTGTTGCATTACCTCGTAACCCGCTTCAAAAAATCCACGAGAGGCGGGGTGGTCATAGGGGTGATGTAGCCTGCCCACCGTATAAATCGATATGAATGCCATAAGAATCCCTCCATTTAAAGTCTTTACCTAGATATATTCAAGTAAAGAGGGATCTTATGCCCTTTTAGTTACCAAGTAAAATCGCTATTCTCTGATAAACCACACCTTGGAAATCAGATGATCCTTTATTTCATATAACGCCATTAAGCTGGTACTCTCCCCTGTAATTCCATTTGTAGCGATTTCCCAATCGATGACCTTGTTTCCGACGATGGAACGATTCTTGATCTCAGCGAACATTTTCTTTTTGAAGGTTTCTGTATACCTTTCAATCAAGGCATGCTTGCCGCTTAAGGTGATGGTATTATCCGGGAAGGTGGAAACGGTAATATCGTCGGTATATGTACTTGCAAACCCATCTATATCTTGGCTGTTGTAGTATTCTATTTGCTGTTGAACAACTTTTTCTACTGACATGTTCTCACCTCTATGTATATTTTTTTTACTGTTGATTACGCATGATTACTATTGGCATCCAATCCTTTTATAAAACCTACTTTCTTAGAGGAGAGGATTGAAAAATTGAGGTTGCTAATTGCAATTCCATTTATTCTTATCGGTTCTATTTTAACGGCAACAACAGTATAGGATATAAGCTATTTAGGCAGTATAACTATTAAGATAATGGGATTCGGGATTATAGCAATTGCGGCATCTTTTTCGTAAGAATTAAGCAAGGCCAAACTAACGCCTTAAACAATAACCGAATAAATGAAACATCAAAAAGAGGGTCAAAAATTCTGTCATTTGCATATCCGTTTTGAGTGCGAAAACAGCTACTGATCCGCAGCATCTAGGTACAATAGTGTCCCCGCTTATCTGTATGCGGAGCAGGTTAGGTTAAGCACCTGAGTTGATATATAGGCGGAGAAATTCCGCTTAATCAATAATTAATATTAAAAAAAGCATGAATAGACGGAGAGATTCCGCCTATTGACTCAAAAAATTCAAAAATGAGAGATTTTTCTTTGATTAAGCGGAAAACCTCCGCTTACTTACCCCGAAACTAGCTTCGTTTTACATTTAACCGGAATATTTCCGCTAATATTCTTTTGCTGATTTCCTTACTTGCTACATTAGGCTCGACACCTGCCAATACTATTTACCGCAGCATTTTTTAAATTTTTTGCCGCTTCCACAAGGGCATGGATCATTTCGTCCAACCTTCATTTCGTTTCGAACTGGAGCAAGTGGGAGGATATTCCCCTTTTGTCTAAAGTCGTGTTCTCTATCTAGTGCTACTTGTCTCCATAGAGCTAGTTCTCGATGCCTTAACCCCAGAATTGAAAAGTAGCCATAGACGGTCTGTTCAACATCCACCAGGCCAGAAGTATAATCAAGCTCCATATGTTGGTTAATTTCAGGTAGAGCTTCTTCTGAAAACTGGTGACAAAGTGCTTCGATTAGAATATCTTGATCATCCAGTTGTTTTGCAGACCGGTAGGCTTCTCTTAAAACCTCAACCGCAAAGTCTGATTTAATGTTTTCAACAATGGATGCGGCATAGATAATGGAATTATCTTTCCTTAAATAGGGTGCTACTGCTTTTACCACCTCATCTGATTGGAAACTGGTTAACGTTACGGACAGTTCCTCCAACAAGCTATCATCATCGCGATCCAATAGGCTAACCAAAAATGGAATATATCTTTCTAATTTTAACAATCCAATCATATAGACTGTCAGGATTCCATTAAATGAAAACCATTTTTCATTTAACTCCTCTTTAAGCACTAGGTCTATTTCATTCTCTGTAACCCATCCATTTTTCACTAAACACGCAGCCAGCTTTTTTGCTTTTATGAGGTAATGATGATGCTCTGAACCTGCCCGCTCAAGATCATTTAAGATTTGACCATATTCCGAATACACTTCTTCGTCCTTCCCATGTAACAACAGATCATATAAGGACCAGGTTTCCTTTGGAATATAGTTTTGAAGCTGTTCCTTATATTTTAGAGCAAGTCCCGGTTCGATACGAAAAACCAAGTTCACCGCTAAATGGCGTTTGGAGGAGTCCATTAATGGAATATTTTCCACTAATATCTTAACTGCCTCTTCATTGAAGGTTTGATTTTCCACATAAATGAAGATCGAAGATTGTTTATCTTTATTTTTAAATGCTTCCTTCAGTAATTCATTGGTCCATTCTTCAGGGACGTTTGGATAATCATGTAAAGCATGCAGCACTACCTCTTGGATTAAGATATCATCGCTAATCAAATGCGGTTTAATTTTTTCTATAAATGTCATAAGTATCCTTTCATTCTTCCATTTTATGAATACAATTATTGTACTTTATTGGTAAGACAAAGTAAAAAACGACTAGAATGGCGCCCTATTTTTGTTTTTGCTGATATTTTTGCTGCTTCAGCTAGTTAACCCCTCTTTTTAATAATCTAGTTTTCACATTAAATAACTTGGATTAATGTATAAATTAAAAAAACTCTCCTCCCAAGAAGAGAGTATGTAATAAACTAATGAGACAAGAGTTCCTAAAATTAACCCTTTGTCACCACCTTCAAAATACAACAACGATAGAGGATTTTAACCAACATAAACATTAATAATATAACTCCGATTTGACTAAATTAACTATTGTTTCAGTTTCATTCACTAATCCAAGAAGCGATTGTTCAATTACAATTCCAATGAGAAGTTTTCCAAGAACAGAAGGCTTCCATAATCTTACACTGAGGCTTCCGGCATTTTGACGCAATAAGAATAATGCCCAATTATAGTATTAACACTTAAATTACCACCTTTCGTTATTATAGATTGTCTTTGTTTGATAAAAAAACAAAAAGAGCCTGTTACCAAAGGACATATTAATCCCTTGGTGACAGGCTCCTCCAAGTGCATTCAGTATTTTATTATTTATATGCTATCATATTTCAGGGCAGAGGTCTTCAATGAAAATATCAGCTATTTTTCATATGAAATATGTAGAATCGAATAAAGCACTCCATATGTTTCGCTAATAAAATTACTTACATCACTTAAAAAGTAAAATACTTCATATTCCCAC
Source organism: Neobacillus niacini (assembly GCF_030817595.1). Classification (GTDB taxonomy): domain Bacteria; phylum Bacillota; class Bacilli; order Bacillales; family Cytobacillaceae; genus Neobacillus; species Neobacillus niacini_G. The sequence goes on from NZ_JAUSZN010000001.1 coordinate 1,275,746, forward strand.
TTATCAGGATTATACGTAAGCATAAATTCTGAATTTTTGATCTTTGGGAGATCCTTAACTATTTCTTCTTTTGTGTTACGCAAACTTCCCTGTGGTGGTATAGGTTTTGTAAGGTGAAACAGATATTTATAAGGGCTTATGTTTGTTGGTGGATCAACCAGTGGTATCCCCACTTGAACTTGCTGCCATCCGAAAGAGGTAAGAATGTTATCATAATATCCCTCAAACAAAAACTTGTTAAGGCCGTTATGATTTTTCCATAGATAAAGCGGGCAATAACTGTTTTGTAAATTATGATTTTTTCCTTTTTCCGTGATTAGATACAACTTAAATTTTAAATCATCAAATCCATCGGTTTTATGGCCATTATTTATGACTCGTGCCTTGATGATATTCATGTCATAGTCACTTGGTAATGTGATTTTGTATTGTGTCGTGATCATTTTTTTCCTCCTTTAATTTTATTGTTATCAAGATTTCTTACTCGGGGTCTTCTCTGATCACATCAAAAAAAACTGATGCCAGCATAAATGTTGCTCCCTTTTTGCGTTCTACAAAACTAATAGAGGATAACGTTTTAATTGTAATTATTATTAGGATTAAAATCGTATGGTTGTATGAACAATCCATCCCCTTCTACCCTCTATAAGGAGAAAAAGCCGCCAGAATGGGCAGCAGGTCTTAAAAAACTCAGGTAAAAGTTAATCAAATAAATTTAACAAAATTATTAACAGTATAGATATTGAAAAGAAACCGATCATAAAGTATCCAAATAATTTTAGTAATTTCGGCAATTTTCTTAAATCTGTTTTTGCAAGATTTGCAGCATTTCCTTCTATCTTGTTAAAGTGATCTATTGCATCATTAAATGGTTTATTATCCTCTTCGATACTGCCACCCCTTTATCACAAACTTATTGCCATCGGGACTAGTGCCTTCGACTTAATATAGGTAGTATTCGATGTTCATTATGGTTAATCATTCATCAACTGATAAGCTGCCTGGTTATTTAATGATATTCTTTATCAGATGTAAATACTTGCTTGGTGGAGCATGCAAAAAACTGGAAAAATCATAGGACCTAGTAATTGCTAAGTACCCTATAAATTGTAACCATTGTCTATTTATCTTGGTTTTTTTCAAGCATTTCTTTTAAGTATTCTTCAGATTTCCCCTTTGGAATGCTGAGACTCTTCCAATTACTATCCTTTAATTGTTTGCCAATATAAACAATTTGTCCAATATGATATGCGTAGTGTGCCATTTGTCTTTCTATTGCCTCTATAACCAAATGACCTTCTCCACGAATGTATATATTTTTTAATAAATCTTGCTCACTTAAACTAGTTAGTGTAGCGATTAGGACTTTCCAACCTTTTTCCCAAACACTAATTAACTCAGATTTCGAGGATATATCATCAATAAATTCTTGATCACGATTTCTATATTCTTTTTCCCCATCTGAAGTTAAAAAGTCTGTCCACCTTGATACCATATTTCCGCTTAAATGCCTTACTATTATGGCAACACTATTTGACTCGTTATTATAAGTCCAATGTATTTCCTCTTCCGATAATTGATTTATTGTCTTATCACCAAGGCTTTTTACACTTTTAAATTTTTCAATTACAATTCTCAAGTATTCGTTTCCAATGGTCACATTCATCCCCTCCACAAAATTAAAAATTTTCTTTATATTTCTTTTTAAAATTATACGATGACTTCTAATAATAATGCATAATCTCCCTGTAACTTGCACCGTTACTTCATAAAGTTCACCATGAAAACTACGTTTTGCTTTGAAAAACTCTTGGTTGTGAGCCAAGCGTTTTTTTTGTCTACTTATTCTCTCGTTCTTCAGGTGCAGCTTCATAGTAATAGACAGGAGCTGGGTTTCCGTAATTCTACATGGAAACGTATTTTAACTCCTTCCCCATTACTTCAGTAAAGTTCAACAAAAAGAAGCGTTAATCCTTCATGGATTATCGCCCCTGTTATCTTTCTTGAACACGTACCCAAGGTTTTATTTAAACGTGCTTACCACTTCTAAAAATTCTTCTTTTGTATAGATCGGTTTATTTCTTTCGGGATTTTCTATCAAAGAAATTTCGTGTGTACTATTGTCATCCGTCCATAAAACCACTCTTTGTAAACCGTTTTTTATTTCACTGTAAGTGGCTTCTATACCGTTTTTAAGTTTGACAGTTTCATTATTTTCAATTTCGTGACTTGGAGAACTAGGATTATGAAATGTGTTTATTGTTATATTCCAATTACTTTTTTCATCGGCGTAAATAAAATAACTAAGCACAATGTTCCCATTAGGGTCATTTACAGGTTCACTTGTATATCCGAAATCGACTGTATATTTTTCTGAAGGTAATTTCGTAGGGAAAAGCATTTCATCTTTAATATCAATTGGAAAAGGTTCGATTTCATTTTTAATGTCGTCAGGTAACTGTGCACTCCTAGTTTCATATGAGGTTTTACTTGAGCACGATAAAAGCAAAAATATAACAAATATGCTTAATAAAATTCTTTTCATTACCATTCCCCCTAGTTTTTACCTACTAGTGAATACGTTTCAGTTTGTAAAAAGTTCCAAATCGACTCAAATACATAATAAAAGGACGGGACCATTGTGATCCCATCCTAAACATTGCATTTATTTACTTCCATTCCCTCAAGTAACGGTATCCCGAAGAAACCCTGCCATGACTTTGAGTCTAAATGAGCTGCGTTTTCCGACTTCATAACGTGAGTCCTTCAGTTTCATCACGATTCATTGCTATTTTATTAGTAGGGACTGTGTACCGATTATTTAACTTTAATGACAATTTTCCCTTTAGCATGATGTGTCTCACTTAATTCATGTGCTTTTTGTAACGCTTCTGCTGAAAAATCAAAGATACTGCCCACCTGAGGCATAAGTATACCTTTCTCAAGTAGTTCGCCTAATTCCGCTAGCTGTTTCCCATTTGGCGTCAACCAATAGGAGCTTGCCGTTACTTGATGCTTTTCTATTAATGCTGGATCGGGTTGTCCGGCAATCGTTACTAGTCTGCCGCCAGGCTTTAATACTTGAAAGCTTTTATTTAAAATGTCGCCGCCCATAGTATCAATGACCACATCAAAATCACGTAATACTTCTTCAAATTGTTGTGTGCGGTAATTGATGAATTCATCAGCACCCAGCTTTTTTACATATGCTTCATTTTGTTCACTCGCTGTTGTAGCGACATAGGCACTTAAATGTTTTGCCATTTGAATGGCCAGACTACCTACACCACCAGCTCCAGCATGGATGAGTACTTTATCTCCTTGCTTGACTTTTGTATTATCCACTAGACACTGCCAAGCGGTTAAACCTGCTAATGGAATTGAGGCAGCTTCTTCAAATGTAAGATTGCTTGGCTTTTTTGCAAGCAATTCCTCATCCACCGCCGTAAATTCCGCATAAGTACCTTTAGCGGTAGTATCCGGCCGCGCAAAAATATCATCCCCGACCTGAAAATCCTTCACTTCACTTCCAACTTCAACAATCTTACCCGCAACATCCCAGCCAAGGATAATTGGGAATGTCCAATCAAGCATCTGCTTCAAGTAACCCGCACGAAGCTTCCAATCAATTGGATTAATCGAAGTTGAATAAACCTCAACAAGTACTTGGTTTGCTTTTATTATTGGTTTCGGCAGCTCCTGCTCCACTAACACATCTTTACTACCATATTCATTAATGACAACTGCACGCATGAATTTGCACACCCTTATACATTTTATATATGTACGCTCTAGTATTCGTTTCTTCCGAAGAAGTCATTCCTTCTCGTCAGAGCTTAATAAAATCCACCATTTTCTTTATTTCAGTTTTGAACTTATTTAATATTTCCTTCATAGCAACCTCCACGAGAATATAGAAACAAAATGATATACCACAGGGTTTTTTAACTAAACTGCCCAATATAAAAAGCATCCCTTTTTTAAGAGATCCACCCTCTGTTATTTACATATGAGCAACTCCAAAGAGAATAGATATAGTTACAAAGCCAACAATTAGTACCCCATAAAGGCTTAAAACGATTGTTTTCATTCTTCCTTTTTGACTAAATAATGCTAATAGAATTGAAAGCCCTACGCCGAACATTAGAATGGCACTGCCTGTTGCACCTGATACTTTTCCTATTACAAAAATTTGCATAGAGAGGAAAGTTAAAATAAAAATGGTGATTGAAGCGAACCCCAAGTAATTTCGCATTGTATTCTATCCCCTTTTTTTAAAAAGATTTTACCACAAATATCCAAATTATTCTTCAACTAATCTACCCCATTACTTCAATCCAATTCCCATTCCGCTTGCACTTTAAGTCCTAAATCAAGAAAAAACGTTTTTGCCTCTGAAAGATCATTTACGTTTATACTCACATCATCTATTCTATTGATCTTCATATCTCATGCCTCCTATGTTCCTGTTATTTTCAATACCTATATTCGTGTAAGGTTTGTTTGAAATTCTAATTCGCTTAAAACAGAAAATATCCTTCTTCAACAAACCTGCTCCATTAGTAAGAAAGAGGGATTGACGAACCACCCCTTTATTGAGCATAAGTACCCATTACTTTAAGTGAATTTCTTACAATTCCAATTAATAAACGAAAAACAGCAATTCACAAAACAAAAATATCTGATGATTTATTATTATCATTTAAAATAACATTAGTTAAACGACCACGGGTGTTAAATGTGAATGACCCATACAAACATATCGTGACTGCTGAGTGTCATCGTCTTTTTTTGTCTTCTCCTGGTAGAACGTTTGTGTAGCAGGGAAAAAAACCTGGAATTATTGAATAATACATGCTTAATGACATTATTAGCGAAGATTAATGCCAGAAATCACGTTTAACCATATGGTGTGGCGGGTAGTAAATAAAATGAACCAACATAAAGGAGGAATGAGCATGAATGTCGCTGACGTAATGACTACCAATGTTGATAGCTGTAGTCCGGAAAGTACTTGTAAAGAGGTTGCTATGAAAATGAAAGAACTGGATGTGGGGGCCGTTCCAATTTGTGATAATGAAAAATTAGTAGGAATTGTAACCGACCGAGATATAGTTATAAAGGGATTTGTCAATAATCTTTCGAGTGACTCCATGATTTCTGAAATAGTAACCGACAATGTTGTAAAAGGAAGCAAAGAAATGTCAGTGGAAGAAGCGGTAAGACTCATGTCCCAGCACCAAATTCGCCGTCTCCCTATTGTGGAAGATGACAAATTGGTTGGAATCGTCTCTCTAGGTGATCTAGCTGTTAATAATCAGTCGACTTATGAAGCTGCACAAGCCCTTAAGAATATTTCGAATCCTGCCGAACCTAAACAATCAAACTTCTAATCAAAAGTCCAATGTATCCGATACGTGCCATTGGAAAAATAACAAAGGAGTGCCAAAAATGCCGTTATTAGAAATTAGTATTGTTCCCGTTGGAACAGATTCTCCAAGTTTCAGTACACAGGTAACCGATGAAGTAAGGGTCATTGAGAAAAAAGATTTAAAGTATGAGGTGACACCTACATCAACCATTTTAGAAGGCGACATCGACGATTTGTGGGAAGTGGCCAAAAAAATGCATCAAAAAGCACTCGAAGTGGGTCCGGAACGAATCGTTACCAATATCAATATTGACCATCGTACGGATAAACAAATGGATATGGATCAGCAAATTGAAAAGGTTGAGAAACATTTGGGTTAGGAAATCGCCTTCCAAGCGGAACCTTATATGTATCCCGTCAAATGAAATACTTCGACTACGGGTTCTTTTGATCGATTAGTTCAAAATGAAATCAAATAAGTAATCAGGCCTTTACGAACCAAGACATATTTTATGTTTTGGTTCGTAATGGCCTTTTTCTAAATACAGGTGCCTGTCACCGCCCGAATTACGGAGCTTATCTGATTCCTTCACTAAATGCCCCGTTAGTGGAACAACAAAAAGCTCTACTCCTTACTGAAGTAAAGCACCCATTAGTTTAAGTACATTTCTTCACAATCTTTTAGATCAAGATTACCCCTAACCTCTCATTTAGTCACTTAACATATTTATAAATTTTAATAATGATGAAGGTACATACTTATCTTTTCTATAAATGAATATTGTTTTGACTTTTCCAAATTGATTTGGAAGTGAATGCTGTCTTAGAGTTCCTTCTTGTATTTGTTTTGTTACAACGCTTTGTGGAAGCATACTTATACCTAGACCAGCAGATACACACCCAATTATTCCATCAAGGGTTCCAAATTCCATTACCTTTATAGGCATCACCCTCTCTGTGCGAAACCATTGTTCAAGCCTTTCTCGATAAGAACATCCAGTACGAAATACAAGCAATGTCCCTTTTTGAATATCTTCGATAGTAGATATTGGGGGATGAATTGTATCTGTTACGAGTACCAATTCCTCGTCAAAGACTTCCTTTTGAATGAGTTCAGAGTTTTCAATCGGTCCCGCAACAAATGCTCCGTCGAGTTCATACTGAAGCACACCTAGAATATTCTCTTCCGTAGAACCTGTTTTTAGGGTTAAGTCAACGTCGGGATAGTCTTTAAGGTACTTTGAAAATATGGCTGGTAACCGAACTGCGGCAGTTGTTTCCATAGAACCAATAATTAAAGGACCTTTTGGTGTTTGATCATCATTCATTACGTTTTTCGTTTCTTCTATAAGATGAAAAATTTTTTCCGTGTATGTTAACAACATGCTTCCTTTTGCTGTCAAAGCAGTCCCACGATTATGTCTATAAAATAAGGTTGTTTGAAGTTCCGTTTCTAATTGCTGTATTTTCATCGTGATATTAGATTGTGCATATTGAAGTTCTCTTGCTGCCTGTGAAATACTCCCCAGCTTTGCAACAGTCTGGAAAACTTTTAATGTTTGCAAATCCATCAAAATCCTCACCTCTTTTTTTGCCATCTGATTAACTGATAGCAAATATCAATATTATGTATTATTCAATATACCAGATAAGAGATATGATTTAAATATAATCATTTTATTGGAGGTTTTTATTTGAAGAAGCAATCTTTTCTTTTTTTAATAGGGGGAATACTGTCACTAATCATTGCTATGGGGATTGGAAGGTTTGCATATACTCCCATTCTTCCACTTATGCAAAAAGATCTATCTTTTTCGAATACAGTTGCTGGATATATAGCATCAAGTAATTACGCTGGATATTTGCTTGGAGCAATTTTATCAGGAGCGGTACCTTTGAAGAAGTTTCGAGTGATTATCTTAAAAATAAGTCTAATCATCAGTATCTTAACCACTGCCATAATGGGTCTAACATACTCTCATTTCATTTGGTATGTACTTCGATTTCTATCGGGGGTTTCCAGTGCTTATGTGTTGGTCCTTGCCTCAGGTATCGTGTTAGAAAAACTTGCTACTATAAACAAAACAAGTTGGTCTGGTTTATTTTATGGAGGGGTAGGTTTGGGAATCTGTTTATCCTGTCTTTTTATTCCGAGTTTAAACCATTTATATCAGTGGGAAGGTACATGGATCGGATTAGCTGTTGTCAGTGCAATCCTATCTATCTTCGTATGGCTATGGCTAGATGAAGCCTCCAACGTTGTTGAGTTAAAACATAAAGAAAATAATTTTGCAGTTGTCCCCCCAACTAAATGGCTCCTATGGTTGATTATTGCCTATGGTTTAGAAGGATTGGGTTACATTGTTACAGGAACATTTATCGTATCTATCGCTGAAAAGACCCCATCCTTTCATAATGATGCAACTTTAGTTTGGATGATGGTTGGTTTGGCTGCTATTCCATCCTGTCTCATCTGGTCTATACTAGCAAAAAAATGGGGCTTCGTTAAATCCTTAGTCCTTGCAATGGCATTACAATCCTTGGGAATGGCGATGCCAGCCTTTTGGGTTTCGAAAACTAGTTTTATCATAAGTGCTTTATTATTTGGAGCAACGTTTATGGGTATCACTACACTTGCTACAACATTGGGACGACAAATAAATCCATCTAATAGCAGTCGAACGATTGGCATTCTAACTGCTATTTTTGCTATTGGACAGTTGATTGGACCCATCCTTTCTGGAGTGTTATCATCATTCACTCATAATTTTAATACTGCTTTGATTGGAGCATCTACTGTCGTTTTAATTGGGGCGGGAATGCTTTTAAATGGAATTCAGTTTGAGAGGAAATCTTATGCAAAAGATGAGGGATACACATGTTAATTAATAAAATGACAGAAGTATTAAAAATAAAATATCCAATTATACAGGCTCCAATGGCAGGTGGAGTAACAACTTCGGAATTAGTCGCTGAGGTTTCAAATAGTGGTGGTCTAGGTATGATTGGAGCAGGTTATATGACCCCTATTCAAATTAGAAATCAAATAAGGGAGTTAAAGACACTAACATCAAATCCCTTTGGTATAAACCTATTTGTACCCAATGAGTTTGATGTTATAAATGATGACATTAAATCAGCTAATCAGTTATTAAACCCTATTCGTGAGCAACTAAATTTACCTCAAAAAGATAGCTTTGAAATTCCTGAATTTAATAATGTCTATGAAACATTTATTGAACAAATTAAGGTGGTAATTGAAGAAAATGTCCCGATCTGTTCTTTTACATTTGGCATTCCGTCTGAAAAAGTAATTTCTGAGTTAAAAAAATCTGACATTATTCTAATGGGAACAGCAACGACTGTTAGAGAAGCAGTTGAAAATGAGAAAGCAGGAATTGATATTGTCGTTGTTCAAGGCAGTGAAGCTGGTGGACATCGAGGGAACTTTATCGATGATTATAAAGTGAGTTTAGTTGGTTCAATGTCATTAATTCCGCAGGTCGTTGACAATGTAAGTATTCCAGTAATAGCTGCTGGAGGTATTATGGATGGAAGAGGGTTGATGGCTTCTGCCTGCTTAGGTGCAAATGGTGTACAAATGGGGACAGCTTTCTTGACTTGTATTGAAAGTGGAACACATAAAGTACATAAAGACGCTGTTATGAATATCACGGAGGAAGATACAGTATTAACTCGTTCATTTTCGGGTAAATGGGCGAGAGGAATTACAAATAATTTTATTTTGGGTATGCAGAGCAACGAATGGTATTTACCAGACTTCCCCGTTCAAAACACATTAACCCAGGATATTAGAAAGGTCGCCGCCTCAAAGAATAATAAAGAATTTATGTCACTATGGTCTGGTCAAAGTTCAAGATTAGCTAAACAACAAACTGTAAAATTATTAATCAAAAATATAATGTCAGAAGCAGAAAAAATAAAAATAAAAATAAATATGTGATTAAGGAGCAAAATTGCTCCTTTTTATAGTTTCATTTTTAATTAACCTGCATCTTTAGCTCAAAAACAAAAAGGCTGTTGTAACAGCCACAGATTGTCGAGAAAGGTATCTTTCTCGGCAATTTTTATTTTTCTGCCTGCCCAAAGGCCTGTTGATTTCCGCTCCAGGTGCTTCGCTTTCCGCGGGCGTGCCGGGGAGCCTCCTCGGCGCTTAAGCGCCTGTGGGGTCTCCCCAGCCCCGTACTCCCGCAGGAGTCTTCGCACCTTCCGCTTCAATCAACAGGGAGAAATAACCAAGAGATTGCCACACACTTTTTCCAAACTTGCTAAGTATGTGGCAATCTTTTTCATGTTTTGGCATGCTGCGGTGAGTAACACTTGCTCACTCGCATTGTGCAATCCCCGTAACCTGCAATAGCGAAGCCCATGCAGTTCTTTTGAATCTGCGAAGCTTCGCTCTACTTTTTCTTTTCTAAATTTATATAGTATTTTACCTGACTTTGAAAGTCTGTTAAGTCGAACCTTTTCCTTATGTTCCTCCCAAACATGTCTGGTAACTACTTTTGTTTTATTTTGAGATTTTGTACACTCCGGGAGGAGTGGGCAGTTAGTACACTTTTTAGGATCTGACTTATATTCCCGATAACCTTCTCTTGTAGTTGTACGATATTGTAACTCCTGACCATTTGGACAAACATACAAATCTCTATCTTTGTCATATGTAAACTTCCATTTAGGAAATAACCCTTTTGTTGATTGATATCTTCTGTGAGCGATAACTCCAAAAATATTGCGTTCATTAAGTCCCTTACAAATCGGATTTGTCAGGTAACCCGAATCAAGTGCCACAGCTTCTACTTTAAATCCAAAACGTTCGACCTGACGGTCTAACCGTGAAAGATAGGGGACAGAATCGTGAACATTTCCTGGTGTAACATACGCATCAGTTATGATGTTGAACTTCATGTCGGTAGTTCGATGATCAAGATAACAGAACATCTCCTGTTTATTCTCTCGTGACATAAACCCGCATTCAGGATCAGTTGTGCTCAGTCGTATTTCCTTTTTCTCGGTCACCTCCTCCTTTTCCTTTAAAGGCTTTTTTCCATGATCTCTCCTGTCTTCCTCAATAGCTTTGTTTAAATCTTCTACATATTCACGTGTTTCAACTTCCACTTCAACTCTAGAGAATTTATGTTTGTTTGCATTCGCTTTAAGGTGTGTGGAATCGGAAAATAAAACTCTTCCTCCAACCATCTTGTGGTTAATTGCTTTGAAGACAATCTCATCAAAAATTTCCTGAAATATATTTGTATCTTTAAAACGGGTTCGCCGATTCCAACTAATGGTGGAATGATGGGGAACTGTATCGTTTAGCTTTAATCCTAAGAACCATCGATAGGCCACATTCGTCTGAATTTCACGCTCTAATTGTCGTTCAGAACGAATGCCATAAAAATATCCGATAAACATCATCTTAAAGAGCTGTATAGGGTCCGAAGGACGCCCGTTATTTTCTGAATAAAAAGGACGGACCTTCTCACCAATAAAAGAAAAATCAATATACTTGTCCACCTTCCTTAATAGGTGATCTTGCGGTACTAAATCATCAATAAAAACAAATTCAGCTTCGTTTTGTATTTCTCTTTTTGGCTTATACATTCTATCCACCGTCCTGTTATTTATATGTATATTATAGCATATTAACGCGGTGAATCATTAAAGTAATTACAAAAAATCATAGCTGTCGAGATTTTCTCGACAGCCTGAGCCTGTTGTAACAGCCACTTCTAAGTTCAAACATCCTTTAATTCAATATCTATCCCAGTAGATTAGTGAGATAATATATAAAAACGTAAAGTCCCAACGACCCCATACTAAATGATATTACTGCAATTGATAAATAAGGATTGTAGCCCTTTTGTATTCTAGTACGTATAAAATAAAAAATAGATAATAATAAACTAACTATAAACGTACCGAGCCATAAATTATTTAATAATGACGCCCCAAAGAAAGCAAGAAAACTTACTATGTAGGAAATATTAATCAAAAGCAAAAATATTAAGATAACTTTTCCCAAAATGTCTCTCCTCCGTTTCTTCCATATCCAAATTTTAACATAAAGTTCTTCCTTCTTGAAGTAAACTGCCCCTTTAGCTGAACAAGAAAATAGACCGCCGAAGCGATCTCATTTTAAACTTAAGAAACTGCTGTTTAGCGTTGTAATATTAAAACTTTTTAATGAATTTTAGAATTCGAGAAATATTGTTTTGTTTAATATTCTCTATAACAAATTGAAAACCATATAGGAGAAAACCTCTAATAGTAAGTAATAATGTCAATTGGATTGGTTTCATCTTAACTAAAGAAACTATTCCTAATCGTTTTAATAATTTTATTCCTGGAAAAGCAAACAAGATATGACCAATTGCATTGGTAATCGTAAATAATTTTAACTTGCCATAAGTAAGTTTTAAAATCCATAGAGATGATAGAAGGTAGGGACCCAAAATAAAAGGAATATCTCCTGATATTTTAGGATGAATACTATTATAAAACTTCCACCAATTTCGTTTCTTTGCAGTAATGTTATTTATTTTTACGACACAACTAATAAGTATAGTTGCTGGAAGAAAGCGTTTTATTGTACTTCGTCCCAAAAGTGGGATTGAAAACCATGGAAGAATCATCATAAGGATTAATAAAAATCTTGAATGCCTCACTATTAATCCACCTCCTATTTCTTTAGGATGTGCAAAAATAAAATAATACCAATTATATTTTCACTTTTCCCATAAAATCAGTGATTGAAAAATAGACTTAATTAAACTTAATCAAAGTATTTTTATTCATTTCCTTCTTCAACTAACCTACCAGTTTAGTGCAATAAGAAAAGCTGCCAAAATGACAGCTTGATTTTGAGCCTCAGCCCCGTTTAGTTGAGTAGGATTCAGGGGATAGACCCTTAATGGATCAAATATACCTCCTCATTAAGAAATTAACTGTCTAAAAAGACTATTCAAATCTTATCTAGCTGTCTTTATCATGATTAGGTTCTAAGGGATGATGATGAGGAGTAGGGGAGTTATTACGATGAATTACCACAAAGTCAGCATGTCGGAAAAACATTGTTGGTTCTGCCTCATTCAGAGAACTGCCACCATCAGATGAAAAACCACCTGTGACACAGATTTGAATTAAGTCTCTTGATGATTTATCTACGTTTCCACTAATTGATATGATCAATACTAGTTGGTCGTTTGAAGCCGTATTACTGTTGTTAATTGGCAAAGGAGGGACAACCGATTGAGAGAGCATAACTGCTGAATTTGGTTCAACTCTGATTAGTGCTGGTGGGTGTATCAGAGTACAAGGTGATGGTAGGTGAATTGTGTAGGATGAGTGAATCGCATTTGGTTGAGTGAAGACTTGGTGAATCTTTAATGTTACCGTCAACATTCGATTACTCAAATTTGTAAAGCTTATAAAAAAGAAGTTGACAGGATTTCCGTTGCATGTACGCCTGGGAACCACAAAGGGTCCCGTACTTAATGTTGCCATAGCAAACACAACCTTTCAAAAAAATCTATTATCTAGTATATTGAGTGCAAAAATCGTAATTATTGACAGGGACAAGTTATCTAGTTAATCTGTACAATTATTGATATTCACCTATTGTATAGTACCGTTCAACATAAAAATTGAAAAATGTTTTATTATTTTTATTTCCATTCTTCAACTCCAAAACCTACAACGTTAGCTCAACAAAGAAAAAGAGCTGCCGTAGCAACTCATTGTTAAACTCTAGCCCCCGTTAGTCGAATTACACCAATAAAGATGGACAATTTTGCCACTCTCTTCATAAGCACTTTAAAATGTTTATTTAAAGGTAATTAGGAGAATCCTTGATAATATGGTACACTTTGTTTACCATTTGATTTACTTGTTTACATGTGCCCTTCTCATTCGTGAGTGGGGCTCCTTGTTTTTAAAAGGAGAAAAAAACAGACTCTATAAAGAGCCTGCTTTAGTTTGTTCTTATTATTAAGCTTTACGCACGTTAGCCGCTTGAGCTCCACGTTGACCTTGCTCAACGTCAAAAGAAACTGTTTGACCTTCGTCTAAAGATTTGAAACCTTCGCCTTGGATAGCTGAGAAATGAACGAATACGTCTTCTCCGCCTTCACGCTCGATAAATCCGAAACCTTTTTCTGCGTTAAACCATTTTACTTTACCTTGTTCCATTTTGTTTCCTCCTGCTGTGTGCTTTGCACACAATGTGTTACTATCCTTGCACTCAGTGATCATCAAGACGAAAAGTTAATCTTATACTATCCTTTACACCGATCAAAAATAATTCTTCTAAAGTTTAACATTTTTTAAAAATATTTGCAAGAAGACATAAATGCAACCACATTTGCCACTCCTGAATTTTTACAACTAGTTTGGATTCTTATGTTGTTATTATACAAGTAAAGCACCCGTCACTTTAAGTGGAATCCTTCACAAACTTTAAGTTGCCGAAAACCCGTCATTTCGACGGGTTAAAATTTTTATTTTAATTTTTATATAGGCAATACTTTTAATTCAGAGATTATTTTTTGGTCAAAGGAAACTTTTTTGATGGAGTAAAATATAATAAGAGTAAAGGGAGTGATACAGGTGTCTCCAACTAAACGAATAAAGAAAAAAATCTTATTAAATTCCTACTTATGTAAAAAGTTAGGGATTATTAGTGACCAAGAATATAATACAATTTTAAATAATTTCAGTTCTCACTAAAAATTAAATTTAGATGAATTAGACGTCAAGTAAAAGTGGTTGTAAAACCATTTTTAATCTGAAGACAAATATTTTTTTATCTAAATGCATATTTATTATGGGGTCTATTTTCTAAAATGATTATTTATTTTATATGTAATATAAATATTTTTAAAAAAAGGGAGCACTTGAAAACAAACGAGTTCGAGTGATTCTTTTTTTTATTCTAAAGTGCCTGTTAATTTATGTGCTAAAAATATGAGAAATTAAACAGCTATTTATGTTTTCCTTCTCGAACAGAACGTGTTAAGAATACATCCGATCCTTTATTATTGAAGATATTTTAAAGTTTGCCCTTCCTTCTTCAACTATACTGCCACGTTAATTTAATTGTAATATTTCTCATAATTCTAGTCGTATTCTTCCTGGTCTACTTAATATCCTCTAAATCTGAAAAAAAGAGACACATTCCTTATTAGGAAATGCGCCTGATTGCTGAAGATTGTTAATAAGGAAAAGCACCCCGATAGTACATTATATAGTTAATAGTTAGTATTAAAGCTACTTTACTCTTCTAGCTGCTTGCTGAATAGGATCCCATACACCATTATATGGAGGTGCGTACGCAAGATCTAAATCAAGCAGCTCATCGGTTGTCATCGAATGGAATATTGCAGTTGCTAGAACATCGATTCGTTTGTCGATCCCATTTTCCCCAATAATTTGCCCACCAAGAACTTTATGTGTTTCTTTATGATAGACAAGTTTCAATTTCATTTTTTTATTATTAGGATAATATCCAGCGATATCTGTCGATATAATTGTTACAGAACCACATGGGATGTTCAGCAGTTTTGCCTCTGTTTCTGTTATTCCTGTTCTACCTAAAGTTAAATCAAAAAATTTTATGATTGAAGTGCCTACAACACCTTTAAATGTTTTATGTATATTAACGATGTTTAATCCGGCGATTTGACCTTGCTTATTGGCATGTGTTCCCAATGGGACATGATCATCCATTTCTTTTACTCGATGATATTGTGTTGCACAATCTCCTGCAGCATAGATATCTTTAATACTTGTTTGCATATACGCATTTACTTGAATAGAACCATTAACACTTGTTTTGATTCCAGTCCCTTCTAAAAATAATATATTTGGCTTCACACCTATAGCGACTAATACTAAATCTGTTTCATACTTCCCTTTATCGGTTTTCACATATTCAACATGCTCACTACCACGGAATGCTTCAACAGATTCACCCATTTTTAACACAATGTTTTGCTTCACTGCTTCTTCATGGATAAGTTCTGCCATTTCTTTATCAAAAATTTTTGCTAATTGCTCATTTCTTTCAATGATTGTTACCTTCTTGCCGAGCTCCGCAAAACTTTCAGCCATTTCGAGTCCAATGTATCCGCCACCAATAACTGTCACATTTTTTATATCTTTCTCAAGATAATCCATGATTGTCTTTGCATCAGGAATTGCCTTTAATGTGAAGACACCTGGAAGTTTAACACCCTCCCACTTTGGAATGACCGGGCCTACGCCGGTCGCAATAAGAAGGCGGTCATACGGAAGGCTAAACGTTTCACCATTACTATGGTTTATTCCACTTACCATTTTATTTTCCGTGTCTACCTTTTGGACTTCATGATATACTCGTGCATCAATGCCATATTTCTCTTTAAAAGTAGACTGTGTACGTGCTATTAACTTATCTGTTGACTCTATCTTCCCACTGATCACATAAGGTAGGCCACATTGTCCGTACGAATACACTCCACCCTTTTCTAAAACAGTGATTTCATGTCCAGAACTGTTTCGTACAATTTGCATTGCAGCACTCATCCCTGCTGCATCTCCACCAATAATAAGTACTTTCATACTCATCCCTCCTTTCTTTATTTTCCATTTATTACTGATTTTTAAACATGAAGAAAGATTTATCCCCATATAGGGGTAGCGTCAGGAAAATGCGGATTAACGCTTAGTAAATTCAATATATAAAAGTAGAATTCCTGTAAAGGAACCGACTTTTAGTATTTTCTTTGTTAAACTAAAGCACCAGTTCGTAATATAAGGTTAGCCAGATTTTCTGGTTGACCTTTTTGTTTATGGTTTTATTATTACGGTAGTCGGGGTAAAACGTCGCACCCGTGGGACTCGATTCCGTCAACTAAACTGTTCACCCCCCTACTTGTATAAACATGTTTCAGGCTGGTTGGGACCATGATCCCGTTTAACAAGCGAACCTATGACATTACAAGGATCTTTAGGGGTTACCGACTAATTTGTATTTCTATGAGGAGGAGAAAATTAATGAATCCATTGATTGGTCTGGATGTATCAAAAGGAGAAAGTCAGGTTCAAGCGTTTTTAGATAAAGTTAAACACATCGTAAGAGTTTTAGTATTACACACGATCTTCAAGGTTTAGGAAATTTATTAGAGTTCCTTCAAGATGTGGAGAAGGCTGCTGGTGGTCATCAAAATTAATTCCTTTTTTCCATCTTTGTTAATGTCTTCGTAAAATAGTTCTGGGGGCATAGGAGGATTTGTAACACTCATCCAAAAAGGTCTGAAGTAAGTATCTCCTTTAAAATCAATATTGAAGTCTTGATATAACCCGTTCATTTTCTTAGCGTACTAGACTATTTCTTCTTTAGTTAGCTTCGATACCACTTCAAATCCTTCGTTTGTAGCACTTACACTTTTTGGCACAACAAAGAGAATAAATACAGACACTAAGATAACGTATGTTTTCATAGTATCCACCTCATTTTATTGTTCCCTGAGATGATTTCTTATTCAACTATCCTGCTCCGTTAATACAATAAGAGCTTCTAAATGGTTTTGTATAGTTATAAGCAAATATACAGTATCCCTCACTTTGAGAATGACTAATGATGTTTAATAGTCATACTGGTAAAACATACATCATTGATTTGCCAGTAAAAAATGAGCTTGGAGCAAATTCCAAGCTCATTTAGGCGTTTAAAGATCCCATGCAAGTTGCTCAATTGTTTGTTTCTTCGTTTGGGCAATAAGATCTTTGCCCCGTTTTCCTTTATTATATCGCTGTAATAGTGTAGTGAGTCGTATGCCAGTTTCTTTTGACCAGTCAGATAAGGACTTGGTAACCCCATCGATTTCAACTAGAATGATTTTTCGATTATACGCAAAAAGGTCCTCTCCCCTAATACCAGATTTGTAGCGTTTGCTAATCACTGTATCTGATATACCCTTTTCTCTAGACCACTCTTTAATGGTCTTGGTTTCATTACCTACTGTAATATACACTTTATGAACACCAACAGGTAATAATAGGTCTTTTTCATCCCAACCCGACTCTATTCTATACCTTAAGGCTTTGGGACCTATCCCTGTGATCTGTGACCATTCTGCAATTGTATTGGTTTCTCCGTTAATGGTGATATAACGGTTGTACCTTGTGTTGTTACCCTGTTCCTTAGTGGTTGCCCAACGGCAATTTGTAGGTTCATAGTTGCCGTTTACATCTTTCCTATCCAGTGTTAAATACTCTTCGTACCCATTGTCTATTGCCCACTGATAAAAGTTTTCAAACTTATTTCTCCATTCCTCACAAACAGTTATACCTCTGGCTCCGTAATTTTTGTAGTCCTTGCTG